>NTHE01000050.1 GCA_002551355.1 Streptomyces sp. man185 | reverse complement strand
GTTGTCGAGACGTCAGACATCTCGATCAACAGCCCGGGGGCCTCGTCCGTTGCGCCCCACGGCCCATCACCCGATCGGTGGCCAACTCGAAGAAGCTCAATCGCTGACGAGCAGCCCCGGCAGCTCCAAAGCCGTGCCCCCCGCCGCGTGCACCTTGCGTGCCCGACAGAGCGGGAAACCAGGGGGAACAGCGGTGCCCGGCGGGGAACGGGCATGGCAGAGGCCCCCGACCATATGTACTGGTCAGGGGCCTCTCGCCTGCGGTGGGTGTCGGATTTGAACCCGCGGTGACATCGCTGCCACGACGGTTTTCAAGACCGTCCCGAGTTCAGGGAACGCCGCCCTCTGATCTGCACCGATGTGTAAAGCCCTGGGAACACCAGGAGCGCTGGCCCACGTATGGCCCACAGACTCCCTGCTTGGCCGAGACCGCTTCGTCCCGAAGCAACTTCGATACAGATCCTGCCCTGGGAGGGCGTGCCGCCCACCTGCGCCGATGGTTTGCTGGCGTTGGCGCCCGTCCGCCGTTGTTCGTCGGTGTTGTCACGCAGTTAGACACGCACCTGGTGCGGCTCCCAGCGCGATGAGTGAACGTCAGCTCAGCTCTCCGGGCTTACGCGTTGCTGTGCCAGTGTCGCAGTTAGATGGGCGGCGGCCTGGGGTCGTCGCTCTGGGGGCCTGTCGCTGTCGACCACTGTTGAGCGGCCTCGGACGGCCGAGGGACGGTCTGGGGCCGTCACGTCCCGCTCTGAACCCCACCCCCTCGCCACGCCGTCTGAGCCGAGCGACTGGTCTCAAGTGCGGTCCCTATGGTGCCAATCCGCTTAGTTTCTCGACAGCATGGACCATTCTCCGAAACGAGCGGCTCTTTTCAGATGCCGCGACCAAGTCAATCAGCGATGAGAATTTCGCCTGATGCAAGGTCTCTTTGTATGACTCATTCATCATAGACTCAAGCTGACCCTTAGCGCTTCTTTTCTTCTCAGGGTCTGGCGGAGTAGTGGCATCATTCCGGATAGATGGGTGCTCTCGGAGAGTTTCCATGGATGCAAGGAACCACGTTTCATACTCGTGATAAGCGATTACCACCTCCACCGGCACTGCAAATACTCCAGCGTCTGGAGCTATGAGGGAAGCCAAATGGACTGGGCAACGGATATCGCTATCATCGCCGTCGCGCAAAATAAGAACTCCACCCTTCCGGGCCCTAACTCTTGCCTCTTGGAGGCGGATGGCCTTTCCCAGCTCCTCCGGCTTCCTCATCTTTCCCGAGTCGAGCCTGAATGGTTGGGCCACTTCAATCCAAACGCCGTGCTTCTCTCCAATCAAGCTGATCAGCTGCCGCACGGCGTGGACTTCACCGTGGCCTTCGACAATCGGAGCCAGGATTGGGGCTTGGCTCATGAAGCGGCTCCGGGGAGAAGTTGGTCGTTACGAAGAAGCTCGCCCGGTGTGTATAGGTGCTCACGAAGAGCCAGCGCCCCGGCTTCATCCAACTCGCCGATCCGCGTCTCTCCAGCGATGGAGCGAACTGCACGAATTTCCGACAAGTCGAAGTCGTCACGGTCCAGGAGGTCAGGACTGTGACTGGTAACGATCACCTGGCGACGCTCACTTGCATCACGCAGCGCATCAAGCAAAACTCCAGCTGCTGCTGGGTGTAGCGCACTTTCTGGTTCTTCGATTCCGACCGTACTGAGGGTAGATCCCGTACCTGCAAATAGAGAAACCAGAACACCTAGGGCACGCAAGGTGCCATCAGAAACAGATTGAGCTTGAAAGCGCCAGGGATTCTTCGATCCCGGCACGTCTTGATTGAAAACCAGCGTTTCCCAGTTCCCAAGTTCGGAGCGCGAAACCCCATGCATTCCCGGCACGATGTTCTGCAGATAGCTTTCAATTCGCGCCTTATCTTGCCGACCGCGCTGGCTGCGCTCTAGGCGGTGCAGCACACTGGCAATATTTGCTCCGTCGCGGTGGAGGAAATCTCCAGCATCCGGCGTTTGCGGCTGTCGTATTACGTCAGGATTAAGGCTGAATACGCTCATGCCAGCGAGTCCGTCAAATACCGAACGGAATGCCTCAAGTCCCGCAGCGGAGACCAGATAAAGACGCTGTTCGCTTGCTGGCGGCATCACAGGCTCGCTGTGTTCAATCAGTTTTCCACTCTCAACCCTGAAATGAGCGCGCTCAGGGAGTGGTCCATCTTCGCCTTGAGGTTTACTCCAAACGGTGCAGTACTCCTTGGAAATTCGATACCCAAGACCCTTTACGGCGCCCACCTCAAAGCCATACTCGCCCGAAAAGTCAGGAGACTCGAAGGACAGATCGATCGAGAAGTGGGTGGGATGGCCTGTGGAGCGTCGGCGCACCTCGGAAACTCCCCCGCGCGTTCGCAGCGCTTGGTCCAAGGAAGTCTGCAGGGACTCAGACACGAGACGCAGGGCGTCCAGGAAATTGCTCTTGCCCGAGCCGTTAGGTCCAACGAGGAGTAGGAGGCGACCCAGCTCAACGTTGGCCGTGGCAATGCTCCTGTAGTGCCGCAACCGGACGCGGGTGAGCGAGAAGTAGTTGTCCTGCATGTGATCAGTCTGGCATCGCTTAGCCATTGGATACGAGTACCTGGTCGATGTGACGCGGAGATGACGCCGCGATCGCGCTAGCGTTGGGCGTTTCATGCCCTTTTATGAGTTTTGCACTCACGTCATCAATGCAGGTCGGCGGAGCGGCCTTGGGCTGGAGCTGCTTTGGGGCGAGTGATCTTGGCCCCGTAAGCTTCCGGCGAGTCGGGCAGTCTGTGGACCTGCCCGTCAAAGCACGACGTTGGGGCCAAGATCTTAGAGGCTCGCCCCAAAGTGGCCGCCTAAAGCCGTGGAACCGGCCGCCCCAGCCACAGAGGGTGTCTCCCCACTTCATGCCCGCAGCCGCCGAGCGCGCCGCCGGGCGCGGCCAGCCGGGGCGGAGACAGGAGGCAGGCCGCGCCGCAGAGGGAGCGCGCCCGCGCCGTGCGCGGGCCTTGACGAGGTGGGGAAATTCTTGCGCCGTCTGATCCGCTGGCCACGATCGAGCGATACCCAGGGTGACGTGCATCCGCATGGGCGACCTGTAGCTGGGGCTGCTGTACAGCAGCGGAGTACCGCAACCACCGCAACTGCCCGCGCCCGCCAACGTCTCTCCTGACCCTCCTAAGGGCCGGTATGGCCGTCACTGACCGATCCGGCTAGAGCTACGGATCAGAAGGTTGCAGGTTCGAATCCTGCCGAGTGCACAGCAGGCCAGAGGCCCCCAGGAGAAATCCCGGGGGCCTCTCGCGTTGTCCGGGGAGCAGTTGCTAGGCCGTCTCGGTCGCCACGCCCGCCCGCGCCCGCTCCGCCGTCACCCGGCGCCGGCGGGTCGGCAGGCCCATCGTCGGGTTCGCCACGCCCCAGGCCGCGCCCTTGCAGACCAACTCCTTGTAGAGGGCGGCCAGGCGGCCGGTCAGGGCTGCGCTGACGGCTCGGTCGTCGGCGGTGACGTACTGGATCAGGCCCTCCTTGCGGCCCAGCGAGATGCACTGGTTGAAGTAGCGGGCCGAGATCGTCGGGAGCTTGCTGTCGGTCAGGCGGGCCGCGATGGCGTCGGCCGCCTGCCAGGCGGTGGGGATGCCCGAGGCGCACGACATGCGCAGGGGCTTGTCGCCGGGGCCGGTGACCAGGGCCGCGTCGCCGATGGCGTACACGTCCGGGTGGGAGAGTGAACGCATCGTGGCGTCGACCGTGATCTGGCCCGTGTCGCCGGTCTCCAGTGTCGTGGCCCGGGCGATCGGGTGCACCGCGAAGCCCGTCGTCCAGATGGTGACCGCTGCCGGGATGTCGCCCTCGGTGGTGGTGACGCGGTCGGCGTGTACGGCGGTGACGGTGGTGTGTTCGTGGGCGGTGATACGGAGACCGGTGAAGACCTTCCGAAGATGACGCGCGCCCTTGGGGGAGAGCCAGTCGCCCAGTCCGCCCCGGGCGATCAGGGAGACATCGAGGTCCGGGCGGGTCTCGGCCAGTTCCGTCGCGGCCTCCACGCCGGTGAGGCCGCCGCCGATGACGGTCACGGGGCTGCCGGGGGCGAGGGCGGCCAGGCGGTCGCGCAGGCGCAGGGCCCCGTCCCGGCCGGCGATCTCGTGGGCGTGCTCCGTGGTGCCGGGGACGCCCTGGGTGTTCCAGGCGCTGCCGAGGGCGTAGAGGAGGGTGTCGTACTCCAGGTCCGAAGGCCCGTCCGCGCCGGTGACGGTCACCGTCCTGCGGTCGACGTCGACGCCCGTCACCTGTCCGAGGCGCAGCTCAACCCCCGTACCGGCGAACATCTCGTCGAAGGGGCGCGGGCGGAGGGGCTGGCCCACCGCCAGCTGGTGCATCCGGACGCGCTCGACGAAGTCCGGTTCGGCGTTGACGAGGGTGATGGAGACGTCCTCGTCGCGCAGCCGCCTGGCGAGGCGTCCGGCGGCGGTCGCCCCGGTGTATCCGGCTCCGATGACGACGACGCGGTGCTTCTGGATGGTCTGCCGCATGTTCTGCATGTCCCTGCACTCCTGTCTCGCGCGGTTTCGCCCCTTGAACCGGGCAGGCCGTCGATTCCTGACAGGTGACGTGTGTGATGTGAGTCACATGTGCTGGGGGATGATGAGGAGTGGGGTTCCGTGGTCCGTCGCCGTCCACTGCCGCGTCGCGCGTTCGAGCTTGTCGGGGTTGACCTGGCTGCGGAACGCGGCGATGCCGTCCGGCGTGTACTCCAGGCAGACCACGCCGATGACCCGGCCGTCGACCAGGACCACCAGGGCGGGCAGCCCGTTGGCGGACGAGACGTGGATCTCCGCGGTGCCGCCGATGAGGCGGCGGGCGGCCTGGTTGGGGGTGAACAGGCTCCGCATGAACGTCGCGACGGCCACGGCCCCCTCGAACGCCTTCGCGCGGGCCGGTACCTTTCCGCCGCCGTCGCCGATCGCGATGGCGTCCGCCGTGAGCAGCTGGACCAGCGGTTCGGTCCGGCCGCTGGTGGCCGCCGTGAGGAACTCCTCGACGATGCGCCGGGCGGCCGCCTCGTCGATCTCGGTACGGGGCCGGCCCGCCTCGATGTGCTTCTTGGCGCGGTGGAGGATCTGCTGGGTGGACGCCTCCGTGATGTCCAGGATCTCCGCGATCCTCCGGTGCGGGTAGCCGAACGCCTCCCGCAGGACGTACACCACCCGCTCGTTGGGGGACAGCCGCTCCATCAGCGCGAGGACCGCGAACGAGACCGACTCGCGCTGCTCGGCGGTGTCGGCCGGGCCGAGCATCGGGTCCCCCGCGAGCAGCGGCTCCGGCAGCCACTGGCCCACGTACGTCTCGCGGCGTGCGCGGGCCGAGGTGAGCTCGTTGAGGCAGACGTTGGTGAGGACCTTCGTCAGCCAGGCCTCGGGGACCTCGATGCGGTCGATGTCGGCGGCCTGCCAGCGCAGGAACGTGTCCTGCACGGCGTCCTCGGCATCGCTCGCCGAGCCGAGGAGGCGGTAGCCGATGGCCTTGAGGCGGGGCATGGCAGCCTCGAACTGGTCCATCTGGTTCCCGGTCAGCGCCATGGTCCGGATCCTAACGGGGAGGGGAGTGAAGGCGGGAGCGGCCGTTGGTCGTGGCGGGGGCGGGGTAGCCGACGTATTACGGGGCGTGCTGGGCGCCCCTCCGTTCGGAGGTGGGCACGGTGGGAGCGAAGGGGCAGGCGGACAGAAGGCGTTGGCGCGATCAGTGGTGGGCCGTCGGGCTGATGGTGTTGGTGATCGGGGTCGCCGTCCGGCTGGGGTTCCGGGGCTGGTCCGCGTGGCCGGAGGCGCTGGTCGGCGGAGTCGTCTACGCCGGTTTCCTGACGTGGTTCCTCATGCGGCGCAGGCGGCGGGACGCGAAGGCCGTGGGCACCGAGCCCGAGCGGGTGCCGGAGCTGGAGCGGCGCATCGCGAAGAACGGCGAGCTGCCCGACGACCCTGCCGAGCAGGCGGCCATGGTCCGGCTGATCCGGCGACGGGAGGAGAAGCTGCGGCGCAACCGGTGGTGGGCCCTTCCCTTGCTGGGGATCCTCTTCCTCGGGATGCCGTTCCTGTGGTTCGCCGCGGGGAACGTGCCGGCGGGGCTGTGGGCGCTCGGCTTCGGGGTGGCGTTCATGGGGTGGATGATCTGGTTCAACCGGCGCTTCGTGCGGCGCATGGCCGCGATGCGTCGGCGGATCGAGGGTGTCGGAGGGTACGCGTAGCATCGCCGGAGCCGGGAGCGGGACAGGTCCGACCGGCGGTCTGGTGCCGAGGTGAGCGAGGGGTCCCGGGTGGCCGGTGGGTGGTGGTGTTCCGGGGTGCGGTGGCCCGGGCAGACGCCTGAGCTGGGCTGGAGCAGGGGCGGCGACCGGCGGGTGAGCGTGCTCGCGTACGGGGCCGGCCTCGGGTTCCGGGCCGTCGGGGAGCGGCACTGCGTGGGCGCCCGGGGGAACGTGTGCCCGCTGGGGGCCGTCGTGCCGGGGCGCTCGACCGGGGGGCGATGTGCCGAGTGCGCGCGGCTGGACCGGGCCCACTCGGTGGCCGCCGACACGATGGCGGACGACCCCCGGACGTACCGCGTGTACCTCGCGTGGTTCGGGCCCGGCATGGTCAAGGTCGGGATCACCGGGGAGGAGCGCGGGTCCGCCCGGCTGCGGGAGCAGGGGGCGGTGGGCTTCAGCTGGTTGGGGCGCGGACCCCTGATGGCGGCCCGGCGCACCGAGGAGGTGCTGCGGGCGGCCCTCGGGGTGCCCGACCGGATCCCCTATGCCAGGAAGCGGTCCGTGCGGGGGCAGTTGCCGGGGCCGGAGGAGCGGACCGGGGCGGTGGCCGAGCTGTACGGTCGGGCGGCCGCCCTCGAAGGGCGCGGCTGGCCCGAGTCGTTGGAGCGGTTGCCTCTCGAAGTCGTGGATCAGGTCGGGATCTTCGGTCTCGACCGTGCGCCCGCGCCCGTCCGGTCGGTGCGGGAGCTGGTCGACGGGGGTGTCGTCGCGGGGCGGCTCGTCGCTGCGGCCGGGCCCGATCTGCATCTCGCGGTGGACGGCGTGGGTGTGGTCGTGCTGGACACCCGGCTGATCACCGGATGGGATCTCGCGGCCGTACCCCTGTCTGCACCTGAGCATGCACATACACCTGCGCCTGGGCCCGCACCTGCACCTGAACATGCGCGTACGCCTGCGCCTGCGCCTGTGCCCGTGGCGGTGCCGAGCGATGTACGTGTCCCCCTCATCGACATCGGCGGCGGTGGTGTGCAGGGTGGGTTGTTCTGAACGACCTGCGAAAGGGCCTGCGCATGGAAACGGGAAGCGATGACGTGGTGCGGTTCTGGGAGCGGCTCGGGCTGCCCGGGATCATCGACGTGCACACCCACTTCATGCCCGAGCAGGTTCTGCGCAAGGTGTGGGCCTACTTCGACGCCGCCGGGCCGCTGACGGGGCTGGAGTGGCCGATCACCTACCGCTACGAGGAGGAGCGGCGGCTTGAGCTGCTGCGGTCGTTCGGGGTGCTCCGCTTCACGTCCATGCTCTACCCGCACAAGCCCGGCATGGCCCGCTGGCTGAACGGCTGGGCCGCCGACTTCGCCGCCCGGACCCCCGACTGCCTGCACACGGCGACCCTCTTCCCGGAGGAGGGCGTGGAGGTGTACGTGAAGGAGGCCGTCGAGGCGGGGGCCCGGGTGTTCAAGTCGCACCTCCAGGTGGGGGCGTACGACGCCAACGACCCGTTGCTGGATCCGGTGTGGGGGATGCTCGCGGAGGCCGGGATTCCGGTGGTGATGCACTGCGGGTCGGGGCCCGCGCCCGGCGCGTACACCGGGCCCGAGCCGATCGGGCGGCTGCTGGCGCGTCACCCCCGGCTGCGGCTGATCGTCGCGCACATGGGGATGCCGGAGTACGCGGAGTTCCTGGCGCTGGCGGCCTCCTGTCCCGAGGTGCGGCTCGACACGACCATGGCGTTCACCGACTTCAGTGAGCGCTTCAGCCCCTTCCCGGCGGCGGAGCGGGGGCGGCTGGCCGACCTCGGGGACCGGATTCTGCTCGGGACCGACTTCCCGAACATCCCGTACCCGTACGTCCATCAGCTGCAGGCTCTGGAACGGCTGGAGTTGGGGGACGCGTGGTTGCGGGGGGTCTGTCACGGGAACGCCGCCGCGTTGTTCCCCACCCGTGCCTGACGATGCTCTGACTGCCGCTTTCTCAGGGAATTCACAGGAACGGGTCAGGCTTCTCTCACGGGTGCCTCACAGAGTGAGGTCCATGACGACGACGACCTCGCCCCAGGGGCGTACCGAACTGCTCAGGCCGGACCGTACCCCCGTACGGGTCCTGGTCGTGGACGACGAGGCTCCGCTCACCGAGCTGCTCTCGATGGCCCTGCGGTACGAGGGGTGGGAGGTGCGCAGCGCCGGGGACGGGGCCGGGGCGGTCCGGACGGCGCGCGACTTCCGCCCGGACGCGGTGGTCCTGGACGTGATGCTCCCGGACATGGACGGACTGTCCGTGCTGGGCCGGCTGCGCCGTGAGTACGCCGATGTGCCGGTCCTCTTCCTGACCGCCCGGGACGCCGTCGAGGACCGGATCGCCGGGCTCACCGCGGGTGGCGACGACTACGTGACCAAGCCGTTCAGCCTGGAGGAGGTCGTGGCCCGGTTGCGTGGGCTCATCCGCCGCTCGGGCTCGGCCGTCGCCGCCGGGCGCAGCGAGTCCACGCTCACCGTCGGGGACCTGGTGCTCGACGAGGACAGCCACGAGGTGAGCCGGGGCGGGGAAGCGATCCACGTCACGGCCACCGAGTTCGAGCTGCTGCGCTTCCTGATGCGCAATCCGCGCCGGGTGCTCAGCAAGGCGCAGATCCTCGACCGGGTCTGGAACTACGACTTCGGCGGTCAGGCCAACGTCGTCGAGCTCTACATCTCCTACCTCCGCAAGAAGATCGACGCCGGACGGACACCGATGATCCACACCCGGCGTGGGGCGGGGTATCTGATCAAGCCCGGTGAGTAGGGGCCCGGGCGGCGGCGGTGTGCTGCGGCTCCCCTGGACCCTGCGGACCCGGCTCGTCGTCTCCGCCGTCTCCCTCATCGCCGTCGTCGCGGCCGCCATCTGCTCCGTCACCGCCATCGCCTTCCACAGCTACATGTACGACAAGCTCGACGACCAGCTGCACTCCATCGCCGTACGCGCGGAGCGGCCACCGGGTCCCGAACCGCTGCCCGACGCCCTGCGCGACGCCGGCCCGCTCGGCTTCGTCGGCTGGGGCGGGCAGCCGCTCGGCACGTTCGGGGCCCTCGTCGGGGCCGACGGGAGCGTCACCGCGTCGAAGGTCGTCGAGGACAGCGGGCTGCGCTCCCAGGAGAGCGCGAAGCCGCTGACGGGGGACCAGCGGCAGGCACTGGAGGCCGAAGCCCCGGAGACCGGCGAGGGAACCCGGAGCATCGAGCTGCCCGGGCTCGGCGGCTACCGCGTGGAGGCCGCCACCACCGCCGAGGGCCGGACCGTCCTCGTCGGTATTCCCACTGCCGAGGTGAGCGGTGCGCTGACCACCCTGATCGTCGTCGAGGTCTGCGTCACCGCCGCCGGGCTCCTCGCCGCCTCGATCGCGGGCACCGTTCTCGTCGGGGTCGCCCTGCGGCCGTTGCGCCGGGTCGCGGCCACGGCCACCCGGGTCTCCGAACTCCCCCTGCACAGCGGCGAGGTGGCTCTCCTCGAACGCGTCCCGGACGCCGAGGCCGATCCCCGTACCGAGGTCGGGCAGGTGGGCGCGGCACTCAACCGGATGCTCGGGCACGTCGGTTCGGCCCTCGTGGCCCGCCAGGAGAGCGAGACCCGGGTGCGGCAGTTCGTCGCGGACGCCAGCCATGAGCTGCGCACCCCGCTGGCCTCGATCCGGGGCTACGCCGAGCTGACCCGCCGCGCCACCGGGGCAGCGGCGGCCCCGGAGCCCGATCCGGTCACCCGGCACGCGCTGGGGCGGATCGAGTCGGAGGCGGACCGGATGACGGGCCTGGTGGAGGACCTTCTGCTGCTGGCCCGACTGGACGCCGGACGTCCGCTCTCGTACGGGAGCACCGACCTGCTTCCGCTGGTCGTGGCCGCGGTGAGCGACGCCCGGGCGGCGGACCTGCCGGGAGACGGCTCGGGCGCCCGGCACCTGTGGCGGCTGGAGCTGCCCGGGGCCGCCGAGCCCGTGACCGTACGCGCCGACCCCGACCGGCTCCAGCAGGTGCTGGTCAACCTGCTGGCCAACGCCCGCACCCACACCCCGCCGGGGACCACCGTCACGGTCTCCGTGCGGCCGCCCGTACGGGGTGGGGGGCCGCCGGTCACGCTGGAGGTGCGGGACGACGGACCCGGCATCCCCGCGGAGCTGCTGCCGCACGTCTTCGAACGGTTCGCGCGCGGCGACGCCTCGCGGGCGCGGGGCGCCGGCGGCGGCGGAGCGACCGGTTCCACCGGGCTCGGCCTCGCCATCGTGCAGGCCGTCGTCTCCGCGCACGGCGGGCGGGTGCGGGTGGAGTCCCGGCCGGGCCGGACGGTGTTCGCGGTCGAACTGCCCGCGGAGGATGCGCCGGGCGTCGACTCACAGGTCGGGGACAGGCTCACCACACCCGTGTGACAGCGGGCTTGGCGAATGTCGGAGCATGACCACCGACAGCCTCCGGAGCGGCCCCGGCGCGACCGGCCGCAGCAGTAGAGACGGCAGGGACGGGAGAGACGGTAGGGACGGCAGGGACGGCGGGCGGCTGCCGGGCCGGGAGCACCTTCCGGCCCGGCAGCCGGTCGCTACGGCCTCCTCCGCCCCCGTGCTCGACGTCGTCGTCCCCGTGTACAACGAGGAGAAGGACCTTCACCCCTGCGTCCTGCGCCTCCACGGCCATCTCGCGCGGACCTTCCCGTACCCCTTCCGCATCACCGTCGCCGACAACGCCAGCACCGACTCCACCCCCGCCGTGGCCGCCGCTCTCGCCGCGGAGCTGCCCGGGGTGCGGTCCGTACGGCTGGAGGAGAAGGGGCGCGGGCGGGCGCTGCGCGCGGTCTGGTCGGAGTCCGACGCGCCCGTCCTCGCCTATATGGACGTCGATCTCTCCACCGACCTCAACGCCCTCCTCCCGCTCGTCGCCCCGCTGATCTCCGGCCACTCCGACCTGGCCATCGGCTCCCGGCTGGCCCGGAGTTCGCGGGTGGTGCGGGGAACGAAGAGGGAGTTCATCTCGCGCGCCTACAACCTGATCCTGCGCTCGTCGCTGGCCGCCGGGTTCAGCGACGCCCAGTGCGGGTTCAAGGCGATCCGGCGCGAGGTCGCCGAGCGGCTGCTGCCGATGGTGGAGGACAGTGGCTGGTTCTTCGACACCGAGCTGCTGGTCCTCGCCGAGCGGGCCGGGCTGCGCATCCACGAGGTGCCCGTCGACTGGATCGACGACCCCGCGTCGACCGTCCACATCGTGCGGACGGCCACCGAGGACCTGAAGGGCGTGTGGCGGGTGGGGCGGGCGCTGGCCGTCGGCGCACTGCCGCTGGACCGGCTGGCCCGGCCCTTCGGTGACGACCCGCGCGACCGGGCGCTGACCGGGGTGGAGCGCGGACTGGCCCGCCAGCTCATCGGATTCTGCGCCGTGGGGGTCCTGTCCACCCTCCTCTACCTCGCGCTCTACTCCCTCTTCCGGCTCGGCGTCGGCCCGCAGATCGCCAACGGCGGCGCGCTGCTTCTCTCCGCCGTCGCCAACACCGCCGCCAACCGGAGGCTCACCTTCGGCGTACGCGGCCGGGGCGGAGCCGTCCGCCACCAGGCCCAGGGCCTGGTCGTCTTCGCCATAGGCCTGGCGCTGACCAGCGGCTCGCTCACGGCGCTGGGGGCGGCCTCCGGATCGCCCTCGCACGGCACCGAGCTCGCCGTCCTGATCACCGCCAACCTCGCGGCCACCGTGCTGCGCTTCCTGCTCCTGCGCGCGTGGGTCTTCCCGACCGGCGCCCGCCGTGCCCCTGACTCCGAGGACCTCCGATGACCACGATCACCGCCCCCGCGCCCCCGGCTCCCGCAACGCCCGCGCCGGACAGCGGCCCCCGCTGGGCGCGCCCCGCGCTGTTCGGGCTGTTGCTGGCCGTCGGCATCGCGTACTTCTACAACCTCAGCGCCTCCGGGTACGCCAACTCCTTCTACTCCGCGGCCGTCCAGGCGGGCAGCCAGAGCTGGAAGGCCCTCTTCTTCGGCTCGCTGGACTCCGGAGGCGCCATCACCGTCGACAAGCCGCCCGCCGCGCTCTGGCCGATGGCCCTGTCGGTACGGCTGTTCGGGCTCAACTCCTGGGCGATCCTGGCTCCTCAGGTCCTGATGGCGCTCGCCACGGCGGCCGTGCTGAACACCGCCCTGCGCCGTCGCTTCGGGCCGGTCGCCGGGCTGATCGCGGTCGGCGTGTTCGCGCTGACGCCGGTCGCCGCGCTGATGTTCCGCTTCAACAACCCGGACGCGCTGCTCGCCCTGCTGATGACCGTCACCGTGTGGTGCGTGCTGCGGGCCCTGGAGCACGGGCGGACGACGTGGCTGCTGTGGGCGGGGGCAGCGGTCGGGTTCGCGTTCCTGACGAAGACCCTCCAGGCGTTCCTGATCCTGCCGCCGCTGGCCGTGCTGTACGCGGTGTGCGCACCCGTTCCCGTACGCAGGCGGATCGGCCAACTCGCCCTTGCCACACTGACGATGGTCGTCGCCGGTGGCTGGTGGGTCGCCATCGTGGAGCTGATGCCGGCTTCCTCGCGGCCGTACGTCGGGGGCTCGCAGAACAACTCGTTCCTGGAGCTGACCTTCGGCTACAACGGGCTCGGCCGGATCAACGGCGAGGAGGCCGGCAGCGTCGGCGGCGGTGGCCGTGGGGGCGGAGGCGGCGGTGGCTGGGGCGAGACCGGCATCGGGCGGATGTTCAACTCCGAGGTCGGCGGCCAGATCGCCTGGCTGCTGCCCGCCGCGCTGATCCTGTTGGCAGCCGGTCTCTGGCTGACCCGGAAGGCGGCGCGCACCGACGCCGCGCGGGCCGCGTTCGTCGCCTGGGGCGGGGCGCTGCTCATGACCACGGCCGTGTTCAGCTTCATGGCGGGGATCTTCCACCAGTACTACACGGTGGCCCTCGCCCCGTACGTCGCGGCGCTCGTCGCCATGGGCGTCACGGTGCTGTGGGAGGAGCGGGGCGCGTGGTGGCCGCGTGCGGTCCTCGCGGGCACGGTCCTCGCGACGGCGCTCTGGGCGTACGTCCTGCTGGGCCGCACCCCCGACTACCTGCCGTGGCTGCGGTGGGCGGTGCTCGCGGGCGGGCTCGTCGGCGCGCTCGGGCTGCTGGTCGTGGGGCGGTTCGGCGGGCGGGTCCTGGCCTTCGCCGTGGTGGCGCTGAGCTGCGCGGCGTCGCTGGCGGGGCCGGCCGCGTACACCGTCAACACCCTGAACAGCGGCCACCAGGGGTCGATCGTGACCGCCGGTCCTTCGGCGGGCGGGTTCGGCATGGGTGGCCCGGGTGGCGGCCCCGGGGGCGGACGCGGCGGTGACGGTGGGCAGCGCGGCGGCATGCGGCAGCCGCCCGGGCAGACCCAGGGACAGGGGCAGGCCCAGGGGAATCAGCAGAGCAACGCGCCGGGCGGCATGCCCACCATGCCGGGCGGAACCGCACCCGGCGGTACGGGTACGGGGACAGGCACCGGTACGGGCTTCGGCGAGGGCTTGAGGGGTGGTGGCGGAGGCGGCGGCATGGGCGGGCTGCTGAACGGCGCGTCCGTCGACGCCGAGGCCGAGGCGCTCCTCACGAAGGGCGCGGACGACTACACCTGGGTCGCCGCAGCCGTCGGCGCGCAGAACGCGGCCAGCTACCAACTCGCGACCGGTGAACCGGTGATGGCGATCGGCGGATTCAACGGGAGCGACCCGTCGCCGACGCTCGCCCAGTTCAAGAGGTACGTGGAGGAAGGCAAGATCCACTACTTCGTCTCGGGCGGCGGCATGGGCGGCGGCATGGGCGGGGGTCCCGGGGGCTCCTCCGGCGCCTCCTCCCGGATCTCCTCCTGGGTGACGGAGAACTTCACCGAGGTCACCGTGGGCAGCGCAACGTTCTACGACCTGACGCGGCCCGCGAGTTGACGCCCGGGAGGCAGGTGACGTGACGGGTCGGGTCCGGGCTCAGGTCCCGACCCCGGCCGCGTACGTCCAGAAGTCCCGCATCACCTCGGGCGCGGCCGGCCCGCCCATCTCCATCTGGGTGAGCAGGACGGCGACCGTGCCGGTGGACGGGATGACGTGGGCCGTGGTGCCGGTGCCGCCGACCCAGCCGTAGCGGCCGGGCACGTTCCAGGGGGCCGCGATCTCGACATCCACCGCGCCGCCGAACCCCCAGCCCTGGCCCTCCGTGAACAGCCCGCTCTCGGCGCGCTGTTCCGAGGTCAGGTGGTCGGTGATCATCTGGCGGACCGACTCGCCGGCCAGCACCCGGTCACCGGAGTCGTTCAGGCCCTCGGCCAGCAGCATCCGGCCGAAGGCGTACCAGTCGTCGACGGTCGAGACCAGGCCGCCCGCGCCGGACGGGAACGGGGGCGGGCTGCTCCACTGCCCGTCCGGGGCGTCGACCAGCTCGGGCTCGCCCCCTCCGCCCGCCCCGGCCCGGTAGTAGCCGGTGAACCGGTCCAGCGCGGCGGGCTCCACACTGAACCCGGTGTCCTTCATGCCGAGCGGCTCGAAGACCCGCTCCGCCAGGTACGCGGGCAGCGGGCGGTCGGCGACCCGGGCGATGAGGACGCCGAGGATGTCGGAGCACGTGTTGTAGAGCCAGCCCTCGCCCGGCTGGTGGAGCAACGGGATACGGGACAGTGTGGCCATCCAGGCGTCCGGTGCGAGGACCGCCTGCGGCCGCGGCGGGCCCTGTTTCAGCTCCGCGAACAGCGGCGCGGCGGCCGGGAGCGAGAAGTCGGACGGGAAGCCGTAGCCGGCCCGGAAGGTCAGCAGATCCAGGAGCGTGATCGGGCGGACGGCCGACACCACGTCGTCGACCGGGCTCTTCGGGGTCCGTACGACCAGCGGCGAGGCCAGCTCGGGCAGCCACGCCGCGACCGGGTCGGCGGGGGCGATCAGGCCGTCCTCGACGAGCGTCATGGCGGCCGCCGCCACGATCGGCTTGGTGATGGAGGCGAGGCGGAACAGCGAGTCCCGCCGCATCGGTGCGGACCCGGCGAGACCGGCCGTGCCCGCCGACGCCACCTCGACCCGGTCGCCCCGGGCGACCAGGGCGACCGCGCCCGGCATCGACCCACGGGCGATGTGGGTGTCCAGCAGTTCGTGCAGGGTGGTGGTGGTCATGACCATCCTTCGTCCGTCCGGTACCGCGTGGTCTTTTGCGGTGGCCCCCGGTAAGGAGGACGCGTTCCAGCCGCAAAAGGAAGCATTCGAGTCCAAAGGAGACTCCCGGAGCGCCTTGAATTCACCGTCCCCGCCCGTGCTCCCGCCCCTGCCGTCACTTCCGTAGCAGCAGGTCCGCCGCCACCGGACGGTGGTCGGACGCCACGCTCCCCGGCACCCACGCCTTCCGCACGGCGGTCCCGCCCTTCGACACCGCCACGAAGTCGATCCGCTTGACCGGGTCCTGCGCCGGGAAGGTCGGCGCGCCCGGGTCCGCGTCGGTCAGCTCCCGCCACAGCGGGGCCAGTTCGGGGGCGCCGGGCTCCGCGTTGAAGTCGCCGAGCAGGATCTTCGGGCCCCGGTCCTGGGCCATGATCCGCCGGGTGTCGGCGACCTGGGCGACGCGGACGGCGGGGTCCGGGCGGTAGTCGAGATGGGTCACGTACACGTGGACGGGCAGCCCCCGCACCCGTACGACGGCCTCGCCGAACCCCGGAGTCGGAGCGGGTACCGGGTTCGGGTCCTGGGTCGAGAGGCGGGTGATCTCGTGGTTCTCGGAGCTCACGATCCGGTGCCGCGACAGCACGGCCACCCCGTACTCCGCCCGGGGCCCGCCCGGTTCGGCCGGGTCCAGGCTGTAGATCGGCGCGAAGGAGACGTGCATCCGCAGCCTGCGGGCCAGCTCGCCCGCGAGATCCCGCCATTCACTGCGAGAGCCCCAGTGCCGGTCGACCTCCTGAAGACCAATCACATCGGCTTTCAGTGAACGGAGTTCGGCCGTCTGGCGGTCCAGGTCGAAGACGCCGTCCATGCCCGCACCGGCGTGGATGTTGTACGTGGCGACCCGCAGCGGCAGGCCTCCGCCGGAAGGGGAGCGGGGCGTCGGGGCGACAGCGGCGGCAGGTGGCGCGATGAGCACTCCCAAGAGGGAGGCGTTAAGGAGCAGTTGAGGGACACGAGGGAGACGGCGACGCAGCGACATGGCTCTCCAAACGGCCGAAAATCGCGCACTTTGTCAGGTCAGCGTCGAGAACCGTACCGCCGGGCCGCCGCCCGGGTCCCGGCGGCGCGGCGGTACGGCGCCACGAAAAAATCGACTTGTACGTCGTACAGGACTGTCTTACGGTGTACGGCGAAGAGTCCCTTACGCCGTAAGGCCCCCTAAGGCCCCGTAAGACCCCGTAAGACCAGCGACTCGCCAACTCACCGACCCATGGAGCCCAAGGAGCCCGCATGACGGCGCCCGCCGCAGAGCGACCCGACCTCTCCCCTGCGGGACATCCGCAACGCTGGCTGATCCTCGGCGTCATCTGCGTGGCCCAGCTCGTGGTGCTGCTCGACAACACCGTCCTCAACGTCGCGATCCCCTCCCTCACCTCGGAGCTGCACGCCTCCACCGCCGAGGTGCAGTGGATGATCAACGCCTACTCGCTCGTCCAGGCCGGTCTGCTGCTCACCGCCGGTAGCTCCGCGGACCGCTACGGGCGGAAGAAGATGCTGATGGTGGGCCTCGCCCTGTTCGGCGTCGGCTCGCTCGTGGCGGGGCTCGCCCAGTCCGCCGGCCAGCTCATCGCGGCCCGCGCCGGGATGGGCGTCGGCGGCGCGCTGCTGCTCACCACCACGCTCGCCGTCGTGGTCCAGATCTTCGACGAGACCGAGCGGGTCAAGGCGATCGGCATCTGGTCCACCGTCGCCTCCCTCGGCTTCGCGGCGGGCCCGCTGTTCGGCGGGTTCGTCCTCGACCACTTCTGGTGGGGCGCGATCTTCCTCATCAACATCCCGGTCGCCCTGATCGGTCTGGTCGCCGTGGCCCGGCTCGTACCGGAGTCCAGGATCGTGCAGGGAGACCGGCCCGATCTGCTGGGCGCGCTGCTCTCCACGATCGGGATGACCGCCGTCGTCTTCGCGATCATCTCCGGACCCGAGCACGGCTGGGCGTCCGGCCGGGTGCTGCTGACGGTGTTCGTCGGCGTCGCGGTGCTGGCCGGGTTCGTGCTGTGGGAGCTGCGCATCCCGTACCCGATGCTCGACATGCACTTCTTCCGGAACCAGAAGTTCGTCGGCGCGGTGGCGGGAGCGATCCTGGTCGCCTTCGGGATGACCGGCTCGCTCTACCTGCTCACCCAGCACCTTCAGTTCGTCCTCGGATACGGGCCGCTGGAGGCGGGGCTGCGGACGGCTCCGATGGCACTCACCGTGGTCGCCCTCAACCTCACGGGGGTCGGCGCGCGCCTGGTCCAGAAGTTCGGCACGCCCGCCGCCATCGCGGCGGGGATGAGCTGCCTGGCGGCCGGTCTGGCCGCGATCGCGGTGCTCGGCGGGGGCGACGGCGGATATGGCGGCATGCTGTTCGGCCTGATCGTGATGGGTGCGGGCGTCGCCCTCGCGATGCCCGCGATGGCCAACGCCATCATGAGCGCCATCCCGCCGGAGAAGGCCGGGGTGGGCGCGGGGGTCAACGGCATGCTCGCGGAGTTCGGCAACGGGCTCGGGGTCGCGGTGCTCGGCGCGGTGCTGAACGCCCGGTTCGCCGCGCTCGTGCCGGCCGCTGTCGGAGCCGCCTCGCTCCCCGCCGCCCTGGCCGCCGCCGACGGGCCCGCCGCCCGGGCGGAGATCAGGGACGCGTTCGCCTCGGGCCTGGAGACCAGCCAGCTCGTCGGCGCGGTGGCGGTGCTGGCGGGCGGCCTGCTCGCCGCGCTGCTGCTGCGCCGGGCCGAGCGGGCGGAGGCGGTCGCGGCGGAGCCGGTTCAGCCGGTTGACCAGGTGGAAAAGGCCGGGAACGGGGCAGAATCGACGGGGCCGGCGGCATAGCATCGGACGGGACGGGCGTACCGGATGGTGATCATCCGGTACATCGTTCCGTCACAGGTCCAGAGGGTCCACAGGTCCGCAGGTCCAGAGGTCCAGAGCTCCGCAGGTCCGCGCCAAGACGAGGAGAGTGCGCCATGATGTCCGCGTCCGACCGTGGGAAGGTCCCCGCGCGGACCAGTGTCTGGCTGGACCGGCGCACCCCTTCGCGATCCCGCAGGTCCGAGTCCCCGGCCGGTCTCGACCGCGCCCGGATCACCGAGGCGTCGGTGCGGCTGCTGGACGCCGATGGCCTGGCCAAGTTCTCGATGCGCCGGCTCGCCGCCGAGCTGGACGTCACCGCGATGTCCCTCTACTGGTACGTCGACACCAAGGACGACCTCCTGGAGCTGGCGCTGGACTCGGTGTACGCCGAGATCACCCCGCCCGCCGAGGACGCCGACTGGCAGGTGCGGCTGCGGGAGTTCGCCCGCAGCTACCGCCAACTGATCGTCCGCCACATCTGGATCTCCCCGCTGGCCGGGACCTTCCTCAACATCGGGCCGAACGCGATGCTGTTCGCGTACGCCGTCCAGGACATCGTCCGCGACACCGGCCTCCCGCTGGAGCGGCAGACGGGCGCGCTCGCGGCGGTCTTCCAGTTCGTGTACGGGTTCAGCACCGTCGAGGGCCACTTCAAGGCGCGGTGCGACGCCACCGGGATGACCCAGGACGAGTACCACCAGCGGGCGATGGGGACGATCCGGTCGCTGCCGCATCTGCGGCAGATCGCCGAGTCCTCCGAGGACCTGACGGCGGCCCGTGGCGGGGACACGGTCGAGGAGATGCGCGAGCGGGACTTCGTCTTCGCGCTGGACCTGCTGGTCGCGGGCATCGAGGCGATGCGCGACCGGAGCGGTTCCCCGGCTCAGTAGCCGCGCCCCACGTCCACCGTCAGCGCGGGCCGACGCCCCGCCGCCACGGCCTCCCAGGCGGCGGCGAAGTCCGTGGCGATGTCCTCGTCGGTGGTGATCCCCGATGAGTGCGAGGTGATGACCGTACGGGGCAGCTTCCACACCGGGTCCCCGGGGGCGGCCGGTTCCGCCGGCAGCACGTCCAGCACCGCCCGCCGCACCCGGCCGTCCCGCAGTGCGGTCTCCAGCGCGCTCAGGTCCACGGTCGCGCCCCGCCCCACGTTGACGAACGTCGCCCCGCGCACCGCCGCGAACCGGTCGGCCCCGAAGAAGCCCTCCGTGGCCGCCGTCAACGGCAGCGTGGAGATCACCCAGCGGGCCTCGCCCAGCGCCCCGGCGTCCTCGGCGGCCCCGATCACCCGGTCGAAGCCGGGCACCACGCGGTCGGAGCCCGGCGCGGGCCCGGTCCGTGCGGTGCGGGCGACGCCCACGGTGTGCACCCCGCAGCCCTGCAGGAGCCGCCCGACGGCCGCGCCGATGCGGCCGGTTCCGTAGATCAGGGCGGTCTGCCCGACGACGAGCTCGGAGGGGAGGCGCTCCCAGTGCGCGCGGGCGTGCTGGGCGGTGAACTCCGGTACGGACTGGCACTCGGCGAGCATCCAGCCCAGGACGTACTGGGCCATGCGCTCGCCCATCCGGCCCACGGTCCGGGTCAGGAGCGCCGAACCGGGCCAGGGACCTCGGGCGAGGAGCGGGTCCGTTCCCGCGTTGACGCTGTGGAACCAGAGCAGCCGGCTCGTCCGCAGCGTGTCGGGGAGCGCGTCGCCCACGCAGAGCAGAGGCGCGTCCGACGGTGGCGGAACGTCCGTCAGCGGCTCCGCGCCGCGCCCGGTGATCCGCTCCAACTCCCGCACCAGGCCGACGTCCAACGAGGGCGCGACCAGCAGCAGTGTCCGCGCGAGGGCGTCGGGCGCGGGCAGCGGCGGGGCCGGAACGGGCAGCCCGCACGCGAGGAGCGAGTGGGGCTGCCCCGAGACGCCCGTCCCCGCAACGGGCTTCCCCGGAGCGGGCGCCCCAGGGCCAGGTGTCCCCGGAACGGACCTCCCCGGAGCGGGCGTCTCGGGGTCGGGTGTCCCAGGGGCGGGCGCCCCGGGGCCGGACCTCTCCGCAATGGGCGTCCCCGCAACCGGCTTCCCCGGAACCGGCCCGGCGCTCCCGGTCATCGCGCGATCAGCTCCCCGGGGCCAGGTGGGCCGGGAAGCCGCCGGTGGCGACGGGACCCCAGCGCTCCGGCGTGACCCGGATGATCGACTTGCCCTGCTTCACCATCGCCGCCCGGTACTCGTCCCAGTCCGGATGCTCGCCCGAGATGTTCCGGAAGTACTCCACCAGCGGCTCGACCGAGTCCGGGGCGTCGATGACCTCCGCCGAACCGTCGATCTGCACCCACGGCCCGTCCCACTCGTCCGACAGCACGATCACGCTGACCCGCTCGTCGCGCCGGGCGTTGCGGGACTTGGCGCGCTCGGGGTACGTCGACATGACGATCCGCCCCGAGTCGTCCACGCCGCAGGTCAGCGGGGAGCCCTGGGGACGGCCGTCGGACCGGGTGGTGAGCAGGATCGCCCGGTGCCGCGGGCGTACGAACGCCAGCAACTCGTCGAGCTCCACGGCGGTGTTGGTCGCGATGTTCGGTGCCATGCCCACCACCCTACGACCGGGCCCGGCGGCTAGCCGGGCAGCGCCTCGCCCTGCACCGCCTGGATGTCCAGCTCCACGCGCAGGGTCGTGCCGATCGCGGAGATGCCCGCCTGGACGACCTGGTTGTAGTTCATCGCGAAGTCGTCCCGGCGCAGTTCGGCCGTGGCGTGGAAGGCCGCGCGCACCCCGCCCCACGGGTCGGGCCCGGTGCCGAGGTAGCTGAGGTCGAGGTCGACGGGGCGCGAGACGCCGTGCATGGTCAGCTCACCGTGCACGGTCCAGCGGTCGGAGCCTGCCGGGTCCAGGGCGGTGGAGCTGTAGGCGATCTCCGGGTACCGGTCCACGTCCAGGAAGTCCGGCGAGCGCAGGTGCTTGTCCCGCATGCCGTTGCCGGTGTCGATGCTGGCCGCCCTGATCACCGCGTCGACCCGGCAGCGGGAGGCGTCCTCGGCGATCTCGATCCGGCCGCCGAAGTCGGTGAACCTGCCGTGCACGCTGGAGATCCCCAGGTGCTGGGCTACCGCGCCGACCGAGGAGTGCGCGGGGTCCAGCGACCAGGCGCCCGGCGGCGGCAGCTCCACCCCGCCCTGCCGGGCCAGCACGATCTGCCCGGCCTCGATCCGGCCGCTCGCGGTGACGAGGGCGGTGGAGGCGGCGGGGGCGTACCCGACCGCCGTGACGATCACCGTGTACGCGCCGGCCGTCAGGGAACCGTCCGTGCGGACGGCCCCGTTCTCGTCGGCCGCGGCGCGCAGCACCTGGGCGCCGGTCATGTCGGTGACCGTCACGACGGCGTGCTGGACCGCCCAGCCGTCCCGCGTCCGTACCTGTGCGCGAAGTCCCATCCCGTATCTCTCTCCTAGCTCGATGACCCGCGGTGACCTGTTCCGGCCCGTGGGGCACATGAGTCGGGCCCCGGGGCGGTACGGCGGGCCGTCCCCTGCCTGCCGTACCCGCCACCGGGGCCCGTTTCCACCCGGTCGCGACAGCCTCTCCGCTGGAAGTGCCGTCCGACCAGGGGTCTTCGCGATCCCTTCACGTGCGCACGTACATCCCCGGACAACACATCCCGGTGCACGCGCGCCCGTACCGGAGGGATCAGTCACTCACCCGGGTGGGCGAGTTCGATGTCGTGCCCGTCGACTCCGGGGCCGCTGACGGTGAGCGATCCGGCCACCGGCGGGTAGCCGGTCGCGATGACCGCGTACTCGCCCGCGTCCAGGTCGGTGAAGGCGTACGCCCCGTCCTCGCCGGTCGTCGCGGTGGCGACCACGTTGCCCGCCGCGTCGATCAGGGTGACCCGGGCGTCGGCCAGCGGACCGCGGGCGGACCCGGCCCGCACGACGCCCCGGACCAGCGCACCGGACCGCAGCGCGGCCTCGACGCGGGTGACGCCCTGGCCGCCGATCTCCACCGGCAGCGCCAGCGGACGGAAGCCGGCCGCGTTGACCGCGACGGTCACGGAGCCCGGGATCAGCTCGCCGAAGGCGAACTCACCGGTCGGGCCGGACGCGCCGGTGGCCAGCACGTCACCCCGGACGTCGGTCACGATGACCATCGCGCCCTCGATGGGGGCGCCGGACTCGGCGGCCTTCACCACTCCGGTCAGTCCGCTCGTACCGGACAGCAGGATGTCGAAGGCCAGCGGTTCCTCGCCGACGACCACCGTGGACGCCTGCGGCTGGAAGCCGTCGGCGGAGGCGATCAGCACATAGCTGCCGGAGCCGGGGGCGTCCAGGGTGTAGCCGCCGTCGGGCCGGGCCACGGAGCGCCCGAGCTGCCGGCCGCCCAGCGAGATCAGCGTGACGGCCGCACGGGCGACCGGAGCGCCCTCCGCGCCGCGCACCACACCGTGCACGGGGGTGCCCCGGACGGTGTCGAGGGTGTCGTACGAGGCGGGGGCGTCGGCCGTGTCGACCGAGGTGACCCCGGCCGTGCCCTCGGAGACCGGACCGGCCACGCCGACGGCGGCGGGCACGGGGACCTCGGCGGTCTCGACGGCCGCCGGAGCGTCGACGGGAGTGTCGACGGGAGTGTCGTTCGCCGCGCTGCTCTTCAGGGCGACCTCCTTGATGAAGATGGTCACGATGAAGGCGATCAGCGCGCACGGAGCGGCGTAGAGGAAGACGTCACCGACGCCGTGCCCGTACGCGGCCTCCATGACCAGCCGGAAGGGCTCGGGCAGCTTGTCCAGGTCGGGGATGCCCCCGCCGCCGGTACCGCCGTGGCCGAACTTGGCGCCCTCGGGGCCGAGGTCGGCGAGGCCGTCCTTGACGTAGTGGGTGACCCGGTTGCCCAGGACCGCGCCGAGCGCCGAGACGCCGATCGCACCGCCGAGGGACCGGAAGAAGGTGACGACGGAGCTCGCGGAACCGAGGTCCTCGGGAGCGACCTGGTTCTGCGTGGCGAGGACCAGGTTCTGCATCATCATGCCGATGCCGAGGCCCATGACGAACATGAAGACCGCGACGTGCCAGTACTCGGTGTCGTACCGGATCGTGCCGAGCATCCCGAGCCCGGCCGTGACCAGGAAACCACCGCTGACCAGCCATGCCTTCCAGCGCCCGGTCTTGGTGATGACCTGGCCGGAGACGGTCGAGGAGAGGAAGAGGCCCGCGATCATCGGGATGGTCATGACGCCGGACATCGTCGGCGACTTGCCGCGCGCCAGCTGGAAGTACTGGCTGAAGAACACAGTGCCCGCGAACATCGCGATGCCGACGAACAGCGAGGCGATCGAGGCCAGCGTGATGGTGCGGTTGCGGAAGAGGCGCAGCGGAATGATCGGTTCGGCGGCGCGCGACTCGACGAGGACGAAGATCAGGCCGAGCAGGACGGAGCCCGCGACCATCACGTAGGTCTGCCACGACAGCCAGTCGTACTTGTCGCCCGCGAAGGTCACCCAGACCAGCAGCAGGGAGACGGCGGCGCTGATGAAGAACGCGCCGGTCCAGTCGACCTTGACGCCCTCGCGCTTGACGACCGGGAGCTTCAGGGTCTTCTGGAGCACGATCAGCGCGATGATCGCGAAGGGCACGCCGACGTAGAAGCACCAGCGCCAGCCCATCCAGCTGGTGTCGGTGATGACACCGCCCAGCAGCGGGCCGCCGACGGTGGCGACGGCGAAGACCGCGCCGAGGTAGCCGCTGTAGCGACCGCGCTCGCGCGGGGCGATCATCGCGGCCATGACGATCTGGGCGAGGGCGGAGAGACCGCCGACGCCGATGCCCTGGACCACGCGGCAGGCGATGAGCATGCCGCTGCTGGTCGACAGACCGGCGACGATCGAGCCCAGGACGTAGATGACCAGGGCTATCTGGACCAGCAGCTTCTTGCTGAAGAGGTCGGAGAGCTTGCCCCAGAGCGGGGTGGTGGCGGTCATGGACAGCAGTGAGGCCGTCACGACCCACGTGTAGGCGCTCTGGCCGCCGCCGAGGTCGGAGATGATCTCGGGCAGGGCGTTGGAGACGACCGTCGACGACAGGATCGCGACGAACATGCCGAGCAGCAGCCCGGTCAGTGCCTCCATGATCTGCCGGTGTGTCATCGGCGTGCCGTCGGAGGCGCCGGAGGCGGTGTTGCCCCCGTGCCCTCCGTGCTTGGCGTGGCCGCCCCGCACACCGGTGGGTGTGGTCGTAGCCATTGAGTTCCTTATCCGTGCGTATTTGCTTCTGTTACACAGGTGTACGGGTGTGAGCCTCGTCGCCGAGGCGGGTCCTGCACTCGCCGGTGTGACGTCCGGGGGCGCAGCCGCCGGATCCGCGACAGGCGAAGCTGTCGCGCAGCCGGGACAGCAGCGCAATGAGCAGGCCGACGTCGTCGTCGGACCAGTCCTGGAGGTTGAGGGCGAACACCTCGGTGGTCCGCCGGGTCAGTTCGTCGAGCTGCTCGTGCCCGCCGGGGGTCAGCCGCAGGATGCGGGACCGCTTGTCCGCCGGGTCCGGAGACCGTTCGATCCAGCCGCGATCGGCCACATGGGCCACGTGGCGACTGGTCACCGACATGTCCACGGACAGCAGCTCGGCGAGCCGGCTGATCCGCATCTCGCCGTGCCGGTCCAGGAGGGTCAGTACGGCGGCGGATCCCGCGGGGCACTCGGGGGGCAGCGCGCGGGCGAGCCCCCTTTTGACGGCCCCGACGGCGCTGAGCTGCCGGGCCAGTTCCTCGTAACTACTCCGTGCGGCCACGGGAACCCCCAGCACACTCACGACTATGTTGTTGCTTAGGGCAACGATAGAAGCCGTTGGTTGCTGCAGGCAAACGAAAACGGCCTTGCAGGAGTAAAGGAACGCAAAAGCCTCTGTAGGGTCCGGGTCAAGCCCGTTCCCGGTGCGCGCCGCCGCAGGTCGGGCGGGCTGCCGGGTGGCCCGGGGGTTGGGCCGGGGGCCCGAGTTCGCTAGGGTCCTGCCCCATGGCACACAACCCCCACGCCCCGCAGCCGGGCCCCGAGGGCAACCACGACCCGGCGGGCAGCACGCAGATGTTCCGCGCCTTCGTCGACGAGGGCGAGCCGCAGCGCCGGCAGCAGCCCGCGGCGACCTCGTCCGGGCCGAGAGTCGGGGTGATCGCGGCCGTGATCGCGGTCGTCGTCGTCCTCGGCGCGGTGGCCTGGCTCGCTCTGGGCTGACGAGCGACAGCACGACCGTACGGACGACCTGTACGGACGTCTACGGACCTGTACGGACCTGTACGGACCGTACGCCCGGCCGCACGGGGGAACGGACAGCGGAGCCGCGACGGGCGGCGGCCGCTCCACCCCCGCGCGGCCATCGTGCGTCCAGGGGGCACCCGGCCCGGGCCGGGTCACTCCCGCACTGCGGCCCGGATCACTCCCACGCCGCGGAGACGTCCTGTGTCTCGACGCGCATCCCCAGCGGGACCCGCCAGGACTCCACGCAGACGGTGTACGTCTTCGCGCGCGACGAGCCCGCGCCGATCGGGGCGGGCAGGGGCTGCGACGAGGTGATGGTCGCCCAGTCGACGCCGAGCGCGCCGATGATGTGCGTGGCGAAGGTGACGGTTCCCGAGCGCGCCGGGGTGCCGCCGGTGTTGCGGAACTCCACGGTCACCTTCTCGCACCACCGCTTGTCCGCCGCCGCGCGCTGCGGTGCGCTCAGCGTCAGCGCGGCCGGGGTCGCGGGAGGAGCGGGAGGTTTCGGGGTGCCGGGGGTGCCGGAGCCCGGAGGCGAGGGGGTGCCGGGACCGCTGGGGCCGCCGCCCGGCGGGGCCCCGGAGCCGGAGCTGGAGCCGGAGCCCGGCTTCGAGGGCTTCGCACCCACCCCGTCGGGGGCCCCGGCAGCCTGGCCGCCCACCGTCCCCGCACGCGCCCCACCGGGACCGTCGGGAGTGGCTGCTACGGGCTCACGCGCCCCCGAGGGCGGCGAGGAGCCGGCGGACGGGGACGTACCGCCGCCACCCCGTCCACGGCCCCCGGCGCTCCCACTCCCGCTCCCGTCGAGGGGGGTGAGCGTCACCTTGCCCGAGGGAGCTCCGTCCCCGTCCGAGGGGTTCTTCGAGTTTCCGGCGGCCGCACCGACGGCCACGTAACCGTCTCCCGGCCCGCTTCCGCAGCCGGACAGCAGACCGGTGCCCAGGCACAGCGCGGCCGCCGAGGCGGCGATGGCGCTGCCTCGGCGGCCGGTCGGGCCGGGTGTCCGGCGGAATCGCGGGCTCTGACGTTGACGCATCGGACGTCGCATCGCGTCAGTGTGTCTGACGGGTCGTCACATATGAACCCTCGTGAACCGCTTTTCCGCCTCAGTCGGCGATGAGCCCTTCCCTGAGCTGTGCGAGCGTGCGGGTGAGCAGCCGGGAGACGTGCATCTGGGAGATGCCGACCTCCTCGCCGATCTGCGACTGCGTCATGTTCGCGAAGAAGCGGAGCATGATGATCTGGCGCTCGCGCGGGGCGAGTTTGGCCAGCAGCGGCTTGAGCGACTCGCGGTATTCGACGCCCTCCAGCGCCGTGTCCTCGTACCCGAGGCGGTCGGCGAGCGAGCCCTCGCCGCCGTCGTCCTCGGGGGAGGGGGAGTCCAGCGAGGAGGCGGTGTAGGCGTTGCCGACGGCGAGGCCGTCGACCACGTCCTCCTCGGAGACCCCGAGCGCGCGGGCCAGCTCCGGGACGGTCGGCGAGCGGTCGAGCTTCTGCGCGAGCTCGTCGCTGGTCTTGGTCAGGGCGAGCCGCAGCTCCTGGAGGCGGCGCGGGACCCGCACGGACCAGGAGGTGTCGCGGAAGAAGCGTTTGATCTCGCCGACGACGGTGGGCATGGCGAACGTCGGGAACTCGACGCCGCGTTCGCAGTCGAACCGGTCGATCGCCTTGATCAGGCCGATCGTGCCGACCTGGACGATGTCCTCCATCGGCTCGTTGCGGCTGCGGAACCGCGCCGCGGCGTACCGCACCAGCGGGAGGTTCAGTTCGATCAGTGTGTCCCGCACATAGGTCCGCTCCGGACTGTCCGTTCCCTCGGGGCCCGAGGCGGGGCCGAGCGCGGCGAGCCGCAGGAACAGGGAGCGGGACAGCGTGCGGGTGTCGATGGCTTCCGGTGAGCTGGTGAGCACGGCGGGTGCCGGCACGCTCTTCGTGAGCGTGAGCACCTTCGAGCTGCCCTGTTCTTCGGACATGCCACCCCCTTGAGGTCGCGGACGGTCGCGGTGGCCGCGACCATCGGAGGAACGCAGCCTCCACCTGAATACCGGAGGTGGGGCTGCGGCAAACGCGCTTCCAGCAGAATGTCACATGTCGGCAACACGCTGTAGTGACATGTCGACAAGTAAGCGCCGAATACGCCCTGCAAACAGGGGGTGTAGGCCTTTTATGCCGTCAGAACTGCTCTGTGGACGGTCTACCCGTTCCGGCTACGCCTCGATCCTGTTTGCGGATCTCAATCGGGCGAAACTTCTGGCGAGGAGTCTTGACACGTGCATCTGGGAGACGCCCAGTTCGGCGCTGATCTGAGACTGGGTCAAGTTGCTGTAGTAGCGCAGCAGAAGGATGCGCTGTTCGCGTTCGGGAAGCTGGACGAGGAGGTGGCGGACGAGGTCGCGGTGTTCGACGCCCGCGAGCGCGGGGTCCTCGTAGCCGAGCCGGTCGAGGAGTCCGGGCAGTCCGTCGCCCTCCTGGGCGGCCTCCAGTGAGGTCGCGTGGTACGAGCGCCCCGCCTCGATGCAGGCCAGCACCTCGTCCTCGGAGATCTTCAGCCGCTCGGCGATCTCGGCGGTGGTCGGGGACCGGCCGTGGGCGGTCGTCAGATCCTCGGTGGCGCCGGTGACCTGGACCCAGAGCTCGTGCAGCCGGCGGGGGACGTGGACGGTGCGCACGTTGTCGCGGAAGTAACGTTTGATCTCGCCGACGACGGTGGGCATCGCGAACGTGGGGAACTGGACCCCGCGCTCCGGGTCGAACCGGTCGATGGCGTTGATCAGACCGATGGTGCCGACCTGGACGACGTCCTCCATCGGCTCGTTGCGGCTGCGGAACCGCGCCGCGGCGTACCGCACGAGGGGGAGGTTCGCCTCGATGAGGGCGGCGCGGACCCGGCGGTGTTCCGCAGTGCCCGGCTCCAGGTCCTTGAGCTGGCCGAAGAGGACCTGGGTGAGCGCCCTGGTGTCGGCGCCGCGGGCCCTGGCGGGCCTGGCCGAGGGGTCCGGGGTCTCGGTCTGGATCTCCTCGGTCCGGACGGCCTGAACGGTCTGGACGGTCTGGGGAGGCACTTGAGGCGCTGTACTGGCCGGCACGGTGACGCCACCCCTTTGCGGTCAACTACGGTCAACTCATCCGTCAAAAGCGGTCATAGCATCACAAGACATGTCCACTGTGTGCAAGCACCGCATAGTGCCGTGTTGAGGTCATAAGGGTTTAAACAGAACAAAGAAACCCCCCGCCGGAACGGCGAGGGGCTGGGTGGATCCGGGACCGGCCGAGTCCGGTGGGAGGTCAGGAGGGGGCCGGGACGGACTCAGAAGGGATAGTCCGCGATCACCCAAGTGGCGAATTCCCGCCACTGTCCCGCGGCGGCCTGGTGGGCCGGGTGCTCGATGTACCGCTTGAGCGCGTGCTCGTCGGCGACCGCTGAGTTGATGGCGTAGTCGTACGCGATCGGCCGGTCGGTGATGTTCCAGGCGCACTCCCAGAACTCCAGCTCCGGAACCTGCCCCGCCAGCTCCCGGAAGGCCCGGTCCCCGGCGACGACCCGCGGGTCGTCCCGCTCGACGCCGTCGTTCAGCCTGAAGAGGACCAGGTGGCGGATCATCGTTCGTCTCCTACTTCACCAGTTCTGACATGAAGTCACCAACGCTCTGCGCGGCGGTGGAAATGCCTTCGAACCCTACCTGGACCAGTTCGGCGGCCCGCTGCGGAGACATGATGATCGTGTACAGCACGAAGACCACCAGCATGTAGATGATGATCGTCTTTGCCTTGGCCACAATCGTGCCTCCCCATCGACCTCACGTGCGATCGGGCGATTCTATCCGCACGGATGGCCGTATCCGGTGGCCGTTTTTGATCACTGATGCGCCTTTTAAGGACCTACGACCCGGCCATCGAGGCCTTTCGCCGTACCCCATGGCCCCCGCCGCCCGGCACGATGGAAACCGAGCCCGACGGGACCAGGCAGGACCCGGACGGCCGGAACAGGGCCTCTCTGTGGGGTCGGCCGCCGCGCGATTTCCCCCCTGACCGCGACGGACGACCAGCAGGCCCTGTTCTCACCGGGGGAAGCGGCTTGTCCCCCCGATGCCGCTTCCCCCGACCTGAACCATGAGCCGGAGCGCCCGGTCGCCGTACTTCCTCTGTACTGGCGACCGGGCGCTCTGCTGTTCCCGTCGCGCCTGCGGTCAGGGAGCGGGGTCCGCTGTTCCCGTCGCGCCTGCCGGTCAGGGAGCGGGGTCCGCCGGCCCCACGATCGCGCGCAGCGCCGCGAGGTGCCCCTGATAGGCGGCCCGGCCCGTCCGGGTCAGGCGAAGCCATACGCGTTGCCGGGTATCGCGGACGGCCTTGCGCTGCTCGACGTAGCCGGCGTCCATCAGCACGGTGGCGTGCTTGCTCAGCACGGAGGCGGACAGTCCGAGCTGTTTCTGGACGAGGCCGAACTCCGCCTCGCCCGCGGTGTCCAGCAGGGCGCAGATGCGCAGCCGGTTCGGGGCGTGGATGGTGGCGTCGAAATCCGCCGGCATGTCGCGGGAATCGGAGCTCACGAGGTCTTCCGGTGCAGTCGTACGAAGGCGAGATGAAACCCGACGGACGTTGCGGCCCCGATCACCGAGGCGGCGATCAGCCACCCCGGCCACCCCGTGAAACGGAACGCGAACGCCGCGCCCACCAGGATCGAGGGCAGCCCGACCATGAGCGGCACGGTCGCCCGCCTGGGCAGCACGTCCAGCCGCAGCGCCACCCCGGTCTTCCCCCGCCACGTCTTGGCCGCGACGGCGAAGAGCGCTCCGTACACCGCGGTGATCGCCACCATGATCCCCATCCAGGCGGAGCCCGGCAGCAGCCAGTCCTCGTCGGCCATGGCGCCTCCGTAGACGATCGGGAGCGCGGCGGCGTAGAGCGTGAGCGTGACGAAGAACCAGTTCGGCCAGGGCGTCGCCGAGAGCGCAGCGGCGGAGGCTCGGATGCGCTCGGTGTCGGCCAGGGCGGAATGAGCCTGCTCCGGCGTCGGTCGTACGCCGTTAGTTTCCATGACGGAAAGAGTAGTGGAGAGTTTCCGATAAGGAAAGTGGAATGTTTCCGGTAGGGAAACGGAGGGAGTCGGGGCCTCAGACAGGTTTGAGGAGGTCGCGGAGGTTGGCCATGTGGGCCTTCACGGCGGCGATCTCGGCAGGGTCGGGTGTGATGTCTCTGGTTGTGGTGCGGGCTGTGTGGCAGGGGTGGCAGAGACCGTCGGGGAGTGCTTCGGGGAGTCCGGGCCGACCGCAGTCGGTGCACTCGACGAGGATGCGGCGGGTGGGGGCCGGGGTGACGGGTGCGGTGTTCTGGTCCGGCAGCCGGGGCGGCATTTTGTCGGCGAGACGGCGGCGGAGGAGGCCGACGGGCGAGTCGACCTGGGCAGGGAGCCCCGCCGTGAGGGCGCTGGTCAGGTAGTCGACGGTGACGCCCCGGTCGAGCCATTCCGCCGCCTGTGCTTCCAGGGCGGTGCAGTCGTCGGCGGAGAGGGCCATGCGGTGGTCGTCGCGGCCGAGGCGGGCCAGGGCGAGGTAGGCGGGGGAGGGGGTGGTGCTCCCGGTGTGCCCGGGGGTCGTGTCCGGCGCCCGGGGAGGGGTGCGTTGGTGCGGTACGGGGTTGGGTTCGGGGGCCTGTCCGGCAGGCGACGGTCCCTCGGTCCGCGCGGGCGGCGGCGGTTCCTCGGCCGGGACCCATGGAGGCGGCGGTGCCATGCCGGCGGTGGGCGTTTCCGGTTCGGCGGGTGCTGCGGATGAGGAGGCGTTCTCGGCGGCGAGGTAGGTGTTCCACCACTCGTTGTCGCGGGCGGTGCGGGACCAGAAGGTGCGGAAGGCCCAGCGGGTCTCGTCGCCCGCGCCGACCGCGCACCGTACGCGCCGCAGGTGTCCGGCGACGGACAGGGCGGTCAGGGCGGTGGAGATGGCTTGTTGCCCGTAGAGCGGGAGCTGCTTGGCCAGGGTCTTCACGCTCATCGCGGCACCTTCGGGGAGGTGGTCGACGAATCCGGCGACGTAGCGCTCGCGGGTCGGCAGGAGGGCGAAGTCATCGCGCGAGCGGCGAAGTTGGCTCGGGGCGGAGCGTTTGCCGTACCCGGGATTGGCCATCGGGTACGCGGCGGAGACTGCGGGAGCTGGCAGGGCGGGGCTATGGTGCTGGGTAGCCACGGGATCTTCTTTCTAGGTGCTGGATCTTGTGGTGAGACCCCGGCCTGGTGTGGCAACACCGCGTCGGGGTCGATTGGTTCTCGCAACGTAAGCGGTCGTCACGCTGCGCCGCAAGCTGTCACGATTAGTCATACTGCCTGACCGTGACGGGGTGGGGAGGGAGGGAAGGTCCTCCCCAACCCCCTTCTTTTCCAACCCACTTAAGGAAGGCGCTCGAACCCCGGGTCCCGCATCCCGACACCCAAGTCCCGGAACCCGAGCTTCGGGCCGCAGACCCATCTTCGTACCCCCGGACGAGTGACCCGACCGTCCCGAAGCCCGAGGCTTGAGGCTCAGGACCCGAGCTTCGGGGTTACGCCTTGCCCTCGTCCAAGGCGGCCCGCAGCCAGTCGAGGCTTCCTTGCGCCGTGAGTTCGTCGGCGAGGCGGTTGGCGGTCTCGGTGACGAGTCGGCCTCTACTGTTGTCGATCCACCGCTGAGCGTTCTCGTAGCCCTGGGCCTTGTACTCGATGCCTTGGAGCAGGCACTCCAGCGTGTCCGCATCCCGCGCGCAGACCGCTTCCGGCGATTCCTTCGCCTCGTACTCCGCGACCAGTTCACGGATTGCAGAGGCCAACACCTCGGGCATTCCGGCAGTTTGGTCGGCGGTAACCTCCTGAGGGTCGCCGGCGGGCGCGTACTTCTTCCCGAGGTGGTTCACGTCCCCGGTCCGGCTCTCCTGCGTGTCGTGCCAGACGGCGAGGTACGCGGCTCGGGCGGGGTCGGCGCCCTCCAGCTTCGCGATGACCGTGGCGATCAATGCCGTACGCCACGAGTGCTCAGCCACACTCTCGGGGTCGCGGACCCCGGCCATCCACCAGCCGTGCCCGACCTCCACGAGGTCAGGGGGAAGGGGCGGGCGCGGGCGGCCGGCCTGGATCCCGCCCGGATTCTGGATCTCGGGTTCGCGTTGTTCGCAGGGGCACGGCTGCCCGGCGTGCGGCTCATTCACCAGAACACCGTTGAGGGTGTTCAGGTGTGGGTGACCCGGGAGGACGGAGCTGGGGCCACGACCGCCACCGGTGAGGAGGTGTGGCAGTACGGCCCCGGGTTCCTGTGGGAGGAGATCGAGCGGACCTGGTGGGAGTACGAAACGGAGGGCCGGCCCGACGCCGACCAGTTCGGGTTGATCGTCACGGACCGAGGCCAGCAGGTATGGCTCCGGGACCCAAGCGAGGTCATCCGGCCTGGCAGGGCGTAACTCAAGTAGGGGCTCATCGTGGAGGCGACGGGCCCCGGCTTATTGCCCAGGTGGCACCGATCAGGTCAGACGCGCACCCATGCCACGGGGCTGCTGCGGCCCAGGGACGCCGCGTGGCAGAGCTTCGGGATGTGTGAACCGTCGGTGGAGGCAACCTTCATCGGCCCGTCGGACCAGGCGCCGTGGCGACGACGAGCGCGTCCACGACGTTTTCGTGGCCGTCCAGGCCTGCGTCCTCCAGCAGGTTCGCCGCGCGGTCGGCGATCATCTCAGTCGCCGGGATGACGGTGAGCCGGGACCGGAGCCAGCGCAGGTGGTCCGCGGCTTTTCCGGTGCGGCGGACTTCGGCGATGCTGACCGTGGAGATCGCGGCCACATACCCCTCGGCTTCGGCGACCTTGAGCATCAGCGTCATCTTGCGGTCCTGGTCGGCCAGGAGAGACAGAGGCTGTGCATCAAGGATGAGGAGGGCGCGGGGGAACGCCGGGGCTACTCGCCGTGCCATGCCCGACGGGCCCCCTCGATCTCTTCAGGGGTGAAGGAGCCGTGTTCGTCCTCGTACGCCTCGACGATCTCCCTGGTTTTGGTCAGAGCGAGGGCGTGCTCGACGGCTTCGGAGACGAATCGGGAGAAGCCCCGAGTGCCTGTCCGGGCTTCGACCTCGCTGGCCAGCGACCTGGGGATGGTGACGGACTTCTTGACGGTGGTCTCGTCCGGAGGCACGTACTCGGTAGCCATACCGCATTACCCCACCAGGAGTAGGACTCTTGTCCAGTCGTGCCATCGGACAGGCCCTAGTCGTATTGCCCTGTGCCGGACGCCGCACTGTCGGCAGTGGTCGACACCGTGAGTACGTTGACCAGCGTCCAAGTTGGTCGGCTGGGTTTGCAGCCGAGGCCGAGGCAGAGTGGAAATTCGTTCGACGTCCCTGTGCTCCGCGGGCGAGCATGCGGAGCTACGCCACGCCGGCCGGAGGTTCCGTGGGATCCAGAGACGCCGACATCGACTTCACGTTCACGGACCCGATCACTGTGCGCGTGGCTCTGAATGCACTGGCCCGGGTGGGCTGGTCCATGGATGTCTCTGCCGGGAGCCTCTCTTACATGATCAATGACGCGGATGACATGTACGAGTGGTACAGCAGCTCCCCCGGAAACACCGGCGAGGTGCTGGCCCGCCTGGACGCACCCGATAACCTGCCGTACACCGTGGCGGTTGACGTCTACCACCCGGAGGCGGGGACCGGCGGGATGCTCGTGTTCATGCCTGGTCGCACGAAGGTTTCCTTCGTGCCCACCATCGACCGCCGGAGTGTCCCGGCGGCGCCGGAGTTCACCGACCTCGCCTGGTACCTGCACGCCCTCGTACCTGCCTTCGTCGGGACAGGACTCGCAGGGTATGAAGCCATGGAGATCAAGCACTGAGTCGCCTGCACTGCTGTGTGCCGAGTTACGGGTGACGCGAGCGTGGCGACACAGGCCAGATCCGGGCTGAATATCAAACGGACTTTCCCAGCTCTGGAGCTGCTCCTGAATTGCTTGACCTTGGGCTCACTGGGCGTCGATGCTCACCCGCACTCAGGCAAGTGGGGGTGCAGGGTGAACGCGTATTCTCCGGGGATGCCCCTCCATCAGTACGTCTACTTTGCTCTGTCCAGCCGACGCATCTCGGCGCAGGAGATTACTGATCTGCTGGGTATCGAGCCTGATGAGACGAAAGTGGTCAACCCGCGCCGCCTCCCTGCTGACCCTGCGAATCCGTTCTGTCAGGTCTGGAAGGTCGTGTGCAGGGAACCAGGCCTGCACGTGGACGAACAGATTGCGCGCGTCCTGGGCCGTCTCCGGCCACAGACCGACCGAATAGCCGAGCTCATGAAGCAGTTCAACAGGGCAGAAGACGAAGAGGAGCCGGGCCTCGAAGCCTGGCTGGAGGTCGTGCGGTACTTCAACGACGACGATCAGCAGGAGGAGACCGGGCAGCCGCAGGAGAGAGACAAGCACAACCTCTTCGGCTGGGCGCTGGACCGCGAAGCAATCGATTTTCTTGCCGCTACCGGCGCGCTTCTGGACGTCGATGAGTACGACATGACCCCTTCCCCGCCCTCGGACTGAAGGCCCGACGAGCATCTGGAAAGGCTGGAGAGCGGTCGGGCGACGACGATGACGGGGGCCGCCGTGGCACTCGTACCGGCCAATCGAGACGAGGGCAAAGCGAAGGGCCCGGCTCACTGAGCCGGGCCCTTCGTCCACAAGCGGTAGCGGTGGGATTTGAACCCACGGTGACGGGTTACGCCACACTCGCTTTCGAGGCGAGCTCCTTCGGCCGCTCGGACACGCTACCGAGAGAGAGCTTAGACCATCCCGGGGCGTGGACAGAAATCGGTTCTCGGGAGCACGGCCGCTCCTGGTCGGGCGGCGGGGCTGTACCTGGTCAGAGCGTGCGGAAGAAGGCCGTCAGCTGCTCGGCGCACTCCGGCTCCAGGACGCCGGAGATGACCTCCGGGCGGTGGTTGAGGCGGCGGTCGCGGATCACGTCCCAGAGGGAGCCCGCCGCGCCGGCCTTCTCGTCGCGGGCGCCGTAGACGACCCGGGCGACGCGGGACTGGACCAGGGCGCCCGCGCACATCGTGCAGGGCTCCAGGGTGACCACCAGAGTGCAGTCGGTCAGGCGCCATTCGCCGTGGGCCTCGGCCGCTCGGCGCAGGGCCAGGATCTCGGCGTGCGCGGTCGGGTCGCCGGTGGCCTCGCGCTCGTTGTGCCCGGTCGCCAGCTCGGCGCCGTCGGGGCCGAGCACGACGGCGCCGACCGGCACGTCGCCGGCCGACGCCGCCCGCGCGGCCTCGGCCAGGGCGCGGCGCATCGGGGCCTGCCAGGGGTCGCGTACGGGGTCGGGCTCGGGTACGCGTACGGGATCCGGGGTGGGCTCGGGTGAGGGGTCCGGCGGTCGTGCGGTCACTCGCGGACCCTAGCGGACGGGAGGGGAGGGGCAGGGAGAGGGAGGAAGTGGAGGGGGCGCCGGGGAGCGCCCTGCGGGCGCCGTGGTGGCGTCCGGTGCTCCGGCCCGGCTAGCGGACCGACTCCAGGACCTCCGCAGCTCCCAGGGCCTCCGCGATCTCGGAGAGTGCGTCGGTCTGCAGGGTCAGCAGCTCCTTCTCGGACATCCCGAGGTCGGCGAGGACCCCGAGCTCGCCGATCGGTCCAGCCGGTACGGCGTCCGGGTCGGGGCCGTCGTCGTCCGGGTCCGTGTCGGCCGCGGGGGCGGTCCGTTCCGGTTCGCCGTCCTCCGTGCCGTCGAGGTCGACGAGCTCCTCCAGGGCGGCGATCTCGTCCTCGGCCCCTGGTTCGCGGCCGAGCAGTTCGTCGGTGAGCAGGATCTCCCCGTAGGAGGAGCGGGCGGCGGCGGACGCGTCCGAGACGTAGATTCGGGGGTCCTCCTCACCGTCCACCCGGACGACGCCGAACCAGGCGTCCTCCTGCTCGATATAGACCAGGACCGTGTCCTCGTCCACCGAGGCCTCCCGGGCCCGGTCCGTCAGATCGGACAGGGTCTCCACATCGTCGAGCTCTGTATCGCTCGCTTCCCACCCGTCTTCGGTGCGCGCGAGCAGTGCGGCGAAGTACACCGTGACTCTCCCACTGGTCATAGGCGAATCGGTCCGACGGGAGGGCGAACGGTGATCCGTCCGTCCTGGGCCCCGCCCAATCGGCATCGTGGCAGAAACAAGCGCCGTGCGAGACCTCTTCGACCGTTGCGTCGGCCATCAGTTCCAGGAGTGCCTGGTCGGCCCTCGCCCTGACGGGCCGATCGGAGGGCGGATCGGTGGGCCGACTGGAGGGGGAGTGCGCCGGTGGTACCTGGAGGGTTCAGCGGAGGAAATCGCCGGGCAGAGCGCCGGGCAGCGCCCGTCGTTCATCCGCCGAAGCCCGTCGAAGTCCCGCCGATTCCCGGCCGCTCACCAGCGGAACGTGCGCATCCGCATCTGTTGCCGCATCCGGGCCGCCCGGGCCCGGCGCGGCTGCACCCGGTCCCGCAACTGCTTGGCCTCATGGAGCTCACGGAGGAACTGGGCGCGTCGCCGCCGGCGGGCCGCGTCACTCTCCTGCGCGTCCTGGACGTCGCCCGCCGCGCCCGTGGCACCTGCCACGACCTCGGCGTCGCGCCCGTCGCGCGGCCCGCGCGAGGCCGGGTTGCCCCGCAGTTCCCCGTCAGCCATCGACACACCACCCCAGTGCTGGGTCCGTATGCCCCCACCTTCCCCCCGAACAGGTGGTTGATGCCAGCGCAGAGTGCCGGGCGGCGCGGTTACTGTTGACGCATGCGGATCCACGTCGTCGACCACCCGCTGGTGGCGCACAAACTCACCACGCTGCGCGACAAGCGCACCGACTCCCCGACCTTCCGGCGGCTCGCCGACGAGCTGGTCACCCTCCTCGCCTACGAGGCCACCAGGGATGTGCGCACCGAGCAGGTCGACATCGAGACCCCGGTGACGCCCACGACCGGGGTGAAGCTCTCGCACCCCCGGCCCCTGGTCGTCCCGATCCTGCGGGCCGGTCTGGGCATGCTGGACGGCATGGTGCGGCTGCTGCCCACCGCCGAGGTGGGCTTCCTCGGCATGATCCGCAACGAGGAGACGCTCCAGGCGGAGACGTACGCGACCCGGATGCCCGAGGACCTCTCCGGCCGCCAGGTCTACGTCCTGGATCCGATGCTGGCCACCGGCGGCACCCTCGTCGCGGCCATCCGTGAGCTGATCAAGCGTGGCGCCGACGATGTCACCGCCGTCGTCCTCCTCGCGGCGCCCGAGGGCGTCGAGGTGATGGAGCGCGAGCTGGCCGGGACCCCGGTCACCGTCGTCACGGCCTCCGTCGACGAGCGGCTCAACGAGAGCGGCTACATCGTCCCGGGCCTCGGGGACGCGGGCGACCGGATGTACGGCACGGCCGAGTAGGACTTGAGCGGGCACGGGCAGGACCCGGCCCCGCCCCCCTCCTGCCCCCATCACGACTTCGCGCCCCGATCCGGCGTCGTACGGTCTCGTCCGTACGGTGCCGGGGCGGGGCGCTTCGGGTGTGCCGGAGGTCGGCCAGGCCCGGCCCCGGTCAGCAGGAGGGGGACGGGGACGGGGCCGGCTTCGTCAGGGCCGCCATCGCCGCCGTGGCTTCCTTCGGAGTGCTGAACGCCTTGAACTGCGCACCGAGGATCAGGTCGACCTCGCCCGTCTTGCGGGTGTCCGTCTTCTGCACCGTGCCCGCCAGCTGGGTGCCGAGCACGGTAAAGCTGCCGTTCTTCGCGGCCGGTGCTCCGAGCAGCACGCCGGCGCCCGGCACCTTCTTGTCGTACTGCTTCGACGCGTTGCCCACCTCGCCGATGGCGAAGCCGCGCTTCTTGAGCTCCTCGGCGGCGGCCTTGGCCAGCCCGCTGCGCGTCGTCGCGTTGTAGACGTTGACCTTGATCGCGGCCGGTTTCGGCAGCGCCTTGGCGGGGACCGCGGACGGCTTCGCGGTGGGGCAGTCCCGCTTGTGGTCGGCCGCGCTGGCGCTTCTGTCGCCGCCGGTGAAGACGTCGATGAGCTGCAGAGTGCCCCAGCCGGCCAGGCTGAGGGCGACGACGGCTCCGATGCCCGCAAGGACCAGCCTGCGGCGGTGCCGGGGGCGGCGCATACGGGGGTAGGCGTCGCCCGTGATGCGGTACTTTCCGCCCATGCCGGGGGGAGTGAGCATGCTCATGGAGGCAGCGTAATGCGACCCGGTGATGATGCGTACTAAATGATCAACGTATGGCACCCGGATGAGCGTGAAAGCACCCGAAAGCCCGAATCAGCGTCTTAAGGGGATGCGGAAAACCCGGATGGGGTGTGTGCCGGTGGGGTGTGCGTGCCGTGCGGCGGGGTGCGGGCGCCGGGGGCGGTGTGTCAGCCCAGGTCGAGGACGCGCGCGTGCAGTACCTGGCGCTGTTGCAGCGCGGCGCGGACCGCCCGGTGCAGACCGTCCTCCAGGTAGAGGTCGCCCTGCCACTTCACGACGTGCGCGAACAGGTCGCCGTAGAACGTGGAGTCCTCGGCGAGGAGGGTCTCCAGGTCCAGCTGGCCCTTGGTGGTCACGAGCTGGTCCAGGCGAACCGGACGCGGCGCGACGTCCGCCCACTGGCGGGTGCTTTCCCGGCCGTGGTCGGGGTATGGCTTCCCATTTCCGATGCGCTTGAAGATCACACGGAAAGCCTACCGGTCAAGAGCCACCGGGCGCAGCCACGGAAGCTCACCACGATGCCGGTGCAAAGGCCGTATAGCGCTGGATAGGGCGGGATACCGGGACGGGGGTGGGGTGGGGTGGAGTGGGGATGGGAGTGGGTGGGGTGGAGGCGTGGGCGGCGTGGGGGGCCCGGGGCGTGGGGTGAGGGGGCCGGTACGGGATCCAGGCTCCGTACCGGCCCCCTCACTGCTCGCGTCCGCGTCGCTCACGGACTCCGGGGAGAGGTGGCCGCTACTCCGAAACCCGGCCGTGGCCCTCGCGCAGGCCGCCGCCACTGCCGCCGCTGCCCGGTGTGCCGGAGCCGGTGTCCGGGGTGACCGGGCGGGTCAGGGAGCGCAGGTCGTGCGCGTACGTTCCCACGGCGTTGGCGATCACATCGATGTTGGTGTCGAAGTGGCCCAGGTCGATGTTGTCCAGGTCGTCGCAGGCCGCGTGGTAGCAGGGGTCGTACGCGATCCCGGACTCGCCGCCGAACATCTGGGCCTGGGCCGCCGTCTTGATGCCCTCCGCCCCGGTGTCCGTACCGCCGGAGGGAATGCCGGCGTCGATGAACGGGCCGTAGTCCGAGCGGCCGGTGAAGTCTGTGCCCTCGTGCGGCTTGCTCTTGCCGTCGAGGAACTCGTTGATGTCGCGCTCCAGTTGGGCCGAGCCCTCCGGTCCTGGGCCCTCGCCGACCTCGTCGGAGTCGTCGCCGTCGAAGACGAACTGGACGCCGTTCGGCGAGGCGATCATGTCGAAGTTCAGGTAGAGCTTGATCTGCTCGCGCTGCTTCTCACTCAGGGCCGCGACGTACTTCTCCGAGCCGATCAGCCCGTTCTCCTCGGCCGACCACCAGGCGAACCGCACCTTGTTGGCCGGGTTGCCCTTCGACTTCGCCAGCTTCAGGGCGACGTCGAGCAGGCCGGCGGAGCCGGAGCCGTTGTCGTTGATGCCGGGGCCCTCGGTCACCGAGTCGAGGTGGGCGCCGAGCATCACCGTCCGCGCCGCGCTGCCGCCGGGTGTTTCGGCGATGACGTTGCGGGTGGCGCGGTCCTCCTGGAGCTCGCGGATCTCGAAGGAGACCGTGACCTCGCCGTTCGCGAGGTCGGCGACGAGATTCTCGCCCTCCTCCTGGGTGAGGCCGCCGGTCGGGATCTTCCCGGCGGCGACCTCGCCGAGCGTGCCGGAGAGCGCGCCCTCGACGTTGTTGTAGATGACCGCGCCGGCCGCGCCCGCGGTCGCGGCGGCCGCCTGCTTCTCGGCGAACGAGCAGCCGCCGCGCTTGATCAGCGCGATCTTGCCGGTGAAGGTCGCGGAGGCGTAGTCGGCGGCCTCACAGCCCGTCGTCTCGTCGACGGGCACGGCGACGAGTGCGGCCGTCAGGCCGCCCTCCTTCGTCGACGGCGTGTACGTCATGGCCTTGATCGTCACGTCGCGGGGCGTCGGCGTCACCACGGCGAGCTTTTCGGCCAGCGTCTCCGTGTAGGTGAAGCGGAAGGTCTCGTACGAGACCTTGTACCCGGCCCGCTGGAGCTGCCGGTAGACGTACGCCGCCGAGGCGTCGTGACCCAGCGAACCGGCGGCGCGGTGACCATCGGTGGAGTCGGCTATCGCCTGGAACTGCTGGAGGTGGCGGTAGGCGTCGCGCGCGGACGCGTTTCTCACCAACTCCCTTGACAGCTTTGCCGCTTCCTTCCCGGGGTCGTGCGATGCGGGGCGTCCGGGGTGCGGGGACGCGGCCAGGAGGAGCGGTGTGGCCAGGGCGGTGGCGGCCACGACAGCCATGGCTCTGCGACGTGTTGCGTGCACAGGAGTCCTTCCGGTCTGAACGGCTGGTGCCCGAGCCGCTGGTGCTCCGAGCGGCTCAGCGGCTGAACGGCTGAACGAATGTGCTGCGAAAGCTAGCGAGTGGGGTGACGCCTGTGAACCGGTGTGGCCGATTCTCATCGGTGGGGTGGGGGCGTCGGCCAGTTCCGGCGCATGGCCGTCTCACTTCCTCCGTACCGCCGTGTCACTTCTTCGGCGAGGCGCCGGGCTTCTTCGCTGCCTTGGCCGCCTTGGCCGCCGCCTTGGCCTCCTGTTTGTACGCACGCACCTCGACGAGCGACTCCGGGCCCGTGATGTCGGCGACCGACCGGTGCGATCCCGCCTCCCCGTACGGGCCCGCCGCCTTCCGCCACCCCGTCGGACGCACACCCAACTGCTTTCCGAGCAGTGCCAGGAAGATCTGGGCCTTCTGGGCGCCGAAGCCGGGCAGCGCCTTGAGGCGTTCCAGCAGGTCGTCGCCGGTCGCGGCGTCCCGCCACACCGCGCTCGCGTCGCCGTCGTACTCGGCGACCAGGAACTGGCACAGCTGCTGCACCCGCTTCGCCATGGAGCCGGGGTAGCGGTGCAGGGCCGGTTTGGCGGTGAACAGCTCGGTGAAGGCGTCCGGGTCGTAGGCGGCGATCCGCCCCGCGTCCAGGTCGTCGGAGCCCATGCGTTCCGCGAGGGTGTACGGGCCCGTGAACGCCCACTCCATCGGCACCTGTTGGTCCAGCAGCATGCCGACCAGGGCGGCCAGCGGGCTGCGGCCGAGGAGCTCGTCGGCCTCCGGGTTCTGGGCGATCCGCAGGGTGGTGTCCTTGCCCCGGTCTGCGCCCACGTCCTTGCCGCTGCCCTGTGTCTTGCCGCTGTCGCTCGTGGTCATGCTGCCGATCATCGCGAGCACGGCGGACGGCGGCGACCGGGACTGCGCCGATGGCCTCCTCTCTTTCGGCCGAAGAGAGTAAGCCCTACCCGTCCAGCCGGTCCGCGCGAAGGCGCAGGTAGCGGGCCTCGGGCTCGCTGAGGGTGGCGTCGGCGGCCGCGCGGTAGGCGGTACGGGCGGCGGCCGGCTCCCCGGCGCGCTCCAGGAGATGGCCGCGTACGGCGTCGAGCCGGTAGTGCCGGTGCTCCGCCGCCCCCGCCAGCGCGTCGACCTCCGCCAGCCCCGCCCGGGGGCCGTGCACCATGGCCACGGCGACCGTCCGGCCCAGCGCGGCGGCGGGGTCGGGGGAGCGCCGCACGAGGAGGTCGTACAGGGCGAGGATCTGCGGCCAGTCGGTGTCCTCGGCGCGCTCCGCCTCGTCGTGCAGGGCGGCGATCGCGGCCTGGAGCTGGTAGTCGCCGGCCGGCCCCTGGGCGAGCGCCTCCTCGGCCAGTGCGGTGCCCTCGGCGATCGCCGTACGGTCCCAGAGGGCCCGGTCCTGTTCGTCGAGGGGGATCAGCTCACCGTCCGGGCCGTTGCGCGCCGGGGTGCGCGCCTCGGTGAGGACCATCAGCGCCAGCAGCCCGGTGACCCGGCCCTCGTGAGGGAGCAGCCTGCGGACGGCGCGGGTCAGCCGGATCGCCTCGCGCGCCAGGTCCGTGCGGTGGAGGTCGGGGCCCGCGGTGGCGGTGTAGCCCTCGTTGAAGACCAGGTAGAGGACCTGGAGCACGGCGGCGAGCCGCTGGTCGCGGTCCTGGGCGTCCGGCTGCCGGAACCGCGTGCCGCGCACCGTCCGCTTGGCCCGGCTGATCCGCTGCGCCATCGTCGCCTCCGGCACCAGATGGGCGCGGGCGATCTCCGCCGTGGTGAGGCCGCCGACCGCGCGGAGGGTCAGCGCGATCTGGGCGGCGGGGGAGAGCGCGGGGTGGCAGCACAGGAAGAGCAGGGTGAGCGTGTCGTCCTCGGAAGGGGCCCGGTCAAGACCGGTGGGCCCTTCCCCGGGTGGCGGCGCGACGAACGCGTCCGTCGGGGTGAGGGCCGCCGCCGTCTCCTCGCGCCGCCGCCGGGCCTCGTCGCTGCGCAGCCGGTCGGTGAGGCGGCGGGAGGCGACCCGGATCAGCCAGCCGCGCGGGTTGTCGGGGACCCCGTCCCGCGGCCACTGCTCGGCGGCGGCGATCAGGGCTTCCTGGGCGGAGTCCTCGGCCGGGTCGAAGTGCCCGTACCGGCGCACCAGCGCGCCGAGGACCTGCGGCGCGTGGCGGCGCAGCAGGTCCTCGATGTCGTCGGTCGTTCGGCCCACCTGGACCTTCCGGCTCGGTCAGTCGTCGAGCCCGCCGTCGACGGGCCGGATGAGGACCGGGTACTCGGGCGCCCCGGCCGGCTGCGGACAGCGTGCCACGCGGGCGGCGATCTCGGTCACCCTTTCCAGGCTCTCGCAGTCGAGGATCCAGAACCCGGCGAGCAGCTCCTTGGTCTCGCTGTAAGGCCCGTCCGAGACCACGGGACGGCCCTCGCCGTCGAGGCTGACGGCCCGGCCGGACGCGGGATCCCGCAGCCCGTAGCCGGTGACCAGCTCGCCCGACTCGGAGAGGTCGTCGTTGATGCTGCCCATGTGGGCGAACATCGCCTGCATGGCCTTCTCGTCCCAGGCGGGGCTGTCGGCGCTCCCCTTGCCGCTCTGCGCGTCGTAGTCCGCCTGGCTGCCCTGGACCATCACCAGATACTTCATGACCGTCTCCTCCTGGTCGCTCGTTCGCTCCGTGGTCTTTCTTCCTCTTGCACAGGGGACGTCGGGGCCGACGGGGGCTTCTCGACACCACGCGCGAAGTTTTTTCGGATTCACCCGCTGGAGGGGCGTTCCCCCGGCGGGGTGGGTGGAACGGGGCGTTCAGTAAAGTTCGGCTGCGTTGTCCTGGTCTCGCCTTCACCTCACTCCGCCGCTGAACGAGGTCCCTCCCGTGCCACCCGTCCCGTCGCCATCTCCCTCCCCGCTGCACCCGGTCTCCGTCGTCGGGATCGGCGCGGACGGCTGGTCCGGGCTGTCCGGTACGGCACGGGAGGCGCTGCGCGGGGCGGAGGTGCTGATCGGCGGGGCGCGCCAGCTGGACCTGCTCCCGCCGGAGTGCGCCGGCGTACGGGTGGGCTGGCCCACACCGCTGCGGCCGGCCGTCCCCCGGCTGCTCGCCGAGCACGGGGAGCGCCGGATCGCGGTGCTGGCGAGCGGGGACCCGATGTTCTACGGGATCGGGCGGGCGCTCGTGGAGGAGCTGGGGCCTCAGGGGCTGCGCGTGCTGCCGCACCCGTCCTCCGTCGCGTACGCCTGCGCGCGGCTCGGCTGGCCGCTGGAGGACACGGAGGTCGTGACGTTGGTGGGCCGCCCGGCGGCGCGCCTCGCCGCCTCCCTGTACGAGGGCCGTCGGCTGCTCGTCCTGAGCGCGGACGCGACCACCCCGGCCACGGTCGCTGCCCTCCTCACGGACCACGGCTTCGGCCCGAGCCGGCTGCGGGTGCTGGAGCAGTTGGGCGGCGAGAACGAGGAACACGTCGACGGCATCGCGCAGGCGTGGGCGCACGAGCCCGGGGACCGGCTGAACGTGATCGCGATCGAGTGCCGGGCGTCGGCGGAGGCGCTGCGGCTCGGCACGGTGCCGGGTCTGCCGGACGAGGCGTACGAGCACGACGGCCAGCTCACGAAGCGGCACATCCGGGCCGCCACACTGGGCACGCTGGCCCCCGCGCCCGGGGAGCTGCTCTGGGACGTCGGCGGCGGATCGGGCTCGATCGCGATCGAGTGGCTGCGCGCGCACCCGTCCTGCCGGGCGGTGAGCGTGGAGCGGGACCCGGTGCGGGCCGGGCGGATCACCCGTAACGCGGAACGCCTCGGCGTCCCCGGCCTGCGGGTCGTCACCGGCCCGGCCCCGCTGTCCCTGGTCGAACTCCCCTCCCCCGACGCGGTGTTCATCGGCGGCGGCCTGACCACGCCGGGCCTGCTGGACGCGTGCTGGAAAGCGCTGCGTCCGGGGGGACGGCTGGTCGCGAACACGGTGACGCTGGAGTCGGAGGCGCTGCTGGCCGAACGGCACAAGGCGTACGGAGGCGAGTTGGTGCGCCTCGCGGTCGCGCACGCCGTCCCGGTCGGCGGGTTCACGGGGTGGCGCCAGGCGATGCCAGTCACGCAGTGGTCGGTGACCAAACCCCTGACTTCAGAGAAAAGTTCGCACATGGGAGACAGAACATGACCGTGTACTTCATCGGCGCGGGCCCCGGCGCGGCCGACCTGATCACGGTGCGCGGCGCCCGGATCCTCGCCGCCAGCCCGGTCTGCCTGTACGCGGGCAGCCTGGTCCCGGTGGAGCTGCTGGCCGAGTGCCCCAAGGACGCCCGCCTGGTCGACACGGCGAACCTGGACATCGAGCAGATCACGGCGGAGCTCGTACGGGCCCACGCGGGCGGCCATGACGTGGCGCGGCTGCACTCGGGCGACCCGTCGGTGTTCAGCGCGGTGAACGAGCAGATGAAGCGTCTGGACGAGGCGAACGTCCCGTACGAAGTGGTCCCCGGGGTGCCCGCGTTCGCGGCGGCGGCCGCGGCCCTGAAGCGCGAGCTGACGGTCCCGACGGTCGGCCAGACGGTGATCCTGACCCGTATCGCCCAGCGCGCCACGGCGATGCCGGACGGCGAGGACCTGGCGACGCTGGGCCGCAGCGGCGCGCTGATCGTGCTGCACCTGGCGGCGCGGTACGTGGACCGCGTGGTCGACGAACTGCTCCCGCACTACGGGGCGGACTGCCCGGCTGCGGTGGTGGCGATGGCGTCCCGCCCGGACGAGATCATCCTGCGGGGCTCCCTGGCCTCGATCGCCGAGCAGGTGAAGGCGGCGGGGGTGATCCGGACGGCGGTCATCATGGTGGGTCGGACGCTGGGCGCGGAGCAGTTCCGGGACAGCCACCTGTACTCACCGGAGCGGGACCGGCACGTCTGCTGAGGGGCTCAGCCGCCGGTGCCTTCGCCTGGACGGTCAGGCGGAGCGCATTGATCAACACCGTTCTCCGAACGCGACATCAATCGTCCCCCCCTCGCACCTACCAAGCCACCGAGCGCTATCTCGGGATCGGTCCGCGCAGCGAGGAAGAGGCCCTATTCCTGCGGGAGTTGGACCATGCGCTGACCGCCGCCGAAGCTCGGGCCCCGAGTGGTTCCGACGAGGAGATCTTGCGCGCCGAGGGGTGGGCGGAGGTGGTCGCCGTTGCCGGGCGGCCGACGCAGGTCATGGTCGCCAATGACCTGGGGGAGATCCTCGCGCTGCACGAGGCGCGGGGAGCGGCGGAGCCGTAAGTCGTACGTCCGGTGGGGTGTTCCGGTGGGCATGGGTGTGCCCGGGGGCCGGCGTGCGGCTCCCGGGCACTGGTGCGCGTGATTCCTCGCGTCAGCCCTTGATCTCGATCTCGCCGTTCGACGCAGACGTGTCCGGGGCTGCCGTGGGCGCCGGGACCGTCGTCGTGCGGTTCTTCAGGTTCTCCAGCAGGGACGCGAGGTCCACGCCCGTCGTCGAGCTGAGCAGTTCCATGCCCTGCGAGACGTTGTCGGTGACCGTGCGGGCCAGCTGGCTCGCGCCGTCCGTGGAGATGACCGTCATCTTGTCGATGGCGCTCAGCGGCTCCGAGGCCTTCGCGACGACGCTCGGGAGGACCTCGACCAGCATCTGGAGGACGGCCGCGTCGCCGTACTGCGCGAACGCGTCGGCCTTCTTCTGCATGGCCTCGGCCTCGGCCGCGCCCTTGGCGGCGATCGCCGCGGCGTCCGCCTCACCCTCGATGCGGACCGCGTCGGCCAGCGCCGAACGGTGCAGCTTCTCGCCCTGACCGGTCAGGCGCGAGCGCTCCGCGTCGGCCTCGGCCTCCTTGACCTGGGCGATGCGGCGGGCCTCCGCCTCCTGCTCGGCCTGGTAGCGGGCGGCATCGGCGGGCTTACGGACCTTCGTGTCCAGCTCGCGGTCGGTCAGCGCGGCCCGGCGCTCGGCGACCTTCTCCTGCTCCTGGAGGACTTCCTGCTGGCGGGCGGCCTCGGCGAGCGGGCCCGCGGCGTTGGCCTTGGCGGCCGCGGCTTCCGTCTCGGCCTTGATCTCGGCCTGCTTCAGGTAGTACGTCCGCTCGGCGATGGCGATCTCCTCGGCCGCCTTCAGCCGGGCCTGCTCCGAGGCACGCTTCGCGATGGCCTCGGCGATGTCCGCCTCCTGCTTGGCGCGGGCGGCCTCCGGGCGGCCGAGGTCCTCCAGGTAGGAGCCCTCGGTGGTGATGTCCTGGATCTGGAAGGCGTCCAGGATCAGGCCCTGGCCGGAGAGGCTGGCCTCGGCCTCCTCCGCGACCTGCCCGGCGAACGCGGCCCGGTCCCGGATGATGTCCTCGACCGACATCCGGCCGACGATCGCGCGCAGCGCGCCGGAGAGCACTTCCTGGGTGAAGCCGACGATGCCGTCCTGCTGCTGGAGGAAGCGCTGGGCCGCGGCGCGGATCGCGTCCTCGCTGCCGCCGACCTTGACGATCGCGACGCCTTCGAGGTTCGACTTGACGCCGCGCAGGGTCACCGCGCCGCGCACGGCGATCGGGATGTGCCGGCTGGACAGGTCCAGGGTGAACTTCTGCTGGACGAACGGCACGACGAAGACGCCGCCGCCCACGACGACCTTCTGGCCGCTGTTGTCGATGCTGGTGCGTCCGGTGACCGGATCCGTCGACTTCTTGCCGCGGCGGCCGGTGATGATGAACGCCTCGCTGGGCCCGGCCACCTTGTAGCGCGTGATGACGACGAGGCCGAGCAGAACGAGGAGTACGACGATGCCGATGACGGCGATGACTACTGGACTCATGGGATTCGTCCCCCCTGCCTCCCGTGGAGGACGGCAGATCGTTGTGGAGCGGGCGGTGCTGTGGAGTTGATCGCGGTGCGGTGGTGTCGATCGTCGAAGGCGGGCGTGCGTCCGGCGGGCCGGGCAGGTGGTCGCGTGGTCAGCGCTCCACCGGGCGTACCGCGACCGACGTGGTCGACAGCGCCTCTTCCACCCAGATCTCGGTGCCGCGCGCGACCGGCGTGGCCGACTTGGCCGCGTACTTCACCGGCTGGTCGCCCAGCCGCAGCAGCACCTCGCCATAACCCTGGGCCGGGATGGCCGTCACGACGGAACCCGAGGTGCCGACCAGGTCGGAGTCGCGCGGAGTGGCGTGCGTCTGGTCGCGCATCAGGGCCTGGCTGAGTTTCCAGGTCAGCCAGCCCGCCACGAGGCCGGCGGCGACGCCGGCGACGGTGGCCAGATACGGTCCGGCGCTCGTCGCGCCGAGCACGATCGCTCCGCCGAAGCCGAGCATCGAGATGAAGCCGGCGATCACCGGAAGCGAGAGCAGTCCGTCGAAGAGGCCGTCGATGACGCCGTCGAAGAGGCCTTCGAGGACCCCGCCGAAGATCAGGGAGAGGGCCAGCAGGACGATTCCCGCAATGCCGAGACCGAGAAAGAAGGTCACGCGATCACTCCCCCACCTGTCGACTTCCCCCGAGTGTTTTTCGTCGATCTGGCTGAATGATCCCATACAGCCCTTGCTCCGGTCACTGCCGGGATCCGGCAATCTTTACGCGGTTCTAATGCCGGACAGGCGGTCCGTGAGCGTGGTCAGTGACTGGAACGTCGCTCCGAGCAGCGCCACGTGCTTCCAGCGCAGGACCCCGTCCGGGCCGATGAGGAAGACCGCCCGCCGCACCCCGATGCCCGGCGCGGAGACCCCGTACGCCTTGGCGATCTCCCGGCCCTCGTCGGCGAGCAGCGGCATGCGCAGGTCGAAGGCGCGGGCGAACGACTCGTGGCTGTCCACACCCTGTGGACTGATTCCCCAGACGTCGGCGTCGAGGCCCTCGAAGGCCTCCATGCCCGAGGAGTACGAGCAGAGCTGCTTCGAGCAGACGCTGGTGTTGTCCCCCGGGTAGAACGCCAGCACCACGGATCGGCCACGGGCGGTGGAGAGGCGGTAGTCGCCGCGTTCGAAGGCGTCGCCCGACAGGACTCCGCCCGGAAGGGTGAAGTCGGGTGCCTCGGCGTTGAGTCGGGGTCCTGATGCCATGAGGGAAGATCCTTCGGTGGGTGGTACACGGACGCTTCGTGAGCGTGACCGTACAGGGGCGGCACTTTCTGTTCCCGCCGCGTCGTTGATCCGTCGAGCCGTCCGCCCGTCCCTTCCGCCCATCCGGAGGGCCCTCGGCGCCGAATACAGGGAGAGGGGGGCACTGCGCCCCGCTCCCGGACCTGGAGGTACGCGTGGCCCAACGACCGCCGTCGGCAGCGGTTCTCGTCCTGCACGGGGGGCGCGAGACCGGTACGGAACCCCCGCCTCCGGGTCTGCTCAATCTGCCCGGCACCCGGATGCGCCCCTTCGTCCGGGCCGTCGGCCGGGCCACCCGCGCCGCCGGAGAGGACGTCCTCGTCAGGCAGGTGCGGTACGCCCACCGGGGCTGGAACGGCACCCGTGCGGACCCCCTCGGCGACACCGTGGCCGCCCTCGACGCGCTGCGGGAGGAGGCGGGCGGCGACCTGCCGGTGGTGCTCCTGGGGCACTCCATGGGCGCGCGCGCCGCCCTGGGCGCCGCCGGGCACCCCCTCGTACGAGGCGTCGTCGGGCTCGCGCCCTGGTGTCCGCCGGGGGACCCGGTCACCCAGCTCGCGGGCCGTGACATCGTCCTCGTCCACAGCAACCGGGACCGGATGACCAGCCCTCAGGCCACCCAGTCCCTCACCGCCCGGGCCCGTCGCGCCGGCGCCCGTACGTGCATGGTCACCGTCCGCGGCGGCGACCACGCCATGCTCCGCCGGGCCTCCGCCTGGCACCGGCTCACCACCGGGCTGGTCACCGGACTGCTGGGTTCCGGCAGTCTGCCCGGTCCGGTCGCCGAAGCCCTCGCCCTGCCGCCCACCGCCGAGGCCACCGAGGGCACCCTCGACCTGGACACCGATCTCGGCCTCGGCCCCATTCCCAGGCCCCGGACGGACGCCCGGCCCTGAGCGACGCGGGACGAGCCCCACCGGCCGCCCTGCGGATGCGGTACGGGAGGGGGCGGCCGACGATGGAGACTCGGGAGCCGACGAGCGGCGGGAGGCATGCTCTTGCAGGCCGACACGTGCGACGACGGCATGCCGTCGTTCTTCGACCCGAAGACCGTCGCGGCCCTGTTCGACGGCAATCCCGCCGCCGTCGCGATGCTCGACCACGATCTCCGCTACACCTACGTCAACCCTGCCCTCGAACGGCTCAACGGCCTCCCCGCCGCCTCCCACATCGGGCGGACCTTCTCCCAGGTGCTGCCGGAGCTGCGCGGTCAGGCCGCCGCCCTGCGCGACGTCCTCGCCGACGGCAAGCCCCGCGAGGAGACGATTCAGGGGCAGACCTGGGCGGCGTCGGAGCAGGAGCAGCGGTTCTGGCGCGCCACGTACCACCGGCTCGACGCGGACGGGGAGGGCTGCGGGCTGATGGCCATCGTCGTCGAGATCACCGACCTCGCCCGGCAGCGCGAGGAGCTGGAACAGGCCCGCGGTCACGTCGCCCTGCTCTCCACCGCCGCCGTCCGGATCGGTACGACGCTCGACATGGACACCACCTGCCGCGAGCTCGCCGCGTTCGTGGTGCCCGCGTTCGCCGACGTCGCGGCGGTCGACGTGTTCCCGCCCGAGGTGGGGCACTCCGTACGCCGCCCGGCCCTCGGCGTCGTACGGCTCCGGAGGGCCGCGCTGCGCGGCGACGGCGATCTCGACGAGCAGGTGCAGCGGTTCGGCCATCCCGGGGAGTACGTCGACTTCGCGGCGGACTCCGCGGTGCCCCGCTGCCTGGCGGAGAACGAGCCGGTCCTCGACGACTGGGAGGACCACAGCCGGGGGCGCAGCGCCTTCACCTCGGACCGGATCGCCGCCTCCCGGGCGCTCGGTCTGCGCCAGGCCCTCGTCGTCCCGCTCACCGCCCGGAGCCGGCCGCTCGGCACGCTCAGCCTCGTCCGGGCCGAGGGCTCCCCCGCCTTCAGCGACCAGGACGTGGCCGTCGCCCGCGAACTCGCCGTCCGGGCGGGCGTCGACCTCGACCACGCCCGCCGCTACGACCATGAGCACAGCATCGCCCGCGAACTCCAGCGCTCTCTGCTCTCCGAGCCCTGGGGGCCCCACCCGCACGTCGAGATCGCCACCCGCTACCTCCCCGCCGACGAGGGCGTCCTGGTCGGCGGCGACTGGTTCGACGTCGTACCGCTCCAGGACGGCCGGCACCTCAAGGCGATGGGCGACGTGATGGGCCACGGGGTGGAGGCGGCCGTCGCCATGAGCCAGTACCGGTCGCTGCTGCGGTTGCTGGCGGGGGAGGACCTGCCGCCGCACCGGATCCTGGAGCAGCTCGACGGCATGGTGGAGCGGTCGGGCCTGGACCGGGCGGCGACCTGTCTGCTCGCCGTCGTGGACCGGTTCGGCGGGGTGTGTGAGGTGGCCAGCGCGGGCCATCTGCCCCCGGTCTTCATCGACCCGGGCGCCGCCGGGGCCCGGCTGGTGCCGGTGCCGGTGGGGCCGCCGCTCGGCACCGGGTTCGGCGGGTACCAAACCGCGTCCGTGCCCTGCGGCCCGGGGACGGTGCTGTTCATGTACACCGACGGTCTGGTGGAGCGCCGGGGTGAGGACATCGACGTGTCCGTGCGGCGGCTGACCTCGCTGACCCTGCCGCCGGGCGGACGTCTGGAGGATCTGCTGGACCAGGTGGTGGACCGGTTCGGCGAGGACGCGGAGGACGACATCGCCGTCCTCGCCTCCCGGATCCGTGAGGGCCCGCCGGTCGTGCGGCCGCCCCCTTCGGAGTGACGGTGCCCGCTGCCTCCCCGGGAGGCAGCGGGCAAGCGCTCGGTCCGGTTCCGGGCCGACCGCCTTGCGTGCCGTGGGCGGGGTGGGGCTCAGGCCGCTTCCGGGTTCTCCCGGCGCCGGCCGCGCAGCTGCCGCAGTACGAGCGCGGCCGAGGTGATCAGCGGCAGCAGCCCCGCCACCGCGTCGGCCGTGTTCAGCTTGTCGTGCGTGCCCTTGGCCCGGCGGACCTGCTTGGACGCCCTGACGACCGCGAGCGCGCTGCTGCCCAGGCTCAGCACGAGCCCGGCCTTGCTGCCGCGCAGGCCCTTGGCGGGCGCGGACCGGTTCTTCGCCTTCTTCGCCATCGGAGGTACCTCCAGCCTGCGGGGCCGTCCCGGCGCGGGCGAGCCCTCCCCGTACACGTAACCGGGTGTCCGCCGCCCCCGCAACGTGAACGGCCCGCGTCCCGCCGTGGCACCCCGACGCCATCCCTCGTTCACACCACGTCCGCGCGGGGGTCGCCGCGCCTTGCGATCGTCCCCTGCGGAAGACCATCACGCGGGAGGGGACGTCACATGAACGGATCGAGGGCCGGGGCCCGGCTGCCACGCCTGCCACGGCGCGGGGCGCTGCTGCTGGCCGGTGCGCTGGCGGCGGGCACGGTCGTGGCCGGGGCGGGCACCGGGGCGGCCGCCCCGGACCCGTGCGCCGGGAGCGGGCCGCTGCCGTACACCTGCGCGCGGCCGGGGGAGCTGATCGACGTCACGCTCGGCGAACTGCACCCCACCCAGGCGGTACTCGGCTTCGACCAGGTCTTCTACAAGCTCGGCCGGTACGGCAGCGACCGCGACGAGGCGGCGGGCGACGTCAACAAGCGGTTCGACGACTGGTGCGAGACCAACGGCCAGGAGGAGGCCGCGTCGGCCGGTCCCGGAGCCCGGCTGGACGACCCGTCGAGCTTCTCCTGCACCGTGCCGGTCGGGCAGGAGACCGCAGAGACGATCGCGCCGATGAAGACGGCCGTGATCGGGCCGGGCGGCAAGCTGTACCTCACCGACGGGCACCACACGCTGACGTCTTTCCTGGAAGGCCCCGACGGCTCACCCCGGATGCACATCCGGCTCCGCGTGACCGACAACTTCCATGCGCTGTCGCCGTCCGCCTTCTGGCAGCGGATGACCGCCGAGAAGAAGGTGTGGCTGCGCGACGAGAACAACCGGCCGCTGCCCGTGGACCGGCTGCCGGACCGCCTCGGCATCACGCACTTCCGCGACGACCCGTACCGCAGCCTCGTCTACTTCACCCGTGACATCGGTTACGAAGTCCCGGACAGCGCAACGGAGTTCCTGGAGTTCTCCTGGGGAGCCTGGCTGCGCGGCGAGCACGACACGGCCGCGTACGACCTCACCGCCCCGGGCCCGTACCTCGACCTGGTGAAGCGTGCCTCGAAGTCGATGGCGGCGCTGGAGCCCGACGCGGTCGTGGACGACGGGAAGACCGCCGCCCAGCTCGGCCGGATCGACGAGTGGAACGGCGGGAAGAAGGAGACGGGCGGGGAGTTCGCCAAGCTGGGCAAGCCCCTGAGCGACCCCAAGCCGGGCAAGCTCGCCGAGGCCCTGGACTACAAGGCCCGCGTCCTGCCCGTCCCCGCCTGCACCAGCACGGTCACCGGGCCCCGCAACGGGCCCCTGCTCGTGACGGCCGGCGTCACCTGCCTGGACCGGGCCGCCCAGCGCGGGCCCGTCGTCGTCCGCCCGGGGGCGGCCCTCGTGGTCACCGGTTCCACGGTGGACGGCCCGCTCCAGGCCGACCGGGCGGCGGCGGTTCACCTGTGCGGTTCGCGCGTCACCGGGCCCGTCGTGGTGAGCCGCAGCTCAGGCCCCGTACGGATCGGAGGGCCCGGCTGCACCGCGAACACCATCGAAGGACCCGTCGTGCTCACCGGCAACGCCGCGCTCTGAGCAGGCACTCCTGGCCCCGGTCGCCCGCGGCCTCGTCCTCAGACGAAGACGTACGCCACCGTCGTCGCCGCCCCCAGGCCCGCGCCCGCAAGGGTCTGGGCGACGGTGTGGTAGCCGAGGGCGACACGGGACCAGCAGACCGCCGCCGTCAGCGCGTACGCGGCGATCCACCAGGGGGAGTGCACGACGGCCAGGAGCGAGACGGCCGCCGAGGCCACCGCCGAGTCGACCGAGATCTTCCAGACCGTGTTGACGGCCAGCAGACCGATCGTCATCACCCACAGCGCGAGCATCGCGACGAGGATCCCGGTGGGTGCGTTCCCGAACACCATCACCACCGAGCCGGCGCCGATCGACCCCAGGATGACGAAGAAGATCGGTGCCCGCTTGGTGCGGTCCACCACATGGCGGTCGCCCCAGGTGCCGCGCCCGCGCTCCCACTCGATGTACCCCGCCGGGATCAGCCCGGCGCACAGCGCCCCGAGGAAGCCCCAGAGCAGCCCCGTCCAGTCGCCCGCCGCCGCGAGGCCGATACCGAGCATGCCCGCCAGCAGGACGTTGCGCGGCTGGAGGACGTCGGTGACGGTGCGCGCCACGGGCGCCGTGGCAGGGGTGGTGTCCGTGGTGCCGGTCATGCGCTCGTCTCCGTGGTGCGGGCGTCGGTCGTGGGGGCGGGGTCCGCTGTCGCGGCCGCGAGGACCGCGCGGGCGCGCTCCTCGTCGACCGTCCGGTACGCGGCGGCCACCCGGACCAGCCGGGCCACCTCGCCGTCCTGGTCCGCCGCGTGCTGGGAGGCGACCGTCGCGGCTCCTCCGGCGGCCGCGCCGGACTCCTTCGCGAGCAGGGCGGCCCGGATCCAGTAGGCGTCGGTGAGGGACTCGGCGCGGCGCGGGTCGTCCGTGTCGCGGGCGGCGGCCCGTTCGGCGGCTGCGAGCAGCCCGTCGGGCACGTAGTGGCGCAGCTTCTCCGCCGCGTCCGCGATGTCGGCGGCCCAGCGGTCCACCCGCAGGTCGGCCGGGACGTTGAACCGGGTCAGTTCGCGGGCCAGCGGGGCGGGCGGGTCGAACGGCTGCTCCGGGAACGCGGCCATCAACTCGTACCAGAGGGCGTGCAGTTTGACCTGGGCCCGCCACAGCCTGGCCCGGCGCGCACCGGCCGCGAAGGCGGGGATGGACGCGCCGAGCGCGAAGAAGGCGAACAGCACCAGCTGCGCAGCCTCGGTGATCTGGTCGAACCGCAGGGCGAACGCCTCGCTCGGCTCGTCGACCACGCTGATCCACAGGAAGAGGGTGCGGCTGACGGTGTAACCGACGCCGATGAACATCGCGAACGTCATCATCCCGAGCCCGATGCGCAGATGCCGTCGCCGGGCGTCGAGGGTGGCCAGCGCCCACTGGAAGGCGCACACGGCGGAGGCGGCCCCGAGGTAGAGGTAGAAGACGCTCATGTAGAGCGTGGCGCCCCACTCCCCCGCGTGGTCGGAGACGAAGCGGTCCGAGGGCTCGGAGCGGTCGACGACGGTGAAGAACAGGACGGTCAGCAGGATCAGTGTGGCGACGGACGCCTTGGCCGCCAGCTTCTGGACGAGCCGCGCGAACCGTACGTGCCGGGGGACCGCGCCCTCTTCGGGGAAACTGCCGTAGATGGCCACGATGTAGCTGAGGATGGCCAGAATCGCCACCGTCGCGGTGTAGTGCTTGATGAGGACGGCGAGGTCGGTGACGGCGCTGTTGTTGAGGCCGATGCGCACCGCCTCGGTCTTCGTCCACAGGGCGATGGCGAATCCGGCGTAGCAGCCCCACAGGGCCCGGCGTCTGCGGTCCTCCTCGTCGCCCCACAGGGCAGCGGGCATACGCCACAGGGCAACGGCCGTCATCAGGCCGGCTATGAGGTAGCCGGCGAGATCGAGGGGGGTCACGGCGGTGTTCGTCCTCGGGGTCGGGGATGCGGGGCGGGGCCCGCGGGTCAGCGGTGATGGCACGTGTCAGCTGTCGCCGGGCCGTCTTCCGGGGAAGAGGCCGCGCCGTCGGTGGGCCACCGGGCGGGACAGGGAGTTGTCCAGCCGCCCCACCATGTCATCGGTGGTGAGGTCCCGCGCCATTCGGGGGATCAGGGAGGCGCCGAATTCGGCCATGCGTTCGTCGTGGGTGTCGTACTGCGCACGGGCCTGGACGGTGCCGCCGCCGGAGGCGAAGGACTCGGCGGCGGCCGGGGAGATCATCCGGGCGATCAGCGAGGTGTCGAAGACCGGGAGGAGCGCGCGCAGTTGCTCCGCGTCGAGCGTGGTGCCGTGGTCGAACCACTCGTGGCACAGCTCGTGCAGGATGACGTGCTGGGTCTGGTACGCGGTCGGCCTGCGGCGGTAGAGGACGAGGCTGGTGCCGCCCGCCTTCAGGCGCAGCCCGCAGGCGGCGTTGACGCGGGCGAGGCGGTCCGGCATCTCGTGGAGCCGGATCGTGCGCCCACGGGCCTCCTCCATGTTCGCGACGAGCCCGTCCAGTGTGAAGGGAACCGGGAGGGGCAGGTCGGCGAGCCCGGCCTCGCACTCTTTCCGCAGTTTCCGCAGGGACATGACCAAGACGCTACGCTGCCGGACCCCCGGGGCGGTGGTTCGCGGCGGAATCTTTCCCACCGCTCTCCCCGTCGGGGCCCCCACCCTCCCGGGCCGCGTCCTCCAGCAGGGACAGGGCGAACCGCAGCAGTTCCGGCGGGAGCCCGTCGTCGTCCAGCCCCCGGCCGGCCAGTCCGCTGATCTCCCCGGTGCGCCGCTTGGCCAGGAACTGGAGCCCGGCGACGACGTCGTCGACGACCTCGGACTCCTCCTTGAAGAAGCGCCAGTCCACGCCGAATCCCAGGCCGAGGGCCTTGAGGATGTCCTCGGACGGCTGGGTGACCTTGCCGGCCAGGATGTTGGAGAAGTAGCTGTGGGACAGGGAACCGCCGCGGTCGCGGACCAGTTCGGCGAAGACCCGGCCCGAGATCTTCTGTCCGGGGAAGGTCTTCTCGACCATGTACTCGACTTTCTCCCGCAGCGAGTCGAGGCGGGGCAGCTCGTCCGGGCCGGGGGGTTCGACGGGTTGCGGACCGCGTTCGTCGCCGTCGTCCATGGCCATCCGGGCCTCCACGATCACCTCGGAGTCGGAACTGAGCTTGCGCAAACACTCTACGTCACTGTTAACTCGAAAAAACACGGGCAGGGGACCACGAGGGGAGTCCCTTGCCCGTGAATGATCCTGTGCCCCGCGAAGCCCTGAGCAGGCTCCGGACAGGGGTGTAGCCCTTCACGACGGGGGATGCGTGAAGGGCTACGCGTGCATTATGGCCCCGTGGTGCTCCCGACGACAACTGACCGGTCGGTCAGCGATCCGCCGGAACGCCGGCCCGGCGGATCCGCCGGGCCCTTCCCGGCAGTCCGAATCTGTTCCGGCTGCGATAGACATGGCCTGGCCGGGCGATTAGGGTTTCTTGTGCAGTCACGTGAAACAGCGGAACGCAGCAGAGGCGCACCCCGTAGGCGTACGGTGCCCGGCTCCTCCGGTCGCGCGTGACGGAAGAGGTGCAGATGCCCCCGGAGACCCCCTCGCACACCACCGACCGGCTCGACGACGACGACTACCCCGCCTACACGATGGGGCGAGCCGCGGAGATGATCGGTGCGACGCCGGGGTTCCTCCGGGCGATCGGCGAGGCCCGCCTGATCACCCCGCTGCGGTCCGAGGGCGGCCACCGCCGTTACTCCCGCTACCAGTTGCGCATCGCAGCCCGCGCCCGCGATCTGGTCGACGCCGGCACGCCCGTCGAGGCCGCCTGCCGCATCGTCATCCTGGAGGACCAGCTGGAGGAGGCGCTGCGCCTCAACGAGGAGCTGCGCGGCCGGTCCGCCCGCTCCGGCGGTCCCGCCGGGCGCTGACGGCCGCCGCGCCCCGGGCGCGGAAGGCCCCGCGCGGGCCAGGAAAATATCTGCATTCGGCAGCACAGAATTTCGCGCAATGTGCGATGAGGCTTTTATGTTCCGGATCTGTTCCGACGCGGCCGGTGATATTAGGCACCGCCTCTCCCGGTTCCATCGTGCTACTGTTGATCTCAGTTGCAGTTGTGGTTCCCAAAGACTTCAAGTGCTCTCGCCGGTCAGATGTCGGTGGGCGCACTTTTGTATTTCCGGTGATCTTCCGGACGGGGTAATCATCGCGGCGACGTGGGGTCCGCACAGTGTGGGCCCGCGGGCTCTGCCCCTAAGGAGATATGACATGGCTACTGGCACCGTGAAGTGGTTCAACGCGGAAAAGGGCTTCGGCTTCATCGAGCAGGACGGCGGCGGCGCCGACGTCTTCGCCCACTACTCCAACATCGCCGCCTCCGGCTTCCGTGAGCTGCAGGAGGGCCAGAAGGTGAACTTCGACGTCACGCAGGGCCAGAAGGGCCCGCAGGCCGAGAACATCACCCCCGCCTGATCACTCAGGCAAGCACTGCGCAGCTGGGGCCCGCACCTTGGGGTGCGGGCCCCAGCTCGTTGGCGTTTCCGGGGCACGCTGCAAGCGGCCCCCGACGGAGCCGCGTCCGGTGAACTCATTCCCGGCGGCCGGGCTTCGTTTTCTTTTGTCATTTCATCGGCTCGTTCTTGCGATTCTGGGTGCCGTTCACGGTCGCTTCCCGAAAAAGAATCCCTCGATACGTGCCCCATCGAGGAAAGGTTCTGCATGAACCGCGAACGCACACCCCGCTCGAACGACCGATTCTCCCGGACGCGTTCCGGCGGCGCCCCCCGCTACTCCGGCGGTGGCGGCGGCGAGCGCCGGGCCGCGGGCTTCGGCGGCGGCCCCAAG
>NTHE01000005.1 GCA_002551355.1 Streptomyces sp. man185 | reverse complement strand
GGGCGGGCCGGGTCGACGGCCGCACCCGCGTCTGCGGCGAACGCGGCACGGGCGGCCGCCGGGTGGCGGGCGTGCGGTCCCCGGCATCGGGGCGCCGGACGACGGCCGCGGGCAGCGCCGCCGCTTCGGCCGGCTCCCGGTCGTCACGGAAGAGGAGGTGTACGGGGATGGAGGCGGTGGTCTCGTTGGCGATGACGGAGTGGCGGCGGCCGGGGGACGTGGAGACCGTCGCGGTGGCCGGAGCGGTCGCGGTGGTCTGCGACGCGGGGGCCGGGGCGGGGCCGGGTACGGGCACGGAGAAGGTGGCCGAGGCGGCCCGGTCGCCGGGGGCCAGGTCCAGGACGAGGTCCAGCTCGGTGTCCGGCCCGGGGTTGTCCACGGCCCCCTTGGCGGAGGTGTCGCGGGCTTCCGGCTCGGCCTTCCCGTCCTCGTGCTTCGCGCTCCCCGGCTCGGCCCCGTACGACGGGTGCGGGGTCCACTCCGCCGAGGGTTCCGTCCTCGAACGCCGGACGGGCTTGAGGTGGAGGTTCCCGTCGAGCGGTACGGGGCGCGTGGGGGCGGGCCGGTCCGGGGTCGGCCCGAGGTGCAGGTTCATGCCCGGGGTCTCCGGGGCATCGGGCCGGGGCGACGAGGACGGGGCCTTGTCACCGTCGGGCGCGGACGCTGCGTCCGGCGCGGGCTCGGCGTTGCGCCGTGGCGGGAGCTCACCGGTCGGCACACGTTCGGGATCGCCGTCCGGAGCGGGCGCGGGCTCGGCGTTCCGCCGGGGCGGCAGCTCACCGCCCGCCGGCGTCAGCGCCCTGTCGGCGACCGGGCCGAACAGCGGCGGCGGGGTCGCACCGCCCGGCGGTGTCACCGCCTTCGCCGCGACCGGGCCGAACAGCGGCGGCGGGGTCCCCCTGCCCGGTGGGGCGAAGAGGGACGGGGGGATCTGGTCGTCCAGGGAGTGGGGGGTGGGAGTGGGGGTGGTGCTGGTGTGGGGTGTGGTGCTGGTGCGGGGGGTCTGGTCGTTGTTGGGGGTCACCGGTTCCCGATTCCTTTCCGTCACGTCGTCACGTCCGTCACGCGAAGAGCCGGCGCCAGGTCTCCGGCCCCGGGTAACCATCGGCCGCACCGCCGCGCCAGCCCTGGGCCCGCTGGAACGCCTCGACGTTGCGGCGGTCGGCCTCGGTCCAGCGCGGGCCGGGGCCCGACACGTAGTGCTTGCCGTATCCCTTCTTCACCAACTGTTTGCCGAGCCGGTCGACATGGCTGTTGGACTGACCCGGCTTGAAATAGCCGCGTCCGGGGAACGCGACGGCCGTATTCGGGCTGCCACCCGCGCCGGCGGCCGGAATGTTCCGGCCGCCGCCGGTGGTCAGCAGGCGCCAGGTGTCCGGACCCGGGATGCCGTCGGCCTCCTTGCCCCGCCAGCCCTGTGCCTGCTGGAACGCCTGAGTCGCCCGCCGGTCCGCCGTTCCCCACACCGGCCCGGGGCCGACCGTGTAGAACCGCTGGCCGCCCCGCTTGACCAGCATCTGGCCGAGCTGGGTGACGTACGTGTTGTCGGCGCCGGGGCCGAACTGCTTGGCCCCGGGGAAGGCGGTGGAGGACCCGGCCCCGGGCGATCCGCCCGTGACGCCCTTGTAGCGGTAGGCCACGTAGCGGTCGGAGTTGTTCCAGTACGCCAGGGGCGTCGACTGCTTCCGCGTCCGCGGGCGCGCCTGCTCGTAGGCGACGTAGTGGGTGCGTGCGCTGTCGGTCCAGCCGCCGAAGATCGTGACGTGCGAGCCCTTGGCGGGGTCGGCCGGGTTGTGGAAGAGGAGGATGTCACCGGGCTGGAGGTCCGCGCGGGCGATCCGGGTCCCGTAGGCGGCGAGGCTGCCGGTCCACTCGTTGGTGCCGAGGTTCCAGGCCATCGACACATAGCCGGAGCAGTCCTGCCGGTAGCCGTCCGACCAGTACTTCTCCATGCTGTACGGGACCTTCGCGGCCACCCATGTCTTGGCCCGGGCGATGATGTCGGCCCGCGTCGTCTTGGGCGCGGCCGCTCCGGCGGACGGCGGGCCCGAGGCGCCGGTGCCCCGCAGCGGACCCTTCTCGCCCTGCGGGGTCGCCGGTTCCGGGTCGGCTTCCCCGTCGGCGTGCGGGGCCCAGGGCGCGTGGCCCGCGGCCGCAGCCGCGTCGGCGGCTCCGCAGGAGAGGACCACCCCGGCGGCCGTGGCCAGCACCAGGGCGCGCCGCGCGCCGTGGGCGGCGGGATGGCCGCCGCGCCGCACCGGCAGGGCTCTGGCGGCGGAGCGCCGCCGCACGGCGCACCCCGCGCATCCGCAGTCGACGGCGGGTTCGTACTCCTCGAAGACCGGCACACTCATGCGATTCCCCTCCGCACTCGTCATTCGTCAAGATCTTTGGGCGCAGCCGCAACGGGCGTCAGCGTCTTAACCTCTCCCGACATATCGCATTTTGACGGAACAAAGGAAAAAAACGACTATCCGACAGGGCGTGGCGTCCAGTAAATGGTTCGGAGTACTCCGGCGAGTCGGGTAAAGTTCTCCAGGTCAGCAGGCGCCGTTAGCTCAGTTGGTTAGAGCAGCTGACTCTTAATCAGCGGGTCCGGGGTTCGAGTCCCTGACGGCGCACGCACGGTCAAAGCCCCCTCACATTCAGTGAGGGGGCTTTGATCATTCCCCGTCCGGCATCCGGTGACACCCCCTGCCGAACACGCAGAGCTACACACCCGACTCCGGACCGTGGCGCTGCGGTCACGCAGCAGTGGTGAAGGATGCGGCGAGCGCGGTTCTCCACTTCGTCACACCCCCTCCACAACCTGGGGCCAAATCGTGCGCATGACCGGCAAACAGTCCGTTTCACCCTTGCGATCCCGTTCGGTGTCGGACAATCTGTCTGGGGACCGTGAGCCCCAAGGGGGCTGCTGATCCGTACAGTTGGCACAGCAGAGCGTGACGTTCCGGTTGTTCGCACCGCGGGGTGGGGGTCCCGCTCGGGGGCGGACGCCGAGGGGGCGTCATGCAACCGGAAGGCTGCCGATCCATGTCTGTGGGGACGGTGGCTCGCCACCGTGTGCGTGCCCGGTGAAGAGCGGGGACCCACCGCGCACGACGAGAGAGACCGAACAGTCACGCACCACCATGCGTGCGGGGGGATGTACCCATGACGTCGACGCCGCCAGGCGACCGGCAGGACAACGACGCTTCCCGGACGACGCAGCTCCGGATACTGCCGCGGGCAGGGGCGGCGCGGCGGCGGGCCAAGAAAGAGCTGCCGCGCTACGACTACGAGCATTACAGCCGGCTCGCCGGACCGCTGACCCAGCCCCCCGCGGGCAGGCCGTACACGGTCCAGTACCGCTCGCTCATATCGCAGGAGCCGCACCGCATGCGCGCGGCGCTCCTGCTCGGCGCGGCCCCCCTCGTCTCGCTCGGCCTCTTCGCCTGGCTGATGCAGCCCAGCCACTGGACGGACCGCGACCCGAACCTGGACAACGACCTCCTGCTGGTCCTCGACATCGTCATGCTGGTCTCGATCGGCCTGATCGAGCTGTTCCGCACGATGAACGTCCTCTCCAACGCGCACGCCACCCTCGTCGCCCGCGACCCGGTCCCGGTGATCCCGGAGAGCGGCACCAAGGTCGCCTTCCTCACCTCCTTCGTGCCCGGCAAGGAACCGCTGGAGATGGTGACCAAGACCCTGGAGGCGGCCGTCAAGATCCGCCACCGCGGTCTGATGCACGTCTGGCTGCTGGACGAGGGCAACGACCCGGCGGTCAAGGAGGTCTGCGCCCGGCTCGGCGTGCACCACTTCTCCCGCAAGGGCGTGGCGCACTGGAACCAGGCCAAGGGCCCGCACCGCGCCAAGACGAAGCACGGCAACTACAACGCCTGGCTGGACGCGCACGGCGGCGACTACGACTTCTTCGCCTCGGTGGACACCGACCACATCCCGATGGCGAACTACCTGGAGCGGATGCTCGGCTACTTCCGTGACCCGGACGTCGGCTTCGTCATCGGCCCGCAGGTCTACGGCAACTACGACACCTTCGTCACCAAGGCCGCCGAGTCGCAGCAGTTCCTCTTCCACGCCCTGATCCAGCGCGCGGGCAACCGCTACGGCTCCCCCATGTTCGTCGGCACGAGCAACGCGGTCCGCATCTCGGCGCTCAAGCAGATCGGCGGGCTGTACGACTCGATCACCGAGGACATGGCCACCGGCTTCGAGATCCACCGCCACCGCAACCCGGCCACGGGCAGGAAGTGGCGTTCGGTCTACACCCCGGACGTGCTGGCCGTCGGCGAGGGACCGACCGCGTGGACGGACTTCTTCACCCAGCAGCTGCGCTGGTCGCGGGGCACCTACGAGACGATCATCGGGCAGTTCTGGAAGGGCTTCGGGACCATGCCGCCCGGCAAGCTCTTCAACTACACGATGATGATCATCTTCTATCCGATGTCGGCGCTGAACTGGATCCTCGCGGCTCTCAGTTGCGCGCTGTTCCTCGGCATGGGCGCCTCCGGTGTCCAGATCGACCCGACGATCTGGATGATGCTGTATGGCAACGCCTCCGCGCTCCAGATCGGCCTGTACATCTGGAACCGCCGCCACAACGTCTCGCCGCACGAGCCCGAGGGCTCCGGCGGCCTGGCCGGCATGGTGATGTCCGCGCTCTCCGCGCCGATCTACGCCCGCTCGCTGATGGACGCGGTGCTGCGCCGCAAGAGCTCGTTCGTGGTGACCCCCAAGGGCGACTCGTCCAGCCCGGACACCCTGTTCGGCACCTTCCGCATCCATCTGTTCTTCATCGTCGTCTTCGGCGCCTCGATGATCTCCTCCTTCTTTCTCGGCCACAGCCACCCCGCGATGGTCACCTGGGCCACGCTGGCGCTGCTGATCACCGCCGCGCCGATCATCGGCTGGCGGTACACGATCCGCGCCGAGAAGAAGAAACGCCGGGCGGGTGCAGGATCGCACCGCAGCGGCGGCCCGGCGCCGGAGCCGAGGCCCCAGCCCGGAGCGCCCGGCAACGACCAGACCATGCAGATCGCCCTGGGGGGACGTAAGAAATGAAGTACCGTCCGAGCCGCCGTACCCGCCGCCTGGCGATCAGTACGGCGGTGGTTCTCGCGCTCGCGGGGGCGAACGGGCCGTGGCTGTACCGCGTCAGCACCGAGCGCTATCACGAGTACAAGATCAACCAGCCGGATTACAAGGCGGCCAACGGCCACTGGGACTTCCTGGACGTCCCCTCCGAGCACCGGATCAACACGATCCACGCGGCGCTGCTGCACACCGGCAAGGTGCTGCTCGTCGCGGGCTCCGGGAACAACCAGAAGAACTTCGACGCGAAGAGCTTCCGCTCGGTGCTGTGGGACCCGAAGACGAACGTCTTCAAGGACATCTCCACCCCCAAGGACATGTTCTGCGCCGGGCACACCCAACTGCCCGACGGCAAGCTCCTCATAGCCGGCGGCACCAAGCGCTACGAGAAGCTCCAGGGCGACGTCACCAAGGCCGGCGGCCTGATGATCGTCCACAACGAGAACCCGGACAAGCCGATCACCCTGCCCGCGGGCACCCGGTTCACCGGCAAGAAGAACGGCAAGACGTATCTCTCCAAGGACCCGGTCCTGGTGGAGAAGGCCACCAAGGTCTTCGACAAGCAGACCGGCGCGTTCCTGCGCAACGACCCCGGGCTCGGCCGGATCTACGTCGAGGCGCAGCAGACCGGCAAGAAGTACGAGACCGGCACCGAGGACAACTACCGGGTGGCGGGCCTGTCCGGCTCGGACACCCGCAACGTCTACGGCATCGCGCAGAAGCTTGCCCTGGACAAGAAGGACTTCCAGGGGATCAAGGAAGCCTTCGAGTTCGATCCGGTCGCGGAGAAGTACCTACCCGTCGACCCGATGAACGAGGCCCGCTGGTACCCGACCCTGACGACGCTGGAGGACGGCAAGGTCCTCGCCCTGTCGGGTCTTGACGAGATCGGACAGATCGTCCCCGGCAAGGACGAGATCTACGACCCGGCCACCAAGGAGTGGGAGTACACCGGCATCGTCCGGAAGTTCCCCACCTATCCGGCGGTCTTCCTGCTGAACGACGGCAAGCTTTTCTACTCCGGCTCCAACGCCGGATACGGTCCGGCGGACGTGGGCCGCGACCCGGGCGTCTGGGACCTGTCGACGAACAAGTTCAAGAAGATCCCCGGTCTCAGCGACCCGGACCGGATGGAGACCTCGGCCACCGTGCGGCTGCCCCCGGCCCAGGACGAGAGGTTCATGGTGATCGGCGGCGGCGGCGTCGGCGAGTCGGAGAAGTCCAGCGAGAAGTCCCGGCTGGTCGACCTCCAGAAGAAGAACCCGCAGTTCACCGACGGCGCGTCCCTCTCCGAGGGAACCCGCTACCCCAGCGCGTCCCTGTTGCCCGACGACTCCCTGCTGGTCACCGGCGGCTCCGGCGACTACCGGGGACGCGGCGGCTCGGACGTGCTCCAGGCCCGGCTGTACGACGCGAAGAGCGACACGTACAAGCAGGTCGCGGACCCGGCGGTCGGCCGGAACTACCACTCGGGTTCGGTGCTGCTGCCGGACGGCCGGGTCATGATCTTCGGGTCGGACTCGCTCTTCTCGGACCAGGCCAACACCCGGCCCGGCGTCTTCGAGCAGCGCATCGAGATCTACACCCCGCCCTACCTCTACCGGGACTCCCGGCCGGAGCTGACGGCCGGGCCCAAGAAGATCGAGCGCGGCTCCACGGGCCTGTTCACCACGCAGCACGCCTCGAAGATCACCTCGGCGAAGCTGATGCGGCCCTCGGCGGTCACCCATGTCACCGACACCGACCAGCGCACGATCGCCCTGGACATGAAGAAGTCGAAGGACGGGATCACCGTCACCGTGCCGAAGAACCGGGCGCTGGTGCCGGCCGGTTGGTACATGCTCTTCGTCACCGACGACCGGGGCACCCCGTCGGAGGGCATGTGGGTGGAGGTGCCCGAGTAGGGCGCGTACCCCCGTACACGCACACGGCGAAGGCCGCGTTCCGTAAGAGAGCCTCTTCCGGAACGCGGCCTTCGCCGTGTGCCGCCTACTTCGTGGCGCCGGCCAGGTCCAGCGCGTACTCCGGCCACCAGGCGCCGGCCTTCGGGCCGCCCTTGCAGTCGCCGTCGGACTCGCCGGGGCGCTTGATCCACAGGTAGGCGTCGACCAGCTCGTCACCGGTCTGCGTGGTGGGGGCCTCGCCCAGCGCGCGGCCGGGCGGATTGCACCAGTTCTCGGCCGGGTCGCCGCCCGTGTAGGGGCCGTTGCCGTTGCGGCTGGTGTCGATGACGAAGGGCTTGTCGCCGATCTTCTCCGACAGCTTCCTGCCGAACTGTGTGGAGACCTCCGTCGTCTGGAAGTTGGAGACGTTGAGCGAGAAGCCGTCCGCCTCGGCGATCCCGGCCCGCTGGAGCGGCTGGAACAGCGCGTCGGGCGACTGCCAGCCCGCGTTGCCCGCGTCCAGGTAGACCTTGGTGGCGGGCTGCTGCTTCAGCCGCTGGATCGCGCCCTTGAGGAGGTCGTAGCGCTCCTCGTGGAACTCCTGGGGCGTGCAGCCGTCGACCAGGTGGAGCAGGGCGTCCGGCTCCAGGATCACGGTGGCGCCGCGGTCCCCGATGCCCTTGGCGACGCTGTCGAGCCAGGCGCGGTAGGCGTTGCCGTCGGCAGCGCCGCCCTTGGAGAACTGGCCGCAGTCGCGGTGCGGGATGTTGTACAGGACCAGCAGGGCGTCCCGGTCGGCCGCGGCGGCGGCCTCGGTGACGCCCTTGACCTCGTTCTCGGGGTTGTCCGGGCCGATCCATTCGCCGACCGGCTGCTGCGCGATCTTCCGGATCAGCTCGGCGTTCTTCTCGTCGCCGTCCTTGCCGTACGCGGCGACCTGACGGGCCGCGTTGCCGTCGGGGTTGACCCAGTACGGATCCTTGTCCTTGGGCTGCTGCTCGACGGCCGGCGCGCTGTCCTTGTCGCCGCCGTCCCCGTCGCCGGAGCATCCCGCCAGCAGCAGGGCCGCCCCGAGCGCCGCCGCCGTCCCGGTCGTCCGCAGGCCCGCCGCGCGCCTGCGCGTCCGGGACCGGCCGGTGTAACTGCCGTACATCCACTCCCCCTTGGGTGCACTGCCTGCACTGTTCGTCATGGGTTGCACCGATGTGCTGCCGGTCCGATCCATCCTGGCACAGCGGCCGGGCGTCCACGCTTCCCCTCGTACAACGGTCACACCGGGGCACCGGTTCCGGACATCCTGTTCGAAAGCCGGGCATCCGTCCGGCCGGTCCCCCTACAGTGGCGAGGACCGGGGTCTTCCCCACCGCACCGACCTCCCGTACCGCGCCGGGCGACTCCCGCGGCCGGGCGCACGCGGTCGAGGACCGGCCCGGCGGGCACACCCCCTGGGAGGCGGCCTGCCGGGCCGGGTTGAGGATGTTCCGTCGTGCGGCGCTCAGCCGCGGCCGCTGCCGTGGGCCACGGCCTGGGCCCGCTCCCCGCCGTCCCCGGCGTTCTCCGTCGCGCCCTGCGCGTCCCGCGCCCCGGTGAGGTAGGCGGAGACGACCACGTTCGCCGTGTACGAGCGGGTCCTGTGGTCGTACGTCCCGCCGCAGGTGATCAGCCGCAGCTCGGCCCGGCCGTCCTCGCGGGGTCCGTACGCCTGTTGCGCGTCGAAGCGTTCGCGGGTGACGAGCTGGACGTCGTCCACGGTGAACTCCGCGACGCTGCCGTCCCTCCGCGCGACCTCGATGCGGGCTCCCGGCTTCACCGCGCTGAGCCCGTAGAAGACCGCGGGCTTGGTGTCGGTGTCGACATGGCCGACGAACAGGGCCGTTCCCTTCGCACCGGGCTGGGTGCCGTCGCCGTACCAGCCGGCGGTCCTCGGCATGCCGTACGGAGGCGGGTCGATGGCCCCGTCCCCGTCGAGGCCGCGGGCGACGACGGGTGCCTCGATCCCCACGGAGGGGACCTCGACGCGCTCGGGGGCCGCCCCGTCGAGCGGGTCGTGGGCCGGGGGCAGCGAGGTCCCGAAGGGACGGCCGACCGCGGCCACGTCGCCGGTGGTGGGGCCCGACAGACCGCCGAGCCCGCCACCGGCCTCCTTGCCCCAGAGCCACAGGCCGAGGAGCAGCACGGCCCAGGTCACTCCGGTGAGCAGTCGCCCGTTGCCTGCCGGGCGGTCCGGGGCTCCCATGTCAGCTGCCGGCCGGTTCGCGGCGCCGGCGCGAGGTGCGCAGGGCGACGGCGACGGCCGCGACGGCGGCGAGCACCAGGCCGATCACCGCGTGCCGGGTGCCGGGGCCCTCGGCCTCGGTGGACCGTTCGGCCAGGGTGGCGGTGCCTCCGCCGCCCGCCTTGACGGGTGCGGCGGGCGAGGGCCGGTTGTGGTGGACGACGGTGAGGGTGCCGGTCGCCTTGCCGTCGCTGTCCTCGCACGTCACCCAGACGTCGTAGGAGCGGGGTTCGGCGTCGGACCGGATCCGGGCCTCGGCGAAGAGGCCGTCGTCGTCGGCGGGCCGGAAGTGGGCGACCGAGGCGAAGGCGTCGGAGTTGCCCTTGGCCCGGCGGCCCTTGCCGCAGACGTCGACCCAGAGTTCCACCTGCCCGCCCGGGGCGATCGTGGACGGGGTGATCGAGACGGTGCCGGTGCGCCGGTCGTCGTCGCCGGCCGGGGCGGCCGGGGACGCCAGCGCGGCGGGTGCGGGCACGGCTATGAGCGCGGCCGCCGCTGCGGCACAGAACGTGAGGGGAATGGAACGCATCGTGAACCTCCTACGGGAAGGTTCACGGCTGTGGCGGCGGACCGCATCCGCAGTCCTCCGTTCGGGCGACGCCAGGGGCGCCTCCCGGGCGGCTGCGGATGCGGTCCGCGCAGGTCAGCGGCGGTCGGTCGGGGTGGGCTTGTCGGCCTGGTCCGGCAGGTCGATGAGGTCGACCAGGTCGGCGATGGACTCGACCACGTGCGAGGGGCCGTACGGGTAGCGGTCGATGTCGGCGACGGTGGTGAGCCCGGTGAGGACCAGGAAGGTCTGCATACCCGCTTCCAGGCCCGCCAGGACGTCGGTGTCCATCCGGTCGCCGATCATGGCGCTGGTCTCGGAGTGCGCGCCGATGGCGTTCAGCCCGGTCCGCATCATCAGGGGGTTGGGCTTGCCCGCGAAGTACGGGTCCTTGCCGGTGGCCTTGGTGATGAGGGCGGCGACCGAGCCGGTGGCGGGCAGCGGGCCCTCGGCGGACGGCCCGGTCTCGTCGGGGTTGGTGCAGATGAAGCGGGCGCCCGCGTTGATCAGCCGGATCGCCTTGGTGAGCGCCTCGAAGCTGTACGTCCGGGTCTCGCCGAGCACCACGTAGTCCGGGTCGTGGTCCGTGAGGACGTACCCGATGTCGTGCAGGGCGGTGGTGAGACCGGCCTCGCCGATGACGTACGCCGTGCCGCCGGGACGCTGGTCGTCCAGGAACTGGGCGGTGGCGAGCGCGGAGGTCCAGATGTTCTTCACGGGCACGTCCAGGCCCATGCGCTTGAGCCGGGCGTGCAGGTCGCGCGCGGTGTAGATGGAGTTGTTGGTGAGGACGAGGAAGGGCAGCCCGGAATCCCGCAGCCGCTTGATGAAGGCGTCGGCACCGGGAATGGGGATGCCCTCGTGGATGAGGACGCCGTCCATGTCGGTGAGCCAGGATGAGATGGGCTTGCGCTCTGCCATGTGTCGGGACTCCTGCCGTACGCACTGCGTGCTGGGGGTGCCCGGACCACGCCGTCCCGGCACCCCCAGCATAATTAGCTCGCGGTGACCTTGACCGCGTCGATCACCCAGTACCAGTTGTTGCTGCCGGTGTAGTGGAAGCGGAAGCTGACGTTGGCGGCCCCGGAGGGGACGTCCAGGGTCAGGGTCTGGGGCTGCGAGATCACGTCGGCGGTGTACCGCTTCACCTCGACGGGCGTTCCGCCGTTCCAGGAAGCGAGGATCCGGGCGCTCTGGCCGCCCTCCTGCCGGTAGTGGGTGGTGAGGTCGAGCGTCACGGTGCGCTTGCCGCCGACGGCGTATGCCGGGGTGACGAGGGCGGAGTCGTACGGTCCGGAGGACGCCTTGTCGTCCCACTCGTCGGAGTCGGCGACGGCGAAGATCCCGCGCGAGCGGACGTTCAGCTCGCGGGACTGGTCGCGCTGGCTGCGGCTCCAGAACTCGTCGGTGGCGAAGGACCAGCCGCGCCACTCGGTCACGCCTCCGGTGCCCATCGCGGAGTTCACGACGGACCAGCCGCTGGGCGCGGTGTGGGTCCAGCCGAGGACGCCCGCCGGGATGCCGGTCTCGTCGACGCGGGCCTTCAGCTGCGGGTACAGCGCCTCGAACGGGTCGGTGGAGCGCTCCTGGACCGGCTTGCCGTCCAGGCCCCAGGCCGGGTCGGGGACGATGCCGAGCTGTTGGAAGACGGTGGCGGCGACGTCCACGAGACGGGTGTCGCTGGGGCGGGCGCCGGCCGCGATGCCGGGGCCCTGGGCGAGGACGAAGGTGCGCCGTTCCTCGATGGCGCTGCCACCGTGGCCGCCGGAGTCGGTGTGGCCGTGGTCGGTGGTGACGATGACGGTCCAGCGTTCGGTGGCGTACGAGGGACGGGCCCGGATCGCGGTGAGGAGGCGGCCGAGGTAGCCGTCCTGGACGTCGATGGCCTTGCGGTACGCGGTGCTGGCGGCACCGGAGTTGTGGCCGACGATGTCGGTCTGGCCGAAGTAGACGAAGAGCACGTCCGGGTTCTGGTTCCGGAGGACCGACTCGGTCTCGGCGGCGATGGTGGCGTCGTGGCCGGTGTAGCCGTCGCGGTCGCCGTCGAGGACGAGCTTGGCGTCGGCGCCCGGGGTGACGGTGCCCTGGGCGTCCAGGGGCTTCCAGTCGACGGCGGCGTAGGTGGAGAGCTGGGGGCGGACCTGGGCGAGGCGGGCGAGGAAGCCGGGGTACTTCGCGTAGTCCTTGTCGGCGAAGGAGTTCTCCTTGACGCCGTGCTTGTCGGGCCAGACGCCGGTGGAGATGGTCGACCAGCCGGGCCCTGAGGAGGTGGCGGCCATCGGGTTGGCGTACAGCAGCGAGGTGCCGTACGTGCCGCTCGCCATCATCGACTTGAGGTGCGGGGCGTTCGCGGCGGCGATGACGTCGTGGCGCAGCCCGTCCATGCCGACGACGAGCACCTTGTCCTTGCTGGTGCCGTCGGGGAGGGTGGGCGCGGCGTGCGCGGCGGTGGCGGTGGCGAGCGGGCCGACGGCGGCGGCCGTGGCCGCCGCGGCGGTGGTGGCGAGCACGGAGCGTCGGGACAGGGGCGACGACAGGGACCGGGACACGTGATCCTCCAGGGAGAGGGGCGGGTCGAGCGGGGCTGGGCGTGAACTGCCTTCTGGACCAGACCCGTTACCTTGACGAGATATCCGGGCCGGGTCCAGACCTTCGCAGGAATCCGTGGCCGAAAGGTGGCCGGTCAGCTTCCGGTGGCCGACTTCCAGGCGTCGATGTACGTGTCCAGGTTGGTCCCGATGTCCGCCCAGTCGGGCTCGAAGATCTCCACGCCCTCCATCAGTCCGGCCAGTTCGACGGCGTTGGCGTCGGTGGCCTTGATGTCCTTGCGGGCGGCGAAGCCCCCGCCGACCGCGCTGACGTCGCGCTGGGCCTGCTCGGAGAGCATGAAGTCGAGCAGCTTCCTGCCGTTCTCGCTGTGCGGGGCCTTCGCGACGAGCCCGGCCGCGTACGGGAGAGCGAAGCTGGTGGGCTTCCCGTCGCCCTTGGCGGGGAACCAGATGCCGAGGTTGGGCATGTCCTTGGACTGGGCGAAGTTCATCTGCACGTCCCCGTTGGCGACGAGGAGTTCGCCCTTGTCGACCTTGGGGGCGAGCTTGCCGGTGGAGGCGGAGGGCCCGACGTTGTTGGTCTGGAGCTTCTTCAGGTACGCCATCGCCGGCTCCTGGCCGCCGAAGTCGTGCATGGCCTTGATGAGGACGGCGGTCCCGTCGCCCGCGACGCCGGGGGTGGAGTACTGGACCTTCTCCTTGTACGCGGGGTCGAGCAGGTCCTCCCAGGTCCGGGGCGGGGTCGTCCGCTCCTTCTTGTTGTGGACGAACCCGAAGTAGTTGTTCACGACGGAGGTCCACTTCCCGTCGGCCGCCCGGTCGGCGCCGTCGACCTGCTCGACGCCCTTCGGCTCGTACGCGGACAACAGGCCCTTCTTGTCGGCCTGCTGGATGAAGGGCGGGAGGGTGACGAGGACGTCGGCCTGGGTGTTGGACTTCTCGCGGGCGGCGCGCTGCACCATCTCGCCGGAACCGCCCTCCACGTACTCCACCTTGATGCCGGTCTTCTTCTCGAAGTCCTCGAAGACCTTGTCGTACCAGCCGTCCCCGTTCTCGCCCTTGAGGCCGTCGGCGCTGTAGACGGTGACGGACTTCTCGTCGGAGGCGGCGGAGGAGCCGCCGCAGGCGGTGAGGGTGAGGGCGGTGAGCGCGGCCAGGGGGAGGGCGAGGGTGCGGGCATGGTTGCGCATGGGGTTCTCCGTAAGTGGTTGGGTGGCCCGGTATCAGCGGTAGGAGGCGCGGGTCCGGATGCGGGAGACGGCGGCCAGGACGAGCAGCGTCGACGTCATCAGGACCACGGCGAGGGCGGCGCCGGTGAAGAGCGAGCCCCGGTCGGTGGCGGCGAAGATCTGCACCGGGAGCGGAGTCCAGTCCGGCGGGTAGAGCATCATCGTGGCGCTCAACTCCCCCATGGACAGGGCGAAGCAGAGTCCGGTGGCCGAGGTGAGCGAGGGCAGCAGGAGAGGCAGCTTCACCCGCCACAGGACCCGGGCGGGGCTTGCCCCGAGGCCGGCGGCGGCCTGTTCGTACATCGGGTCGAGGCGGCGCACGGCGGCGGCGACCGACTGGTAGGCGAAGGCGGTGACGAGGACGGTGTGGGCGAGGATCACGATCCACCGCGTCCCGTTGAGCAGCACGGGCGGTTGGCTGTAGGCCACCAGCACCGCGAGGCCGACGACCACCGAGGGCACGGCGACCGGCAGGATGAACAGGGCGTCCAGGAGCCGCTTGCCGCGCTTGCGGAGGGAGGCGGCGGCGAGGGCGGCCCAGCCGCCGAGGGTGAGGGCCAGCACACTCGCGGCGAGGGCCGTGACCAGGCTGGTGGTCAGCGCCTGGAGGGAGTCGCCGCTGGTCGCGGCGGCGTAGCGCTCGACGGTGGGTCCGGAGGGGAAGGCCCCGGACCAGTTCGTGGCGAGGGACGCGGCGAGGATGACGAGCAGGGGCACCGCGAACAGCGGGACGAAGAGGAGCAGGAAGACGGCCCAGGTGGCCCACTTCCCGGCCCGGCTATGCACCAGCACGACGGCTCACCACCCGGTAGAGGCTGTAAAGGCCCACGGAGATCGCGATGTTGACGACGGCGACGACGCAGGCGGCCGGGTAGTCCGACTCCAGGATCGCCTTGCTGTAGACGAGCATCGGCAGCGTCGTGACGTCCTTCGCCCCGGTGAACAGGACGATCCCGAACTCGTTGAGACACATCACCAGCACGAGGCTGCCGCCCGCCGCGAGCGCCGGGAGCGCCTCGGGCAGGATCACCTGCCGGATGATCCGGACGGGCCCGGCGCCGAGCGAGGAGGCCACTTCCAGCTGCCCGGTGTCGAGTTGGGAGAAGGCGGCGAGCAGCGGGCGCATCACGAACGGCGTGAAGTAGGTGATCTCGGCGAGCAGAACGCCCCAGGGAGTGGTCAGGAAGTGGAAGGGCCCGTCGGCCGCCCCGGTGACGTCGGTCCAGAGCCCGTTGGCCATCCCGACCGACCCGTAGATGAACAGCAGGGCGAGCGTGATGAGGAAGGACGGGAAGGAGAGGAAGACGTCGACGAACCGGGCGACCGCCTTCCCGCCGGGGAACGGGACGAACGCGATGACCAGCGCGAGGACGAACCCGAGGACGAGGCAGCCCACGGTCGAGCCGACGGCGAGCCACACGGTGGTGGTGAGCGCGTCACGGAAGACCTCGGAGGCGAAGACGTCGGCGTACGGGTCGAGCGAGACGCCGCCGCCCTCCTCCGGGGTGAAGGACTGCTGGACGACGAGGGCCAGCGGGTAGAGGAAAGCGAGCGCGAGGACGGCGACGGGCGGCAGCGCCCAGACCCAGGCGGGGACGGTACGGGTCCTGGCGGGAGCGGGGCTCGTGGGGGCCGGTTCGCCGAGAGTACGGGGGGCGGCGGTGGTGGCGGCGGTCATGGGCCGACTCCTCCCGCCTTGCTCGTCTCCGCCGGGAGCAGCACCGCGTCCTCGGGGGCGAAGTGCAGGGTGACGGGGTCGCCGATGGCCGGGGGCTCGCGCAGCTCGCGGAGGTCGGCCATGACGCGGTGGCCGTCGACGTCGGCGTGGACGCGGTGGGTGGAGCCGCGCCACTGGACCTCCGTGACGCTGCCGGTCAGCGCGTTGGGCCCGTCGCCGAGGCCGACCAAGTGGGGCCGGACGCAGAGGGTGGCGGTGGCCCCGGGGCCGGCGGTGTCGGTGGGGACGCCGAGGGGGCGGTCACCGAGCCGGACGGCCCCCGCGCCGGTCACGGTGACGGGGAGGAGGTTGGCGTTGCCGACGAACGATGCGGTGAACTCCGTACGAGGCCGGCGGTAGAGCTCCTCGGGGGTGCCGCAGTCCTGGAGCCGGGAGCGGTCCATGACGGCGATCCGGTCCGCGAGGGTCAGCGCCTCCACCTGGTCGTGGGTGACGTACAGGATGGAGACGTCCGGCAACTCGCGGTGCAGTCGGGCCAGTTCGGCGAGCATGCCGGAGCGGAGCCGGGCGTCGAGAGCGGAGAGCGGCTCATCCAGGAGCAGGACGCCGGGCCGGATCGCGAGCGCGCGGGCGATGGCGACGCGCTGCTGCTGGCCGCCGGAGAGTTCGCGCGGGTGGCGCTCCGCGTACGCGGCCATGCCGACGAGTTCGAGGGCCTCGGCGACCCGGCCGGGTATGTCGGCCTTGGGGGTGCGGTGGGCCTTGAGTCCGAAGGCCACGTTTTCCTTGACCCTGAGGTGCGGGAAGAGGGCGTATTGCTGGACGACCATGCCGATCCCCCGCCGGTGCGGGGGCAGGGCGGTGACGTCCCGGCCGCCGAGGTACACCCGCCCGGCGGCGGGCCGGACGAACCCGGCGACGGCGCGCAGGGCGGTGGTCTTGCCCGAGCCGGAGGGCCCGAGGAGGGCCATCACCTCGCCGGGTTCGACGGTGAGGTCGAGCCGGTCGAGGACGACGTTCCCGCCGTACGCGACGGTGACGCCCTCGAAGCGGATGCCGCTGGGGGCGGCGGGGGCGGGCCGGTCGGGGTTGCGAGCGCCGGACACGGCGCGGGCCGGGGCGGGGGCGCTCATGCCTCGGCCCGGACAGCGGCGGCGGGCGGCCCGGCCGCTTCGGCCCGCGCGACGAGATCCGGCAGCCCGGCCGTCTCGGCCCGCGCGATGAGGTCGGGCAGTTCGGCGACGGACCCGAGGACGTGGGTCGCGCCGTGCCGGGTCAGCCGGTCCTTGTCGTGAGCGCCGGTGAGGACCCCGGCGACGATCCCGGCGCCGGAGCGTACGCCGCTGAGCATGTCGTACGAGGTGTCGCCGGCCACCACGGTCCGCCGGACGTCGTCCACGGCCCCGGTGCGCAGGAAGGCGGCCAGCACCATGTCCGGGCAGGGCCGGCCCCGGCCGCCCGCGTCGGCGGGGCAGAGGGTGAGCGGGACGAGGTCCTGCCAGCCGAGGGCGGCGAGGATGGCGTCCTGGGTGGTGCGGGCGAAGCCGGTGGTCAGGACGACGGTACGGCCTTCGGCGGCGAGGCGTTCGACGGCCTCGCGGGCGCCGGGGAGCGGGGCGATACGGCCGCCGTCGACGAGCTCTCCGTACGCCTCCTCGAAGGCGATGTTGGCGTGCTGCGCCTTGTCCTCGCCGCCCTCACCCGCGAAGAGGTGCCGGAAGACGGAGATCTTGGACTCCCCCATGGTGGCTCGTACGTAGGCGAGTTGGCGGGCGTGCTCGTCGGATCCGGAGCGCACACCGAGACGTTGGGCGGCGGCGGAGAAGGCCTGCTCGACGAGGCCGCCGTCGGCGACGGTGGTGCCGGCCATGTCGAGGACGACGAGGCCGAAGGGGTGGTCGGTGGTCGGTGTCGTGGAAGTCATGTGATTCACCAGCCCAGTTGGTCGGCGGTCGTTTCGGCGATGGCCGGCGAGCAGGTCATGCCGCGCCCGCCGGGTCCGGTGACGAGCCAGACCCCGTCGCGCACCTGCTGCCGGTGGACGACGCGTGCGGTGTCGGTGCACTGGGCGTAGACGCCCGCCCAGCGGCGGCGGACGCGCGGCAGCGGCCGGCCGAGGAAGGCCTCGACGACCCGGGTGAGGTGCTCGTACGGCTCCTCGACGGTGTCGAAGGCGAAGGGGTGCTCGTACTCGTGGGTGTCACCGATGGTCAGCCCGCCGTCGCGGCGCTGGACCATGAGGAGTTGCATGCGGTGCTCGGCGGCGACCGGGTCCTGGGCCTGTCCGGCGTTGAGGGCGTCGAGCTCCTCGCCCCGGTAGGCGGGGTAGTAGCGGAAGCTGTCGGCGTCGGCGACGGAGGTGGTGAGCGGTTCGCCGAGCGGGTCGGTCTGCATCATCTGGAGGCGGACGCGGCGCACGGGCAGCTCGGGCCCGGTGAGCTCCCGGACGAGTCCGCCGAGCCAGGCGCCGGTCGCGAGGATCACGGCGTCACCGGTGTGGACGTCGCCGTGGTCGTCGCGCACCGAGGCGGCCCCGACGACCTCGCGGACCTCGCGACCGCCCAGGTAGGTGTACCGCCCGGAGGCCAGCAGCTCCTGCTTGAGGATGAGTTGGGCGGTGCGGGGTTCGACGGCCGCGTCCCGCTCGCACCACAGGGCTGCGGTGAACGCGCCGCGCAGGGCCGGGTTGACCGCCCGGGCCTCGTCGGCGGTGAGCAGCTTGTAGCCGCGCGCCGCCGCGTCGGGCCGGGCGACGGCCGCCTCGGCCACCGCGACCTCGTGTGCGGTACGCAGCGGGGTGAGCGAACCACAGGCCCGGAATCCGAGCCCGGGCAACCGCTCCCCGATCTCCTCCCACAGCTCACGGGCGCGCAGGGCGGTCTCCAGCTCCTCGCCACCGGCCCGACCGCTGATCCATATCTGTCCGAAATTGCGGAGCGATGCCCCGCGCGCCTCACTCTCTCGCTCGATCTGTACGACCTCGTGGCCGCGGCTGACTGCGTGCCAGGCGTGCATGGTTCCCACCACGCCGGCTCCTACGACGATGACTCTCACGACGGCCACGCTCCTCGGAGCGGGTGTCCCGGACGCGTCGGGTCGCCGACGGGACGGTGAACGACCCCACAAGTTTGGACCAGACCCGTTATCTTTCCGTTACCAGAAAGGTCGTGTGGCGGGGCGGCGATCCGACCCCCTCAGCCCCGCCCTTCGCCCCGCAGATGTGCGGAGAAGGAGAACCGGTCCCCCCGGAACAGCGTCCGCACACGCTCCAGCGGCCGACCGTCGGTGTCCCGGGAGAGGCGGTGGATCAGGAGCATGGGCAGGGCGGGCGGGGTGCCGATGAGCAGGGCCTCGCGGGGGGTCGCGAGAACGGTCTCGATGCGCTCGTCGGCGTCGCCGAAGGCGATGCCGAGGCGGTCGCGGAGGTAGGCGTAGAAGGAGGAGTCCGGGTCGAACTCCGTGTCCAGGTCCGGGACGCGGGCGACGCCGACGTACGTGCTCTCCAGGCCGACGCGCTCGTCGTCGGCGAGCAGCACCCGCTCCAGGTGCCAGACGGGCTCGCCCCGCTCGACCCCGACCTCGGCGGCGAGCACCTCGGGGCAGGGGAAGCGGTCCAGGCCGATGAGGTTGCGGCCCGGCAGCCGGCCCTGACGGCGGACGCCTTCGGTGTAGCTGGCCAGCGAGAGCGGCTGCTCCAGCTTGGGCCCGGCGACGACGGTGCCGCGCCCCTGCCGGCGCAGCCGCCCCTCCAGGAGGAGTTCGCGCAGGGCCTGGCGGACGGTCTCGCGCGAGACCTCGTGCAGTTGGGCGAGCTCCCGCTCGGTGGGCAGGAGTCCGCCCTCGCCCAACTCGTCCAGCAGGACGGCGATTCGGGCCTTCACCGCGTAGTACTTCGGGATACGGCCGTGCTCGGGAATGCCGGAGCGGATCGGTGCGCCAGGTGCCTGGTCGTTCGGGTAGTCCACCGCCCGATGGTGGCAGACGCGGGTGAACGGCCGGTACGGGTCCCGCTCCGGCCGCCGCCGGGGCGGGACCCGTGGCGAGGGGCCCCGCCGGGGCGGAGCTCCGGACCACGGTGGACGGCGGGGCCGGTCAGTCCCCGGTACGGCGGGCCCGGCGGGCGTGGCGCAGCAGGACGGCCCCGCCGAGCAGAAGCGCCCCGGCCGCCGCCCCGGTCCAGGGCAGCGACGCCGGTCCGGTGCGGGCGAGTTCGGGGAGCGGGCGGCCCAGTCCGTCGCGGGGCGGGGGGCCGGGGTCCTCCTCGCCGCCGTCGCCGTCCTCGTCCCTGCCCCCGTCCCCGCCGTGGTCCCCTTCCCCTTCCCCGGCCCCGGGGCGGGTCGGCGGGCGGGAGCCGACGTCGCCGTCCGGGACCGGGTCCCGGCCCGTACCGGGTTCCGTACGGGGGCCGTCGGGGTCGGCGGGCCGTTCGGTGCGGGTGCCTCCATCGGGGGCGGTGCGCTCCGGATCGGGCCGTTCGGACCTGGGGCTCTCCGGCCGGGTGCGCTCGGGTCTGGGCTGTTCCGGCTCGCGGATGCCGCCCGTGACGCCGTCGACGATCACGAAGGGGTACTCCTCCGACTCCCCCACCCACTCGCCGTCCTCGCGCCCGCCGCCCTTCGCCTTGTCCTGGTGGCGGCGCTGCACGACGGCGGCGTGGGCGGTGACCGGGCCGGGGGCGGTGTCGGACGTGAAGGCCATCCGTACGCGTACGGAGACGGTCTTCCCGGCGGGAACGGTGAAGCCGGGGAAGGGTTCGCCGAAGACGCCGATCTGCTCGTCGCGGTCGGTGCTCTCCCAGGTGACCCGGTGTTCGGTCCCGGGGCTGCCGGGCTCGGAGAACTCCAGCTGGATCTGGTCCGACGTCAGCCGGCGGTCACGGTCGGCGAGCACGAGGACCGGGTGCAGGGCCTGGCAGGATGTGTCGGTGGTGTTGGTGAGGTCGAGGAACCAGGTGCCGTAGCCGCCACCGGAGGCGTACCGGTCCGGGGCGTCCTGGATCCGGGTCTCGATGGGGAAGCCCTTGGCCTCCGGGTCACCGCACACGGGCTGCTCGTCGTCTTCCTTCGCGGCTGCGGCTACGTCGGTGGGCGCGGCTAAGGAAGCGGGCGCGGCCGGACGGGCGGCGGCCTGCGGGCCGCCCAGGAGCGCGGCGGGCACCGTGATCCCGGCGGCCAGCCCGAGGGCGGCCAGCGCACGGGCGTCTCGCAACCGTGCGCAGGACATGGGGGGCATGGGGGTCACCCTTCGCTGCTCGCGGACGACCGGGGGCGGGGGCCGCCGGTGGTGACCTCCGACGCCATCACGCGCGCGCGGACTCAGAGAGTCGACATGCCGACTTGATTAATAGGATCACCCGACTGCACTTCCCCCGTCCTCCGGGACAGTCGCGAGGGCGGGGAGCGGGCAGGCCGACACATAGGTCGCACCCCCGGGCAGGCGGACACGCAGGTCGCACACCTCGGGCAGGCCCGACACGTAGGCCGCAGATCTCAGGCAGGCCGACACGCAGGCCCGCACACCCCGGGCAGGCCCGACACGTAGGCCGCACATCTCAGGCAGGCCGACACGCAGGCCCGCCCGCCCCGGGCAGGTCGCGCCCCTGGGCAGGCCTCACCCGAGCCGGACGGAAGCCCGGCCCCAGGCGCAAGCCCGGCCCCTACCCCCGCTCGCCCTCCCCCTCGCCCTCTCCCTCCCCCACCCGCCCGAACACCGGCGCGAGCACCAGTTGCGCCGCACCCTCCGCGACCGGCCGGTCACCGCCCCCGGCCACCGTGACGGTCACGCCCGCGCCCGCGCCGCCCCGGGCGGCGCGCTCCTCGATCACGGCCCGGACGCCCCGTACGTACGCGTCCTCGTCGGCAGCCACCGTCCGGCCGCCCAGGACCACCCGGTCGATGTCGAGCAGGCCGACCAGGTTCGCCGCGCCCGTGCCCAGGACCCGGGCCGCCTCGCCCCGGTCTCCGCGCGCCTCGGCCGCCAGGCACAGGGCCTCGATGCAGCCGCGCCCGCCGCACCCGCACAGCGGGCCGTCCAGCTGGAGGGTCTGGTGGCCGAACTCCCCGGCCCCCGTCCGCGCGCCCCGGTGCACCTCGCCGCCGAGGACCAGGCCGGCGCCGAGCCCCGTACCGAGGTGGAGGTAGGCGAAGTCGCCGTCGCCCGCGCCGCCGAGCGCGAGGGCCAGGGCGGCGGCGTTGGTGTCCTTGTCCAGGACCACCGGCAGCCCGGTCCGCTCGGCCAGGGCGGCGCGCAGCGGGTACCCGTCCCACTGCGGGAATCCGGTGACCCGGTGCAGGACGCCGTCCCGGTGGTCGAGCGGACCGGGCACCGCGACGCCAAGACCCAGCACCGGCTTGTGCGGCTCGGCCGCCCTCAGGTCGCGCACGGCGTCGGCCGCGTCCGCGAGGACCCGGTCCGCCGGAGCGCCGAGGTCGAGCGGGGCGGTGGTGACCGCGACCGGCCGGCCCGCGAGGTCGACCAGGACGGCGGTGAGCCCGTCGCGGTCCAGGTGCAGCCCGATGGCGAACTGGGCGTCGGGGACCAGTCGCAGCACGGTGCGCGGCTTGCCTCCGGTGGACGGGCGCAGGCCCGCGCCGACGGCGAGGCCGTCCTCCCGCAGCCGGGCGGTGATCTTGCTGACGGCCTGCGGGGTGAGGCCGGTGCCCTCGGCCAGCTCCAGCCGGCTGATGCCCTCCGCCCCGGCGGCCCGCAGCAGGTCCAGCACGAGCGTCGCGTTGTGGTGCCGCAGCGCCGGGAGGTTCACCCCCGCCGGGGCCTTCGTCCTGCTCCTGTTCACGGCTCACTCCTGTTCACCGTCCCATTGTGCCGGTCGCTTGCACTTTGGCAACAGCGTTGCTTAAGTGGAACGCATGACCTCCGATGCCCCCAATGCCCCCGGCGCCCCGCTCCGCGTCGCCCTCGTCGGCTACGGCCTGGCCGGCTCCGTCTTCCACGCCCCGCTGGTCTCCGCGACCGACGGCCTGGCCCTCGACACGGTCGTCACGTCGAACGAGGAGCGCCGGGCCGAGGCCCGCGCCGCGTTCCCCGACGTCCGCTTCGCCGCCTCGCCGGACGAGCTGTGGGAGCGCGCCGACGAGCTGGACCTCGTCGTGATCGCCACCCCGAACAAGACGCACGTCCCGCTGGCGACGGCCGCGCTGCGGGCCGGGCTGCCGGTGGTCGTGGACAAGCCGGTCGCCGGGACCGCCGCCGAGGCGCGGGAGCTGGCCGCGCTCGCCGAGGAGCGCGGGCTGCTGCTCTCGGTCTTCCAGAACCGCCGCTGGGACAACGACTTCCGTACCCTCGCCGGGCTGATCGCCGACGGCGAGCTGGGCGAGGTGCAGCGCTTCGAGTCCCGTTTCGAGCGCTGGCGGCCGCAGCCGAAGGGCGGCTGGCGCGAGTCGGGCGACCCGGAGGAGATCGGCGGCCTGCTGTACGACCTGGGCAGCCATGTCGTCGACCAGGCGCTGGTGCTGTTCGGCCCGGCGGTCCAGGTGTACGCCGAGTCCGACGTACGGCGTCCCGGTGCGGCGGCGGACGACGACACGTTCATCGCGATCACCCACGCCAACGGGGTGCGCTCGCACCTGTACGTCAGTGCCACCACGGCCCAGCTCGGCCCGCGCTTCCGGGTGCTGGGCTCGGCGGCGGGCTATGTGAAGTACGGCCTGGATCCGCAGGAGGCGGCCCTGCGCGAGGGCCTGCGCCCGGTGGCCGGCGCGCCGTGGGGCGAGGAGGGCGAGGAGCTGTGGGGCCGCCTCGGCTCCGGCGAGTCCCCGCTGACCGGCGGCGGCACCCCGGTCCGTACGCTGCCGGGCGACTACCCCGCGTACTACGCCGCCGTCGCCGCAGCGGTGCGCGGCACGGGCGACAACCCGGTCACCGCGCTCCAGGCGGCCGCGGCCCTGGACGTCCTGGAAGCCGCCCGCCGCTCGGCGCGCGAGGGCGTCTCGGTCACGCTTCTCCCCCACCACGACGAGGACCGGCAGGCGAAGGAGCAGCACACCTCATGACCACCACCTCCCCCACCATCTCCGAACTGATCGCCCAGGAGCGCAGGCTCACCCTGCCGCACTTCTCCTACGACGACGCGTTCGCGCTGGGCACCCTGCTGGTCGCGCTGGCCCGGGATCGGCACGCACCGGTCGCGATCGACATCCGGCGCGGTGCGCAGCAGCTGTTCCACGCGGCGCTGCCGGGTTCGAGTGCGGACAACGACGCGTGGATCGACCGCAAGCGCAAGGTCGTCGAGCGGTACGGCGAGAGCTCGTACCTCGTCGGCACCCGGTTCCGGGCCAAGGGCACGACCTTCGAGGAGTCCTCGCGCCTGGACCCGGACACGTACGCCGCGCACGGCGGTTCGTTCCCGATCGCGGTGGAGGGCGCGGGCGTGATCGGCACGGTCACGGTGTCCGGGCTGCCGCAGGCCGAGGACCACGCGATGGTGGTCGAGGCACTGGAGCAGTTCGCGGCGACGCCGGCCGGCTAGGACTTCGGTGCTCCACGCGATGAGGGCGCCGTCACCGTACGCTGGGTGACGGCGCCCTCTTCGCGCTTCCGGGCCCTCGGTCAAGCGCCCTTCGCGCATCCGGGTGCGCGGTTCGGGCGCCCCTCGCGCATCCGGGCGCGCGGTTCGGGCGCCCCTCCCCTCGGCTAGGCGTCCTTCAGCTCCTGCCGCTGCCGGCCGAGGCCCTCCACCTCCAGCTCCACCACATCGCCCGCCTTGAGGTACGGCTTCGGCTCGGGCTGTCCCATCGCGACCCCGGCGGGCGTACCGGTGTTGATGACGTCACCCGGGTAGAGCGTCATGAAGTGGCTGAGGTAGCGGACGACCTCGCCGACCGGGAAGATCTGCTCGGCCGTGGTGCCGTTCTGCTTCAGCTCGCCGTTGACCCAGAGCCGCAGCGGCAGGGCCTGCGGGTCGGGCACCTCGTCGGCGGTGACCAGCCAGGGGCCCAGCGGGTTGAACGTCTCGCAGTTCTTGCCCTTGTCCCAGGTGCCGCCGCGCTCGATCTGGAACTCGCGCTCGGAGACGTCGTGCGCGGTGGCGTACCCGGCGATGTGCGCGAGGCCCTCCTCGGCCGTCTCCAGGTAGCGGGCGGTGCGCCCGATGACGACGGCGAGCTCGACCTCCCAGTCGGTCTTCCGGCTGGCGCGCGGCACCAGGACCGTGTCGTCGGGCCCGACGACGGTGTCGGGGGCCTTGAAGAACAGGATCGGCTCCGCCGGGATCTGCGCACCCGTCTCGGCGGCGTGGTCGTGGTAGTTCAGCCCGATGCACACGATCTTGCCGATGCGCCCCAGCGGCGGGCCGATCCGCAGCCCCGTCGCGTCCAGGGCGGGCAGCACACCGGGCGCCTCGGCGGCCGCCCGTACCCGGGCGAGCGCGGAGGCGTCGGAGAGCAGCTCGCCGTCGATGTCGGGGACGAACCCCGACAGATCACGCAAAGTCCCGTCGCGGTCGAGAAGTGCGGGGCGCTCGGCGCCCGCCGTACCGACTCGAAGCAGCTTCAACGGTCCAACTCCTCTTGATCGAGGTGGAGAGCCCTCCGGCGGGGTGCGGCCGCCGAGGGGCTTGGCTGATCGTCCAAGAGATCGGATCACTCCGCAAGACCTCGTTCACACACTGGACCGGCGCAACGGCCGCGCCGACTACGCCGCGGTGGCCATGGCGCCGCCCGCCACCGGCATGTCGCGGTAGAGCCAGGCCCGCTCGATCGCGGTCCAGGTGGTCGTGGTGACGACGTAGAGAGCGGCGGCCAGCGGGACGACGGCCACCGTGATCAGGGTGAAGAAGGACATCAGCGGCATGAGCTTCGTCATCGCGCCCATGCCGGGCACCGCCTGTCCGTCCGGGCCGGCGGCGGGCGTCATCGGGTTGGCGGCCAGCTGCCGCTTGGTGCGTCCGTAGTTGAACGTGGCGACGGCGGCGACGATCACGAAGAGCCCCAGGTAGACCAGCCCCTGCGCGCCGAACGGTCCGCCGTGCGCGAGCGCGTCGTGCCAGCGCCCGCCGAGCGGTGCGCCGAGCAGGTCGTGGCTGAGCAGCGCGTTGGGCTCGCCGCCGATCGAGCTGCTGGAGAACAGGTGGTAGAGCAGGAAGAACGCGGGCATCTGAAGCAGGCTCGGCAGGCAGCCGGAGAGCGGCGACACCTTCTCGGCGGCGTGCAGCTCCATGATCGCCTTCTGCATCTTCTCGGGGTTCTTCCCGTGCTTCTTGCGCAGTTCGGCGATCTGCGGCTGGAGCCGGCCGCGGGCCTTCTGCCCCCGCGCGGCGGCCCGGGAGAGCGGGTGGACGGCGAGCCGGACGAGCGCGGTGAACAGGATGATCGCGGCGGCGGTGGACGCGGTCTGGAAGAGCGGCTGGAGCAGGTCGGCGAGGGAGCCGACCAGGCTCGCGAAAGCGGACATGAAGGCGGACATGGGTGAGCCCTCCGGGGGTCTCGTCGTGCCGGGAGGTACCTGCGGGGAGGTACGGGGTGGTCACTCGGCAGGACGACCGGCGCGGAACGCACCACGCGTGCGGGAGACACGTACGCGCGAGGTATCCAGGAGGTACGCGCGTACGAGCGGACGTGCGGGCGGGGGTTCTTTACGCGGCGGCCGTCGGGAGGGCGTGCCCGGGCGCTCGCGGCCTGGTGCGGCCTCGGGCGTCGGGGTCGCGTTGCGGGAGGAACGCGGTGCGCCGCTCCCGGTCCCGGATGGCCGTACGGACCCGGGTGCGGGGCACCGGGGGCGCGCAGCGGGCGCTGATGACGGCGCAGGCGAGGAGCGCGGAGCCGGCCGCGGCGGTGGCGGCGAGCGCGACGGCGGCGGAGAGGCTGCCGCCCTCGGCGAGGAGGATCTCGGTGAGGAGGAGGACGAGGATTCCGACGGGCCGGAGCAGCCGGGCGAAGGCGCCGCGCAGGGCGTTGGCGTCCCGCATGATGTGCACCTCCCGTTCCTCGAACCGTTCTCGCGAAGTGCCGCCCATCGGAGTGAGCGGCACTCTCTTCGTTATACACGATGATCGGACGGGCCTTGGGGTTCCCCTTGTGCGGAGGTGCATTTGCCCTGCCGAGGAGCGTCTATCGGGGGCGCGTCTCCCTTACCGGAGGCGCGTTTCCCTTACCGGGGGCGCATCGCGGTGAGCTTCCCCCAGACGACGAGCCGGTAGCGGGAGCTGAACTCGGGGGTGCAGGTGGTCAGGGTGAGGTAGTAACCGGCCGCGCTGTAGCCCGCGGAGGTGGTGATGTTGCTGCGCGGCACGGGCGCGATGACCCCGCTGTCGGAGGGCGCGGTCCGCGCGAGGCGTTTGCCGACGGTGTACGTGTAGACGGCGTCGCGGGTCTCGACGGTGATCCGGTCACCGCTCCGCAGCCGGTCGATGCGCCGGAAGGGCTCGCCGTGGGTGTTGCGGTGCCCTGCGAGCGCGAAGTTCCCGGCCTGCCCGGCCTGCGCGGTGCGGGTGTAGTGCCCGACGTACCCCCGGTCGAGCACCCCGCCCTTGCTGGTGCCCTCGGCGACGGGGGCGGTGAGCCCGATCCGGGGGATGCGGAGGACGGCGTACGCCTGGTCCCAGCGGGGAGCGGAACCACCCTGCCGCGCCGCCGCACCGGCGGACCCACCACCCTCCACCTCCCGGCCGGAGGCCGAAGGACGGGAACTCCCCTCCCGCGCACCCTCACCGCCACCGCCACCGCCACCGCCACCACCGTCGTCGTCCGGGACAGACACGTCCCACTCCCACTCCCGCTGCAGGCTCTGGACGGTGCGCCCGGCGTCGGCGCGCGCCTCGCGGTTGGTCCACCACAGCTGATGGGCGACGAGGAGGAGCAGCACGACACCGAGAGTGACGGCGACTTCGGCGGACAGCCACAGCCCCCGGGCGAGGAGACGCGGACCACCTCCATGGCCACGCACGCCCGAGAGCGCCCCACGCCCTCCCCCAGCGCCCCGCCTCCGCATCGACGCCACCCTCCCGCACGGTAAGGACACGGAACGCAGAACACAGGGTGGCGCACCGTGAGGCTCGGGGCGCACGGTCGCGCACCGTAAAGCTCGGGGCGCACGGTAGGGCCAAACCTCACAACTCTCCAGACTTCTCCCGCTTCTCATCCCCCGACCTCTCCTCCCCGCCGTCACCGTCCGGCAGTACCGTGTGGTCCATGCGCCCCGACACGCCTGCCGACCACACCACCGAAGCCGAGCGTCTGCTCCGCACCGCGGCGCAGTACCCCGAGGACCACGAACCGCTGATCCTCCAGGCCGCGGCCCACCTGGAACTCGCGGGCGACCGCGCCCGCGCGAGCACGCTCTACGACGACCTGCTCGGGGCCCCCGAGTCCACCGTCGACAACCCGCACCTGATCAAGGCCCTGAAAGCGGCCAACCTCTGGGAGTACGGTCACGAGGCCGAGGCCCGGGCGATCATCGACGGCATCCGCACGGCGGGCCCGCTGAACGCCGCGCCGTGGCAGGTGGCCGCGGAGACGCTGGAGGCGCACGACGAGCTGGAGTCCGCGCACGACTTCCTCTCGACCGCGCTGACCCTGCTGCTGGCCCCCGGCGAGGAGGTCCCGTACGCCACGCAGTCCCTGCTGACCGGCCGCCACCGGGTGCGCAGGCTGATGGGCCTGGACCACGACGCCTGGGACGAGCTGGCCGGCGAGCTGCACACGGCCCCGGTCCCCCTGGACGAGCTCCACGACCCGAAGCGCCTGTGGTCGCTGGGCTCGTCGGACCCGGTCGAGCTGAAGGCCGAGATCACCCGCCTCCGCGCGGAGCTGGGCACCTACCGCACGGCCCTCTCGCGCCCGTTCCCGGTGGCCGTGCTGCACTGGCCGGAGAACGAACTGCGCGAACTGCTCACCGCGTACCCGGCATTGACCGAGGAGTACGTGGACCGCGCCACGCACCTGTCCCGCCTGGAGGCCGCACTCCGGGACCTCCACGCGACGGGCACCCCGAACCTGGGCATCGTGACGGGCACGGTCCCCTCGTACGAGGCGTTCGCCGCCTCGGAGGCCGCGTCCCCGTCCGACCCGGGCCTCCTCCCCCAGTACGCCACCACCCTCGCCGCCCGGGGCCGCGCCATCCCGTGGCCCCCGTCGCGCACGGCTGCTTGCTGGTGCGGGTCGGGGGAGGCTTATGGGGGGTGCCACGGGGGCTGAACCTCTGGTGTACGTCCCTTAGTAGGGGCCGCCGCCCACGACTTCTCGGGCGGCGGCCCGGAACCGCGCACTGCTGGTGCGGGGTTCCGGGCCGCGGCTTGTGCGCGCACCCGCAGACGGCGGGCCGGGGCAGTTCGCTCAACGTTTCCCGGACGTCAGACCTTTCCCATACGATCACATTTCAACAATCGTCTCAGGGCCGACGTCCCCACACGGGCCCCGTTCCAGTGTGCGAGGAAGCCGTCAATGTCGCCCTATCAGCCTTCTGCGGACTGGCAGTACGAGATTCCGACGTCGGGAAGCAAGCGCCTGCCGCCCGCGGCCCGTTACGTCGAGTCGCTGACGCACCAGGGATACGGCTTCGAGGCGGCCGTCGCCGACCTCGTCGACAACTCCATCGACGCGGGCGCCCGTAATGTCGTGGTCAGCTTCCTCCGGGACGACCAGCGGCTCGTGGGTCTGCTGGTGGTGGACGACGGCTCGGGCATGAACGACGAGACACTCGACACCGCCATGACGGTCGGCGGACGCCAGGAGTACGGCGACAGCGCACTCGGTCACTTCGGCGCCGGGCTCAAGGCCGCCTCGCTCTCGCACGCCGACTCCCTCACCGTGATCAGCCGCACCAAGCGCAGCCCGTCGACCGGCCGCCGCTGGCTGACGGCGAGTGCCCGGGCCGACTTCACGTGCGACATCGTGGACCCCCGCTACTGCCAGACGCTCGTCGACCGCTACGACGGCCTGATCGAATGGCACGGCACGATCGTCCGCTGGGACCGGGTCCGGGCCTTCGAGACGGTCACCACCGGTCAGGCCGACCGCTTCCTGAACGACGCCATCGAGAAGCTGGAGACCCACCTCGGGCTTCACCTCCACCGTTTCCTGGCCCGCGACGACTTCAACATCGACATCGTCGTCGAGGACGTGACGACCCGTGAGGAGCTCGATCACCGCGGCGTCGAGCCGATCGACCCGTTCGGCTACCGGATCTCCGGCCGGCCCGGCTACCCGCGCACCTACACGGCCCCGGTGGAGGGTGTCGGCGAGGTCGCGCTGACCGCCCACATCTGGCAGCCGAAGTCCCCGCTCGTGAGCTTCCGGGGCATCGGCCCGCTCGCCGAGCGCCAGGGGTTCTACATCTACCGCAACGACCGGCTCGTCCAGGCGGGCGGCTGGAACAACACCCGCAGCCCCAAGGGCCACCTCGCCCTCGCCCGGATCGCCGTGGATCTGCCCGCCGAGCGGAACGACGTCTTCAGCCTCACGGTCAAGAAGGACGGCGTGACCGTCACCCCGGCTTTCGCCCGCGGCCTGGAGCAGGCGACGGACGGCGCCGGGAACGAATTCGCGGCCTACGTCAAGGAAGCGGAGACGACGTACCGGGAGGCCGCCAAGCGCGCCACCGAACCCCAGCGCAAGGCGGTCCTCCCCGCCGGCAAGGGCCTGGACCCCCGGCTGAAGCGCACGCTGCGCGACGAACTGCCCGAGCTGGAGGGCGAGGACCCGATCACGTTCCGCTGGGACAGCCTGGCCTCCGACGTGTTCTTCGAACTCGACCGCGAGGAAAGGGTCGTGAAGCTCAACAAGGAGTACCGCCAGGTCTTCAACGGCGGGCGTCGGGGCGGTCTGAACGACGCCCCCGTGGTCAAGAGCATGCTCTACCTCATGGTCAACGAGATCTTCCAGAAGGAACGGGTCCGGGCCACCCACCTCGACAACATCGCCCTGTGGAACAGCGTCCTGGTGACGGCCGCACGCTGCGAACTCGCGCGCTGACCGCTTCCGCCCGAGCCGCCCCGTCCCCGTCCCCGCCGAGGAAAAGATCCACACCATGACCGACCACCTGCTCCAGCTCCACGGAGACGTACTCGCCACGATGCGCCGGGGACCCAGAAACTTCGCCAAGCTCGCTTTCGCCCTGGCCGAGGACGAAGAGCCGGCCGACACGGAACAGGACGCGTTCCGGGAACGCGTCACGGGAGCGGGCCCGGGCGACGAGCTGACTGTGCTGTGGCACCGGATGCTCACGGGCTGGGACCTGGCGGAGCAGGCGGACTGGTCGACGGCGCCGCCCCGTACGGACGAGCGGCGCGCGGACGCGTACGACCGCCTGGGCTTCGGTGCCGCACTGCGCAAGGTCCTCGACCACGCCGTCCCGGTCTTCAAGGAGCCCGGCCCCACGATCATCAGCACCACGCCGACCTGGTGGTACTCCCGCGACACGGCAGCGGTCCGGTCCTTCTACTGGAGCGCGTACGAGCAACTCCTGCGCCGCAAGGGCTGGTCGGACGCCGCCGTGGCAGGTCTCGACGAGGCGAGCCACGCGGTGGTCGAGCGCCTCGCGGACCCGACGCGCCCCGACGCCTACGGCGCCCGGGGCCTGGTCGTCGGATACGTCCAGTCCGGCAAGACCGCCAACTTCACGGGCGTCACGGCCAAGGCCATCGACGCGGGCTACCGCCTCGTCATCGTCCTCGGCGGCACGCTGAACCTGCTGCGCGGCCAGACCCAGCGCCGCCTGGACATGCAGCTGATCGGCCAGGAGAACATCCTGCGCGGCGCGGACCCCGACGACCCGGAAGCCCTGATCGGCGTCGACTACCAGGACGACGAGGACTGGCCGGAGAAGTTCGTGAGCCACCACGGCCGTCCCTCCGTACTCGGCGCCTTCGACATCGAGCGACTGACCACCCGGGACGACGACTACAAGAGCCTGACCACCGGGATCCGCGCTCTCGAATTCGACAAGCAGATCCGCACCGAGCCGCTGTTCGCCCCGGACAACCTCCACCGCGCGGCGGCCCGGGTCATGGTGGTGAAGAAGAACAAGTCCGTCCTGAGCAAGCTGATCAAGGACCTCAAGAAGATCGGCGGACCGCTGCTCTCCGAGATCCCGACGCTGATCATCGACGACGAGTCGGACCAGGCGTCCGTCAACACCACGGACCCGAAGAAGTGGGAGGAGGGCAAGGTCACCCGTACGGCGATCAACGGCCAGATCTCCCAGCTGCTCGGGCTCCTGCCGCGCGCCCAGTACGTCGGATACACCGCCACGCCCTTCGCCAACGTCTTCGTCGACCCGGGCGACGGCGACGACATCTTCCCGCGCGACTTCCTGATCTCCCTGCCGCGCCCGACCGGTTACATGGGCGTCCAGGACTTCCACGACTTGGACCGCACCGACGAGTCGGCCGTCGGCAGCGCCGAGCGGGCGCACGTACGCGGCATCTACGACGACGCCCACGGTGACCGGCTCGCGGAGGCCCTCGACGCCTTCATCCTCACCGGTGCCCTGAAGCTGTACCGCGCGGCCCACGACCCGTCCCTGGAGAGCCATTTCCGGCACCACACGATGCTCGTCCACGAATCCGTGCGCATGGCCGAGCACGCGGACCTCGCTCTGCGGATCAGCTCGATCTGGCACCAGGCCGCCTATACGAGCCAGGAGGGCCACGCCCGGCTTGAGGCCCTCCTCACCTCAGATTTCCGGCCCTTCGCCGACGACGGACTGCCCACGCCCGCGTCGTACGAAGAACTGAGGCCGCACGTCTACCGCGCCCGCCAGCTGATCAACTCGGGCGGAACGCCGGTGCTAGTCGTCAACGGCGACACAGAACGCGACTACGACCAGCCCGACCTGGACTTCGACCGCACCCCGAACGTGTGGAAGATCCTCGTCGGCGGCACGAAGCTCTCCCGCGGCTTCACCGTCGAGGGCCTGACGGTGACGTACTACCGCCGCAAGACCCAGCAGGCCGACACCCTGATGCAGATGGGCCGCTGGTTCGGCTTCCGCCCCGGCTACCGCGACCTGGTCCGCCTCTACATCGGCCGCGCGGAGCCGGCGGGCAAGACCAGAACGGTCGACCTGTACGAGGCCTTCGAGGCGATCTGCCGCGACGAGGAATCGTTCCGCGCCCAGCTCACCCGCTACGCCACCCTGATCGACGGCAAGCCCCAGGTGACCCCGGCCCAGATCCCGCCCCTGGTCTCCCAGCACCTCTCCTGGCTGAAGCCGTCCGCCCGCAACAAGATGTTCAACGCGGAACTGGTCGAGATCCGCTCCCCCGGCGAATGGGTCGAACCGACGGCCTACCCGACGGCCCCGGCGGACCTGCGCCACAACGCGGAGGTGTGGCGGCCGGTACTGGACCTGCTCGCAGCCGAACCCGTCACTCTGCGGCGTGACACATCCGCCGGCGGCGGCAGTTTCGAGGCACGGATCGGCACGCTGGATCACGAGGCGCTGCTCAAGGTCCTCTGTGACCTGCGATGGTCGGTACCCTCCGAGTTCTCCCCCCACCTGGAATCCCTTCTCTCCGCCGGCGAGCGCGGCGAGGGCATCGACGACTGGCTGGTGATCCTCCCGCGGCAGACGTCGTCCCGTCGTGTCGAGGCGAGCCTTCTGGGGTCCGCTCCCCTCTCTCTGGCCCACCGCTCCCGGCGGCGTGGCGATGTCTTCGGCGCCATCGGTGAGCCGAAGCATCGCGAAGCCGCACGCCGGATCGCCCGCGCCGATGACGCGGAAAGCCGGTCCGGTGACGAAACCCTGGAATCGTGGGCCCGTGATCGGCGCGGCGTGGTCGTCCTCTACCCCGTGGTGGAGGAAAAGCCCCCGGCCCTCTCCCCGACCGGAGCGATAGCCCCGGAGCATCTCGTCATGGCCTTCGGTCTGGTCGCGCCCGGTTCGTCGAGCGCCCCGAAGAGGAATCTGGTGCGCTTCCGGACCGTCGATTCGACCAGAAGAGACTTCGCGATCATCGAACGCGGGGCGGACGGTTCGTAGGAGACTGGTGGTGATGAGCACGGTCGAACCCTCGTCCCCCGGCGTCTCCGCCCGGATGAGCCGCCAGATGAGCCGCGACACCAAGCCCGAGGTCGCGGTGCGGAAGCTGTTGCACGCGGCGGGCTATCGGTTCCGGGTGAACACCCGGGTGCCGGACATGCCCCGGCGCACGATCGACATCGCCTTCACCCGGGCCAAGGTCGCCGTGATGATCGACGGCTGTTTCTGGCACGGCTGCCCCGAGCACGCCACGCAACCGAAGGCGAACGCCCAGTGGTGGCGGGAGAAGTTGGACCGGAACATGGCCAGGGACCGGGAGACGACCGAGCATCTGGCTGCGGCGGGGTGGACCGTGCTGCGATTCTGGGAGCACGAGGCGCCGGAGGGGGCCGCCGAGCTGGTGGCGGCGGCCGTCGAACAACGGCGGGCGAAGAACGACAAGGGCGGGGGCCTGTGAACAAGCTGCGGTTCGTCGATGTGTGCGCGGGTGCCGGAGGGCTTGCGCTGGGGCTCGAAGGGGCGGGCTTCGAGCCCGCGCTGCTGCTCGACAAGAAGCGGGTCGCCTGCGAGACCCTCCGGCTGAACCGGCCGCTGTGGAACGTCCTGGAGATGGATCTTCTGGACTTCGACCCGTCCGAGCACCGGCACACCTACGACGTGGACCTTCTGTCCGCCGGTCTGCCCCGTGTGAAGTCCAGCGCGACCGTGGCGAGAGCCGAGACGGAGGAGGAGCTGCGCCTGCTGGAGGCCGCAGTGCTGCTCGCCCCCTCCATCCAGCCCCGTGCACTGATCATCGAGAACGTCCCGGGGCTCGTGGACTCCCCGAAGTTCGAGGACGTACGGGAGTTCATCCGCAAGGAGCTCGAACACCTTGGTTACCGTTTCCGCTGGTTCGTCCTGAACGCGGCCGACTTCGGCGTACCGCAGGATCGCAAGCAGGGGGTGCTCGTCGCGCTGAAGGATCAGTATTTCGACGCGTTCGAACCGCCCGCTCCGACAGTCACGGAGCATCTGCCGGTGGGGCGCGCGCTGCGGCGGTCCATGGGCTCCCGCGGTTGGCCCGGGACCGATGCCTGGGCGGCGCAGGCCATCAGCGTGGCTCCGACGTTGGTGGGCGGCTCGGACAACCGGGGTGGTGCGGACCTCGGGCCGACAGGGTCGAAGAAGGCGTGGGCCCGGATGAGGGTCAACGGCGGAACGTTGGCCAATGAGGTTCCGGGCCCGGACGACGACGTGTCGGGGATGATCAAGCTCACGGACGCGCAGACTGCTCGTCTGCAGTCCTTTCCGGAGGAGTGGCAGTTCGCCGGGAAGAAGACCGCGCGTTACCGACAGATCGGGCACGCCTCTCCGCCGCCGGTCGGAACGGTGCTCGGAAGGGCCATTGCCACCGCCCTGAACAGCTGAACCGAAGGCTGGTGCCGGCCCCTCCCGGGATCGGGATGAGTGATCTTGATCGCCGGCTACACTTGCACACCATGACCCACCCCTCTTCCCCTTCACTTCACCCTGCGAAATACGGGATCGTAGATCTTTTCGCAGGGCCCGGCGGCCTCGACATCGCCGCGACGATCATGAAGGACGAGGGCGTCGAGAGCATCGGCGTCGAATGGGACGACGCCACGCGTGCAACGCGTGCGGCGGCCGGCCTCCTGACCACCGACGTGAAGGACGTGGCCGCGCTCGGTCCGTGCGACCCCTCGGTCGTCGAGGCGACCGTGCTCACCGGCGGGCCCCCCTGCCAGTCGTTCTCCGTGGCGGGAAGCCGCAAGGGGCACCAGGCTCTGGACGACGTGCTGCGCCTGGCCACGCGGCTCGCGGACCACGAGGACGAGGCTTCGTTCGATGTCGCCTGGAAAGAGGTCAAGGCCGAGACCGACGCGATGTCGGACGACCGGACAGGGTTCGTGCTGCAGCCGCTGCGCTGGATCATGGAAGCGAAGCTCAAGCGTCGTAGGCCGTACGAAGTGGTCGTGCTGGAGCAGGTGCCCACCGTGCTGCCGGTGTGGAAGCACTTCGTGGACATCCTCCGAAGGACGGGTTACGCCGCCGAGGCGCACGTACTGCACACCGAGGATTTCGGTGTCCCGCAGACGCGGCGCAGGGCGGTCCTGATCGCGCAGTTCGACCCGGGGAACGAGCACCGTAAGGTCCGATTTCCCGAGGCGACGCACCAGCGGTACCGGAAGGGCACCGAACGGCTGCCTCCGACGCACGACCACGGGGACGGCTCGCTGTTCCGCACCTCGCGCAGCGGGGGTGACGTCGAGCCCTGGGTATCCATGGGAGACGCGCTCCGCGCCACGCGAACGGCGGAGTTCGTCATGGTCTCCAACTACGGGTCCGGAGGCGATCCCAAGAATCGCGGACGCCGCGAGTCCGGGGAACCGGCCCCGACGATCACCGGCAAGGTGCGCCGCAATCGCCTGTACCACCTCAGGAAGGACGCCTCGGGCGAGATCGTGATCAGGCTGGAGGACGAGCTCGACCGCCTCTCCGCCCAGGAGGCCGGGCTCCTCCAGTCCTTCCCCGCCGCGTACCCGTGGCGCTCCACCGACGTGGCGCAGCAGATCGGCAACGCCATTCCACCTCGCCTGTCGCTGCACATCCTGAGCATGGCGCTGCTTCGCGAGCCGCCGCAGGAGAAGTGGTACACGCTGTTGAAGGAATGGCGACCGCAGGAAGAACCGCCGCTGTCGTCGGTCGCGCCGGTAGCCGTTCGACGGTCGCCGCCGCCTCAGACCTCGCCGCCGGTCTCCTCGTCGGCATCCGGCCGTCCCCGTACCGGCGCTTCGGCGAAGAGCGCCGCGAAGTGATCGGCGAGCACATCCACCGATCGCTCCGGAACCTTCTCCTCGTACGGCCCGATGGGCAGGTCCCTGCGCGGCACGGCCGGGGCTGACTCCGCCGCCTCGATCCACGCCCTTAGGGGCCTGCCGTCCCGTTCCGCATCGGGCGCGACGACGTCGTACATGAGTGTCGCGGCGGAGGCGTTGATGGCCGCCACCAGTGCGTTCACCCCTCGGCCTGTGCTCACGGTACCCCGCTCCATCAGGCGGACCATCGCCTGGGCTGTCGGCCGGTGGTCGATCACGTCGACCCGCAGGGCGGTGTTCAGCATGTCCTGGTTGGAACACACGGTCACCACCGGTCGGTAGTCGGGACCGTCGCGGAACAGCTCGGCTGCCCACCACAGTCGGGCGAACGCCTGGGTGTAGGCCGGCCCTCGGAATCGCCGGGCGGCAACCTTCGCCGGAACATCCTCCGATTTGGCCACCAGGTGACGCCAGACCACGTAGTCCGGAGCCACTCCCAGGGCCAGGTAGTTCCAGATCCTGCGGTCGGCCGCCTCCCGCCGGGTGAGCCTGAGCGCCGCGTGCAGGCGGGGCGCCAGCCAGCTGTCGGCAGCCGTCGGCCTGTCCTCCTGGAACCTGTACATCGCGTCTTCGACCAAGGCCCGCACCGGGGCCAGTTCCGCACGGCTCTCGCCGTCGTGGGGCAGTGGTTCGGTCATCTTGTTGAGCGCTATGGCCTGCGCGTCCTCCTTGCCCGACAGCAGCCCTTCGGTGAGGTACTGCGCCGCGTTGAGGTCCGCGAGCAGTGCCAGGCGTTCCGGAAGGAAGTTCGGCTTGTCGGTCATGCGTCGGTCCCCCGGTGGATGCTGTCCAGGCCACGGATGGTGGCGCTCAGCGCCTTGGGAACATCGGCCCTGCGTGTGGCGGCGTAGTGGATGCGCGGTTGGAGATCGGTCCAACCGGATGTTCCGGTCCGTCGCCGATGGACCTCCATCAGCGCGTCCTCGATCGGACGGTCGGGCACGACGTCGGGCAACATTTCTCGCAACACCTCACCTCTCCAGTCGCGGGGGAAGAGAGGTGTTCCGTCGTCCTCGATCTCCAGGTCCCCGATGGCGGTGTGGAAGACGGCCGTCCACACGTCCGTGCACATCTGGGCCAGCAGCAGATCCCGCACCATGTTGTCGACCGAAGTGCCGTTGCCGTTGACCAGGTCGGCGACCCCCTCGAAATCCGAGTTGATGTGCACGACGGGAAGGTCTCCGGACGTGTCCACGGCCCAAGGCACCTCGTGGAAGTGACGCAGCCATTGCGGGCCCTCGCGAAAACCGACCTCGACGACGTCGAGCTCCCGTTCGCGCAGCGGGGTTTCGGCCTTCAGGTCGACGATCCAGTCTTTGGTTGAGGCGGCGATCTCGCGTCCCGCCACACCGTCCACCGTGGCGATGACGTGGACGGACATCGTCGCCCGGTCCAGATGGTCCGCACGCCACAGGTCGAGCCGGCCCTCCCACTGCCGCCCGCTCTCCGCACCGGGTGCGAGGGCCGTGGAGATCCGCGTGTTGGTGGCTCCTTCGCTCAACACGACGACCACGGCCAGATCGGTCCAGGGGCTGTCAGGAGCGGTCGCCCTGCCCGGCACGGTCGCCGAGACCTTCATACGGAGCCACTCCCAGTCGTCCCGTCCCGATGAACCGGGTGCGACGACCTGCTCGACGGAGGAGAAGGCGCTGGTGTCGAGAGGATCCCTGGTGTCGTCCGGGCCCCGCAGTTCGACGGAGGTGACCCGGAGCGACACGACACCGGGGAGCCGCTGATAGGGGTACGCCCTCATGCCTGAACCCCTTTGTCGGTGCGGAGTTCCACGACGAGGCCGCTGAACTGGGCGCGTACAGGGTGGGTGGTTACGTCGGTGGTTCCACGGAAGGTCGCGGTGCGCGAGCCGGGAGCGAAGCGGATCGTGCCGTCGACGATCTCGCAGTTGTGCACGGCGATCAGCTCGGACCAGGCCAGGACCGGTCGGGGCCCGGAGCGCACGTCGAGCTTGGCCACCGGCGCGGGCCGCCAGGAGTCCCCGCCGGCGGGAATCTTCATCTCGGCCGTGACGCACCACGCACCTCTGTCGTCGATCCGAGCGTCGAGCTCTTCCAGCGTCGGCGGCCCCGCCGCCGGTGTGGGTCGAGCCGTCTTGCGCCCTCCTACGGTCAAACGCTTGCGTAGACGCTCCGAACCACCCCTCCGGCTCTTCTTCGGCAGGGCAACCAGATCGCGTACGGCCTTGTTCGCCTGGTTCGTGAGCGCGCCGATCCGTCGGTACGCGGAGGGCGAATACAGCATGCGCAGTTCCTCCGTCTGCCCCCACTTGTCGTGCTCGGGAGGCTCGGCGGCACGCAGGAATTCCTCGGCCTCGTCCGCGAAGGGCGCGTTGTCCCCGGCCGCCCTTCCCGCGAGGAGAACAGCCTGGAACGGGTTGGTGCCCACCGGCAGACCGGGCACCCAACCAATCTTGACCGTCATACGGTTGCCCCGCATGGTCGTCACCCGGTTCGGCTTTCCCTCGTCGCCGTCCTCGGCCTCCGTGACCAGCACGACCGCCCGGTGCTCGACCGCGTTTCCGCGACCGGTGGGGGCGGGGACCATCAGGGGCACGGTCGTCATGGCCACCTGCCCGGACTCCGTCATCCTGTCGACGGTCGTACCGTCCAGGAACGCCTGCAGTGCGCGTGTCCGGGAGGGTTGGGTCACCCGGGGGTCGACCCGTGTCTCGGGGATGATCTCCACGCCGTTGCGGAGCGTCCTCACCGATGCTTCCAGCAGGGGGCGCTGTTTGCCACCGCCGGTCATGGCCGCCCAGAAGTTCCGGCCGAGTGCGTCCTTGAGGCGGTGGTGCATGCGGTGCACGCTGTCGTCGTCCTCGACGTCGGCGTCGGTGTCCGTCCCTTCGACGAGGCTGGCCACGTCGTGCGCACCGACGATGAGGAAGGACGTGCCGGGCTCGGCGCTCTCCCGGGTGAGGTGGAGGCGCTCGACGCTCTCCTCGTCGGCCCACCACGAGCGGGCCACATTCACGTCCTCCGCGTCCGGGTCGGGGCGGCCGAACCAGGCGGGGCCAGCCCACGACCTTCCGTCCACCGTGCGCCAGGGAAGGTCGAGCCGCCCGACGAGTCGACGCTCGGTCCGCCCCTCGTGCGGCTCCGAAAGGGTGGAGTTCATGAGGACCAGGCCGAGGCGGCTGGTCGCCCAGAGCGTCGCTTTCCCCAGGCCGTAGGACCCACCGGCGCCGCTCACCGACTTCTGGCTGTCGAGCTGGCGGCGCACGACCGCGGCGAAACGACCGGTCTCATAGTCGTCGCCGGTGAGCCCGGAGGCGTTGTAGTCGTCGATACGGAGAAGCACCAAGCGGTCCCGGTCGTACATCTCGCTGAGGCCGGCCGCGATCATGCGCCCGACCTTCTGGTCCTGCTGCCCGGCCGCCTCGTAGTGGGGCAGCAGATCGTCCCAGCGAATCTCGTCCCGGAATCGGGCCAGAGCTTCGCCCGACAGTTCGTGCAGGGTGTACCGGACCCGGACCGGCTGGGCGAGATCCAGCCGTTCGTCAAGGCTGTTCTGGGTCGCCTCCCGGGCCAGGACGCCGACGTCGGCGTCAAAGGCGAAGGCGGCGGCGTTCCCGAATTCGCGCCCACCGTCGGCGTGTCCGGGGCGGTGATACCAGGAGATCGGCAGGCCGGCCAAGGTGTCGGCAGTGCGGGTGTGGATCGTGCCCAGGTCCGTGCCGAGCGCCTCCGCGATCTTGTGGATCGTCTCCTCGCGCGGCGTCGCGCGGCCCGTGATCCAGGCGGAAACAGCAGCTCGCGTCATCCCGACCCGCTGAGCGAGATCCGCCTGACTCATACCTGACTGCTTCAGCTGGCGGGCGAGCCAGGGACCGAAGTCCATGCCGGTGTCCAACCTCATCACTCCTCAGCTGCGGCGTAGGCCATGACCTGCACGATACACCCGCGATTTGACACTGACGATCCGTCCGACAAAGACGTTTGACACCTCTCCCGGAGGCCTCTTTCGCCTCTTCAATCCCTTGGCAATAAGTCCGGAGGTGCACCGAAAGGGGAGTCGTGGGCAGAATAATCCCTCTCACTCCCTCACTCCTTGCACGCCCGAAATGCACACCCCGCAAGCGCCCCGAAGAGGAAGGGGATCGCTCGCGACAAAGCCTTGCGAGAAAGCGTTTCGGTCATGTACCTTCGGGGCGGGGACGCCTCACCCGGCGGGACCGGCCCTTTCCTTTTCGGGGGCCTTTTTCATGCCATAAATCGCTTCAACGGCCACAGAGGAAATCCTTTCGGGGAAAACCGAACCCCTTGCACCGGCCGGAAGAATGCGCTTGGCTTCTGGAACGTTTATCGCCCACGTTCTTTTCACTCCGACCCGCCATCGACTTCTCCGCTCCCGAAGAAACCTTTCCTCCTGGCGATCGCACCCGTCACCCCGGGCGCTCCCGCCCTTCTGCACGTGCGCCATTTTCCGTCACGCCCGGTACACATCCTCAGAGCCCAGGGGGGCGCCGCCATGAACATCGACCCGCCCGATCCGGACGACGGCCTGTTCGGACTCGTCGAACAGTACGACTCCATCGAAGACCCGTACCTGCGGTCCGAGTTCCTCGAAGCCATCGGAACGACGCGTTCGTACATCAACGCGCTGCGGCTCCGGCGTGACGAGGCGGCCCGCAAGATCTCCGCCCCCGCCGAACCCGACCGGGCCACCCCGGAAGCACCCGAATCGCCGGACGACAAGGGTCCGCGGCGCCGCGCCCCGCGCCTGCCGCTCCGCACCCGCAGCATCACCACGCGCCCGCCGAAGAACGCGGGCTCCACCCGGAACAAGCGTCGCCGGAACCGCGCGCGTCCCGAATTCGTCATCATCATCTTCAAGCTCGACTGACCCGGCACATCATCGGACCCGGAACTCCTATCGTGGAGTCGGGGCCGGCCTCATCCCCCGCTGCGGCCGGCCCCGACTCCGCCCGTGTTCAGCTCACGGCCCACAGAATGGGAAGACTTTGAACCACCCCTATGTGACGGACAGTTCGGGCGAGACCTCCGTCATCCGGACGATCATCGATCAGTCGGCGCGGGTACTGGCGACGTATCGCGTCGATCCGGGGTTGATCCTTGAGCACGCCAACGGCGAACGACGCATCACTCAAGGCGGATACGGGGACCGCCAGTTGTTCGAGCTCGTCCAGAACGCCGCGGACGAAATCGCACATTCCCCGGGCGGGAAGGTGCACGTCGTTCTCACGGATGCGCACCTCTACTGCGCGAACGAGGGCAAGGAAGTCACGGCGGAAGGCGCCGAGACCATCCTCCGCATGAGCGTTTCGAAGAAGCGTGGAGGCCAGATCGGCCGCTTCGGGGTTGGAGTGAAATCGGTCCTCGCCGTTACCGACACACCTCAATTCTTCAGCATCTCAGGGGCATTCGGTTTCGACCGGGCCTGGTCGCACGAGGAGATCCGGAAGGCCGGCGGCGACGGGATCGTCGCAGATTTCGAGGCCCCTGTCCTGCGCATGGCCCGCCCGCTGGAGGCCGCGAAGGAGCGCTCGGCCGACCCGGTACTCGACGAACTGCTCGGCTGGGCCACGACCGTGGTGCGCCTTCCTCTCCTGCCCGGAGCGGCCGATCGGCTCGGACACGACATCCACGCGGTCGCCGGCAGCCGCGAACCTCAGCGGGAGTTCCCGGCACGCTTCCAGTTGTTCTCCCACCACGTGGGCACGGTGGTTCTGGAGGACCGCCGTGCCATGCCGCAGATCCGGCGGGAGATCACGGTCGAGCACGAGGACGTCGTGCACACGATCCACGAGGTTCGCACGGGAAAACCGGAATCCCACGACACCTGGAAAGTATTCACCCACGCCCACCGGCCCACCGCGCGGGCTCGGGCCGGCGCGGGCGAGATGCACGACCGGGGGACGATCGACATCTCGTGGGCCGTTCCCGAGTACGCGGGTGACACCGTCCTCACCGTCCCCAGGGGGCGGGGAGAATTCTGGTCGTACTTCCCGACCAAATACCCGATGACCCTGGCGGGCATCCTGAACGGAGCCTGGAAGACGAACGAGGACAGGCAGAACCTCCTGGACTCCAGTCCGTTCAACGAGGAGATCATCCAGGTCGCCGCGAAGCTGGTCGTCGAATCCCTGCCGCAGCTGGCTCCGGCCGAGGACCCCGGCGCCTATCTGCCCCTGCTGCCCGGTCGGACCAGGGAGTCGGAGACCCTCAACTGGGCCGACAGGTATCTGACCGAGCAGATCTGGAAGCTGACCGCCCAACTTCCCTCGCTTCCCGACCAGGACGGCGTCCTGCGGGTTCCCCGGGAGGTGCGGATCCACCCCGCCCCCGTGGGGAAGGCGCCGCTCAAGCTCGACTGGCTCCGGATGTGGAACGCCTACCCCGGGCGTCCCGTGAACTGGGTCCACCCCTCCGTGGAGGCCGCGGAGTTCCGCCCCGGCAAGGTGGGGCACATCCTCGAACAGACCAGGCAGGGCCGGGCGACCGTCCGGGAGTGGTTGGAGGCTCTGGTCACCGACGGTACGGCCGAGGCCTCCGCCGTAGCGATCCGCATCGTCGCCGCGATGGTCGGCGATGGGTCGCCCTTCGCGGACGAGGCCCGAACCGCGCGCATCGTGCTGACCGAGGAGAGCGGGCTGGTGCCCGCCGTGGTGGGCAAGGTCTTCCGCCGGGCCGTCCAGGACGGTCTGCGGGACGGCACGACGTACGTGGACGCCGCCCTCTCCGAGGACCAGTCACTCACCAGCGTCCTCAACACGCTTGGCATTCGGGAAGCGGACTCCCGCGGCCGCTTCATCGGTGTTCTGGAGCAGGGCTTCGCCGGATACAGCCCCCAGGACTGGACCCGCTTCTGGGAGTTGTTCCACAGTGCGGGCGGCAGCCAGGTGAGCGGCGAGGTGATCGCCCGCGTGCCCGATCCGATGGCGACGCTGAACGTACGCACCGTGGACGGGCGCTTCCACTGCATGCGGGACTGTCTCCTCCCCGGGCCCGTGGTTCCCGCCGACGGAAGTCGGGACGGCTCGGTGGCGGTGGACCTGGACTTCCACTCCGACGACCCGTTGGTCTTCCACGAGTTCGGGCTGCGCGCGGCGCCCACCGCAGGCCACCGGCCTTCGCAGGACGAAGCATGGTTCGCCGAATACTCGACGGCGATCTACGACAGCTATTGCAGGACGTTGAGCAGCAACGCGTCCCGCCCACAGTTCAACAGGCTCAAGCTGGAGGGCTCCCCCATCGGCGGACCGCTGCATCTCCTGGAGCGGCTGTCGGACGAGGGACGGGCAGCCTTTGTGAAGGCATTGCCCGAAGCGAGCGTCATCGATACCTGGACCATGCAGTTCGGCGTCCAAGTAGCCACGCGCAAGTCCATCCATTCCCCGTTGCGTTGGATGCTCGCCCGCCACGGCAGGATCCCCACCTCGCAGGGCGTCGTCCCGCTCTCCGACGCCGTGGGTCCTCAGCTGCACGCGTACGCCGATGTCCTGCCTGTCGCGGACATCAGCGCCGAGAAGGCCCGCAAGCTTCACCTGCCCACGCTGGTGGAGGACGTACCGGCGAAGCAGTGGGCCCGCCTGCTCGAACAACTCGGCTCCAGTGACGACGACACTTTCGTCGGGCGTACGTACGTGATGCTGACCCGACTGGGGGTCGACTTCCCCGAGGGAGAGCTCACCCGTTGTCGAATCGGATCGGAGTGGTCCGCGCGGGAGGACGACAAGATCGCCGTCGCGGCATCCGAGGCGGAGTACCGCACGCTGCGTGCGGAGCAGATCCCGGCGCTGCTCGCAGGCAGTGACGAGGACGCCACCCTGCTCGTCAAGACGTGGGGCATGCTCCGATACAGCGACGTCGTCAGCAAGGAGACGCGACATGTGGGTATCGGCGAGCCCACACTTCTGCACGACGAGTTCCCCACGCTCCGCCAGCGGATGGGAAATGCCGTCAACAATTACCGGCTGCAGCCCTGTTCCGAGCTGGAGGAGGTGACCCGTACCCCCCAGGGCACCCGGCCGACGCCCCTCAAGAGCGCACTCCAGGGCGACACCGTGCTCGTCCTCGAACCCGCGGACCGGCTCGCTGCCCTCATGGCGGTCGACCGTGAGCTGCGCTGGGGGCTGAAGGAAGCGGGGTGCCGGTCGGTGCTCGACGCCCAGAAGCGGCAGGAGGCCGACCAGCAGCTCCAGGCGGCCCTGCGCCGGGTCCGGGAGGCGGAGAGCGTCGAGGAGAAGCTGGAACTGCTCATCGGTGAAGCCGCGCTCCGGGCGGGTCTTCCGCCCGGCCTCCTGGAGAGCGAGCGCGCGGAGTTGGGGGACGTCGAGCCGTCGGCCCGCCGGATCGCGCGGATGGCGTACAACGCCCACGGTGACGGTGTCCTCCAGATGCACACGCGTGATCTGTTGGCCGCCTATCCGAGCCACGCGCCGTCGGGCTTCACCGGGTCATCGCCCGCAGTGAGGTTCGTCGCCGACTTCGGCTTCCCGGACTCCTTCGCCGGAACCAAGGCGCCTTCGCTGCCTCCGAGGGTGGATGTCCCCGGCCCCACCGAGTTCCCACGTCTGCACGACTACCAGGAACGCCTCGCGGCGAAGGTCTTCGCGATGCTCGACCGGTTCGCACCGCAGCGCGGGATGCTGTCGCTGCCCACCGGCGCGGGCAAAACCCGGGTGGCGGCGGAGGCCGTGATTCGCTGGGTCAAGTCCGTGGGAGAGCTGGACGGTCCCATCCTCTGGATCGCCCAGACCGAGGAACTCTGCGAGCAGGCCGTCCAGAGCTGGAGCTTCGTCTGGTCGAAGGTCGGCGCGGAGAGCCCCCTCACCATCAGCAGGCTGTGGACCACCAACGAGGCGGGTCCCGTGAGCGACCGTCCGCACCTCGTGGTCGCGACGGACGCGAAGCTCCGCAACTGCCTCGACACCGAGGGATACGCCTGGCTCCGACAGGCGAGTCTGGTCATCGTCGACGAGGCGCATGTCGCCATCTCGCCGCAGTACACGAAGATCCTCGAACAACTCGGCCTGACGGCACGGGAGACCGGGCGCCATCTGCTGGGGCTCACCGCGACCCCGTTCCGCAACACGAACGACGAGGAGACCCGACGCCTGGTCCAACGCTTCGGTGGCCAGCGCCTCGACGACGGTGTCTTCCCGAACGGTGACGCCTACGGGGAACTGCAGGAACTCGGCATGCTGGCCAAGGTCGATCACCGGGAACTCCTCGGCGGCACCATCGAGCTGACCAACGACGAGAAGGAGCGGGCCGACCAGATGAGCCTGCTGTCGAAGGCCGCCGAGCAGCGTCTCGCCGACGACCACGACCGCAACAAGCGCATTCTGGAGGAGATCGGCGAGATGCCCGCCGACTGGCCCGTCCTGGTGTTCGCCACCTCCGTGGCACATGCCAAGTTCCTCGCAGCGAAGCTGAAGGACCGAGGCATTACCGCCGCCTCGGTGGACTCGGCCACCTCGGCGGGCGAGCGCAGGAAGAGCATCGACGACTTCCGTCGCGGTCGCGTGCGTGTCCTCACGAACTACGGTGTTCTGACACAGGGGTTCGATGCTCCGGCCACCCGGGCCGTGGTCGTCGCCCGCCCCACCTACAGCCCGAATGTCTACCAGCAGATGATCGGTCGCGGTCTGCGCGGTCCCGGAAACGGAGGCAAGGAGACCTGCCTGATTCTCAATGTCCGGGACAACATCACCAACTACGGCAAGGCTCTCGCCTTCACGCAGTTCGAGCACCTGTGGAGGGCCAAGTGACCGACGCGTACCACGACAGCCCGCAATTGACCGAGGAACAGCGGGCCGTGGTCGAGCAGCCCTGGGACGCCCGGCTGCTGGTCACCGCCGGCGCGGGCGCGGGCAAGACACACACGCTGGTCCGCCGGCTCGATGCCCTGATGGGACACGAGGACGACGCGCTGGAGGCGGGCGAGATCCTGGTGCTCAGTTTCTCGCGCGCGGCAGTCCGTGAGCTGCGCGAGCGGATCGCGCTGCACGCCCGGGAGGCACGCCGGGTCCGGGTGCAGACATTCGACTCCTGGGCCTATTCGGTGCTGCGCGCCGAGCAGCCGGACCGGGACTGGGGTGCGCTGCGCTTCGACGAGCGGATCCGGGAGACGACCGAGGCCGTTCTCCGGGGCGCGGTCGAGGAGAGCGAACAGGGTGCCCCCGCCCACGTGGTGATCGACGAGGTCCAGGACCTGGTGGGTGACCGCCGGGACATGGTGGAGACGCTGCTGGACCGCTTCCAGGACAACTGCGGGTTCACTGTGGTGGGGGATGGCGCCCAGGCCATCTTCGGCTTCCAGGTCTCCGACCAGGATGCCCGTGCCGCAGAGACCAACTACTTCTTCGACTGGCTGCGGGCCTCCTACCCGGACGATCTGGTCGAGCTGCACCTCACCACCAACTTCCGGGCCCGGACCCAGGAGGCACGTACGGCGCTCAAGCTCGGCGACGCGCTCAAGAGGCTGCCGTCAGAACCCGCCGAATCCGATTCGGCGGGCGAGAAGTTCCACCGGCAGCTGACCGATCTCCTGCGGTCGTGCCCCGATCTCAGTCCTCTGGAGGCGGAGTCGACCGTCGAGTCGCTCCGCGGCTACCCGGGCACCTGCGCCATTCTCTGCAGGGACAACCGCCAGGCTCTGGTGCTGTCCGAGAAGCTGTTCTCCCTCGGCGTGCCGCACCGGGTCCAGCGCGCGTTGCAGGACCGCCCTGTCCCAGCCTGGGTCAGCTCTGTCCTGAGGCACACCGGTAGCACAACGCTGACCGAGGAGCGCTTCCTGGAACTGCTCGCCACCGGACCGACCGCTCCCGTCGGGGACCATGCGCGGATCTGGCGTTCCCTGCGGGGCGCCGCCCGCGCGCCCAGAGGGTTGATGGATGTCTCGGCGGTACGGTGCCTGGTGGCGGAGGGACGCTTCCCTGACGACTTGGCGGCCGTGGAACCCTCGAACCTGGTGGTGTCGACCGTGCACCGTGCCAAGGGGCTCGAGTTCGATCGGGTCATCGTGGTCGAACCGGCCACCACCGCGGAACTGCGCAAGCAGCACGGCCATGTGGACCCGGCAGCCGAGGCCCGTTCGCTGTACGTCGCGATGACCCGCGCCCGGGACGATCTGTTCCGCATCGCGTCACCGGACACAGCACTCGTGCGCCGGGACCGGGTGACCGAACGGTGGTACCTCGGCGCGTGGAAGCCGTACATCCGGGACGGCATCGCCGCCGGCGGGCAGGACGTATGTCGGGAGCACCCGCCGGGCACGGTCGGCTTCTTCGACGACGCGGCGGACGTGCAGGACTACCTGGCGTCGTCGGTCTCACCCGGTGACGTACTGACGCTCCGCCCTCAGCACGAGATGACCATGGGCGCCGACCAGAGTCCTCCGTACACCGTCTTCCACGGGGATCGGGCGATCTCCGTCGTCTCGGAGCGGTTCCGCAAGGACCTCCATACCTCCCTGAAGATCAACAAGACGTGGGAGATCAACTGGCCGGTGGAGATCGCCGGCTTCCGGGTCGACTGTCTGGAGAGCGTCGCGGGCAGTACCGCGTCCGGCGCACGCGCCGGGCTGGGCGACCACGGCATCTGGGCGGTGCCCCGCATGTCAGGACTCGGGCGCTACAGGCGCGCCGCAAGGAACACGCAGGAAGGCATCCTCGGATGACTGACGGGACCAGCACGCACGCCGCCCACTACGCGCTCAGGGAAGGTCTCGTCGAGCAGCTCCGCAGGGACCTGCTCGGCCCGGGCTCCACCGACGAGGTCCTGACCCAGGATCCGCCGATCACCACCTACCCGATAGGGGTGTTGTTCCCGAGGGCCTCCGATCCCGAGTCCGGGCGTGCGCTCCGGGAGGCCGCGGCCGAGAACGACGGACTCGACGACGCTCCGCTCGTGCGGAGGGGCCGGGACATCGAAGATCCGCTGCCAGAACTCGGTACGGCCCATGTCGGCGACCGACGCCCCTCCTCCATGGGGCTGACCTTCGCCGTGGACCCGACAATCGCTCCCCGACTTCTCGTGAACACGGAGGTCGCGGCGTACGATCCGGTCGACTCCGAGGGGCGCCCGGTGGCCGCCGAGCGGGCCGAGGCCCGGACGGTGTCCGAGCAGAAGGAGCGGTGGCGTCGGCGCGAGCTGTCCATGCGCCCCGTGACCGTCGATGTGACCGTGCCCCGTCGCTATCGGCTGAACGGCATTCGTCAGGACAGGACGCCGGACGATCCGCTCGAAGGCCCGGCGTTGGACGTCGTCGTCCGGCCGAAGGCCCCGGGGAGCGGCACGGTCACCGTGACGATCACGCTGATCAATACACACCGCGTGGGCAAGTACGCCCTCCAGGACGCGTTCTGCCTCTACCAGCCCCGCCTGACCGTGACCACCGAGTCCGGTGCGCCCGGCCTGGTCGACCGCCCGTCCGAGCGTACGGTGATCGACCCGGAGGTCGCCACGAGTCGACTGCTGCACCGGCACGCGCCGACCTTCGCCGTCGGCCACGGCTGCTCGGCGGACTGGGACTGGACCCCGCCCCCGATCGGTGACCCGAACATCGAACGCGCGGCGATCTCCACCGTACGCACCGAGTTCGTTCCGGCGCACGATGTGCTGCTCACCGACTCCAACCCCGACATCGACGACTCGGCCCTCACCATGGAGAGCCTGGCGACCCGCCCCGAGAACGAGGTACTTGGCGCTCTCAATGACCTGATGGCCGGGTACGCGGAGTGGATCGACCGCAAGGAGGCGGAGGCCGAGGCCTTCCGGGGCACACCGCACGAGGCCCCGGCACGGAAGCAGATCGAGCACTGCGGAGCGGCGCTGGCCCGCATGCGTCGAGGGATCCGGGTCCTCGGTACGGACAGCGAAGCGATGCGGGCGTTCCGTCTCGCCAACCGTGCGATGTCCCAGCAGCGGGGCCGCAGTGAGTGGGTGAAGAACGGCCGGGTGGGCGATCCGGATACGTCCGCGAGTCGGTGGCGACCGTTCCAGATCTCCTTCGTGCTGCTCTGCCTCGAAGGGATCGTGGACCCGAAGCACGACGACCGTCAGATCGCCGACCTTCTCTGGTTCCCCACCGGTGGTGGCAAGACCGAGGCGTATCTCGGTCTGATCGCCTTCACGACCTTCCTGCGCCGTATGCGGCACAAGGAGCAGGGCGGGGGCGTGACCGTGTTGATGCGCTACACCCTGCGGCTGCTCACCCTGCAGCAGTTCGAGCGTGCCGCATCCCTGATCTGCGCCATGGAGCGCATTCGTCTCGGTGACGAACAGACACTGGGGACGGAGCCAATCTCCATCGGCATGTGGGTGGGCCAGTCCGCCACACCGAACAAGCTGTCGGTCGCCGAGGAGAGCCTCGTGGAGCTCAGGAAGGAGAAGGAACTCCAGGAGAAGAACCCGGTCCAGCTGCACGCGTGCCCCTGGTGCGGCACGCGCATCGACGCGTTCCAGTACGAGGTCGACGAAGAGGCGAAGCGGATGCACGTCCGCTGCCCCGACACGTGGTGCGACTTCCGCGACGGACTGCCGGTCCACCTGATCGACGAGGCCGTCTACGACGCGCGACCGACGCTGGTGATCGCGACCGTCGACAAGTTCGCCGCCATGCCGTGGCGCGAACAGACCGCGGCACTGTTCAACCGTGACCGGGAGGACGACACACCTCCTCCGGAGCTGATCGTCCAGGACGAGCTGCACCTCATCTCGGGGCCGCTCGGAACACTCACCGGGCTCTACGAGACGGCGGTGGACCTGCTCGCGGAAGAGCCGAAGATCATCGCGTCGACGGCGACGATCCGTCGGGCCTCCGAGCAGGGCCGCAGTCTGTTCGCCCGCGATGCCGTCGCCCAGTTCCCGCCGGCGGGCATCGACGCCAGGGACTCGTGGTTCGCGGTGGAAACCCCCAAGGAACGCAAGGCGAGCAGGCAGTACGTCGGCCTCCTCACGCCGAGCACGAGCCAGTCCACGCTGCTCATCCGTACGTATGCCAACCTGCTCCACCGGGCCGCACAGGGCAAGGACGACGAACAGGTCCGTGACGCCTACTGGACGCTCGTCGGATACTTCAACAGCCTCAGGCTGTTGGCCGCTGCCGAGCTGCAGGTCCACGACGACGTCGAAGCGCACCTCGGCTACCTGGCCGACCGCGACGGGAACACACGGCGAAAGATCCTGGAACAGACCGAGTTGACGAGCCGCGCCAACTCCAGCGAGGTGCCGAAACGTCTGAAGCAGGTGGAGCAGCGGCTGGGGCACCCCGATGCCGTGGACGTTCTCCTCGCCACGAACATGATCTCGGTCGGCGTCGACGTGGACCGACTCGGGCTGATGGCCGTCATGGGACAGCCCCAGACCACGGCCGAGTACATCCAGGCGACCAGTCGCGTGGGCCGCCGCCACCCCGGCCTGGTGACTGTGATGCTCAACTCGAGGCGGTCCAGGGACCGTTCGCACTACGAGAGCTTTCAGCACTACCACTCCGCGCTGTACCGCGAGGTGGAGTCGACCAGCGTGACGCCGTTCTCCTCCCGCTCCCGCGAGCGGGGCCTGCACGCCGTCGTCGTCGCGCTCGCCCGGATCATGATCCCCGAGGCCCGTCCGAACGACGGTGCGGGACGGATCGACGAGTTCCGCGGGGAGCTGGACCGGATCGTGCGGACCACACTGCTGGCTCGGGTCGGGAAGATCGACAAGGAGGAGTACGAGGCGACGGCAGACGCCTACGACGAGTTCGTCGATTGGTGGTCGGATCTGGCGGCATCCCACGGCGGCCTGCTCTACGAGCCGAAGCGAGGCAAGCGGACAGCCTCGCTGCTGTGCACGTTCGACGACGAAGACCCCGACAAGAACGCCTGGCAGACGCTCTGGAGTCTGCGCGATGTCGATGCCGAGTCCGGTCTGTTCATGGAGGCAACCCGATGACCCCGCCCCCCGCCCGACGCCGCCGGACCGGAGCGCCGGAGCGCAGCTATCCCCGCCGCGGTTCCGTCCGGCGCGCCCAGATGATCACGACGTACGGCGTCGGATCCATGGTCGCTGTGGACAACGAGTCGTTCATAGTGGCCGGAACCGACTCCTGGAACATCAGCGAGGCACCGACCATCCACGAGCACCGATTGGCCCGGGTTCTCGGGGTGAAGTCGTTCCGCCTCCCACCGGCATCGGACGACACAAGCAAGGACGGCGTGCACGTCCGCCGATTCCCTCTGTGGCATTCCTGCCCGGAGTGCCACACCCTCCAGCACGTTAGACAGTTCAACTCCCCTCCGGGGAGGAACGAATGCGGTGACTGCGAAGAGGACCTCGTTCCCTCGCGCTTCGTCATGGCCTGCGCGAAGGGCCACATCGACGACTTCCCGTACTGGAAGTGGGTGCACCGCAAGAACCGGCAGGAGGGCGAGACTGGTCTCTGCGGCGGAACGATGCGGCTGCGCACGAGCGGAAAGACCGCCTCCCTCCGGTCGGTCCTGATCTCCTGCACCTGCGGAGTGCCCGAGGTGTCGATGGAAGGCGCGTTCAGCGGAACGGCTCTGTCGGACCTGAAGGTGTTCTGCAGCGGCAAGCGCCCCTGGTTGAAGGACGCGCCGACCGATCACTGCTCAGAGAGGCCGCGCACGCTGCAGCGCGGTTCGTCCGTCGCCTGGCAGCCGATCGTGCGGACGGCGTTGTCGATCCCCCCGTGGAGCGACGAGCATTTCACTCGGCTCGAAGACCACATGGACGACCTGCGCAAGATGTACGAGGAGGGCGACGAGCGCGGCATCCGAGGCTTTCTCAAGGCCCTCACACTGACGAAGCCGTACGAGTTCTCGGCCGACAGGGTCATCGCCCTGCTCGAAGCGGAGAACCAGGAGGACACGGACGCCGACGGCGACGCCTCCGTGGACAGTGCCTTCATCGCGCTGCGGAAACAGGAGTACGACCGGCTGATCGCGGGGCAGCCAGAGAAGGGGACCGGCCACGATGACCGGTTCGTCTGTGAACCTCCCCATTCCTCCTCGACCGTGCTGACACCGTACGGGGTCACGGGTCCGATGCTGGTGAAGCGGCTGCGGGAAGTGCGTGCACTGAAGGCGTTCTCCCGGGTCGACACCCCGGACACCCGCGCGGACGTCCACGAGGCAGCCCTGTCCCTCAAGGAACTCGACTGGCTGCCCGCGATGGAGGTCCAGGGCGAGGGCGTCTTCTTCCGACTCGACGAGGAGCGGCTGGACGCCTGGGCCCGGAGCGTCGCCGTGGCGGCGCGTGCCGATCGCATACGGACCAACCACACCCGGATGATGCACGAACGTGCCCAGGACCCGGACAGCGTGCCCGACTCGCCGGCCTCCCCCCGCATGGTCCTGCTCCACACTCTGGCGCACTCGCTGATCAATGAGTGGAGTCTGGACGGGGGCTACCCCGCGGCGTCCCTGCGGGAGCGGCTCTACACGAGCGACACCATGGCGGGCATCCTCATCTGCACCGCGACGAGCGACTCCGCGGGCAGCCTGGGGGGCCTGGTCGCGCAGGGCGAGCCAAACCGCCTCCGAAGGACCCTTGATTCGGCTTTGGACAGGGCGCGTTGGTGTTCCGCGGATCCTCTCTGCGTCGAGTCGGAAGGAAGCGGCGTCGGCGGGATCAACATGGCGGCTTGCCATGCTTGCGTGCTGCTGCCGGAGACGAGTTGCGAGCACAACAACGGTCTGCTCGACCGCGCTCTCCTCGTCGGCACGCCGGAGAATCCGTCCATCGGATTCTTCAGCGACGTACTGAACCACTGAGCCCGCGGTCACGCGGCTTCGGTCAATTCCGTCTCGAAGTGCGCCTGCGCGCGGTCCAGGGCCCCGTCCGGATCGCACCCGTGGGCCCGAAGCCAGTGGAGGAGGTCGGCGATCACATCGATGGCCGACTCCTCCGCGTGCGCCACGGTCAGCGGTCCCCGCTCAACGCCCTTGTCCCGCCCGGAAACTCCGAGCAGACCGAGCAAGGCTTCGGCCCTCGCAACCTGGGGTCCGTCCATGTGGTCGACCGACGACCGCAACCCGGTGACCAGCTCGCACCAGGTGGCCTTCGAGTCGGCCCGGAGGATGACACCCCAGCGATCGGCGAGAGCGTCCACGAGAACCAATCCGCGCCCGTGCTCCTCCCCGTCCTCTCGCGTGGCGAGGACGGGAACGCCCCGCGCGTCCGGGTCGCTCACCTCGATACGCAGGCGACCACCGTTCATGGACACGGCGAGGCGTGCACACGTGCCCGGCCCCACGTGTTTGAACACGTTCGCCGCCAACTCCGAAGCGCAGAGCTGAGCATCGGGGGCGATGTCGGCCAGCCCCCAGAGGTCCAGCCGAAACCTGACGGCGTTTCTCAGCCCTGCCAACCCCGCCGGCTCCGCCAGGAATGGCATCTCCCAGGCCTTGCGCACCACACCGAAACGACAGCCGTCCATGTCGATCACCGCTCCCAGCAGACTCGCGATCACCAAACGTGACCACGCGTAAGAGAAGAGTGTCATTGGAACTCTCATTTTGAAACTCTCACCAACGACTCTCGGGAGCCCGCCGCTATGCCGCACGCCCCCCGCGCACGCCCACTTGCCCGTACAACGATCAGCCGTGCACGCTCTGAAGCGTCAACGTGAGGAACCACAGCCATGACAGTCGGACCCACCACCCGCAGGCGCCAACTCGGTGCCGACCTGCGCCGCCTGCGTGAGCGCAAGGGCCTCACCCTGGAGGAGGCGGGGGCGCTGGTCGGCATCTCCAAAGCGACCCTGAGCCGCTACGAGCGGAAGGAAGGCACGGTCAAGTGGCCGGCCGTGGACGCCCTGTGCCGCGAGTACGGCACCACGGACGACGAACGCTCCTCACTCGTCGAGCTGGCCAAGGGCGCACGCATCCAGGGATGGTGGCGCTCGCTCGCGGACCCCATCCCCGAGTCCATGAACCTCATGTTGACCCTGGAGGACGAAGTGGTCAGCGAGGACCACTACGCCTGCATGTACGTCCCCGGGCTGCTCCAGACGCGCGCCTACGCCGAAGCCGTACACCGTGCCTCCGAGATGCGGTGCTCGGACCAGGAGATCGAGCACATGGTGGACATCCGCATGAAGCGGCAGGAGCTGCTCGAACGACCCGAGCCACCCCACATCTGGGCGGTGGTCGACGAGGCGGTGATCCGCCGCGTCGTGGGCGGAAGCGAGACCATGCGAGCACAGCTGCGCCATCTGCTCGAACAGGCCCGACGCCCTCATGTCACCGTGCAGATCCTGCCGTTCGAGACCGGCGCCCACGCGGCGGCAGTGGGCAGCTTCGTCGTGCTCGGCGGCCGGACGCCCGAGCTCGACGTCGTGTACGTGGACATCATCGGAGGCGGCCTCTTCATGGAGAAGCCCCAGGAACTGTCACGCTATAAGTTGGCGTTCAATTATCTGCGTGCGCAGGCCCTGAACATCGAGCGGTCTGCCGTGCTCCTGAATCAAGTGAGCAGGGAGATTTGATGGTTCACCGCGTCGGTCATTGGTTCAAGTCGTCGTACAGCGGGGGCACCGGAACGGAGTGCGTGGAGGTCGCCGACCTGTCCGCGACCGTGGGAGTACGCGACTCGACGAGGCCCGAGGGTCCTCGTATAACCGTCGGCCATGCGGCCTGGACCGGTTTCGTCGCTGGTGTGCGGGGGAGGAAATAGTGGCCACCGAAGCGCCGTTTCCGTGAGGCACGGCTCCCTCAGGCGGGGCCGCCGTCGCCGTACGCGCGGCTGGTCCTTCACCTCCGTTGACTGCCCCTCCCTCAGGCCGAATTCGCGCAAGTGGCCACAGCTCTACGCAACCATCGCATGGCGGACCCGAGCGATGACGTGCTGCGCCTCGGCGCCGAACACGGCTGAATCGCATAGGGATTCCCAGACCCGCCGGTACAGGGCGACCGTGTCGGAGCCGTCCAGCCAGAGTTCCGCATGCCAGTCCTCCGCGATCACCAATCGCTCATCGACGATCCAGAACGCGTTGGCAGGAGGGAGACGCAGAGCGGCGTTCATCGGCACGATCCCCAGCCGGACGGTGTCCATGCCGACGACTCCCAGCAGGCGGTCCAGCTGCCCGGCCAGAACCTCCGGAGGGCACACCCTCGCCCGCAGCGCGCCTTCCCACATCAGGAGGTTGAGACGCCGGCCGGGCTGATATAGCCATCGCTGGCGTTCCATGCGGGTCCGTACCGCGTCCTCTGTGTCGCGCGGTGAGTTCTGGAGCGTCGCGTAGCTCTCGAACACGTACCGGGCGTAGTCCGGTGTCTGCAGCAGACCGTTGACGGCGAAGGAGTCCCACACGTGCAGGACGCGTGCGGCCGCCGTCACCTCGTTCCACGTCTCCTGCACCGGGCGGTGTCCAGATGACAGCTGCCGCCGCCATGACCGGATGTGCGACTCGAAGCCCTTCAGCCGTCCGTGCAGCTCGTCGTACGCTCCGGGGTGCCCGGTGGCGTCGGCCCACGCCCGGAGGTCTTCCGCGGCAGGTGTCTGGCGGCCGTTTTCCAGCTTGCTCACTTTGCTCTGCGCCCAGCCGAGGGTGGCACTCAGGGCGGTACCGGTGAGAGGGCCGTGAGGGCTCTCCGTTCGGAGCGTCCTTAGCCGTCGCCCCAGGTCCTCACGAGCCTTCTGAAAGTCAGTGCTCACCGGTACGTTTCTGTTCCTTCTGCTCTTACTCGCTGCTCCCAAGCTTCGCCGCGAGCTCTTCGTGCGGTACGGCGTGATGCCATGCCGCGTCACGGATGACGGAGTACCGGACGATTTCTGCCGGTTCTGTGACCAACTCGACGTCTACTAGGTGATCGCCGTCATCGAATCTCAGCAGCGCAGCCAGTCGGCTATCGAACAACCAAAAATCTTCGGACGGCAGTTGGAGGCGATCGGCGTCCGCGCGCCATACGATACGGATGTCCTCCCCCAGAGCGCTGTTCCGCTTGGCATTGTTAAGAAGGTAGAGCTGTCCCGTGGTCGGAGGCTGATCGACGATCCGTACTCGTTCGACCCGCTTGCCCTGCGCGGTCTGGGGCCGGATCAGCTCGCAGTACGGATCGCTCTCGTCCCAGTCGACTCTGCCGGTCTCTACGAACTGGCGGTACGTGTGCGCGACTTCGTCGCTGGCATAGCGCCGCCGGGTCTCCAGCCGCCAGGCCGAGTGGCTGAACGTACGGAACAAGCCCTCGAACTCGCCCAGGTCGATGATCCGGGCCTGCCGAGTCGCATCCTTCGGCGTCCAGTCCACCAACAGCTCACGTGGCACGACCACCGCCACCTCGCCTTCGGACAGGTGGCGCAGCTGGGCGATGTCGTCGGCATCGGTCAACGGCGGTCCGTGAACGATGACTTCACCGCTCTCCGCGTCCTCGTGGACCGAGGGGCACCCCGTACCGCCACTCCCCGTGCCGTTGAAACGTAACTGACGTGCCATAACAAGCCGCCTCTCACTTCGATGCGTTCTCCGTCCGCTGCTCCAAGGTTGTCTGCTGCTCCGCGTGAATGTCGAGGGATCACCGGGCCGCGCACGAGAATATTCGCGAATAGCGGCCATAGCCGTCGACAAGGTCGCCCGACTATAAACGGCATGACCGAACCGACCACGCGCAGCGTCCCTCCCGTGGAGCTCTCGCTACCCACGGAAGCCGAGCCCTCTGATCCCACCCCCGTGGAGGACTGTGCGGGTTGCGCCGAACTCGCGGCGGTGCGGGGCCGGGCCAGAGCAGGCGGTGACATGACCACGGTGTCCGACTGCAACGTACTGATGCGACGGCACCCTCAGGGTCACTGAGGCAGATAAGGCAAGAACCACCGGCCGCTACTTCCGCACCCCGGCCGCGCCACAGACCCCCGCCCGGCTGTCTCCACGGACGGTCGGCAGCCGGGCGGGTGCACGAGCACGACGGTGCGGAGACCGAATCTCCGCGACATCAGCAGCTGAAGGGATTTTCCCATGAACGGGAACCTCTATGCCCTGTCGGCCCCCGCCGCCGATGCCTTCGCCGACTTCTGCGGCGGCAACGCGGGCGGCCCTCACGAGACCTGCGTGAGCCTTGCCGCGATCCCCGGTGCGGAGGCTTCCTTCGTCATCCGCGACAGCAAGCCCGAGGGCGCGGGCAAGGAGCTGCGCTTCACCGGGACCGAGCTCGACGACTTCGCCGCCGGGTGGGTCAGGACCCGGGGTCTGACGCTCTAGTCTGGCCCCCTTCCCGGGCACGAAGCACCACGTAAAGGGCCGGACCGGACATGCTCCGGGCCGGCCCGTCTCCCCTAATGAAGGGCGCAGATGACCTGGTCAGGGCATTGGCACGGATACGGTCCGTGGACCGGCAGCAGGGACGCGTACGGCCAGGAGGCCCTACGCCGTCCGGGTGCGGAACTGAACTCCGAACAGACCCGCGCGTTCGTCTCCTCGACGCTGCCGCCCCTCATGACCGGGCACTGGCTCATGCGGCAGAACCAGACCTCGGTGGAGCGCACCTGGACGCGTGTGGTGGGTGCCGTCACGTGGTTGAAGAGCACGTACGAGGCGAATCCCCCTGCCGAGAGGGACGACGGCGGCCGCGCTTACATCGCCCTCGAAGACAAGATCGTGTACGCGATGAACGCTCTTCCCCGAGGGGTCGACGTCTGCTGGGTGCACTACACGAAGTCCCAGAGTCTGATCTCCTTCTCGGTGGTCTGCTGCCTCAACCACCACCATCCCAACCTTCCGTGCCCCCTTCCGCCCGCCTGACCGCGCGCACTATGGACCAGGTAACAGCCCGCCGTGTCGCACGTCAGCTTGCGGCAAACGAGCGACGTGTAGCACGCGGCGGCCTTACACCTTGGCGGGAGCCTGCCATCCCCCCTGCGGCATGGTTGAAAAAAGGTTTTTGATCTTGTCGAAGCCGACCTCGCTCAGCCACGGATCGGACGCAGCAAGAATCCGCCAGAGCCTCGCCCCGGTGCCGAAGCCTCCTCAGAACCGGTTGACTTTCTCGCCATTCGGGACCTGGTAGCAGCCGGACACGACCATCAAGCCCAGCTTCTGCGGATTACGCTTGGCGTAATAGGTGATATTTACGCTGTGCTTCTTCTTTTCATTATCAGCTGTGAGGTTGATGTTCTTGTTCTTGCTCGTGTCGGGCCCATACTCGACAACCTTCCAGCCGTGCTTGGGCAGTTCTTCCTTGAGCCGCCCCATCACGCCATCCAACTGGGCGGGCGATGCCGGAGTGAAACTCCAAGGATGAAAAATCTGAAAGTACTTGTCCGGGTCCTTTCCACTGCATTCCGAGACGCCCGGGCCAGTGTCCGACCCCTTGGCTTTGATGCCGATGAGGTCGAAAATTTCACTGGAAATCTTCTCTGCCTCATCAGCAGCAGCGAGCGAAGTGCTGATGCCGGCAAAGGGCAGATCGTCTGATTCGTTGGCGTCAGTCATGCTGCATCCGGTGAGAGTAGTGAGAGCGATGGACAGGGTGAGCGCCTTGGTGCCCAGTCTGGTCTTCACGTCGATGAGCCTCGGTGGGTCGGACCGGAACGCAAGCCGGTCGATGCGGTCGGAAGTCTCGTGGTCAGGAGCTCAGGCCGTCCGATATCCGGCCGCCCCGGGCAGTTCACCAGGAACGCCTATCGACCCCTTGTGTAGGCGGAAGGCACCGGTTCGAGCTTCACCTCGTCGCCGTGACCTGCGACCACAAGACCCTGATTACGGAGGCTCTGGGTGTTCTCTTTCCAGTAGTCGCTGTGGCCGCTGGTATCCGTGGTCATTTGATTGGCGCCAAAGACGGGGTCACTCGGGATGAGCCATACGCCGTCCCGATCGTTCCCCCCGTGCCCGAATCGGCCAATGTCCGGGACCGCGTCCCCGTCCGCTTCTTGGTTCCAAACGTGCCCCTTCGGAACATCCAGCTGCTCGGCCTTGCTGACCTGGACCCCGGGGCTACCTGCGAGGATCACCTCGTCCGCGTTCAACTCGCCCTGCCTAGCAGCGGACCCGATGAGGGTTGTGCCGTACGAATGGCCGATGGCCGTGCGATGAGGGTCGGACTCTGCTGTACGCGAGGCATCGAGACCGTCGAGAAAACGGTTGTAGGCAGGCGCACCGTCATTCGCGTAATGGCTGAACGGCGAATCCTTGACGATGCTCTGCGGTGCGTCATATCCGAGCCAGGTGATCGTGGAAACTGAGGCCCCATCGGCCTCGTCGGTAGCCACACGCCACATATTTGCCATCCGGTTGATGTCCCCGCCCACGCTTCCCAGATTCGAGGTCGTGCCAGGCACGTACACAGCCTGGTGATCAGCCGTGTCCGGGTTCCCGTTCGCGACGATTGCTCGGCCGTTTCCATCGGTGCTGAATCCGAGCAGGTAGGCCTCGGGAAGTCCCTTGGTGCCGGTCGCGTCGAACCGCTCCTGGATGCTCTTCATGCCGTCCTGCGACTTGGTCAGCTGCGCGAGCCGCTCACCGTACTTCTCGTTCCACTTGGTCCAACTGGCGTTCTGGATGACGGCCGGATAGGTGCCATTGGGGTTGGGAGAGTACCTGGTCGGCTCGGGGGGAATCTTGGCGAGCTCCAACTCCACATGCGCCCTGCTCTGCGCCAGCACCATGCGGTTGGCCTCGTCACGCGTCTCGGCGGGCAACCCGTCCAGCGCGCCGACCGCGGTCGCGTTCAGGGCGAGGTGGGATGCCTGCTCCTCCGCGCTGAGGCCCTTCCACCAAGCCGCGTTGTCCTTCGGGCTGCCGTCCTTCGGAGGCTCCGGCAGGGAGTCGAGGTAGTCCTTACCCGCCTCGCGAACACCTCCCAGGTCCGACTGTGTGTCGGCCCAATCGCGCTTGGAGACCACCAGGTCATCGTCAGCCTTCAGCGCACGCAGCTTCGGTGCCCACTTGGCGTCCGCGTCGGTTGCCTCCTCCAGCGCGTCGGCGATCCGGTTCGCGTACCCCATCGCTTTGCCGTAGTTCGGATTCGGGTGGATGTTCATCGCCTGACGTTCCAGGGCATCGGACGTCGGGCTGCCCCCGGCGCTCCCGGTCACCGTGCCACCGTCGGCCATCTTCTCCTCGCCAGGCTTCTTGCCCGCCGGATAGGACACCGATCCATCGGAACCTACTGTGCAGCCATCGGCGTGGGCGTCCTCGATCGCCGTCTCCAGCCTTCTCTTGGCCACCGCCATGTCGAAGGCGAATCCATTCAGTGCGGTGCTTATCAGACCGCACTCGACCTGCACGTAGTGAAAGTTCTCCGACAGGTTACGAAGCTCTTGCAGGGCGGCGGTCGCCGCCTTGCCCTCCAGTTGATTCCGCACGCCCGCGCAGACCTGATTGTCGATCGTGTCCTTTGCTGCACTGGCCATCTCACCGGTGGCCCGGTAGCCGTCCGCGGCGCCCTCGTACTCCTCGGGCTTGAGGGCGTTCAGCGTCGCAAGATCCATGGTCGCTGTCACTTCGCCTTCGGGTAGCCGCCAACGGCATCGGTGTCCTGGTACTGCGCCTTTAGCCTGTTCAGCTCCGCCATGACCGCCTGGTCGGGCTTCGAAAGATCATGTCCCGACCTCTCCAGAAGGCTACCCAGTGCGTCACAGCGACTGCTCACATCATCGATGTACTTCTTCCACGAGCCGTAGATCTCCTTCTGCGCCGCCGCACTCCGGCACCCGGCGGTGTCGTCCAGTCCCGCCTGTCCATCGCCGAGCTTCGTCAACGCCTTGCCGATGCCAACCTTCAGCCCGGTGACGCCTTCGCCGGCCTTCACCCAAGCCTTCTTGTCCGATTTCAGATCCGCAGAAGCCTCACCTGCCGCTGATCCGCCCCCCGAATCAGGCGCAACCTGGTTCAACTGCATCTGTGAGGAACGGACCGCCGCCGCTTCGGCTTTGTGCTGCTCCCACTCGTCCCAGACCATCCGTGAATCCTCCCCGTTTCCCGTCCCCCGGCGCCCCGGGCCAAGCCGATATGATCCCTGGACGCGAATGAGAAAATCAAACGCCGAACCCGAGGTTCATCCCACACGGCACGAATTTTGACATTCTGGTCTTAACCCGCAACTCTGCCTCGATGAGCGCGTTTTCGCGCCATTCCCGCGCCTCACCTCGCGACTGCGCCCGCAGCCCCAGCCCCAGCCCCAGCGGCGGAACAGCCACGCCCCCTCGGTCTCGGAAACTGATTCCGTCGCCCACTCGTCCTGATGGGCAGGACCGAGCGAACAGGAACGATGGTGCGGCAGCAGACGGGTAGTGGCTGGACGGCGCCGGCGGTGGAGGCCTCCCCGTTCCTGCGGGCGAGGCTTCGGCTCCGAGGGCTGAGCAGGGACCGGCGGGAGTGGGTGCTCGGCGGTTTCGCCGTGGTCGTGGGCGCGGTGCTGGCGTTCCATCGAGGCATGCCCAACCGGCCCGGGCGGATCGGGAGCCTGCTGGAGTCCTTTCTGCCCTGGGTCGGCGTCCTCGTGGTCGTGCTGGTGGTCGTCGCCCTCGTGCGGCGGTCGGCCATCGCCCTCGTCGCTCTGCTGCTGCCTGTGGGCGCTTGGGTGCATCTCTTCGGCGGGTTGCTCCTGCCGGGCGCGGCCGGGAGCGGTGGGCGGGAGCTCGTCGTCGTCCAGCACAACGTCAGCGACGAGAACCGTGATCCGGCGGGGACCGCCCGGGCGCTGATCGATGCCGGGGCCGATCTCCTCGCGCTGGAGGAGTTGGTGGTGCCGCAGCTGCCGGTGTACGAGGAGGCTCTCGCCGCCGACTATCCGCATCACGTCGTCCGGGGGACCGTCGGGCTCTGGTCCAAACATCCGCTCAGCGGTGAGCAGTTGGTGGATATCAAGCCCCCGGGCATTGAGGAGGGGTGGAGTCGGGGTGTGCGCGCCGTGGTCCACTCCCCGTACGGCGACGTTGCAGCGTACGTCGCCCATCTGCCCTCCGTCCGGGTAGGGGCGGGCGGGCTCGCGTCCCAGCGGCGTGACGAGAGCGCCGCGTTGCTGGGGCGCGCCATCGCGGCCGAGAGCGTCGAGCCGCTGATTCTGCTCGGAGATCTCAACGGTGTCGTGGAGGACCGGGGTTTGAGCCCTCTCACCTCACGGCTGAACGTCGCCGGGAGCGGGTTCGCCTTCAGCTTCCCCGCCGCCTTCCCGCTGGCCCGGATCGACCAGGTCATGGCCCGCTCCGCCACCGTCGGCCACATCCGCACCCTGCCCGCCACCGGCAGCGACCATCTGCCCGTCGTCGCCCACGTCGCCCTGCTGTAAGGGTCCGGCCCGCAGCGCGTCCGCCTTCCTTACGGCCGCCACTCGTTGCCGCCAGGTCATGTCCTCGGGGAACTCGTACGTGTCCGTGTCGACCATCCAACTCGCGTACGCCGTCGCCCTGCGGCAGTCCGCGCACTCCGGCTCGTCGCCCAGCGGGCGGAAGACATGCTCCTCCCCCGGGCCCGCGCACACGATCAGCTCCCTGACCGAGGGCGGCGGAGGCGGAGCCGGCAGCGGGGCCACCGGGCACTTCCGGATCAGGCGGTGACGCAGGAATCCGACCGCCGAACGCACTCCGCCCTCGGGCGGGTCGGCCAGGAGCGCCTGGCGCAGGTCCCCTTCCGGCAGGCCGCCCTCCAGCCATTTCACGGCCTCCACCGCCAGCGCCCGGGCCTCCCGGACCCCCAGCAGCAGATCGCGGCGCGTGTGGCGCAGGGACAACAGCAGGCGTTCGGCCTTGGCCAGCTGGCTGGTGGGGTGCGGTGCCGCCGCCACCGGGTCGGGACCCGTCGCCGCCGCCACCGGATCGAGGGCCGGGTGCGCCACCCGCTCCCGCTCGCGCTGCGCTTCGGAGGGTGGGTGGGGAGTGGTCTTATCACTGTGGTCTTCCTCGGGTTCATAGCCACCGACCGTCCGAGGAGTCGGTCCGCCGACCGTCGGAAGCCGCGTACTCGGCGGCGGAGCGACGGCAGCAGCGGCCGGCCCCGGCGGTCGCCCGCCGTCCGGTTCCAGCGTCGCCCGTACGATCCTCGCCTCCGCGCTCGTCAGCGGTGTGTTCGTGAACAGCTGGTCCGTCGCCCAGCGTCCGCCCTCGTTCTGGGTCCGCCACTCATGGACGTAACCGTGCTCCACCAGTTGCTTCTTGGCGACTTGGTACGGGCGACCCGCCATGTTCAGCTTGCGCGCCAGTTCGCCGAGCGGGCGGTCCGTGGCGGAGTCGGGGAGGCCCTGGACGTACAGGAGGAGGACCTTCGCATCGCTGTTCATCCGCCGGTCGCGTACGACCGTGTGCGGGGCCTTCGTCCAGCCCGAAGAGGGCGCGATAACATGACGCAGCATTTCTGGTGGGTCCGATCCACTGGGGGTGTTAGGCCCTCGGGTGGGTGTTAGCGCACCTCCGGGGGCCGCCCTTTGCGCGCGGGCGCGCACTGAGCGTGATGACCTCGTCACCGTATCCCACAGCTCTGACGCATCACCACATCGAAGATCTGTTCGCCGACCAACCCCAACGCGGGTGCTGCCGCGCGTCGTTGCCGCCGCCTGACGCCCTCCACGCTTTGCACACGCTTTCATCACAATTCCGCTTCGCTTCCCCCATGTGCCTGATGAGCGCCCTTACGCGCTGCGAGCATCGGCTGCTCCACCGCACGAAGTCCGGCCTTGGGGGCAACACATGCAGACGAGGAAGCAGTCACGACGGCCGAGGCGCGGGTTCCTCCGGATACGGGTGTCGGCGGGCGCGGGCGTGCTCGCCCTGGTTCTGGCCGGGTGCGGAAGCGACGACGGCAGTCAGGGCGGCCGGGGTGGGAAGGACGCCGTCGAGGTCGCAGCGTCGGCCAGTCCGTCGGCCTCCGTGGAAAGGGCGTTGGCGCTCATGGACGACGACGAGCTGAGCGTGGACGCGGGCAGCAGTCTGGACGTGGACGTCCTCGACAACGACTCCGTCACCCTGGAGAGCGGGGTCGGGGCCGCCCTGCTCGACGCCTACGACCCGGCCGAGCTGACCCTGCGCATCGAGGCCGAGCCCAGCCATGGTTCCGCATCGGTGTCCGGGACCACGGTCACGTACACCGCCAGGGACGGATACGCCGGTGAGGACGAACTGACCTACCAGGTAGGCGTGAAAGGCACGGAGGTCCCCGCCGCCACCGCCGTCGTCCGCATCACCGTCCCCGCACCCGCTCCCGAGCCGAGCCCCACCCCGACCCCTGCCGCGAAGCCCGCAGCGAAGGCGACCGCACCGGCATCGGTCCACTACAAGAACTGCGACGCCGCGCGCGCCGCCGGGGCCGCCCCGGTGGAGGAGGGCGACCCCGGCTACGCGCCCCACCTGGACCGCGACGGCGACGGTGTGGGATGCGAGCCGTGGGGCGAGTCCGCGTCGTCCTCCGACAGCAGTGGCAGTGGGGGCAGTACGAGTGGTGGGGGCGGTGGCGCCAGTACGTCCTACGCGAACTGCACCGCCGTACGGGACGCGGGAGCCGCGCCCATCCGCGCCGGGGATCCCGGCTACGGTCGGCACCTCGACCGCGACGGGGACGGCGTCGGCTGCGAGTAGGCGTCGCGCAGCCTCCGGGTGACTCCGGGTGACTCCGGGCCGTTCGCGCCGCCTTCTTCTGGCCGCCGCCCCGCCATTCTTGTGGGTGACGCAGTGGGTGAGGCAGCCGGCGTGTCTGCCCGTCGCCACGACCGACTCATTGCCTTCTCAGCGTGCGGCTTCCGGCTCGGTTCCCCGCGATGTTCCGTATCTTCTTGCTGCTGCCCGACTCGGCGAGCAGGGCGAGCACCGCCGACGACGTCGACCCTTCGGCGAGGACGCGCTGCATCCAAGGCGTGACCTTGGCCAACTCGGCCGACGTCGTCGACACGTGACCGTCCCTGATGGTCAGGTAGAACAGCCAGTCGTGCACGCGGCGGCGAATGAACTCGCGATTCCCTTCCCCCTTGAGCTGGTCGATCTCCGGCAGCAGTTCGGCCGACCACTGCCGGAACTCCTCAGGGCCGGTCAGCCTCATCGCCATCCGGTCCACGAAGTCGACCACCGCCGTCTTGGACACGATCTCGAGGGGATCGCGCAGAATCGTGGCCACCGTCGCCCGGTCCCGGTCCCGGTCCCGGTCGCGATCGCGGCTCCGCGAGGAAGCGACTGCCGAGACGACGCGTCGGTACGCGGACGATCGGACGTGCTCGTCCGCGACGGCATCCTCGACGTCCACGTCGAGGATGCCTGCCCCAGCCAGCAACTCCGCCACGTCGGAACGCAAGGTCATTGCTTCATCCGCTCCCGCAGGGCCGGTTCGACCATGCGCACGCCGTTCTTGCCGGGCCGAGGTCAGCGATAGTCGTCCGGGTGGTCCTGCATCCAGGTGTTGATGCCGTCACGGGTGCTGACGATCTCGGAGAAGTGCTTCTCCAGGTGCGCCTCGGACCGGTCGTCGCCCAGCTTGTCGAACAGGACCTTCATGTCGTCGAGCGGCTTCTTGAAGTGGCCGGGGCCCTTGGCGTCCGCCCGCATCGACTCGTCCAGCTCGGTGAGTTCCTGGGTGACCCGGCCGAGGAAATACCCGCAGTCGCCCGCGCCCGGGGTGCAGGTGTCGTTCAGCGTCGCCTGGAGCGTTGCGAAAGCGTCGCTGACCGGTGCGGGGCCGGGTGAGGGGGCGGCGGTCTCCTCCGCCTCGCCGGCCGCCCGCTCGGCCTGGTCCGCGTTCTCTACGGAGTCGGCGTTCTCGGCGTTCCGGGCGGCGTCCACAGCCGCCGGGTCCGCCGATGCGTTCGGGACGTCCGCGCCGGGTCCACCGCCGCTCGACGCCTGGGTGCAGGACACCAGCACCGCAGCCACGACCACGGCAAGTGCGCCTGCGCGCAGTCCCGTTCGCGCCGGATGGTGACCTTCGGTACGGGCAGCGTTACGGAACAGCATGAGCCCCCCTCGTGCGAAGGGTCCAGACCTTACACCGGGTCACCGCCAGGGATCACGAGAGGAAGGCCCTCATCTCCCCGAACACCGCAGCCGAGTTGTCCAGATGAGCGTCGTGGCCCGCGCCCGGGATCACACCGATCCGTGTCGCGGGGTGCCGGGCCCGCATCCGGTCCGCCTCGTCCGGTTTCATCGCGCCGCTCTCGCCCCGCAGCACCAGCACCGGGCAGCGCACCCGGTCCCAGGCGTCCCAGTAGTCGCGGTGCGCGTTCTCCTGGACCGTGGCCACCATCACGTCCCGGTCGACGCGGGGGCGCAGTCCGCCGGGGCCCGGCACGAGGCCCGCAGCCCAGGCCCGGCCCGCCGGGCCGCCGCCGAAGAACGCCTCGGCCGCCCCCGCGTCCGCGAACGGCACCGGCCAGGAGTCGAGCCAGTCGCCTATCTGTTGCGGCAGTTGGGGACTCGGCCCGGCCGGGCCCGCCTCGATCAGGACCAGCGCACGGCAGACCTCCGGGTGCGCCGCCGCCGTCAGCAGCGCGGTGAGGCCGCCCATCGACTGGCCGACCAGCACCGTGTCCTCCCCGTCCAGACCGAACCGGCGCGCGACCGCCCGTACGTCACGGACGTGCGCCGCCCGCGTCACGTCCCCGGGGCGGCGGGTACTCGCCCCGCTGCCCCGCGCGTCGAAGGCGACCACCCGGTGCATCGCCGCGAACCGGGCCGCCAGCGCCTCCCACTCCCCGCAGTGACCGGCCAGGCCGTGCAGCAGGAGCAGGGGCGGGCCGTCACCGCCGTGATCGGTGCAGAAGAGGTGTACGGGGCCGCTCCCCGGGCCGTCCTCGTTCGCCACCGTGACCGTGCTCGTGACCGCTGCCATCCGGAATCCTCGCTCTCTCCGTGATGCCGTACCGCATGCCGTGCCGCCCGCCGGCCGCGTCGCCCCGAACGCTAGCCTCGGGTGGAGGAACGGACCACGGAAACAGCGGGCCACGGACATACCGACGGCTCACAAGGAAGCGATGGTGGCGGCGATGGCGAAGGTTCCGGCAGCGGCGGTGGCGGCGAGCGGGCTCGTCGGGGGGTACGGCGTCGCCCGGTGGACCGGGAAGCGACCGCTCGGCGGCGTCGCGCTCGCCGCCGCCGGGGCGCTGGCCGCGTACGAGTGGAACCGCGCGGCCGGTCCCCGGGCCGCCACGGGGCTGACCGTCGCCTATGTCGCCGCCTTCGCCGGGTCGCACCCGCTCGCCAAGAAGGTCGGCGCGTGGCCCGCCGTGTTCGCCGTCGCGGGTGGTGTGGCCGCCGCGTCCTGGGCCGTCACGCGCCGGGGCACGAACACCTGAGCCACGCCCGGCCCGGCCTCGGCCTGCTGCTCTGCCGCTCCCGACCTCGCCCAGCCTCGCTCAGCCCGGCCCGCTCAGCCCGCTCAGCCCGAAGGGGATTCTCAGGAATTCCGCGCGGCCCTGAACACCTGCCGCGCCCCGCCCGTACTACCGGGCAACTCCCCCGCGTAGGCCGGGTGCGTGCCCGTACGACAGGACGGGTACGCACCCGGAGCAGGCCCCCCAGCCGGGCCCGGGAGCCAGCGCCGAGAGAGCCTGGTGCCGGGAGCCAGGGCCCAGCCCCGGGACCCGGAAGCCAGAAACCGGCCGCCCAGCAGCCCGGCGCCGCGCGCCCTGCGCCCAGCAGCCCGCCGGCTAGCCGCCCAGCGCGTGTGACACCGTGTAGATCGCCAGGCCCGCCAGCGCGCCGACCACCGTGCCGTTGATCCGGATGAACTGGAGGTCGCGGCCGATGTGCGCCTCGATCTTCTTCGAGGTCTGGTCCGCGTCCCAGCCCGCGACCGTCTCGCTGATCAGCGAGGTGATCTCCGCGCGGTACGTCGTCACCACGTACACCGCCGCGTCCTCCAGCCAGCCGTCCAGCTTGCCCTGGAGCCGTGCGTCGCTCGCCAGTTTCGCGCCCAGCGACATCAGCGACGCGCGGGCCCGCAGCCGCAGTTCGCTGCGCTCGTCCTCCGCCGCCGACAGGATCATCGTGCGGACGGAGGACCAGGCCGAGGCGATGACGTCCTGGACCTCGGCGCGGCCCAGGATCTCCGACTTCAGCCGCTCCACGCGGGCCCGGGTGTCGGCGTCGCTCTGGAGGTCGGCCGCGAAGTCGGTCAGGAACGTGTCGATGGAGCCGCGCGCCGGGTGCTCCGGCATGTCCCGCATCTCCGTGACGAACCGCAGCAGCTCCTTGTAGACCCGCTCCCCCACCCGCTTGTCCACGAACCGCGGGGTCCAGCCGGGGGCCCCGCCCTGCACCGCGTTCATCACCGAGTCGCCGTGCTCCACCAGCCAGTCGTGCGCCCGTACGCAGACGAGGTCGACGACCTTGCGGTGGCCGCCGTCCGTGACGACCTTCTCCAGCATCTTGCCGAGGCCCGGGCCGATCTCCACCGCGTTGGCCCGGCGGGTGATCGCCTCGCCTACGATCGCCTGGACGTCGGAATCCCGAAGGACCGTCAGCGCCCCGCGCAGCGCCGTCGCCAGCTCGGCGGTCACCCGGTCGGCGTGGGCCGGCTCCGCGAGCCAGACACCGACCCTCCGACCTACCCCGAGAGCGTGAATTCGGTCACGAATGACGTCTCCGGAGAGAAAGTTCTCGCCAACGAAGGAACCGAGGGACTGTCCTAGCTGATCCTTCTTGGTGGGGATGATGGCTGTGTGCGGAATGGGCAGGCCGAGCGGGCGCCGGAAGAGCGCCGTCACGGCGAACCAGTCCGCCAACGCGCCCACCATCCCCGCCTCGGCAGCCGCCGCGACGTAGCCCGGCCAGCCCCCCACACCTGAGTTCTTCGCCCAGGTGGCCAGGACGTAGACGAGCGCGACGAGCAGAAGGAGGCCGGTGGCCGTGAGTTTCATGCGCCGTACGCCGCGCTGTTTCTCCTCGTCGGCGGCGGTGTACGCGAACGAGGCCAGCGGGCCTGCGCCCACCCTCGGCTCCCGCGCCTGTGCCTGCGCCGACGCCTGTGCCTGCGCCGGCGGCAGGGCCGCCCGCTCCGATCCCTCCGGCCCTTGCGCCGCGTCCTTCTGCACCGCGTCCCCGTCCTGCTCCTGCTCGCCGGATCCGGTCCGTTCCATCCGCTCCACCCGTCCGCGTACGCCTCTCCCCCGTGACGTACGCATTGTCCCTACCTCCCCTACTCCCGGGCCGCATGTGGAGTTCCCGACGGCCTGTCGCATCATGGGACCAGCACGATCATCACAAGGAGAACCACCGCACATGCCAAGGCGCCAGGGGTATGCCCTGCTCATCGCCCTAGTGGCGGGCACCGCCGCGCTCGCCGCCGCCGTCGCCTTCGCCACGACGCTGCTCTCCGGCCCCCGGTCGACGCCGCTCCCGCCGGCCGAGACCCAGGCGGCGGCCCGCAACCCGGTCGCCCCCGCCACCTCGGGCGGCACGTGGGTCGCCACCTGGACCGCCGCGCCCGTCGGCGCCGAGCCGGGCACCGAGCAGGGGCTCCCCGGGCGCACCATCCGTAACGTCGTGCACACCAGCGTCGGCGGTAACGTCGCCCGCATCACGCTGTCGAACCTCTTCGGCACGACCCCCCTGGTCGTCGACCAGGCCACCGTCAACACCCGGCCGGTCACCTTCAAGGGTGCCGCCGCCGTCACCGTCGCCGCGGGCGGACGAGTCACCAGCGACCCGGTCGTGGTGCCCGTGGCCCCCGACTCCGACCTCCAGGTCAGCTTCCGGACCCCGCGGGGCGGCGGTCCTGTCACCTACCACCCGTACACCCACCAGACCTCGTTCCTGATCGACGAGCGCGGCACCTTCAGCACCAGCAACTGGCGCTACCTGACCGCCGTGGACGTCCGCAGCGAGCGGGCGCTCGGCGCGGTCGTCGCCCTCGGGGACTCCCTGACCGCGGGCAGCGGCTCCACCACCGACGCCAACGCCCGCTGGACCGACGTCCTCGCCGACCGGCTGGGCGGCCGGTACGGGGTGGCCAACGCGGGCATCGCGGGCAACCGGGCCGTGGGCGTCGGCCGCGGCAGCGGGGGCCAGTCGGGCACCGACCGGCTCGACCGGGACGTCCTGGAGGTCGCCGGAGCCCGGACGGTCGTCGTGGCACTCGGCATCAACGACGTACAGCAGTACCCGCAGGAGCCCGACCCCCAGCGCATCGTGGACAGCCTGCGCGCCCTCACCGACCGCGCGCACGCGCGCGGGCTCCGGGTCGTCGGCGCGACGCTGACCCCGTTCGAGGGCTTCTCGACCTGGACGCCGCAGCGCGACGCCGTACGCCACGCGGTCAACGAGCAGATCCGGGCGGGCACGGTCTTCGACGCGTACGTGGACTTCGACGCGGCGGTACGCGACCCGGCCGCGCCGAACCGGCTCCTCGCCACGTACGACTCCGGCGACCACCTGCACCTCAACGACGACGGATACCGCGCGCTCGGCGACCGGGTGGACCTGAAGTCCCTGGACCGCGCCCGCGCGCCCCGGTCCGACGCACTGTGAGGAGCATCCGGCGCACGGTGAGGGGCTTCCGGCCCGCCGTGAGGCGCTGAGAAGGCGCTCCTTCGGTCCGGGTACGGAGGCCACGGCCGACCCCGGCGGTTCGGAGGCCCGCCTCGGCGGTCCAGGGCCCGGTCACGGCGGTCCGGCCCCCGTAACGGCAACCCAGGCTCCGGTCACGGCGAGCCGGGCCCTCTTCACGGCGGTCCGGCCCCCGGCCCGAAACCGAGGTCCGGGCCGGGGACCGAGACCCGCCCCGGGACCGTGCCCCGCCCCGCCCCCGGCCCGGTCCCTCAGAGCTCCTTGCGGCGGCTGTCGCCCGGGCCCTCCAGCCCGCTCCGGCGGCGCGCCTCCAGTTCGGCTTCCTTCGCCTCCTTCAGCCGGCGGCGCTCCGCCTTCGTCCGCTTGCGGTCCACCCCGACGCCGCCCATCAGGGCGAAGCCGGTGATCCGCACGTGCGGGGCGTCCGGAGCGGGCTCGCCCTCCTCGTTGGAGCCCTCGCCGAAACCTCCCATGACGCCGATGCCGCGGACCTCGACGTTCAGCTCCGGTGGCGCGGTCACGTGGATACCGCCCATGATCGTGATGCAGCGGATGACGACCTCACGGTCCTCGAAGTTCGCCTCGCGCAGATCGATCTCACCACCGCCCCACATCGCGAACCCGGTGAACGTCCGGGCCACCGTCCAGCGGCCCTTGCGGTTGAAGCCGCCCCAGAACGCGAACCCGCCCTTGGACGTCGCGGTGCCGCCGATCCGCGCGGGCCAGTTCGCGGCGGAGCCCCGCAGCGGGGCGGGGGCGGACGAGCCCACCGAAGCGACCGCCGAGCCCGGTGCCGGGAGGTCCTGGACCAGCGGCTCCAACTCCCCGTGCGTACGGGCCTTGTAGGCCGCTTCGAGGCGCTGCTCGAACTCGTCCATATCCAGTCGGCCCTCGGCCACGGCCTCGCGCAGCAGTTCCGCGATCCGCTCCCGCTCGGCATCGGAGGCGCGCATGTCCGGACTCTCACTTGTCATACCGCGCAGCCTATTGAACGCACTCGTTCCCGGCACAGACCCGCAGGCCCACGACCTGGGCGCGCCGCCCGACGAACGCCCCGGGAGAGTGCACGTCAGGGCGCGGACTCGTACATCCTCGCGATGACGGCCTCGATGTCCGGCTCCCGCACCGACAGGTCGACCAGCGGGTAGTCCGCGGCGATCCGCGCCACCAGCGGGGCCGCCGACGCGGCGGCCGGGAACGCCAGCCACTGGCGCGGGCCCTCCACCTTGACCGCACGCAGCGCCGGCGCCCCTCCCGCGTCGGCCGACTCCAGCACGATCGGGGGGAGTTCGCTCTCCAGGTCCACCACGAGCATGCGCTCGCTCTCCCCCACCTCGTGGAGGCCCGCCAGCGAACCGTCGTACATCAGACGGCCGTGGTCGATCACCATCACCCGGTTGCACAACTGCTCGATGTCGGTGAGGTCGTGGGTCGTCAGCAGGACCGTCGTGCCGCGCTCGGTGTTCAACTCCTTCAGGAACTGCCGCACCTTGGCCTTGGAGATCACGTCCAGGCCGATCGTCGGCTCGTCCAGGTACAGCACCTCGGGATCGTGCAGCAGCGCCGCCGCGATGTCGCCGCGCATCCGCTGCCCCAGGGAGAGTTGCCGTACGGGTACGTCCAGCAGCTCGCCCAGGTCGAGGAGTTCGACGCAGCGGTCCAGGTTCTCCCGGTAACGCCGGTCGGGGATGCGGTACATGCGGTGCATCAGCCGGTACGAGTCGCGCAGGGGCAGGTCCCACCACAGGGTCGTCCGCTGGCCGAAGACGACGCCGATGCGGTGCGCGAGGCGGGTGCGTTCGCGGGAGGGGTCGATGCCCGCGACGCGCAGCCGGCCGCCGCTGGGGGTGAGGATGCCCGTCAGCATCTTGATCGTGGTGGACTTCCCGGCCCCGTTCGGGCCGATGTAGCCGACCATCTCGCCGCGCGCGACCTGGAAGCTGATCCCGTCCACGGCCCGCACCTCACGGCGCTCCCGGCGCAGCAGGCCCGCCCGGCGGCGGACCTCGAAGACCTTCTCGACGCCGTCGAGGCTGATGAACCCGTCGTCCGCCATGCCCGTGCCCTTCCGCGTAGTCCCGTCCGACCTGGTCGGCTCCTGGTTCCTCAACTGCCCGTGCTCCGGTAGGACCGCAGCCCCGCCCGCCACGCCAGGCCCGCAAGACCGCAAGCGCCCGCCGCGACCAGTGGCGGCAGGAAAGCCACCCACTGCGGCAGGTCCACCGGGTACTCCCGCCCCAGCACGTACAGCGCGGGCAGCCAGCTGGCGAAGGCCAGCGGCACCACGAACGTCACGCCGCGCACCAGGTCCTTCGCGAAGACCGTGGGCGGGTACTGGAGCAGCGTCGTCCCGCCGTACGTGAAGGAGTTCTGCACCTCAGAGGCGTCCTGCGCGACGAACTGGAACGCCGCTCCCGCGATGAAGATCGCCCCGAAGATCGCCGCCCCGCTGACCACCGTCATCGGCAGCATCAGCATCTTCAGCGGTGTCCAGGCGATGTCGAGGGTGACCAGCGCGTAGCCGAGCACCAGCAGGCCCTGCGTGATCCGGCCCAGCCGGCGCAGCGCGAACCGGTCCGCCGCCACCTGCGCCAGCACCGGCACCGGGCGCACCAGCAGGGTGTCGAACGTCCCGTCCCGGACGCGAGAGCCGACCCGGTCCATCGACCCCAGCAGCAGGTCGCACACCCCGAACGCCGTCGCCGACAGGCCGTACAGCAGCGCGATCTCCGGCAGGGAGTAGCCGCCGAGCGCGTCGACGTGCGTGAACATCAGCAGGATCGTGACGAAGTCGAAGGCCGTCACCGCGAGGTTCCCGAACAGGGTCATGGCGAACGAGGCCCGGTACGCCATCGTCGAGCGCACCCACATCGCCATGATCAGCCCGTACGCCCGGATGCCTTCCAGCGGCCGGGGCCGTTCCTCGAAGGCGAAGCCGGCCGGCTCCCGCTCCTCCTCGGTCCGTACCGCCACCGTGTCAGCCACCCTGCACCACCACTCTCCTGGTCGCCGCGGTCTGCAGCAGGCGGCCCGCTCCGAGCAGCACGACCGCCCATCCGGCCTGGAACACGTACGCCTCCACCAGCCCCCACCCGGTGTGCTTGCCGAGGAACACATCGGCCGGCACCTGGAGGAGCGAGGACCACGGCAGGGCCCGCGCCACCTCGCCCAGCAGCCCGGGGAACAGGTTCAGCGGCAGCAGCATCCCGGAGAAGAACAGCCCCGCCAGCATGGCCATCTGCATCGCTCCCCCGCCGTCGAGCAGCCAGAAGGCCGACATCGCGACCAGATAGCGCACCGCGAAGCTGACCACGACGCCCAGGAACACCGACAGCAGGAACGCCGGCCAGGTCCAGAGCGATCCGGGGAGCGCGAGGTCGAAGGCGAGCGCCCCCAGGAACATCGGCACCACCCCGCGCCCGACCAGGTGGAACGCCGCCCGGCCCAGGTCCGCCGCCAGCCACCACAGCTGGAGGTCGGCCGGCCGGTACAGGTCGACGGCGATGTCGCCCGTGCGGATCCGCTCGACCAGCTCGCTCTCGAAGCCCCCGCCCATCATGGCGCTGGCCGCCAACAGGGCCTGGCCGAGCCAGACGTACGTCAGCGCCTGGGAGGCGTCGTAGCCACCGAGCTGCGGACGTTCGTCCCACAGGGCGATGTAGGTGTACGCCATGATGAAGCCGAAGACGGTGTTGGTGAACACCCCCGCCGCCGTCGCCGTCCGGTAGGTGGCGTAGCGCCGGAATCCGCCCGCCGCCACCACTGCGTACAGCCGCACGCCGCCCCCTCTCCCCCGCCGCCACCGGCTCCTGGCACCAAAGCGCACGACCCTAGTACACGAGCGAGGACCGCCGCGAACCGTTTTTCGAACGGCCGGAGGGCGTCGGGACGACGACCGGAGGAGGGAACAAGACGATAAGAAACGTAGATTTCATGAAGAAAGGGGCACTATAGGAGAACTGACCACGTCTCAGGAGCCCCCACCGACATGAGCGACGAGCCACAGAGCTGGGCCCCCCGCGACTCCTCGGGCGCGGCGGCCTCCCCCGCAAACCACGGGCCGACGTCCGGGAAGAAGCCCGGAAAGAAGCCGGGAAAGAAGGCGCGGCCCCGGCGCACCGGCTGGCGGCGGGCCGTCCCCACCTGGCGGCTGACCCTCGGCACCGTTCTGGGCCTCGCCCTCCTCCTGGGCGCCGGGGTCTTCGCCGCCTACCAGCTCGTCGGCATCCCGGCCGCCAACGCCGCGGCCACCGCCCAGTCCAACGTGTACTTCTACAACGACGGCAGCGTCATCGCCCGGGACGGCGACGTGAACCGGGAGAAGGTCAAGCTCAACCAGGTCCCCCCGTCCGTCCGGCACGCGGTCCTGGCCGCCGAGGACCGGGACTTCTACGCCGACGACCGCGCCGTGGACGTGAAGGCGATGATCCGGGCCGGCTGGAACACCGTCACCGGCAAGGGCAAGCAGGGCGGCTCGACGATCACCCAGCAGTACGTGAAGAACTACTACCTCGGCCAGGAACGCACCGTCCTGCGCAAGGCGAAGGAAGCCATCATCGCGGTCAAGCTCAACCGCGAGGAGACCAAGGACCAGATCTTCGAGGGCTACCTCAACACCAGCTACTTCGGGCGCAACGCGTACGGCATCCAGGCAGCCGCCCAGGCGTACTACGGCAAGAACGTCGAAGACCTCACCACCGCCGAAGGCGCGTACCTCTCCGCCCTCCTGAACGCCCCCAGCGCCTACGACGTCGTCGCCCACCCCGACAACGGGCCCGCGGCCCAGCGCCGCTGGAACTACGTCCTGAACGGCATGGTCAAGGAGGGCTGGCTCGATGCGGCCGAACGGGCGACGACGCAGTTCCCCACCCCCGGAAAGGCCAAACCGCCGACCGGGCTCTCGGGACAGCGCGGCTACATCGTGCAGGCCGTCGAGGACTACCTGAACAGGCGCGGCATCCTCGACGCGAAGACCCTCGCCACCGGCGGCTACCGGATCACCACCACCCTCGACAAAGCCAAGCAGGACGCCTTCGTCAAGGCCGTCGACGAGAACGTGACGTCCAGGACCAGCGCCGAACGCGAGGCCGACCGCAACGTCCGCGTCGGCGGCGCCTCGATCGTCCCGGACACCGGCGAGGTCGTCGCCCTGTACGGGGGCATCGACTACACGAAGCAGTACGTCAGTAACGCGACCCGCCGCGACTACCAGGTCGGCTCCATCTTCAAGCCGTTCGTCCTCACGTCCGCCGTCGTCAACGACTCCACCACCCAGGACGGCCGGCCCATCACCGCCAACACCGTCTACGACGGCACCAACAAGCGCACGGTCGTCGGCGTGCAGGGATCCACCGACTACGCCCCCGCCAACGAGGACGACGTCGACTACGGCGACATCACCGTGCGCGTCGCCACCGACAAGTCCGTCAACTCCGTCTACGCCCAGATGGCGCAGGACGTCGGCCCCGGAAAAGTCCGGGACACCGCGGTCGCCCTCGGCATCCCCACCGACACCCCCGACCTCACCGCCTCCCCCTCCATCGCGCTCGGCACCGCCAACGCCAGCGTCCTGGACATGGCCGAGGCGTACGCCACCCTCGCCGACCACGGCCGGCACGGCGACTACGTCCTCGTCGAGAAGGTCACCAAGGACGGCGCGGAGATCGAGCTGCCCGAACGCACGACCGAGCAGGCCGTCAGCCGCGAGGCCGCCGACACCACCACCGCCGTCCTGCGCAGCGTCGTCGAGGGCGGCACCGGCACGGCCGCCCAGGCGGTGGGCCGCCCCGCCGTGGGCAAGACCGGCACCGCGGAGGAGGACCGGGCCGCCTGGTTCGCCGGGTACACCCCGGATCTCGCGAGCGTCGTCGCCGTGATGGGCCAGAACCCCGACACGGGCGCCCAGACCCCGCTGTACGGAGCCCTCGGCCTGCCCCGTGTCAACGGCGGCGGCGCCCCGGCCGAGACCTGGGCCGCCTATACGGAGGCGGCGCTGCGCTCCTCCCCGGCCCAGGAGTTCGACCTGCAGCCGGCCCCGGGCTCCGCCGAGGACGACGAACTCCTCGTCGACGAGGACTCCGACGGGAGCACGGACCCGTCCTCCTCGTCGGAGCCCGCCACCACCCCCTCCGGCAGCCCTCCACCCGGCACGGACAACGGCGGGAACACCACCGGTGACACGACGGGCGGGACGGACGGCGGGGCGGACGGCGGCGGCGGCGGCGGCGGAACCAGCGGTACGGACGGCGGGGCGGACAGCGAATCGGGTTCGGGGGGATCGGGGTCGGGCGGATCGGCCGGTGCCACCGGCGGCGCGACGGCCGGAAACGGCGGGTAGGCCGAACCTCCGGGCCCGAGCACCCCGACCCGAGTGCCCCGGTCTCAGTGCCCGGAGGTCGCCTTCAGGCCGACCACGGCCACCAGCAGCAGACAGACGAAGAAGATCCGGGCGGCGGTCACCGGCTCGTTCAGCACGACCATGCCCAGGATCGCCGCACCGGCAGCGCCGATACCGACCCACACGCCGTACGCCGTACCGATCGGCAGCGTCTTCGCCGCATGCGACAGCAGCACCATGCTCGCCACGATCCCGAGGCCGGTGAACACGCTCGGCCACAGCCGGGTGAACCCTTCGGTGTACTTCATCCCGATCGACCAGCCCACTTCGAGCAGACCGGCGATGATCAACAGAACCCACGCCATGACAGGCACCTCCGACGAAACCACGCGAACAGAACGGGTGCGTCGTCTTTGCCAACCCGGTACGGCGCGTCTCGTCGGGGTGGTTCCACCGTAGCAAAAAACGGCGAAAGGGCCTGGTGACACCGGTCACCAGGCCCTCGGGGCCATCATCAGGGGCCTACAGATCTACAGATACAGCCCGGTCGAATCCACCGACCCCTCGAACCGGTCGGCGGCCACCGCGTGCAGATCGCGCTCCCGCATCAGGACGTACGCCACGCCCCGCACCTCGACCTCGGCACGGTCCTCGGGGTCGTACAGCACCCGGTCACCGGGCTCCACCGTCCGTACGTTCTGCCCGACCGCGACGACGACGGCCCAGGCGAGACGACGTCCCACCGCGGCCGTCGCCGGGATCAGGATGCCGCCGCCGGAGCGCCGCTCGCCCTCGGACGCGTCGTTCCGCACCAGCACCCGGTCGTGCAGCATCCGGATCGGCAGCTTGTCGTCGTGGGTGGTGTCGTGGGTGTTCTCGCTCACTCCCGCAACCTACCTGCCGCGCGCCGGACCGTACGCCTCCGGGTTCCGCATCACGCGCGGCGGTACTTCGACACGGTGAGCAGCCCCACCACGCCGACCACCAGCAGCGCCGCGGGGATCACCCGCTCCAGCCGCGGAGAGCCGTCCTCCGCGACGAACTGGGCCTTCACCTCCGACACCGAGCGATTCACCGCGACGAAGGCGCGGCCGGCCGTCCGGTCCACCGACTGGGCCGCCTTCGCCTTGGCATCTCCGATGATCGTCTTCGGGTGTACGCGCACCCCGATCTCGTCGAGCACCACAGCGAGCTGCTCGCGCCTGCTGATGATGTCCGCCTCGATCTGCGCAGGGGTCCTGGCATCCGACACTGCGCCGCCTCCGTGGTCGTCGTCCGTTGAACCTTCGTCTGAAACCTTCGTCGACAGTCTGTCAGCTCGAACCCCCGCACACCCGGCGGCACCCCTATTACCCTCGGTCCCGTCCGACCCGCGCACCACCCGAGGAGAACCACATGAGCGAGCGACTGAAGCCCGGCGACACCGCTCCCGCCTTCACCCTTCCCGACGCCGACGGCAACGAGGTGTCGCTCGCGGACCACAAGGGCCGCAAGGTCATCGTGTACTTCTACCCGGCCGCTCTTACCCCCGGATGCACCAAGCAGGCCTGCGACTTCACGGACAACCTCGACCTCCTCGCGAACGCCGGCTACGACGTCATCGGTGTCTCCCCCGACAAGCCGGAGAAGCTCGCGAAGTTCCGCGAGGCGGAGAACCTCAAGGTCACCCTGGTGGGCGACCCGGCCAAGGAGACCCTGGAGGCGTACGGCGCCTTCGGCGAGAAGAAGCTCTACGGCAAGGTGGTGACGGGCGTGATCCGTTCCACCGTCGTCGTCGACGAGGACGGCAAGGTCGAGCACGCGTTCTACAACGTGAAGGCGACCGGCCACGTGGCGAAGATCATCAGGGACTTGGGCGTCTGACGCCCACGGCCCGGGGCCCGGCCCCGGGCCGCCCCGGACACCCCGGACACCCCGGACACGATTCCGGCGATCCCGGCGATTTGGACCGGCGCCGGACCGGAGAACGTGTTCAGATCATGTGAGGGAGATCGCATCGGCCCACGAAGTCGGTTTGCGACCGCCATGACTGCGCAGAAGCTTTTCCTGGAACACACTCCGAGGAAAGGACCCGGCCATGGCGGCCCCCGACCCCCACCAGGCGGCCGACCCTCTAGCGGTCAAGCGCCACCCCACGCTCTTCCGGGCCATCCGGAAGCGGCGCAACCCCCGGCTGCGCCGGACGGACATCACCGTCACGGACGACGCCGCGGTCAAGCGGGCCGTCAAAGCGGCCTCGCTGGGCAACGCCATGGAGTGGTTCGACTTCGGGATCTACTCCTACCTGGCCGTGACGATCGGGCACGTCTTCTTCCCGTCCGGGAACGAGACCACACAGCTCCTCTCCTCCTTCGCGACCTTCGCGGTGGCCTTCCTCGTGCGGCCACTGGGCGGCATGTTCTTCGGCCCGATGGGCGACAAGGTCGGCCGCAAGAAGGTCCTCGCGCTGACGATGATCCTGATGGCCGTCGGCACGTTCGCGATCGGTCTGATCCCCTCGCACGCCACGATCGGCGTCTGGGCCGCGGTCCTGCTGATCTTCTTCCGCATGCTCCAGGGCTTCTCGACGGGCGGTGAGTACGGCGGTGCGTCCACATTCATCGCGGAGTACGCCCCCGACAAGCGGCGCGGGTTCTTCGGCAGCTTCCTGGAGTTCGGCACCCTGGCCGGCTACATCGGCGCGGCGGGCCTCGTCACGGCCCTGTACGCCCTGCTGAACGACGCCCAGATGGAGGCCTGGGGGTGGAGGATCCCGTTCCTCGTCGCGGGCCCGCTGGGCCTCGTCGGCCTCTACCTGCGACTGCGCCTGGACGAGACCCCGGCCTTCCAGAAGCTGGAGGGCGGCACGGCGCACGCCAGCGAGGCGGCGGACGGCGTCGAGGCCACGGCCAAGGGCGACCTCGCGAAGATCTTCCGGCAGTACTGGCCGACGCTGATCCTCTGCATCTGCCTGGTCGGCGCGTACAACATCACCGACTACATGCTGCTGTCGTACATGCCGACGTACCTCTCCGACGAGCTCGGCTACAGCGAGACGCACGGCCTGCTGATCCTGCTGGCGGTGATGGTGTTCCTGATGCTGATCATCAGCCAGGTCGGCAAGCTCTCCGACCGCTTCGGCCGTAAGCCGCTGCTGATGACCGGCATGCTGGGCTTCCTCTTCCTCTCCCTCCCCGCCTTCCTCCTCATCCGGGTGGACGGCATCCTCCCGATCACGATCGGCATGCTGATGCTGGGCCTCTCCCTGGTCTGCATGCTCGGCACGATGTCGGCGGCGCTCCCGGCCCTGTTCCCGACGAACGTCCGTTACGGGTCCCTGTCGGTCGGCTACAACCTCTCCGCGTCGATCTTCGGCGGCACGACCCCGCTGGTGATCACGGCCCTGATCAGCTGGACCGGCTCCAACCTGATGCCCGCGTACTACGCGATGGCGGCGGCCCTGGTCGGTGTGATCGCGGTGGCCTGCATGAAGGAGACCGCCCAGCAGCCCCTGATCGGCTCCCCGCCGTCGGTCGAGACGGACGAGGAGGCGGCGGAACTGGTCCAGGCACAGGCGCCTGAGCCGAAGTTCTGACCTCTCACGCCCGATCCCTCCCCCTTCCTCGGAGGAACGGCCCGTACCGCTCACGTCGAGCGGTACGGGCCGTTCCACGTCCTCACCGTTTTTCGGACAGCGCTTCACGCTTCAGATCGACCACATCAACGGAGACTGGCTGGACAACCGGGCGGAAAACCTGCGCTATCTGTGCCCCAATTGCCACGCACTGACAGACACGTGGTGTCGTAACCGGCGATCGAGGAGTCGGACGAGAACCTGATTTCGTATGCGCGTACCGCACGGGACGCCCTCCCGGCTAGCATGGCTGTCGGATGCGGCCGTGTCGGAATTGGCATACGAGCGGCGCTTAGAACGCCGTGGGAGTGATCCCTTGTGGGTTCGAGTCCCACCGGCCGCACAGACACCGATAGGGGCCGCCCCGGAGTCAGGACCGCGTCCTGACTCCGGGGCGGCCCCTATCGCTGTCCGAATAGCGTTTTAGCCCACCAACTCCCGCACCACCGGCACCAGCGCCCGGAACGCCTTCCCCCGGTGGCTGATCGCGTTCTTCTCCGCCGGGGTGAGCTCCGCGCAGGTGCGGGTCTCGCCCTCCGGCTGGAGGATCGGGTCGTAGCCGAAGCCGTGTTCGCCCGCCGGGGTGTGGCGCAGGATGCCGTTCAGGCGGCCCTCGACCACGCGTTCCGTGCCGTCGGGGAGGGCCAGGGCGGCGGCGCAGGCGAAGTAGGCGCCGCGGTGGGGGGTGTCGATGTCACCGAGCTGGGCCAGGAGCAGGTTCAGGTTGGCCTCGTCGTCGCCGTGGGTGCCCGACCAGCGGGCCGAGAAGATGCCGGGGGCGCCGCCGAGGACGTCCACGCAGAGGCCGGAGTCGTCGGCGACCGCCGGGAGGCCCGTGGCGCGGGCCAGGGCGTGGGCCTTGAGGAGCGCGTTCTCGGCGAAGGTGACGCCGGTCTCCTTGACGTCGGGGATGTCGGGGTACGCGTCCGCGCCGACGAGGTCGAGGTCGAGGCCCGCGTCGGCGAGGATGGCGTGGAGTTCGGTGATTTTCCCGGCGTTGCGGGTGGCGAGGATCAGGCGCTTCATGGGGCGATTATCGCCGCCGGGGTGACGGGCGGGGCGGGCCGGTCGCGCCTCCGCCCCGCCCCGCCCCGGGATCACGGGCTGCAGACCTTGCCGATCTCCGTCGCCGCGTCCGTCACCGGGGTGATGTCGGGGGTGGCGTCGCCGGCCTCGATGGACCTGCGGACCTCCGTGACCCCGGCCTGGAGGTCGTCGACCGCCTTGGAGAGGTCGGCGTTGTCCGTGGTGTCGTCGAGCTTCTTCAGCTCGCGGTCGATCTCGTCCAGGGACTCGGAGGCCTGGGTGATGTCCTCGGAGGCGTTGGAGACGGCCTGCTGGAGGTTGTTGACGCTGGTGGCGATGGCGTCGGCGGTGCGGACGCAGTCGAGCGCCTTGTCGAGGCCGGCGCAGCCAACGGCCGTGGTCAGCGTCAGCAGGGTGGCGGCGGTGGCGAGTGCGATACGTCGGTGGCGGCGCGAAGCCATGGTGCGGTCCCTCCCCGGGGGTCGATACGTGGACGGACGCACGGTTCGACCCGTGCGCCCGTATCCGTAACGACGCTCTGTGGTGCGTATTTGGTTGCTTCTTTACCCAGGGAGGGTGGGTCGCTACGCGTCCCGCGTGCTCGCGAGTGCGTCGCGCTGGAGCGTGGCGAGGTCGACGCAGCCGGCGGTGGCGAGGTCGAGGAGCGCGCCGAGCTCCTTGCGGTCGAAGGGTGCGCCCTCGGCGGTGCCCTGGACCTCGACGAAGCGGCCGTCGCCGGTGCAGACGACGTTCATGTCGGTCTCGGCGCGGACGTCCTCCTCGTAGCAGAGGTCGAGGAGGGGGGTGCCGTCGACGATGCCGACGCTGATGGCGGCGACGGTGTCGGTGAGCGGCTTGCGGCCGGCCTTGACGATCTTCTTGCCCTGGGCCCAGGCGACGGCGTCGGCGAGGGCCACGTAGGCGCCGGTGATGGCGGCCGTACGGGTGCCGCCGTCGGCCTGGAGGACGTCGCAGTCCAGGACGATGGTGTTCTCGCCGAGGGCCTTGTAGTCGATGACGGCACGCAGCGAGCGGCCGATGAGGCGGCTGATCTCGTGGGTGCGTCCGCCGATCTTGCCGCGTACGGCTTCGCGGTCGCCGCGGGTGTTGGTGGAGCGGGGCAGCATGGAGTACTCGGCGGTGACCCAGCCTTCGCCGCTGCCCTTGCGCCAGCGCGGGACGCCTTCGGTGACGGAGGCGGTGCAGAAGACTTTGGTGTCGCCGAAGGAGATGAGGACTGAGCCTTCGGCGTGCTTGCTCCAGCCGCGTTCGATGGTGACGGGGCGGAGCTGTTCGGGGGTGCGGCCGTCGATGCGAGACATGGGGCCGACTTTATCCGTTGGCGGGGGTGGCTCCGTTCGGGTGCGGTGAGGCCGAACGGGACCGGCGCGGTGGGAGTGCGGTGAACCCGAACGTGACCGACGTGCCGGGGTGCGCGCGGCAGGCCCCGTCCCCACTCGGTGGGTACGGGGCCTGCGGGCGCGGGCGCCTCGCATAGGGGCGTTCGCGGTGTCCGGCGTGGGGTCAGCCGGTCACATCATGTCTTCGATGTCGGCGGCAATGGGGTCCGCGTCGGTGCCGATGACGACCTGGATCGCGGTGCCCATCTTGACGACGCCGTGGGCGCCGGCGGCCTTGAGGGCGGCTTCGTCGACCTTGGCGGGGTCGTGGACCTCGGTGCGGAGGCGGGTGATGCAGCCTTCGATCTCGTCGATGTTGTCGATGCCGCCGAGCCCGGCGACGATCTTCTCAGCCTTGGTGGCCATGTCCTTCTCCCTGGTTTCACGCGCAGACAGCCGCCCGCTGCGGGTCCGTTTCGTCACGGTAACGCACGGTTGGCCCAACTTCGCGGGCGGGTAACCGGACGATCCCGAAGGATGACGATCACCGGCGCCCTGCCTTCGGGACGGACCCCGGACCGTGACGCAACTGGTCTACACCAGTTTGCAACGACCGCCAAACGTGAAGTGTTCCGGGAGGACGCCCATGAGTGCGAGCGCCGCTGCGGCACCGCAGCAGAAATGGTGGAACGGACCGGTCCAGGGCCTGCAGAAGGTCGGGCGCAGCCTTCAGCTCCCGGTGGCGGTCCTCCCCGCCGCCGGCCTGCTCGTCAGCCTCGGCAACCTGTTCAGCTCCTACCTGGACGGCGCGTTCTGGGACAAGACCTCCAAGGTGCTGCTCAACGGCGGCGGCGCGATCCTCGATGGTGAGCTCGGCCTGCCTCTGCTGTTCTGCATCGGCGTGGCCATCGGCTTCGCGAAGAAGGCGGACGGGTCCACCGCACTGGCGGCGGTCGTCGGCTTCCTCGTCTACCGGGGGGTGCTGACCGCCTTCCCCATCGACGGCACCGTGACCGACGAGCTGCCCGACGGCGAGCCGCAGAACCCGGGCGTGCTCGGCGGCATCCTGATCGGCCTGCTGACCGCCGTCGTCTGGCAGCGCTACCACCGGACCAAGCTGGTCGACTGGCTCGGGTTCTTCAACGGGCGGCGCCTGGTGCCGATCCTGATGGCGTTCCTCTGCGTGATCCTCGGCGTCCTGTTCGGGCTGCTGTGGCAGCCGGTGGGCGACGGGCTGACCTGGTTCTCCAAGCAGCTGATCGACCTCGGCTCCTGGGGCGCGGCGATCTTCGGCTTCGCGAACCGGCTGCTGATCCCGATCGGCATGCACCAGTTCCTGAACACGTTCTTCTGGTTCCAGGCGGGCGAGTACACCGGGACCGACGGTCAGACCGTCCAGGGCGACATCTCCCGGTTCTTCGCCGGGGACCCGTCGGCGGGCCAGTTCACCTCGGGCTTCTTCCCGATCATGATGTTCGGCCTGCCCGCCGCGGCCCTGGCCATCACCCATTGCGCGCGCCCCGAGCGCCGCAAGGAGGTGGGCGGCCTGATGGTGTCGGTGGCGCTGACCTCGTTCGTCACGGGCGTGACCGAGCCGCTGGAGTTCTCGTTCATGTTCGTCGCGCCGCTGCTGTACGGCGTGCACGCGGTGCTCACCGGGGCCTCGATGGGCATCACCTGGCTGCTGGGGGTGCATGCGGGGTTCAGCTTCTCGGCCGGGTTGATCGACTACGTCGTCAACTGGCATCTGGACACGAAACCCTGGCTGATCATCCCGATCGGCGCGTGCTTCGCCGTCGTCTACTACGTGATCTTCCGCTTCGCGATCACCAAGTTCGACCTCAAGACACCGGGGCGCGAACCCGAGGAGATCGAGGAGGAGATGGCGAAGGATCTGACGAAGTAGCAGCGCACCGGGGCTTCGCCCCCGGCCCCACAAGGCCCTCGGACCGCCCGGTCCGGGGGCCTTCGGCATGTCACCGAACGTGCCGTGTCTGCTACTGCGAATGAAGAGGGGAATTGAAGGTTCCTTATCTAACCCTCACCGTGCTAAAACTGGTCTACACCACTGAGTGGTCCAGACCACGGCAGTCTGCCGCAGGGTCTGTCGAGTCGCCGCCTCCCCGCATCAACGACCTGGGCGGCACCGTGTCCCATGGAGGAAGTTGATGACCACGGCTGAGACCGCACCCGCGGCCGAGAAGAAGAAGGGCGCCGGCGCGATGGCCGTCATGCAGCGCATCGGCCGCAGCCTCATGCTGCCGGTCGCCGTGCTGCCGGCCGCCGCGCTCCTGGTCCGCCTCGGCAACGTCGACATGCTGGGCCGCGACTCGTTCCCGACCTTCATCACGAAGCTCGCCGGCTACATGGCAGCGGGCGGCGGCGCCATCCTCGACAACATGCCGCTGCTCTTCGCCGTCGGCATCGCCATCGGCTTCGCCAAGAAGTCGGACGGCTCGACCGCCCTGGCCGCCGTCACCGGTTACCTCGTCTTCCAGAAGGTGCTTGCCACCTTCACGGACAGCAACCTGCCCCAGGTCGCGAGCGTCGTCGACGGCAAGATCGTGATGAACGACGCTCCTGTCAACGCCGGCGTCCTCGGCGGTGTCGTGATGGGCATAGTCGTGGCCCTGCTGTACCAGAAGTTCTACCGGACCAAGCTGCCCGACTGGGCCGGCTTCTTCAGCGGCCGCCGCCTGGTCCCGATCCTCTCCGCCTTCGCGGGTCTGCTCATCGGCATCGTCTTCGGGCTGATCTGGCCGGTCCTCGGCGCGGGTCTGCACAACTTCGGTGAGTGGCTGGTCGGCTCCGGCGCGGTCGGCGCGGGCATCTTCGGTGTCGCCAACCGTGCGCTGATCCCGGTCGGCATGCACCACCTGCTGAACTCCTTCCCGTGGTTCCAGGCGGGCGAGTACGACGGCGCCCACGGTGACATCGCCCGCTTCCTGGCCGGTGACCCGAACGCCGGACAGTTCATGACCGGCTTCTTCCCGATCATGATGTTCGCCCTCCCGGCGGCCTGCCTCGCGATCGTCCACTGTGCCCGCCCCGAGCGCCGCAAGGTCGTCGGCGGCATGATGTTCTCCCTCGCGCTCACCTCGTTCGTCACCGGTGTGACCGAGCCGATCGAGTTCACGTTCATGTTCATCGCCCCGGTGCTGTACGCGATCCACGCGGTGCTGACCGGTGTGTCGATGGCCCTGACCTGGGCGCTCGGCATCAAGGACGGCTTCGGCTTCTCCGCGGGTCTGATCGACTTCGGGCTGAACCTCGGTATCGCGACGAAGCCCTGGCTGCTGGTCCTGATCGGCCTCTGCTTCGCGGCGATCTACTACGTGGTCTTCCGCTTCGCGATCACCAAGTTCAACCTCCCGACCCCCGGCCGGGAGTCGGACGAGGAGCTCGCCGAGCTGCAGAAGGCCGAGGCGAAGTAGCCTCCGCCGCACGTAGCACGCACCACGCCGAAGCCCCCGCCGCCCGAAGATGTCTTTTCGGGGGCGGGGGCTTCGGCGTCCCCGTCACACCGGGGCGTACGGAACCAGGCACGTCCAGCCGGTAGATCTGGCGGGAGCCGCCCTCCGGGCCCGGGTCGGTCGGCTCGCCGGGGCGGAAGCCGAGCCCCTCGTAGAAGACCCGGGCCCCGCTCTCCACCGCCCCGGGGTGGTCGGGCCCGAAGGTGACCACCCCGACGGTGCCGGGCCCACTCCCGCGCCCCGGCAGTGCGCGGCGGTGACGAGCCAGTGGACGTGGTACGTGGGCGGGGCCGTGCCGAACAGCAGGCCGCCGACCGGGCCGGGTGCGGCGGCGGGCTCCGTGGTCTCGGCGACCAGCGCCGCCCCGTCACGGATGTGGGCGTTCACCGCGCGGTGGAAGCCCGGCTCCTCGACCATCGGCCCGAACCAGTGCTCGACCTGGGACGCCAGGGACAGGAAGCCGTCCAGATCGCCCTCCCGGGCGGGTCTGATCGTGATCATCCCGGGAGTCTCGCAGAGCGGGCCACGGCTCGGCGGCCGGCTCTCAGATCTCGTACACCGCGCCCGGGGCAGCCAGTTCCACCGGGCCGGGGTAGACCGCGCGGGCGTCGGCGACGTTGCGGTCGGCGTCGGTCCACGGCGGGATGTGGGTGAGGACGAGCCGGCGCGCTCCGGCGCGGGCCGCCGCCTCGCCGGCCTCGCGGCCGTTGAGGTGCAGGTCGGGGATGTCCTCCTTGCCGTCGACGAACGACGCCTCGCAGAGGAACAGGTCCGCGTCCCGGGCCAGGTCCTCCAGCGCCTCGCAGGCCCCGGTGTCGCCGGAGTAGGCGAGGGTGGAGCCGCCGTGCTCGATCCGGATGCCGAAGGTGTCGACGGGGTGGCGGAGCCTCTCCGTACGGACCGAGAACGGGCCGATCTCGAAGGCCCCCGACTTGAGGGTGTGGAAGTCGAAGACCTCGCCCATCGACCGGTCGGAAGGGGTGTCGCCGTGGGCGGCGGTCAGGCGCTGCTCGGTGCCCTCGGGGCCGTAGACCGGAAGGGGGCGGGGGCGTCCGCCGCCGTGGGGGTAGTAGCGCACGACGAAGTACGCGCACATGTCGATGCAGTGGTCGGCGTGCAGATGGCTGAGGAAGATCGCGTCGAGGTCGTAGAGACCGACGTGGCGCTGCAGCTCGCCGAGGGCGCCGTTGCCCATGTCGAGGAGCAGCCGGAAGCCGTCGGCCTCTACGAGGTAGCTCGAGCATGCCGAACCCTTGGACGGGAACGAGCCGGAGCAGCCGACGACGGTGAGCTTCATGGAGCGTGAACCTCCGGGGCGCGGGAACGGGGAGGGTTCGTGCGATTCCGTCGGAGCCGCGTGTGGGTTCCTGCGGGATCGGTTTTGCGGTTTGTCGAGCGTAAGGCGCGAAACTCCACGTCGCTCCTCCGCTGCCCTCCGTTGTGGGGGAACTCACCTGCTCTGTCACCGGTTCGATGGAAGCGCGCCCACGGTCCGCCCCGCCGTGCTCCTCTGCGCCACCGGTACGGTCTGTGGATGAACACGTTCTGGTGGGTGGCGCTGGTCGCCGTGGTTCTGCTGGCGCTCGTCGCCGCGGTGGTGGACGGGCGGGGGCGCTCGGACCGGGGGCCCCGCTCGCGACGGCCCCGGCAGCCGGAGAGGAAGGCCGGTGCCCGGCCGCCGGGCAGGCCGTCGGGCCCGGAGGGGCGCGGGGACGGGCGTACGCCGCGGGCGGGCGAGGTCTGGTGGGCCGATGTGCCGTACGAGGACGGGCCCGGGTCGAAGGACCGGCCGTGTCTGGTGATCTCGGTACGGGGGCGGGGCCGGGGGCGCACCGCGCTCGTCGCCAAGATCACCAGCAAGCATCACGAGGAGCGGCCCGGGGTGATCGCGCTGCCCTCCGGGACGGTCGGCGACCGGCAGGGGCGGCAGAGCTTCCTGGAGACGGATGAGCTGCGGGAGGTGCGGATCGGCGGGTTCCGGCGGAGGGTGGGGTCCGTGGATCCGGAGCTGTGGGAGCGGGTGCGAGGGCTGGAGGCGGGGTGAGGGGCGGGGCCCTTTCGGGGCTCTGCCCCGGGCCCCGCTCCTCAATCGCCGGAGGGGCTGAGGTGGCGCTTCCCCGACCGGCCGGAAAGACGTCCTCGAACGCCGGACGGGCTGGAACTGCGGCTCACGCCCAGAGCTGGCCCTGGAGCGTTTCGATCGCCGCTTCTGTTGTCTCCGCCGTGTAGACGCCCGTCGACAGGTACTTCCAGCCGCCGTCCGCGACGACGAAGACGATGTCGGCACTCTCCCCCGCCTTGACCGCCTTGTTGCCCACGCCGATCGCCGCGTGGAGGGCCGCGCCGGTGGAGACGCCCGCGAAGATGCCCTCCTGCTGGAGGAGTTCGCGAGTGCGGGTGACCGCGTCCGCGGAGCCCACCGAGAAGCGGGTGGTGAGGACCGAGGCGTCGTACAGCTCGGGGACGAAGCCCTCGTCGAGGTTGCGGAGGCCGTAGACCAGGTCGTCGTAGCGCGGTTCGGCGGCGACGATCTGGATGCCCTCGCGGTTCTCGCGGAGGTAGCGGCCGACGCCCATGAGGGTGCCGGTGGTGCCGAGGCCCGCGACGAAGTGGGTGATGGACGGGAGGTCGGTGAGGATCTCCGGTCCGGTGGTGGCGTAGTGGGCGCCCGCGTTGTCCGGGTTGCCGTACTGGTAGAGCATCACCCAGTCCGGGTGCTCGGCCGAGAGCTCCTTCGCCACCCGTACGGCGGTGTTGGAACCGCCCGCGGCCGGGGAGGAGATGATCTCGGCGCCCCACATGGCGAGCAGGTCGCGCCGCTCCTGCGAGGTGTTCTCCGGCATGACGCAGACGATGCGGTAGCCCTTGAGCTTGGCCGCCATGGCGAGCGAGATGCCGGTGTTGCCGCTGGTGGGCTCCAGGATGGTGCAGCCGGGTGTCAGCCTGCCGTCCTTCTCGGCCTGTTCGACCATGTGGAGCGCGGGGCGGTCCTTGATCGAGCCGGTGGGGTTGCGGTCCTCCAGCTTGGCCCAGATGCGGACGTCCTCGGACGGGGACAGCCGCGGAAGGCGGACGAGGGGGGTGTTCCCCACGGCCGCCAGCGGGGAGTCGTACCGCATCAGCGCATGCCGCCGGCGACGGCCGGGAGGATGGTGACGTTGTCGCCGTCGCTGAGCTTCGTGGAGATGCCGTCGAGGAAGCGGACGTCCTCGTCGTTGAGGTAGACGTTCACGAAGCGGCGGAGCTGTTCGCCGTCGACGATGCGCTCACGGATGCCGGTGTGGCGGCTCTCCAGGTCGGCGAAGAGGTCGGCGAGGGTGTCCCCGTTGCCTTCGACGGCCTTCGCGCCGTCGGTGTAGGTGCGGAGGATGGTCGGGATGCGGACCTCGATGGCCATGGCGTGGGCTCCTGTCGAAAGCGGAGAGGTGGCGTGGGGCGCGCGTTTCTGCCCCCGCGCAGGGGGTGGTGCGTGTGGTGGGCGCGCGGACCGCGGCTCAGGCCGGGCGGCTCACGGGCAGGCTGCGGTGGGACAGATCGCGCTGGCGAGCCTGCACAGGTCGACGTGCAGCCGCGCGACGAGCAGCGTGCCCGGCGTCTTGTTGCTCACGTCATGGGGAACCATGCGGGCATCGTATCGATTCCCTGTGCGGAAACCCGAGTGTGATCCCACATAGTGGATGGTGAGCGACCGCTATATGGACCGGGTGGGGCTGCCGGTCCCTTCCGGAAGGTAGACGACCGTGGGTGCGCCGGTCTTCGGGTGGGCGCTGACCTCGGCGGCGACGCCGTACACCTCACCGAGCAGATCGGCCGTGAGGACCTCTTCGGGGGTGCCGGACGCGACGACGCGACCGTCCTTGAGGACGTAGAGGCGGTCGCAGTAGTAGGCGGCGAGGTTGAGGTCGTGCAGGGCGAGGAGGTTGGTGGTGCCCAGGTCTCGGACCAGGGAGAGGATCTCCAGCTGGTAGCGGATGTCCAGGTGGTTGGTCGGCTCGTCCAGGACGACGAGGGAGGGCTGCTGGACCAGGGCGCGGGCGACCAGGGCCCGTTGGCGTTCGCCGCCGGAGAGGGAGGAGAACGTACGGGGTTCGAGCGCGGCGATCCCGACCCGGGCGAGGGCTTCGGTGACCAGGGCGGTGTCGGCGGCGGTGTCGGCCTCCCAGAACCTTTTGTGCGGGGCGCGGCCCATCGCGACGACCTGGCCGACGGTGAGCTCGAAGCCGGCGTGGCCGTCCTGCGGGACGGTGGCGATGCGCTGGGCGCGGGCCTTCACGGGGAGGGTGGCGAGGTCGTCGCCGTCGAGGAGGACGCGGCCGTGGGTGGGGCGCAGGGTGCCGTAGACGCAGCGCAGGAGGGTGGTCTTGCCGCTGCCGTTGGGGCCGACGAGGCCGACGGTCTCGCCGTCGGCGGCGGTGAGGTCGACGGCGTCGACGAGGTGGCGGCCCTCGCCGGTGCCGTACGAGAGTGCCTCGGTGCGCAGGGTGGTCACGGGCAAGCTCCCTCGGGAGTGCGTACGGTCGTCATGCGGGCGCTCCCTCGGGCCTGCGCCGCAGCATCCAGAGGAAGAACGGGCCGCCGGTCAGCGCGGTGAGCACGCCGACCGGGATGTCCTGCGGGGCGGCGAGCGTCCGGGCGGCCAGGTCGGCGAGGACCAGGAACACCGCCCCGCCGAGTGCGACGACCGGGAGCAGGGCGCGGTGTGCGGCGCCGACGGCCATCCGGGCCATGTGCGGGACCATCAGCCCGACGAAGCCGATCGCTCCGCTGTACGCGACGAGCGCCCCGGTCATCAGGGAGGCGAGGACGAAGACGGCGGCCCGGAAGCGGGCGGTGTCGAGGCCGAGGACGGTCGCGCCCTCCTCCCCCACCAGGAGCAGGTCGAGCGGGCGGGCCAGGGTGAGGAGGACCGCGGTGCCGATGACCAGGGTGATCGCGGGGAGCGCGAGCATGTCCCAGCGGGCGGCGCCGAGGCCGCCGAGGGTCCAGTAGAGGACTTCCTGGAGGTGGTCGGCGCGGGCGGAGGTGACCAGGATCAGGCTGGTCAGGGCGGACAGGATGTAGGAGACGGCGACGCCGGCGAGGACGAGCCGGTTGGTGGTGAGGCCGCCCCCGCCGCGCGCCAGGGAGTAGACGAGCAGCAGCGAGAGGAGTGCGCCGCCGAAGGCGGCTGCGGGGATCGTGACGGTGGTGGCGAGGGTGGCGCCGATGCCGAGGACGATCACCAGGACCGCGCCGGTGGAGGCTCCCGAGGAGACGCCGAGGAGGAACGGGTCGGCGAGCTGGTTGCGGACGAGGGCCTGGAGGACGGTGCCGATGACGGCGAGCCCGGCGCCGACGACGATGCCGAGCAGGACCCGGGGCAGCCGCACGTCCAGGACGATCGTGCGGAACGGGCTCGCCTCCGCCCGCCCGGTCAGCATGTCGAGGACCTGGCCGGGCGGGATGCGGACGGAGCCGAGGGCGAGGGCGGCGAGCACGGCGACGGCGAGGAGCACGGCGAGGGCGCCGAGCACCAGGGCGTAACCGAGCGGCCGCCGCGGTGCGGAGGCGCGGCAGGTCACGAGGTGGAGGCCGCCGGGTGGAGCTGGGCCGCGAGCTTGTCGACGGCGGCGGGGACGCGGACGCCGAGTACGGCGTCGGAGAGCGGCATGACCGCGAAGCGCTTGTTCTTGATGGCGGGGACGTCGGCGAGGGCCGGGTCGGTCAGGAGGCGCTTCTTCTTCTGCTCGACGGTGGTGGCGCCGTAGTCGTAGATCACGATGACCTCGGGCTTGCGGTCGACGACGTTCTCCCAGGAGGCGTCGCCGAAGGGCTTGTCGAGGTCGGCGAAGACGTTGGTGCCGCCGGCCCGCTCGATCAGCTCGTTGCCGATGCCCTCGCCGCCGGCGGTGAAGGCGGTCTTGTCGCCGCTGTCGTAGACGAAGACGGAGACCGGCTTCAGGTCGGCCAGCTTCTCGGCGGTGGCGGCGTTGTCGGCCTTGGCCTGCTTGATCCAGGCCTCGGCGCGGCCGGCGACGCCGAAGGTGCGGCCGACCTGGCGGATCTCCTCGTACAGCGTGTCCATGGGCTGGTCGCCCTTGGTGCAGCTCTCGGTGTTGAGGCGGGTCTCGATGCCGGACTTGTCGAACGCCTCGCGGCCGCGGCCGTCGGCGGCGGTGAAGGCGCTGCCGTAACCGCCGTAGACGAAGTCGGGGTTGGCGGCGAGGACCTGCTCGTAGGAGGGGTACTCCTTGGCGAGGACGGGGACGGAGGCGTAGTCCTTCGCGTACTTCGGGAGGACCTGGTCGTCGAGGTAGGCGGTGCCGACGAGGGAATTCTTCAGGCCCAGTTCCAGCATGATCTCGGTGACGTGCTGGTTCATGGTGACCACGCGCTTCGGCGGGGCCTTGTACGTCGTGGTGACACCGCAGTTCTTGACGGTGTACGGGAAGCCTTCGCTCTTGGCCGCGGCCTTGTCCCCGGTGGCGGCGGCGTCGCCGTCGGAGGAGGAGCAGGCGGTGAGGGCGAGCGGGAGCAGCACGGCGGCGGCTATGAGCGCGGGGGTGCGCCGGGACATGGCGGGGCCTCTCCGGGGGATTTCCGCGTCCCCTGGTCGATGCGAGAAGGCGGCGGGCCAGTTCCTGGCTTCCGGGCCGCCCTCCGGTGCGGTTCGTCCTGTCGGGGAGTCGTCCGCGCGGGAGGGGGCCCGGTCACAGTGGCGGGACCGTGCCGGATTCGCACCGGCTTCCTGGTTCCTGCTGCCTTGATGGGTTTGGGGTGCAGTGTGCCAGACCCATCGAGGCGCCCCGGATCCACCCGGGGCTCAGTACGCCTCGACGACCTGCACGTCTTCCTCGGTGATCTCGCCGTCCACGATGCGGTACGAGCGGAACTGGAAGGGTCCCGAGCCGTCGGTGTCGGCGGTGGAGACCAGGACGTAGTGGGCGCCGGGCTCGTTGGCGTACGTGACGTCGGTGCGGGAGGGGTAGGCCTCGGTCGCCGTGTGCGAGTGGTAGACGATCACGGGCTCCTCGTCGCGGTCGTCCATCTCGCGGTAGAGCTTGAGGAGGTCGGCCGAGTCGAACTCGTAGAACGTGGGAGAGCGGGCGGCGTTGAGCATCGGGATGAAGCGCTCGGGGCGGTCCGTCCCGGCCGGGCCAGCGACCACTCCGCACGCCTCGTCGGGGTGGTCGGCGCGGGAGTGGGCGACGATCTGGTCGTAGAGCGTCTGGGTGATGGTCAGCATGGCGCCAGGATATGCACCGGGCCCCCGCGTACCGGTGGGTGGTACGCGGGGGCCCGCATGCTGGACGCCGTCGGCCTTTGGGGCGGCCGGGGGCGGTCCGGGAGGAGGGGGCGGTCGTGGGGCCCGCCCTCGGGGTCAGCGGGTCTCGGTGGAGGTCTTCTCCGGGGCCGACGGGGTGCGTGCCTGGAGCACCCGGTAGGAGACGAAGAGGAGGAGCGCCCACAGCGGTGCGCAGTAGAGCGAGATCCTGGCGTCCTTGTCGATCGCCATCATCACGATGACCATGCCGATGAACAGGAGCGCGAACCAGCTCGTGTACGGGGCTCCGGGGGCCTTGAACGAGGACTGCGGCAGCAGACCGGCGTCGGCCATGCGCCGGTAGCGGATCTGGCTGATCAGGATCATGATCCAGGCCCACATGCCGGAGATGGTCGCGAAGGAGACGACGTAGTTGAACGCCTCGCCCGGCCACTGGTAGTTGATCCACACGCCGACGAGCATCAGGGCGGCGGAGAACGTGGTGCCGACCAGCGGCAGGCCGTTCTTCGTCAGCTTGGTGAAGGCGCGGGGGCCCTGGCCGTTGATCGCGAGGTCGCGGAGCATGCGGCCGGTGGAGTACATGCCGGAGTTGCAGGAGGAGAGCGCCGCGGTGAGGACGACGAAGTTGACGATGGCCGCGCCGACGCTGAGCCCCATCTCCTCGAAGGCCTTCACGAACGGGGAGACGCCGGGCTTGAAGGTGGACCACGGCACGACCGAGAGGATCATGATGAGCGCGCCGACGTAGAAGACGGCGATGCGCCACGGCACGGTGTTGATGGCCTTGGGCAGCACGGTCTTGGGGTCCTTGGACTCCCCGGCGGTGACGCCGACGAGCTCCACGGCGAGGAAGGCGAACATGACGATCTGGAGCGTCATGAGCGTGCCGGTGATGCCGTTGGGGAAGAACCCGCCGTCGTTCCAGAGGTTGGAGACGGTCGCGGTGTCGCCGGCGTCGGAGAAGCCGATGGTGAGGACGCCCGCGCAGATCAGGATCATGCCGATGATGGCGGTGACCTTGACCATGGAGAACCAGAACTCCAGCTCACCGAAGAGCTTCACGGAGATCAGGTTGGCGCCGTAGAGAATGACGGTGAAGACCAGGGCGGACAGCCACTGCGGAATGTTCCACCAGTACGTCATATAGGTGGCGGCGGCCGTGACTTCGGTGATTCCGGTGACGACCCAGAAGAGCCAGTACGTCCAGCCCGTCACGAATCCGAAGAACGGGCCGATGAATTCACGGGCGTACTCCGAGAAGGAGCCGGAGACCGGGCGGTACATGAGCAGTTCGCCCAGGGCCCGCATGATGAAGAAGATGACCAGGCCCGCGACGGCATAGGCCAGGATGAGGCTGGGCCCGGCCCGGTCGATGGCTTTGCCCGCGCCGAGGAAAAGCCCCGTGCCGATGGCTCCGCCGATGGCGATCATCTGAATCTGACGAGCTCCCAGACTGCGCTGGTATCCCTCGCCAGTGGTTCCGGCGTCCCCGGCGTTGCCGCCGGGCTGACCCTTGTCGACCTGTCCCTCGTCGACCTGCGCCGATGTCATGGTGGTGCGCCTTTCTCCACGCCGATCCGCGCCGTACAAGGCTGCGGATCAGGTCCTGATCCCCCCGGATATGGATGGAGTGCGACCGGCGTTCGGCCGGTGTGTAGCGCCCGCGGGAAACAGGGGTGGCGTTCCCCGGGCGGTCGTGAAGATTTATCACGGCCGTCACAGGACACCGTGGGACATTCTGTGGCGCACGCCACAGGAAAAAGCAGACAAGAGTGCCTGTCCGGTACGAATAGCCCGAATGACTTGGTGGGATCGTTACCCGGATCTGAGCGTCCGTTGAGCGAACGAGGGCCGCCCGCCACAGCGTGGCGGACGGCCCGGTGTCAACGGAGGCTGCCTACGGAATCACCGAGGGCACCCGGGGCGTGTCCGGCGGATCAGAGCCGGACGCGCCCTACGGCATGAGGGTCTCGACCAGCGTCTCCTGGAGCGCGCCGAGCCAGAGGTAGGCCATCACCATGGGCTTGCGCGGATCGGCTTCGGGGAGCCGGTAGAGCGAGCCCTCCTCGCCCTCGTCCTCGTCGGCGACCTCCAGCCGGGTGCCGATGGTCAGGCGCAGGTCGTTGAGGGAGCGGAGCCAGCTGCGGCACTCGTCACCGGTGAGGGTGAGGACCGCGCCGCCGTCGCCGACGGGCGAGAGCGCGTCCAGGGTGCGGACGACGGTGACGGCGTCCTCGCGCTTGCCGGAGCGCAGGTCCATCTCGGTGAAGCGGCGGAACTCGGCGGACAGCTCGCGCAGCTCCTCCTCCGGCTTTCCGCCCTCGGCGGGCCGGCCGGGGCCGCCGTAGGCGTCGGGGAAGAGCCGGGCGAGCGCCGGGTCGGACGGCGGCTTGCTGGGGCCCTCGGCGAAGAGGGCGGCGAGCGGATCCTCGCCGTCGGCGGGCTGGTCTCCCGGGCCGATCAGCTCCAGCAGCTGGACGGCGAGGGAGCGCAGGATGGAGATCTCGACCTCGTCGAGCGCGACGGCCGCGCCGCCGCCTGGGGTGGCCTCGAAGTGGCCGGCCATGGAATCTCCGATGGTGGGTCGAACAGGGCAGGGGCGGTACGACGGGGGGGCGCCATGGGCGCGGCAGCGCGGAGGCTAGTTGCGGTCCTGGGTGAGGGTGGCCCACAGCCCATAGCCGTGCATGGCCTGGACGTCGCGCTCCATCTCCTCGCGGCTCCCGCTGGAGACGACGGCGCGCCCCTTCTGGTGCACGTCCATCATGAGCCGGTGGGCCTTGTCCTTCGGATAGCCGAAGTAGGCCTGGAAGACGTAGGTCACGTAGCTCATGAGATTGACCGGGTCATTGTGGACGAGCGTCACCCACGGGACGTCCGGCTCGGGGACCGCGAAGGTCTCCTCGGCCGAATCGGGACGTTCGATCTCTAGCGGGGTAGCAACGCTCACCTGTCCCATGCTGCCACCCGGGCGGGTCCCGCGCACAAACGGACCCCACATCTCGTCACTTTGACGAATAGGGGGTAGCATCCCAGCCATGAACTCAGCGGACCTCGGGCGACGGGTCGGCGTTCCGTCGACCGCGCTCTTCACCGACCAGTACGAACTGACCATGGTGCAGGCGGCTCTCAAGGCCGGCACCGCCGACCGGCACTCGGTCTTCGAGGCGTTCACCCGCCGACTGCCCGAGGGGCGGCGCTACGGCGTCGTCGCGGGCACCGGGCGGGTGCTGGACGCGGTGGAGAACTTCCACTTCGACGACGAGATGATCGGCTTCCTGCGGCAGCAGGAGATCGTCGACGAGCCGACCCTCGAATGGCTGGCCGGCTACCGCTTCAGCGGCGACATCTGGGGCTACCCGGAGGGCGAGGTCTACTTCCCCGGCTCCCCGATCCTGCGGGTCGAGGGCTCCTTCGCCGAGTGCGTGCTGCTGGAGACGGTGATCCTCTCCATCCTCAACCACGACTCCGCCATCGCCGCCGCCGCCTCGCGGATGTCGGCCGCAGCCGGAGGCCGGCGGCTGATCGAGATGGGCGCGCGGCGCACCCACGAGCTGTCGGCGGTCGCCTCGGCGCGCGCGGCGTACGTCGGCGGGTTCGACGCCACCTCCGACCTGGCGGCCGGGTTCCGCTACGCGATCCCGACCGTCGGCACGAGCGCGCACGCCTTCACCCTGCTGCACGACAGCGAGCGCGACGCGTTCCGGGCGCAGGTGGACTCGCTCGGCCGGGGTACGACGCTGCTGGTCGACACCTACGACGTGACCGAGGCGGTCCGGGCGGCCGTCGGGATCGCGGGGCCCGAGCTGGGCGCCGTACGGATCGACTCCGGGGACCTGCTGCTGGTCGCGCACCGGGTGCGGCAGCAGCTGGACGAGCTGGGGGCGACGGGCACGAAGATCGTGGTGACCTCGGACCTGGACGAGTACGCCATCGCCTCGCTGGCCGCCGCGCCGGTGGACGCCTACGGGGTCGGCACCCAGCTGGTCACCGGCAGCGGGCACCCCACCTGCTCGATGGTCTACAAGCTGGTGGCCCGCGCCGGCTCGGCGGAACCGGACGCTCCGCTGGTACCGGTGGCGAAGAAGTCGCTCGGCGCGAAGTCGTCGAAGGGCGGTCGCAAGTGGGCCGCCCGCCGGACCGACGAGCACGGGATCGCCGAGGCCGAGGTGATCGGCACCGGCCCCGCGCCCGGGGAGGAGGCCGGCCGGCCGCTGCTGGTGGAGCTGGTGCGGGGCGGCGAGGTGGTCGCCCGCGAGCCGCTGGAGGCGGCCCGGGAGCGGCACGTGGCCGCGCGCGCGGGGCTGCCGATGTCGGCGATGCAGCTGTCGCGGGGCGAGCCGGTGATCCCGACCGAGTACGCCTGATCCCGACCGGGTGCGCCTGGGCCCGACCGGGTGCGCCTGGGCCCGACCGAGCCGGCCCGAGCCTGTCCGAGCCCGCCCCCGGACGACGGCCCGGGGCGGCCCGCCGGATGCCCGGGGCGGCCCGCCGGAGTCCGCCCCGGCGTCCGGATCGGCCGGGTCCGCAACCGGGGGTTTCGCGGACGGGCTTGATTGTGACGTTCCAGTGCCTAGGCTCGAACCCTCGGCCCCCACCCGGACACCCCGGCCTCCCCACCCGCTCCCCCACCGCTCCCGCTCTCTCCGCTCCCGCTCCCGCCCCCACCGAAGGACACCCGCCATGCACCGCGCATTGATCGTCGTGGACGTTCAGAACGACTTCTGCGAAGGCGGCAGCCTCGCGGTGGCGGGCGGTGCCGACGTCGCCGCAGCCATCACCGACCTGATCGGCGACGCCCAGCCCGCCTACCGCCATGTGGTCGCCACCCGCGACCACCACATCGACCCGGGCGACCACTTCTCGCCCGACCCGGACTACGTCGACTCCTGGCCGGTGCACTGCGTCGCCGGTACGGAGGGGGTCGGCTTCCACCCGAACTTCGCACCCGCCGTCGCCTCCGGGGCGATCGACACGGTGTTCGACAAGGGGGCGTATTCGGCCGCGTACAGCGGGTTCGAGGGCATGGACGAGAACGGGATCGGCCTCACCCAGTGGCTGCGCGACCGCGAGGTCACCGAGGTCGACGTGGTCGGCATCGCCACCGACCACTGCGTACGGGCCACCGCGCTGGACGCGGCCCGTGAGGGCTTCGTCACCCATGTGCTGCTCGACCTGACCGCGGGCGTCTCCGGGGCGACCACGGAACGGGCCCTGGCGGAGCTGCGTACGGCGGGCGTGAAGCTCTCCGGCGCACCGGTCGTCGCGGCGTAGACCCCTCCTGCGGGCCCCGCCCGCTCGCGCCCTACGCGGCCGGGCGGGCCGGTCCGGCGTACCCGGTGGGCCCCAGCAGGGCCCTGATCGGGTGCCACAGCTCCAGGCACGACTGGATCGGCTGGCTGACCTGGGCCGGCTGGGGCGACGAGGACGGCTGAGGGCCGAGACCGCCGGGCCGGGCGGCCGGTTCCGCCTGCGGGGCGGCCCGCCACAGCAGCCCGTCCGGATGGTGCAGCACCGCCGTGACCTCGTCCGGCGTCGGCGGCTGGTCGTTGCCGCGCAGATAGACCGCCCGCAGCCCCAGATTGCGCAGCCTGGTCAGGGCGCGCGCCCGGTTCACCGCGTGCACCAGCACCCGTACCGGGGCCCCGGGCCCCGCTCCCGTACCGCTGCCGGGACCTGTGCCGTCGGCCGGTCTGGTGAGGGTCAGGGCGACCACCACCGTGCCGTTCGGCAACCTGCAGAAACCTCCGCCTGCCATGCTCCGCGCTCCCCCGTGAGACGTCGTGTCAATAAGAAAGTGAACAAGACGCACCTAAACACGATCGGCCGCCGCCCGCTAGGGGGCGGCGGCCGATGACGCTGTGACCTGCGATTTTACTTGATCAGCGGCCCGAGGGGCTGACCAGCACGCTCATCGTCCGGCCGTCGAGCGGCTCGTGGACGATGGAGATGCGGGTGTTCGTGTCAGAAACCTTGACACTGCCCGTGGGGTTCTCCTTGTACCAGTAGGTGCCCTTGCGGTCGTCGAAGACCGGGTTGCCCAGGCTGGGCTTGATGTACAGCGGCACGTCCGCGTTGTGGAGCGTGAAGCCCTTGTTCGGGTACCAGCTGAACGGGGCGTCGAACGGCTGGATCTTGTTGCGCAGGAGCGAGCCGTCCTTCCACTTGAGCGGCTTGGCGTGCGCGTCGATCGGCAGGATCAGACCCTGGCCCGGGTGGACGGAGGTGTTGTTGTCCTTCTGGGAGGTGTCCCAGAGCCAGACCAGCAGACCGTTCTGGTACGCGTAGTGCTCGACCCAGTCCGGACGGGTGCCGGAGAAGCCGAAGTTGTACGGGCCGACCTTCAACGTCTCGTCGTAGGAGACGTACTGGCGGTTCTCCGCGATGTAGTACTGCGGGTAGTCCTGGGTGAAGGACTCTCCGATCCGCGAGAATCCCTTGGCGGTCCAGCCGTTGTCGTCGCCCTCGGCGTTGTCCGAGAAGAGCGTCGCACCGTCTGCCGTGACGGTGATGGCGTCGGCCGCGAAGCCCTTGCCGCCCGCGCCGCCGTCCGTCTGGTAGCGGAAGCGGAGGTCGACCTTCTTGCCCGCGTAGGCGTCCAGCGGGAAGGAGAGCTTCTTGTACACGCCCGAGACGTCGGTCAGGGCCGGCTTGTCACTGGCGTCGCGCGGGATGGCCTTGCCGTCGGCGGTGCCGTCGAGCGCCGTCCAGCTGGCGCCGCCGTTGTCGGACACCTCGGTGTAGAGGTAGTCGTAGTCGGCCTCGATGTCGTACCAGCCCGAAAGGTCCAGCGTGGCCTTGGACTTGCCGGTCAGGTCGACCGAGCGGGTCAGGGTGTTCGACAGGTCGTCGCCCATGTCGCTCCACCACTGCTTCGAGCCCTCGGCGGGCTTGACGACGGTGGTGGTGACGGCCTTCTTCGGCAGGTCGACGACGAGCGCCTGCGGGTTCTTGGTGTTGTACTCCGAGACGCCCAGCTTGTGCAGCGAGGACTTGCCGGCCTTGGCCTTGTCGTAGTCGAGCCAGCCGAGCTGGAGCTTGTCCCACGAGGTCATGTCTCCGGGCAGGTTGCCGATCTCGCCCTTTCCGGTGCCGAGCCAGGAGCCCGCCGACATCAGGGACCAGAAGCCGACCGAGTTCTCGCCGCCGCCGGAGGTGTCGTACAGGTCCGGCAGGCCGAGGTCGTGGGCGTACTCGTGGGCGAAGACGCCCAGGCCGCCGTTCTCGGGCTGGACGGTGTAGTCGCCGACCCAGATGCCCGTGTCGCCGATCTGCGCGCCACCGGCCTTGTTGTCCGCGGGACCGGTCGCACCGGCATTGGTGCCGTACGCGTACCAGCGGTGCGCCCAGATGGCGTTGGCGCCCTCGGCGCCGCCGCCGGCCGACTCGTCCTCTCCGGCGTGGACCAGCTGGAAGTGGTCGATGTAGCCGTCGGGCTCGTTGAAGTTGCCGTCGCCGTCGAAGTCGTAGCGGTCCCACTCGTCGTACTCGGCGAGGTCGGCCTTGATCTCGGCGTCGGTGCGGCCCTTGGCCTGCTGGTCGGCGACCCAGGCGTTCACGCCGTCGCGCACCGCGTCCCACACGTTGGCGCAGTTGGACTGGCCGCAGTAGTTGGAGCCGTAACGGGCCTCGTTATAGGGGACCTTGACCCAGTCGGAGACCTCACCCTCGACCGAGTAGCGGCCCGAGGAGGTCTTCTCGTAGTAGGTCTTGAGCGAGTGGACGCCCTTGCCCTCGCCGAAGTAGAGCTCCTGGAAGTGCTCCTGGTTGTAGTCGGACTTCCAGGCGGTGCTGTTGTCCTTCTTCGGGTCCGGCTTCGCGATCTTGTTGTGCGCCGGTCCGGGGGTGCCGCCGAACTTCTTGACGGGCGGCTTGGGGCCGTCGCCGTCCGGGTCGAACATGGTGGTGTCGTCGACCTGGTCGCCGAACTCCAGCAGGATGGTGAAGATCTTGTCGGTCTTCTCCCGGCCGAGCTCCACGTACTTCTTGTCGCCGAGCTTGACGACCTTGGAGCCGCTCCGGTTCGCCACCTTCTTGTCCCCGGCCAGCACCTGCTCCAGCGCGGCCTCGCGCTGCTCGGCCTGCTGCTCGCTGAAGGGGCCCTCCAGGTTGTGCTCCACATGCCCCTTGGCCGGCGCCGGGTCACGGCGGTCGACGGTGGAGACACCGGAACCTGATGAGCTGTCATGCGCCTGGGCGGTGGCGAAGGTCGACGCCGTCGCGGCGGTCGCAGCCATGGCCACGACAACGGCGGCGGCGCGAAGCGCCCGTCTCTGATTGGTCACTTGAAGCAGTCCTCCCCGGGCGTCCGCGCTGCGGCCAGGGGGGTATGGAGCGGGCCGCGCGCGTAAACGCGTCACAAGTGACGACATTCGATCGGAGTTATGAGAGAAAAGACAGACCTTGACTTGAACAGACCAAGTGCACTATGCGGAGCGCTCTTCCGGTATGCGGACGGTATGTGAAGGGCATGGGAACGGCAAAGGAACGGCCACCGGGCCCGATCCGGTCCGGCGAGACACTTCAACAGGCGCGCCCAGCTGTCCGGTTGGTGAGAGCCGTGACTCCGTGCGCCCCCTGTGCACCGGTACCGTGCGTTAGGTCACGCTTACTACCGGTCCCTGTCGGGCATCCACCGTCGTAGGGTCGTTCGGTGCGCACGATCGTGCCGAACGCCGCCCGCCCATCCGACGTCCGAAGGACGGAAACCGCCATGCCGCGTCCGACTGCCGCACAGTTCGCCTACGGTTCGGCCACCGTCGTCGTCACGACGCTCGCCCTGCTGCTGCTGTTCCGCACGGAGTCCGGCGTCGGCGTGGCCGCCGTCGGCACGATCGCGCTGGCCCTCGGCCTGCTGGTCGCCCTGCGCCTGCCGCTCCCGCGCCACCGGGCGGCGGAAGGGGCCGGGCGGACGGCGACCGACCGGGCCTCCGCCGCCGCCCGGACGCAGCACGCCCGGGAGGGCATCGGGACCCGGGAGCGGGTCACGGCGGGCCGTTCGTCCGCGCGGGCGAACGAGCACTCGCTGCGCCGCTAGCCACGTCGCTAGCGGGCGGCCACGACGACCGTCTTGGCCGCCTTGTCCTGCAGCCCCTGCCGGTAGGGCTTGTCGGTGAACATCAGCACGATGTTGATCAGCCACCACAGGCACGGGCAGCACAGCAGCGCCGGGGCCCACAGCACGACCGCCCGCATCAGCGCGGCCCCGGTGTCGGGCACCCGCCCGTCGTTGAGCATCGCGACGCGCAGCTTCAGCAGCCGCTTGCCCAGCGTGCGGCCGTCCTTGTGGGTGAAGTAGGTGTCGTAGGCGACGTAGACCACCAGGCCGATGATCGACCAGAGCAACTGGTGCCCGCTGTACCCGCCGGCGACCGCGTCGCCGAACCCGTCGTCGCCGTCCCCGTTGACGTCGACCGCGCCGCCCCAGGGCAGCGAGATCAGGTACAGCGGGATCGAGATGATGAGGAAGTCGATGAGCCGCGCCAGGATCCGCTTGCCCGGCTCGGCGAGCGGGGGCATCCCGGCCAGCGGATCGGGCGCACCGAAACCGCCGCCGCTGCCGTACGGGTCGTTCGGCGGGGGCGGCGGCGGGGGCGGCGCGCTGCCGTACGGCTGACCCTCGGACGGCGGCGAGGGCTCCTGCGGCTTCTTGAGGAACGGATCGTCGTCCTCGGGCGGCTGGCCGGGCGTCGGCTGGTCGTTGCTCATGGGGGCAGTGCATCCCGCACCACCGGGCCCCGCAACGGCTCAGGTGCGTTCGGGGGACGCGGGGCGGCATACGAGTCTAGACCGGCATGTCGCCACCCGCCCGGCCAGGTTCTCGGATAAGCGGACGGATGCGCCTGCGTCGCTCAGCCCACTCAGCCGGCGACGAAGGTACGGGCCGCCTTGTCGTGCCAGCACTGGCGCCACGGCCGGTCGACCAGGCACCAGAGGACGTTGACCACTCCGAGGACGAGCAGCCCCAGCACGCCGTAGACGAGCCAGCGGCGCAGGGCCGCGCCCAGGGACGGGGCGTCATGGGACTCGATGTCCCGTACGTCGAGCCCGAACAGCTTCTTGCCCAGCGTCCGGCCCCACTTGGCCGTCGGCAGGGCCTCCAGGAGGAAGCCGAGGAGCAGGAACGCGGCGAGCAGCGCCCCCAGCAGGGCCCCGGTGGTGGAGTCCAGCAGCCAGACGGTGACGGTCTCCCCCGTCTCCTTCGCCGCGGTGATCTTCCGGTCGATGTGGTCGAGCGCCCGGGCCGTCAGCGGGACGGCCAACGCCCCGACGGCAGCGCCGAGTACGAGGCTGTCGACCAGCCGGGCGGCGAACCGCTTGCCGAGCCCGGCGGGGCGGGCCGAGGCCTGATTCCGGGCGAGCTGCTGGAAGGGGTCGTCGACCGGCGGCTTCCAGGGCACGACGGGCTGGTCCGCCCCGGCCCCCGCCGCCGGTCCCTGGTACGGCTGCTGGCCCTGGTGCTGATGCGGCTGCTGGACTTGGTGCTGCGGTTCGGGCTGGGCCAGTTGGTGTACCTGCTGCGCCCAGGAGGCCGAGCCGCCGCCGGGGCCGGGCGTCAGGGGCGTGTGCAGGGCCGCCGGTGGCACCGGGGCGGGGGACGGCGCGGGTACGGGGGCGGCGGGGGCCTGGACCGGCCCCTGGCGCACTTCCTGCGGAGCCGGAGCGGGAGCGGGAGCCGGAGTGGGGGCCGGCGCGGGGGCGGGAGTCAGCGGCTGTGCCTGCTGTACCTGCTGTGCTTGCTGTGCCTGGGCCGGAAGCGCGCGGGGCTCCGGGGCCGGGGCGAGGCTGTTCTGCGGTGCGCCCACGTTCTGCGGCCCCTGCGGCGTACCGGAGTTCGGCGGTGCGGCGAGGGGCGCCGGAGCGCTCCCCCGTACCGCCTTCGACTGCGGCCCCACCGCGCGGATCGTGACCGTTCCGTCCGTCGGCGGACGCGCCCCGGCCTCCTCGGCGGGCCGGCCGCCGCTCTCCCGCATCCCCGGCAGCGCCCCGCCGGTCGGGTCCGGGGCAAGCGGCGCCCTCGGGTCGGCCGGCGACGACGGGCGTGCGGGAGCGGGGACGGCGGGCTCCTGCGCCGGTCCGCCCCACTCGACGCGGCGGTCCCGTTCGCCGCCGAAACCGTTCTGGCGTGCGGTGTCCGCCTGCCAGACGGACGCTGCGTCGGCGGCGTCGGCGTGGTCCGCGACGGGTGCGCCGGAGCCGGTCCGGGCCCCCGAGCCGTCCTGGAGGCCGTCCTCCTCGTCGAAGAAGATCGGCCCGGTCTCCTCCACCGGAGCGTTCTGCGCGGCGGTGGCCGGGGCGGCGGCCGGTCCGGTCTGCCGGGGCGCGGGCCGGCTCGTACCGGGGACCCAGGACGCGCCGTTCCAGTACCGGACGTAGCCGGGGATGGAGGGGTCGGGGTAGTAGCCCTCGCGGGGGCTTTCGTCACCGGGTGCCGGAGTTGGCGCGCTCATCAGCGGGTCCCGTATCTCTTCGAGGCCTCAGGCCGTCCCCGCCGGGCGGGCGGACGGCCTCAATACAAGGGTCCACATCTATCAGACAGCCGCCCGCCCCCGGGCCGGTCCACCTGTTTGGGACCACTTTCGGGACGGCTTTCGGGACGGCCCGAAGTTTTTTCGCGAAGTCGCGTAATAGGTGGCGGGGAGGGCGCTCTCTCCTTGTGCGGGACGGTCACGGGACCGGCCCATGAGCACCGGAAGGCTGTGCAGGTCGATGATGAGCATCGTGGAACGTGAGCTGGAGCTGAAGCTGGTCCTGTCCCCCGAGCGGTCCATCCCGGTGCCCGCCCGGCTGACGTACCGCACGAACGACCCGTACGCCGTGCACATCGCCTTCCACATCGGCTCCGAGTCGCCCGTGCACTGGACGTTCGCCCGGGAGCTGCTGGTGGAGGGCGTGTTCCGGCCGTGCGGGCACGGGGACGTGCGGATCTGGCCGACGAAGGTGGAGAACCGCAGCGTCATCTGCGTGGCCCTCACCTCCCCCGACGGCAACGCCCTGCTGGAGGTGGGGTCGGCCGCCGTGGCCGCCTGGGTGGAGCGGACCCTGCGGGTGGTGCCGCCGGGCACCGAGAGCGACCGGCTCGGCATCGACGAGGCGCTGGCGGATCTGCTGGCCCCGCTGCCGGCCGACGACCTGTGGCTGAGCGACCCGTGGTCGGCGGACGAGTCGCCGTCGCAGGACGGTGAGGCGTGAGAGCGGCCGGACAGGAGGGCTGTCAGAAGAGCTTGCCGGGGTTGAGGAGGCCGAGCGGGTCGAAGGCGGCCTTGATGGAGCGCTGCAGTTCGATGCCGGTCTCGCCCAGTTCGCGGGCGAGCCACTCCTTCTTGAGGACGCCGACGCCGTGTTCGCCGGTGATCGTTCCACCGAGTTCGAGACCGAGCGCCATGATCGCGTCGAAGGACTCACGGGCCCGGCGGGACTCGTCGGGGTCGTTGTGGTCGAAGCAGACGACGGGGTGGGTGTTGCCGTCGCCCGCGTGGGCGCAGACGCCGATGGTGAGGTCGTACTCCTCGGCGATGGCCGCCGTGCCCGCGAGCATCGCGCCGAGCTGCGAGCGCGGTACGCACACGTCGTCGATCATCGTGGCGGGCCTGACGGTCTCCAGCGCGGTGAGGGACATACGGCGGGCCTGGAGGAGGAGTTCGGACTCGGCGGGGTTGTCCGCGGGGACCACTTCGGTGGCCCCGGCGGCGGTGCACAGCTCGCCGACGGCGGCGAGGTCGGCCAGCGGGTCGGGGGTGTCGAAGGCGCAGAGGAGGAGCGCCTCGGTGGTCTCGGGCAGGCCCATGGACGCCATCGCGTTGACGGCACGCACGGTCGTACGGTCCATCAGTTCGAGGAGTGACGGGGTGTGACCGCGCTCCATGATCCGGCACACAGCGTCACAGGCTGTGGCCGCCGAGGGGAACTCGGCGGCGAGGACGAGCTGCTGCGGCGGCTGCGGTTTGAGCGCGAGGACGGCCTTGACGACGATCCCGAGGCTGCCCTCGGAGCCGACGAAGAGCCGGGTCAGGTCGTATCCGGCGACACCCTTGGCGGTGCGGCGGCCGGTGGTCATCAGCCGCCCGTCGGCGAGGACGACCTCCAGGCCCAGCACGTATTCGGCGGTGACCCCGTACTTCACGCAGCACAGGCCGCCGGACGCGGTGCCGATGTTGCCGCCGATGGTGCACGTCTCCCAGCTGGAGGGGTCCGGCGGGTAGTACAGACCGTGTTCGTCGACCGCGCGTGAGAGCACCGCGTTGACGACGCCCGGCTCGACGACGGCGATCCGGTCGACCGGGCTGATCTCCAGGATCCGGTCCATCTTCACCAGGGAGAGCACGATGCAGCCGTCCGAGGCGTTGGCCGCGCCGGACAGGCCCGTGCGGGCGCCCTGGGGGACGACGGGGACGCGCAGCGCGGTGGCGGTGCGCATGACGTGCTGGACCTGCTCGACCGTGCGCGGGAGCACGACGACGGCCGGGGTGCCGGCCTCGCAGAAGCTCGCCATGTCGCGGGCGTAGGACGCGGTGACGTCCGGATCGGTGATCAGCGCCTCGGGAGGCAGTCCCGCGCGCAGCCGTTCGAGGAGATCGCTCATGATCCAAGCGTGTCACCCGGGGCCAATGGTGTGAACCCGTGGGCGGGGGGCGATCCCAAGGCGCGGTGTGCTCGTATGACTGACGCAGAGTGATGGCCATGGATGTCATGCCGCAGCAGGGCCCGGATTCCGGCCGGACGCCCGAGCCGTCCCCGCAGGACCCCTACGTGCTGCCAGCCGAAGGCGCCACCGCCGTACCCCCGCCGCCGCCCACCCTGCGGACGACGCTGCGCCGGGCCGCGTTCGGCGCGGTGGCCGCCGGGGTGCTGCTGGCCGGGGCGCTGGTGGCGGTGGACGACGGGGAGGGCGAGCGGCCGGAGGAGCCGGGGCCGGTCGAGCGGGCCGAGGCGGCGACGACCGCGGGGTCCCCGGCCTCACTGTCGGACCTGACCGCGCTGATCGGGGACCGGCAGAAGTGGGTGGAGTCCCACCCGAAGGACGCCCCGTCCCTGGCGACGCTCGGCACGGCGTACGTGGAGTGGGCGCGGCGGTCGGCGGACACGGCGTACTACGCCCGCGCGGAACAGGCCCTGAAGCGTTCGCTGGACGCGCTGCCGGGCGAGCGCGGGAACGGGGAGGCGTGGGTGGGGCTCGCGGCCCTGGCCAACGCCCGGCACGACTTCCTCGCGGCGAAGCGGTGGGGCGAGACGGTGAAGAAGCAGCAGCCGAAGGCCTGGAGCGTGTACCCCGTCCTCATCGACGCGTACACCGGGCTCGGCGACCAGAAGGCGGCGACCGCGGCGACGGAGAAGTTCGGCGAGCTGCGCAGGGGTGTTCCGGCGCTGGCCCGCACCGCCGAGCTGTACCGGGGCCAGGGCTGGCGCGAGGACGCGCTGGCCACCGCCCGGGAGGCGGCCGACCGGGCGACGCAGCCCGTCGAGAAGGCCGAGGCGCTGCACCGGCTCGGCGAGCTGGCCTGGGAGCGGGGCGAACCGGAGGAGGCCGTGGCGCAGTTCGACGCGGCGCTGCGCACGGACGCCGGCAGCCACGCCTCTCTGGCGGTCCGGGCCCGGGCCCTGGTCGCGCTGGACCGGACCGACGAGGCGCTCGCCGCGTACCAGAGCGCGCTGGAGAAGCTGCCGCGCCCGCAGTACGCGCTGGAGCTGGGCGAGCTGTACGAGTCGCTGGGGCTGGACGGGGACGCCCGCACCCAGTACGCGACGCTGCGGGAGATGGTGGCCGCGGCGAAGAAGGACGGGGTCGACGAGTCCCTGGTGCTGGCCCGGTTCGAAGCCGACCACGGGGACCCGGAGGCGGCGGTGCAGCTGCTGCGGGCCCAGTGGCGGGGGCAGCACCGCAGTGCGGCGGTGGCGGACGCGCTGGGCTGGGCGCTGCACCGGGCGGGGAAGTCCGAGGAGGGGCTGGAGTACGCGGAGCGGGCCGTCGGCACGGGCGTGCGGAACGCCTCGTACGCGTACCACCTGGGCGTGATCCAGCGGGAGCTGGCGGACTACGGTCCGGCGCGCCGGAATCTGGAGCAGGCCGTGCGCACCAACCCGGCCTTCTCGCCGCTCGCCGCGCCGCTGGCCCAGGAGGCGCTGGACGCGCTGGGCGAGCCGCCGCCGGGCGGACCGGGCGACATGCAGCCGCCGCCCCCGCCCCCGCCCGCCCCGGAGCCGGAGAGGGAGCCCGAGGCCGAGAAGAAGCCGGAGCCGAAGAAGCCCGAGGCCCCGGCCCCGGCTCCGTCCCGTACGGCCCCCGCGAAGTCCCCGTCGCCCTCCGCGTCGAAGGAGGCGCAGAAGCGGGAGGAGGCCGAGGCGGGCAGCGCGGCCCCGGCGACCACGGGCACGTAGCGGAGCCCCTGAAGCGGGAGGGCGAACGGCGAACGCCGCCGCGGTCCGGGGTACTGCCCCGGGCCGCGGCGGCGTTCTGCACCGACCGCGCGGATCAGAGGTTGCCGCGCTTCTCCTGCTCGCGCTCGATCGCCTCGAACAGGGCCTTGAAGTTGCCCTTGCCGAAGCCCATGGAGCCGTGGCGCTCGATCATCTCGAAGAAGACGGTCGGCCGGTCCTGGACCGGCTTGGTGAAGATCTGCAGCAGGTAGCCGTCCTCGTCGCGGTCGACGAGGATCTTCAGCTCGCGCAGGGTCTCGACCGGCACCCGGGTCTCGCCGGCCCACTCGCCGAGGGTGTCGTAGTACGAGTCGGGGGTGTCCAGGAACTGCACACCGGCGGCGCGCATCGAGCGGACCGTGGAGACGATGTCGTTCGTGGCGAGCGCGATGTGCTGGACGCCCGCGCCGCCGTAGAACTCCAGGTACTCGTCGATCTGCGACTTCTTCTTCGCGATGGCGGGCTCGTTGATCGGGAACTTGACCTTGAGCGTGCCGTCGGCGACGACCTTCGACATGAGGGCGGAGTACTCGGTGGCGATGTCGTCGCCCACGAACTCCTTCATGTTCGTGAAGCCCATGACCTCGTTGTAGAAGCCGACCCACTCGTTCATCCGGCCGAGCTCGACGTTGCCGACGCAGTGGTCGATGGCCTGGAAGGTCCGCTTGGCGGGCGGCTCGACGATCGGCTTGGCGGCGGCGAAGCCGGGGAGGTAGGGGCCGTCGTAGCCGGAGCGCTCCACCAGGGTGTGGCGGGTCTTGCCGTACGTGGCGATGGCGGCGAGGACGACGGTGCCGTGCTCGTCCTTGACCTCGTGCGGCTCGGTGATGCCGCGCGCGCCGTGCTCGACGGCGTACGCGTACGCGGCCCGGGCGTCCGGGACCTCGATGGCGAGGTCGACGACACCGTCGCCGTGCGCGGCGACGTGGTCGGAGAGGAAGGAGCCCCACTCGGTGGACGCCTTGATCACGGAGGTGAAGACGAAGCGGGCCGCGCCGTTGGTGAGGACGTAACTCGCCGTCTCGCGGGAGCCGTTCTCCGGTCCGGAGTAGGCCACGAGTTTCATGCCGAAGGCGGTCGAGTAGTAGTGCGCGGCCTGCTTGGCGTTGCCCACGGCGAAGACGACCGCGTCCATTCCCTTGACCGGGAAGCGGTCGGCCTGCGCTGCGGTGTCAGGGCTGGTGTGCAGAGTCTCAGTCATGCTCGAAGGCTCTCCCCGCATCGCAAGGTGCGCAATAGTTCGCGCATTCACTGGTCAATGTGTGCAGCCGATAGTCATGATGGTCGGACTATCTGTACAGGTTGACCATCGAAGGCGGGTTCATGGCGATCGATCATCTGGACGGCCGGCTCATCGTGCTGCTCGCGCGGGAGCCGCGGATCGGCGTCCTCGAAGCATCCCGGCGGCTCGGGGTGGCGCGCGGGACCGTGCAGGCGCGGCTGGACCGCCTTCAGTCGAATGGCGTCATCCGGGGTTTCGGCCCGGACGTCGACCCGGCGGCGCTCGGCTATCCGGTGACCGCCTTCGCGACGCTGGAGATCAAACAGGGGCAAGGGGCCGACGTGCGGGCTCATTTGGGCGGCGTACCGGAGGTGCTGGAGCTGCACACCACCACCGGGCACGGGGACATGTTCTGCCGGCTGGTGGCCCGTTCCAACGCCGATCTTCAGCGGGTGATCGACCTGGTTGTCGGATTTGATGGCATTGTCCGGGCCTCCACGGCGATCGTCATGGAAAACCCGGTTCCGCTGCGGATCATCCCGCTGGTGGAACAGGCGGCCGAGGACACCGACTAGGTCTGATCCGGACGGCAGGCCTCGGGCCGAAGGAGTGCCGTGTGAGCTTCTGGGAGTATCTGAACACCCGCCACCAGCAGCTCCTGACCGATGCGTTCCAGCACGTCAGCGCGGTCTTCCAGTGCATGGTCATCGCGACCGTGCTGGGCGTGGTCATCGGGGTGGTGAGCTACCGCAGCGGCTGGGGCGGTTCGCTGGCGATCACCTCCACGGCGACGGTCCTGACCATCCCCTCCCTCGCCGCGATCGGTCTGCTGATCCCGCTGGTCGGCCTCGGTGTCGCCCCGACCGTGATCACCCTGACGCTGTACGGGCTGCTGCCGATCGTCCGGAACTCCATCGTCGGGCTGCGGGGCGTCGACCCGTCGCTGGTCGACGCGGCCACGGGCATCGGGATGTCGCGCACGGCGCGGCTGTGCCGGGTGGAGCTGCCGCTCGCCTGGCCGCCGATCCTGACCGGGATCCGGGTCTCCACGCAGATGCTGATGGGCATCGCCGCCATCGCCGCGTACGCCTCCGGGCCCGGCCTCGGCAACGAGATCTTCCGGGGCATCGCCTCGCTGGGCAGCGCCAACGCGATCAACCAGGTCCTCGCGGGCACGCTCGGCATCGTCGTCCTCGCCCTGCTCTTCGACGCCGCGTACGTCCTGCTGGGACGGCTGACCATCCCGAGGGGGATCCGTGCCTGAGACCGAGACCGTCGAGGCGGAGGAGTCCGCGGCCACCTCCGGGGCCACCATCCAGCTGGAGAACCTCACCAAGAGCTACCCGGGCAACCCGAACCCGGCCGTCGAGAACGTGTCGATGGAGATCAGGGCCGGCGAGACCGTGATCTTCGTCGGTCCTTCCGGCTGCGGGAAGTCCACCACCCTGAAGATGATCAACCGGCTGATCGAGCCGACCTCGGGCCGGATCCGGATCGACGACGAGGACGTCACGGACATCGACCCGGTGAAGCTGCGCCGCAAGATCGGTTACGCCATCCAGTCCTCCGGCCTCTTCCCGCACATGACGGTCGCCGACAACATCGCCCTGGTGCCGAAGATGGTCGGCTGGTCCAAGTCCCGGGTGAAGGACCGGGTGGAGGAGATGCTCGACCTGGTGGGTCTTGACCCGCGCGAGTTCCACGGCCGCTATCCGCGCCAGCTCTCCGGCGGGCAGCAGCAGCGGGTGGGCGTGGCACGGGCGCTGGCCGCCGACCCTCCCGTACTCCTGATGGACGAGCCGTTCGGGGCGGTCGACCCCATCACCCGCGACCACCTCCAGGACGAGCTGATCCGGCTCCAGCACGAGCTGCACAAGACGATCGTGTTCGTCACCCACGACTTCGACGAGGCGATCAAGCTCGGCGACCGGATCGCGGTGCTGCGGGAGCGGTCGCACATCGCGCAGTTCGACACCCCCGAGGCGATCCTCACCAACCCGACGGACGACTTCGTCTCGGGTTTCGTGGGAGCGGGCGCGGCGCTCAAACGCCTCAACCTGACCCGCGTACGGGATGTGGGCATCGCGGAGTTCCCGACGGTGACCGTCGAGGACCCGCTCCAGACGATCTTCAACAAGCTGCGCAACGGTCCGCACAACGAGCTGCTGATGCTGGACCGCCGCAACCGCCCGTACAAGTGGCTGCGGCGGGGCGACCTGATGCGGGCGCGCGGTTCGCTGGCGCGGGCCGGGCAGCTGGTGCACGACACGGTGACCCGGGACGCCACGCTGCACGACGCGCTGGAGGCGGTGCTCACCGACAGCGGGGGCCGGGTGGCGGTGACCGGGCGGCGCGGCGAGTTCATCGGGGTCGTCGACATGAAGACGCTGATGGACAACGTGCAGGAGCTGCTGGAGGCCGACCGGCTGACCGCGATGGAGCACCAGCACGAGCTGGAGGAGCAGCGCGTCCACCAGACCGAGCAGGAGCTGGAGGGGGGTGGCAGCGGAGTATGAGTCCCAGCCACCGGTCCGGCTCCGGCAAGGGCCCGGCCACCCCCACCCGGCCGCCGGGCGAACACGACGTCAAGGGCCACGCGTTCCACGACGAGGAGAGCGACCCCTCCCCCGCCCCGGACGCGCCAAAACGCCGGATCACCTGGCGGAAGCTGGTGTTCCTGCCGACGGTGCTGGCGGTCATCCTGGTGATCACCTACGTGTGGATCACCAACATCCACCTGGACTCGATCGCGGAGAACTCGCTCTCCGGCGGCAATGTGCAGCTGCGCTGGTGGCAGCATGTGCGGCTGACGGCGATCTCCACGTTCTGGGTGCTGATCATCGCGATCCCGCTGGGCATCGCCCTGACCCGGCGGCGGCTGCGGAAGGGGGCCCCTGCGTTCACGGCGCTGGCCAACATCGGGCAGGCGACTCCGGCGATCGGTCTGCTGGCGCTGCTGGTGATCTGGCTGGGCATCGGCCCCCGTACGGCGATCATCGGCATCGTGATCTACGCGGTGCTTCCGGTGCTCTCCAACACGGTGGCGGGCCTGCGGGCGATCGAGCCGAACATGATCGAGGCGGCGCGCGGGATGGGGATGTCCGGGCGGGGCGTCCTGCTGAAGGTGGAGCTGCCGCTCGCGGTGCCGCTGATCCTGGCGGGCGTCCGTACGGCCCTGGTCCTGAACGTCGGTACGGCCACACTGGCGACGTTCGGCGGGGGCGGCGGGCTCGGCGACCTGATCACCTCGGGGATCCAGACGCAGCGGATGCCGGTGCTGATCATCGGGTCGGTGCTGACGGTGGTGCTGGCGCTGCTGGTGGACTGGCTGGCGTCGCTGGCCGAACTGGTGCTGACGCCGCGCGGGCTGGAGGAGCGGTGAGGACGACGACGTACGGTTCGGACGGTTCGAGGACCGCGTGCGGCCTCCGGCGCCGGGCCGGGTGCGGGACCCTCCGCGGGGGCCGGCTCGGGGCCCTCGGCGCCGCGGCCCTCTGCCTCTCCCTGCTGCTGGGCGGCTGCGGGCTCAAGAGCGGTTCGCCGATGGTGGACGACGTGTCGCCGGGTTCGGTCGGGCAGGACGAGCCGCTCAAGGGCGCGACGCTGACGGTGACGTCGAAGAACTTCAGCGAGAACATCATCCTGGGCCAGATGACCGGCCTGGTCTTCAAGGCGGCCGGGGCGGAGGTCCTGGACCGGACGAACCTGCCGGGTTCGATCAGCGCGCGCGAGGCCATCATCAACGGCGACGCCGACGCCCAGTGGGACTACACCGGCACCGGCTGGATCACCTTCCTGGGCCACGCGGACCCGATCGTCGACCCGAGGAAGCAGTTCGAGGCGGTACGCGACGAGGACAAGGGCAACGGGGTGATCTGGCTGCCGCCGGCCCCGCTCGACAACACGTACGCGCTGGCGATCAGCAAGAAGAACAACGCGAAGTACAAGCTGAAGACCCTCTCGGACGTGGCCGCGCTGGCGAAGAAGGACCCGGGCGCGGTGACGATCTGCGTGGAGAACGAGTTCGCCTCCCGCGACGACGGGCTGCCCGGCATGGAGAAGAAGTACGGGATGAAGATCCCGACGGGCAACATCCAGAAGATGGACGCCGGGATCATCTACACCCAGGTGTCCCAGTCCAACTCCTGCCTGCTGGGCGAGGTGTTCACCACCGACGGCCGGATCAAGGCCATGAACCTGGACGTCCTGGAGGACGACAAGGACTTCTTCCCCAACTACAACGCGTCCCCGGTCGTCCACGAGGCCACCTTCGAGAAGTACCCGGTGATCGCGGAGCTGCTGGACCCGCTCGCCCGGAAGCTGACGACCGAGGTCGCGCAGACGCTGAACGCCAAGGTGGACGTGGACGGCGAGGACCCGCACGAGGTGGCGAAGGAGTGGCTGGTGGCGGAGGGGTTCATCGAGGAGGGCTGAGCCGCCGGGCCACCGGGAACCAGTGCAAAAGAACCGCTGCAAAGCAAGCGTTGCAAAAAAATCCTTGCAAAGTATTCTTTGCATCTCTACGGTCGAGGCATGACGGAGAACGAGGACGCCCCCCGCCCCTACCGCCACGACGGCACCGACCGCCGGATCCACAACGTGGACGCCCGCACGCTGCGCAGCCTCGCGCACCCCCTGCGGATCCGGCTGCTGAACACGCTGCGCGAGTTCGGTCCGGCCACCGCCTCCAAGCTCGGCGAGCGGCTGGGCGAGTCCAGCGGTGCTACCAGCTACCACCTGCGCCAACTGGCGGAGGCCGAGCTGGTCGAGGACGCCCCGGAGCTGGGCAAGGGCCGCGAGCGCTGGTGGCGGGCGGTGCACGAAGGAGCGATGTTCGAGAGCGCGGACTTCCTCGGACACGCCGATCCCGAGGTACGCGGCGCCATCGGCGTGGTCATGCACGAGGTGGCCACCACGCACGCCCAGGAGCTGAACACCTGGCTCGGCACGATGAGCGAATGGCCGCAGGAGTGGCGGCAGAGCTCGGACATGAGCGACTTCAAGGTGCGTCTCACCCCCGAACTGGCACGCGAGCTCTCGGCGAAGCTCCACGCGGTGGTGGAGAGCTACCGCGATGCCGTCCCCGAGGACACGGAGGGCTCGGCCGTCGTCCGCACCCACCTGCACACCTTTCCGCGCCCCTCCGCATGACCACGCCGCACACCACAACTCCCCACCATCTGTAGGGAATCCCGTTATGCACGCCGACGTCCACCACCTCCTGCACACCGTCGAAGCGGCCGAACTCCACTCCACAGCAGCGGAGTTCCGCCTCCCCCGCACCAGCCTGCGCACCCGGGTCGGCTGGACCCTGGTGGAGGTCGGCCTGCGACTGACCACCCAGGGCCGGGAGGCGGTCGCGACCGCGCCCCGCGCCACCGCCGCCGTCCAGCCGGCGTAACCATCGACTCGGGGGAGAGAGAACCATGGGGAACCGCACCCCGCTCGCTGCCACGCTCGCGGCCAACTCCATCTCCACAGCCGGCACTTCACTGACCCTGATCGGCGTCCCCTGGTTCGTCCTGGAGACCACGGGCAGCGCGGGCCGGGCAGGCGTGGTCGCCTTCTGCGCGACCCTGCCGATCGTCGTCGCCGCGCTGATCGGCGGACCGGTCATCGACCGGATCGGCCGCCGCCGGGTCGCCATCGCCTCCGACGCCGTGTGCGCCCTGGCCATCGCCGCGATCCCGCTGCTGCACTTCGCCGGCGTCCTCGACTTCTGGATGCTGTGCGCGCTGATGGCGCTCAACGGCTTCGCCCACACCCCGGGCAACACCGCGCGCTACGTCCTGATCCCGGATCTGGCCGAGCACGCCGGGACCACGCTCGCCCGGGCCGCCAGCCTCTTCGACGCGGTCTCGCGCGGGGCCCGGATGGTCGGCGCGGCGCTCGCCGGGGTCCTCATCGCCTTCGTCGGCGCGGAGACGGTCCTGCTGCTGGACGCGGCGACCTTCGGGCTGTCCGCCCTGCTGGTCACCGCCGGGGTGCGGGGCATTCGCGCGGCCGAGCCGAGGAAGGCCGAAGCTCCGGTCTCACTGCGTGCCTACGGCTCCGAACTCCGCGAGGGATACGCCCACTTGCTGGGCAACCGGCTACTGCTTTCGGTCGTGGTCATGGTGATGTTCATGAACGGCACCGACCAGGGCTGGAACGCGGTGCTGCTCCCCGTGCACGCCGAGGCCGAACTGGGCGGCGCGACCGCCATCGGGCTGCTCACCGCGATGTTCGGGGCGGGCGGTCTGGTGGGGGCCCTGCTGTACGGGGCGGTGGGGCACCGGTTCTCGCGCCGGGCGGTGTTCACGGTGTGCGTGATTCTGTGCGGCGCGCCACGGTTCCTGGTCGCGGCGGCGACCGGGACGACGCTCCCGCTCGCGGTGACGATGCTGCTCGGCGGGATCGCGGGCGGCGTGCTGAACCCGATCCTCACCACGGTCATCTACGAGCGCGTACCGGACCGGCTGCGCAGCCGGGTCTCGGGTGCGCTGACCGCGGGCTGCGAGTTCGCGATGCCGGTGGGCGGGCTCGCGGCCGGGCTGCTGGTGGAGGGCGCGGGGGCCACGGGGGCGCTGCTGGCGATGGGCGGTGTCTACTTCCTGGCCACGCTGAGCCCGCTGGTGTTCCCGTCCTGGCGGACGCTGGACGACGGGCCGGTGGCGGAACACGCGGAGGGCCCGGGGGGACCGGAGGGACGGGGGGTGGATGGCGGTCAGGGACCAGAGGGACAGGAGGTGGATGGCGGTCAGGCACCGGAGGCGGCAGGCGGGCAGCCCGGGAAGTCCTCCGTACCGCCGACGGCCCCCCGGGTCAGCAGCTCGGCACCTTCCCGCCCGACTCCAGGGCCTTGAGCGAGCCGACCGCGTCCTTCAGCGTGGAGACGGGCACGACCCGCAGCCCGTCGGGCGCCTCGGCCTCCGCCTGACGGCACTCGGCCTTGGGGACGAGGAAGACGCTCGCCCCGTCGCGGTGGGCGCCCTGGGCCTTCATCGACACACCGCCGACCGCGCCGACCTTGCCGTCCGCGGTGATCGTCCCCGTACCGGCGATGGTCCGGCCGCCGGTGAGGTCGCCGCCGGAGCCGTTGCCGTCGAGTTTGTCGATGACGCCGAGCGAGAGGAAAAGCCCGGCGCTCGGGCCGCCGATGTCGCCGAGGTCCACGGCCACCCGCATCGAACCGGGCTCCCGGTCCAGGTAGTTCAGGGCGGCGTCGACGGCGACGTTCTGGGACTCCTTCATGTCGTCGAGGTTGTGTTTCTCGATCTCCTGCTCGGAGCCGCCGGTGGGGTAGACGGCATCGCGCGGCATGACCGCCCGGTCGGTCCGGAACCAGCTGTCGAACACCTCACCGATGCGGACGTCGGCCTTCGGCCCGGTGGCGAGGATCGTCGTCATCCGCAGCTGCCCGTCGGTGGGCCGGGTCTCGGCGCCGGTGATGGTGATCACGGGCCGCCCGTCGTCCTGGCCGAGCACGTCCGCGGTCACCCCGGGTCGCGCCAGGGTGAACGGCAGCGGCGCGAGGGCCGCCGTACCGCCCAGGGCGAGGACCGGCAGCGCGCAGAGGGCGAGGACGCGGGGGCGCGTGAGACGAGAGAGCACGCACCCAATCTAACCGGCGCGCCGGAACGGAAACGCGCCAGGCGTACGCCGCCCGGCACGCTCCCGACCCCGCACGCGCAGTACGCGTACGTGCACGCGCACGGGCACGAGCACGGGCACGGGCACGGGCACGCGTGTGCGCCTACCGCAGCGCGTCGGCCACTTCCCGGGCGGCGTCGAGCACGCGGGGCCCGACCCGTTCCGGTACGGCGTCGGCGAGCATGACGACGCCGACGCTGCCCTCGACGCCCGAGACCCCGACCAGCGGCGCGGCCGCCCCGCTGGCCCCGGCTTCGAGTTCGCCGTGGGTGAGGGTGTAGCCGGGGTGGCCGGCGTCCGTCGTCTGGCGGGCGGACAGGATGGCCCGGCCCGCCGCGCCCCGGTCCAGGGGATGGCGGAAGCCGGCCCGGTAGGCGACGTGGTAGTCGGTCCAGGTGGGCTCGACGACGGCGACCGCGAGGGCGTCGCTGCCGTCGACGAGCGTGAGGTGGGCGGTGGCCCCTATGTCCTCGGCCAGTGAGCGCAGCGCGGGCAGCGCGGCTTCCCGGACGAGCGGGTGCACCTGTCGGCCGAGCCGCAGCACACCGAGGCCGACCCGGGCGCGGCCGCCCAGGTCACGGCGGACCAGGGCGTGCTGCTCCAGGGTGGCGAGCAGTCGGTAGACGACGGTCCGGTTGACGCCGAGTTTGTTGGACAACTCGGTGACGGTCAGGCCGTGATCGGTGTCGGCGAGCAGTTTGAGGACGCGCAGTCCTCGGTCGAGCGTCTGGGAAGTCTCCGCTGTCACGACGCCCTCTCCTCTTCGGGGTGAGCGACGACGGTCCTGCTCCGGCGGTTGCGACGCCGGTCCCAGCGGCGACGCACGGAGAGGCCGCCGGTCTGGCAAGGCACCGGCTGCGCTCCGCGGCGGCGTTGCCACGGGGCGTTCATATGGCGGGGACAGTAGCGAGCCAGTCCGCTCAGCGGAAGTACTCGTCCAGAATCCGGTCTCCGGACACGGAGCCCCGGTACGGCCCACGCATAAGGGCCGGTCAGCGGGACGGCGTCCGGAAAGCGAACATCTACGCGCGTTCACGTGTCACGACACCGCCGTGGCGGCACGTCCACGGATGTGAACCAGCGTTAACAGTGTGTGAACGCCACCGCAGAAATTTCCCGGAACCGCCCGCCGGAAACGCCTGCCGGAAACGTCGCAGCGCCGCCCGGAAAGTCCGTCGGCCGTACGCCGCCCGGAAAGTCCGTCGGCCCGTACGGAGAGGGAACCTCCGTACGGGCCGAGGAAGCCGGAACGCCACCGGGATCCGGGGATCACGTCATCCGGGTCGCCCACTCCTGGACCTTCACGATGCGCGTCTGGATCTGGTGGGCCGTCGCCTCCGCGCTCGGCGGCCCGCCGCAGACGCGGCGCAGTTCGTTGTGGATCACGCCGTGGGGCTTGCCGCTCTGGTGGGTGTAGGCGGAGACCATCGTGTTGAGCTGCTTGCGCAGACTCAGCAGCTGCTTGTGGGTGACCACGGGCCGGGCGTCGGCAGGCTTCTCCAGGAGGTCGGCCTCCCCGGCCGGCCTCTGGCGGCTGTGCGCGATCTGCCGGGTCTGTCGCTTCTGGAGGAGCAGCTGGACCTGGTCCGGCTCCAGGAGCCCGGGGATGCCGAGGTAGTCCTGCTCCTCCTCGGAACCGGGGTGGGCCTGCATGCCGAACTCGGCGCCGTCGTAGAGCACCCGGTCGAAGACGGCGTCGGACTCCAGCGCCTCGAAGGGCAGCTGCTCCTCGGTCTCCTCGTCCTCCAGCTTCTCCGCGTCGGCGAGGAGCTTGTCCTCCTCGGAGAACGGGTTCTCCTCGTCGCTGCCCTTCTTCGGCTTGTCGAGCACGTGGTCGCGCTCGACCTCCATCTCGTTGGCGAAGTCGAGGAGCATCGGGATCGTCGGTACGAAGACGGAGGCCGTCTCGCCGCGCCTGCGGGAGCGCACGAAGCGGCCGACGGCCTGGGCGAAGAAGAGGGGCGTGGAGATGGTGGTCGCGTACACGCCGACGGCGAGCCGCGGGACGTCGACGCCTTCCGACACCATCCGCACCGCGACCATCCAGCGCGACTCGTCCGCGCTGAACTTGTCGATCTTCTTGGAGGCGGCCTTCTCGTCGGAGAGGACCACGGTCGGCGTCTCGCCGGTGACCTTCTTGAGGATCTTGGCGTACGCGCGGGCCGAGTCCTGGTCGGTCGCGATGACGAGGCCGCCCGCGTCGGGGATGCCCTTGCGGACCTCGGTGAGCCGCTTGTCGGCGGCCGATAGCACGTTGGGGATCCACTCGCCGGTGGGCGCCAGCGCGGTGCGCCAGGCCTGCCCGATGGCGTCCTTGGTCATCGGCTCGCCGAGCCGGGCGGCGATCTCGTCACCGGCCTTGGTGCGCCAGCGCATGTTGCCGCTGTAGCTGAGGAAGATGACCGGGCGGACGACGCCGTCGGCGAGCGCGTTGCCGTAACCGTAGGTGTAGTCGGCGGAGGAGCGGCGGATGCCGTCGTTGCCCTCCTCGTACGCGACGAACGGGATCGGGTTGGTGTCCGACCGGAACGGCGTACCGGTCAGCGCGAGCCGCCGGGTCGCCGGGTCGAACGCCTCCTGGCAGGCCTCGCCCCAGGACTTCGAGTCACCGGCGTGGTGGATCTCGTCGAGGATGACGAGCGTCTTGCGCTGCTCGCAGCGGTTGCGGTGCAGCATCGGGCGGACGCCGACACCGGCGTACGTCACGGCGACCCCGTGGTACTCCTTGCTCAGCGGTCCGGCGCTGTAGTCGGGGTCGAGCTTGATCCCTATCCGCGCGGCCGCCTCCGCCCACTGCTTCTTGAGGTGCTCGGTCGGGGCGACGACGGTGATCTGCTGCACGACATGGTGGTGCAGCAGCCACGACGCGAGGGTCAGCGCGAACGTGGTCTTGCCGGCGCCGGGCGTCGCGACGGCGAGGAAGTCGCGGGGCTGCTCCTGGATGTACCTCTCCATGGCCCCCTGCTGCCAGGCTCGCAGCTTCCCGGCGGTGCCCCAGGGGGCGCGGCCGGGAAAGGCGGGTGAGAGGTGGTGGGAGGCGGTGGTAGTAGTCACGGTCTCCGGTTCGGGGCTCTCGGGTACGTGGGGTGCTGTCCGCACCGGACCCGTTCCGAACGGCCCGGCCCGCGATACGACAACCGGGCCACCCTACCGGTGGCCCGGTTGAAACCCGGTACGAACGAGTCGCGGTTCGAGCCCGTTGAGACCCTCTTCACAACTGCGGCTACCGGGCGAACACCGACAGTTGCTCAGCGATCTTGGGCATGTCCAGGACGCCCTGGCACACCGCCGGCACGACCGCTCCGCTTCGTCGACATCGAAGCCCGCCTGGAAAGCGAATGGCCGTTCATGTGGAGGAACACCCGGGTACCGCCCGGTACCACGCGGTACCGCTACTCCTTCTCCCGCACGAGGACCCTGGTCGCCACCCACACCCCCACCAGCGCAACCCCCGCCATCGGCAGGAACACGGCCGCGAACGCGCCCGGGTGCGAGCCGGCGGCACCGCCCTGCACCGCCCCGTGCGCGGCCGCGCCGAGGGCCTCGCCGCCGAGAGTCGCGAAGGCCGCGCCGCCGATGGCCAGCAGCAGCACGTTGGAGAGGCCGTCGGAGATCTGGAGCGCGGCGGAGTTGGAGCCCGCCTCCTCGGGGGCCGACAGCTTCAGCAGCAGGACGCTGGTGGAGGCGATCACCATGCCCATGCCGAAGCAGCCGAAGGCCCAGGCGACGGCGACGGTCCAGACCGGGACCCCCTCGATCAGCACGGAGGGCGCGGCGGCGATCGAGGCGGCGACCAGCACCATGCCGGTCACCATCAGGCGCTCCCGGTGCGCTTCCATACGGGGCCGGGACTGGACGAACGAACCGAGCGCCCAGGTCGCCCCGCCCACGGCCAGCGAGAGCCCGGCCATCGTCGGGGACAGCCCGCGCTGGGTGACCAGCATCAGCGGTACGAAGGACTCGGCGGCGATGAACGACCCGGCGGCGACCCCGCGCAGCAGGACCACCGAAGGCAGCCCGCGCCCCGCCCGTACGGTCCCGGTGGGCAGCAATCCGCGGACGGCGGGCACCAGCAGGGCGACGCCGACGGCGGCCGGCAGGAGGGCGAGCCAGTTCAGCTCCTGCCCCGCGTACTGGAGCAGCCCCGCCCCCGCCGAGATCCCCAGCGCGAGCCGGATCCGGCGGCGGTCGTACGGCTCGGTGGCAGCGGCCGGGTCCGCGGGCCCGGAGGCGGTCCGCCGGATCGCCGGGAGGGCCAGGGCGAGTGGAATCACGATGAGGACCGGGATGCCGACGAACACCCAGCGCCACCCGAGCTGCTCGGTCACCGTCCCGGAGGCGAGCGGCCCCACGACGGAGGGGATCACCCAGCTCGCGGCGAAGGCGGCAGGATCGCGGGCCGGATGTGCTCGGGGTAGGCCCGGCCGATGACCACGTACAGGGCGACGATCACCAGCCCGCCGCCGAGCCCCTGGACGGCCCGCCCCGCGATGAAGATCCACATGCTGGTGGCCGCCCCGGAGAGCAGCAGGCCGACGCCGAACGCGGTGATCCCGGTGGCGAGCGGCTGCAGCGGCCCGCGCCGGTCGGCCCACTGCCCGGAGAGGACCATGGCGAAGAGGCTGGTGGTGAAGTACGCGGAGAAGGCGAACGCGTAGAGCGGAATCCCGTTCAGCTCACGGGCGGCGACCGGCATGGCGGTACCGACCGCCGTGGCCTCGAACGCGATGAGGAACACCACGGAGACGATGCCGATGCTCAGCGCCCGGTAGGTGCGCCCGAGAACGCCCTCGACGGCCGCGAGGGGAATGTCGGACAGCGGGTCCGGGGAGTGATCGTCGGTCGCGGTCGGCGTGAGGCGCGCGGCATCGGTGCCGTCACGCGGTTCGAGGGCGGTCATGGCCTCAGCGTAAGGGGCATGGAGCGGTTTGGACCCTGTCGATGTGCCGTCCCGCGCTCGGCCCTTGGTCGTAGGTCCGGAGCCCCGGGTGTGAACGGCGTATGGCAGTCGCATTGCGGCCCGGCCGGATCCCTTGAGGCGGCGGACGCCGGCCCGTAGCGTCGTGTTCAGCAAGGAAACAGCCACACAGCACCACACCCTCGACCGTGTGCCCGAGAGGCTCAGGGGCTCGACTGCAACTCGAGTTACACCGGTTCGATTCCGGTCACGGTCTCCAGAGCACGGATGTGGCCGTCCCCGCAGCGGGGGCGGCCACATCCGTGCAGGCGTACGGCGCTCAGTCCGTCTTCAGCGCCTTCATCACATCGCGCACGTCGCTGATCAGACTGCCCCGGTACCCGAGCAGCTCGGGGCCCTCCGGTGCGTCGTCCGGCACCTCCTCCGCGCCGTCCTCCGCTTCGTAGTTCACCCATGCGGAGAGGGTGAGCGTCACGACGGCGCCGCCGTCGACCACCTTCAGCTGCATGGCGTTGTCGTCCAGGACCAGCAGATAGGCCAGGTCCCCGAGGTCCGGGACGCGCTCCACCTGCGTCACACCCAGGCCGTCGATCTCCGTCAGCGTGCTGCTCGCCTCGAACTCGGGGCGCGGGTCGGTCTCCTTGTGCAGCTCGGCCGTGACGGACGCCTGGTAGCTCGTCGTCCAGGCACCCCCGCTCGTACCGGCCACCGCCGTGACTTCCGACGAGCCGAAGGTGATGGTGCATCTGATCCGGTGGAGGGCGGGATGCTCGATCCCGTCCAATTCGGTGGCCGGATCGTCCTCCGGCTCTCCCACCACCCCGGTGAGCGCCTTCAGCTCGATCGAGGCGCAGGTGTCCGACTCGACCCGGTAGCCACGAGGGTCCGGCTTCCCGTCGCCGCCGATCCCGTACGCGAAGACCGCCGAAGCCCACACCGCCGACGCCACCAGCGCTCCGGTGACACCCCAGAGCAGCCTGTGCCCCCGACGCCGCCCGGTCGCGGGCTCGCGGTCGAATCCGCTCACCACGTCCCGGGACGAGCCCGGCTCGTCCTCCCCCACCAACTCCGGCTCGGAAATCACACCGGCACCTCCCCCTGGTCAACGGCTACGGTACCGGCCGGGGCTCCCTCAACTGCTGAGCACATCCAGCGGGGTCGAGCGAGGGCCGCGTCTCGAACCCTCCGTCGTTCTCGCAGCGCAGTTCACTCGCCATGGCCAGTGCGAAGGAATGAGCCACTGTCGCGTAGGCGTCCCTCAACTTCTCCGGATCGCCCTCGGGTTCTCCGGGCGACCAGCGCTCCACACCGAGTCTGACGTGAGCCGGTGCGGAGCCCGGCAGCTTCTCGCTCCGACAGGCGAACCGGACAACACCGGCATCCGGAGCGGCCAAGGTCTGCTCCCCCACCGGAAGCACCCTGAACTCCGGAGCAGGTTCACCCTCCGCCGTGCCCCAGGCCAGATCCCAGGCGACCTCCAGTCGATCGCTCGGGACGGAATCACATCGCGTACACGTGGCAGATGTCCCCGTCATCGGCGGCGGGGGAAGCGTAGGCCTCGCTCAACGACCTTGCGGCGTATGCAGCGGTGGACTTCTTGTCCGAGCCCTCGAACCTTGACGACCCCGTGATCACCCTCAGTGATTCGGCCGCCTCGGCGGAGACAGCAGGGCCGCCGCGAGTTCCATCGGGTCCGCGGACCGCTCATACGTCGCGTCGGCGCCCTGGCCAAGGCATCTCAACAAGATCGCGTTACGAGCTCATACGTTGTTCCTCCATGCGCGGGATAAGTTGGCATCCCGGGGCGGCTCCGTCCCGCCGTGCTCCGACCAGCCGTTCATGGGGGAACCGTGCTGACCTTCGACGATGTTGTGCACGCACCCGTCAGTAAACTCAAGACAGCGGCGGACGACTGGACCACGATGGTGGCCAGGTTGGAGAAGCTCGCCGAGGATGCCCGGACCGGCATGAAGGCGAAAGCGGGCAAGGCGCGGTGGGAAGGCGTCAACGCCGGTGTCACCAAGGAGTTCATCGGAAAGACAGCAGCGGAGTTCGATGACGCCGTGGCCCAGGCCCGAGGCATCAAGTCCCTGTTGTCTGACGCTCACACATCCTTCGCATACGCCAAGAAGACGCTGGTCGCCATGCGGGACGAAGAGGGCCCGGCGGCAGGCGTGGTGATCAGTGCAAAGGGCAGGGTGTCGGCACGGCACGACCTGGCGGACGACCACACCGCACGACAGGATCCGGACTATCCGGAGGCACTGCGCAAACAGAAAGCGGCCGTCGCGTCCTGGCAGCGGAAGATCGATCGGATCGTCGAAGACTGCTCCGATGCCGACGAGTCGTTGAAACGCGCCCTCGAGGCGAACGTGAAAAGCAAGCACGACTTCAGCAAGCCCGCTTACAAGACGCTCGACGCGGAGCAGGCGGGTCACGCGGCGGAGCTGTTGAGGACCGTCACGGGCGAAGGCGGCACCGCCCGAAACCTCGCGGCGCTGCGCAAGCTCGAAGACGTCATCGACGACAACCGCGGCGACCCCGAGTTCGCCACCGCGTTCTACCGCAGGCTGGGCGCGGAGGGGACGCTGGAGGCGTTCACGCGAATGTCCTTGGACTCCACGTCCCTCGGCCCGGCGGGAGCGGACCGTGTGGGCCTGGTCCGCAATATCCAGAGCGACATGGGGGCGCTGCTCGGTCTGGCCACCACCTCGTCGGTGCCGAATCATTTGGACGCCGCCTGGACCTCGCAACTGCTCAAGGCGGGCCGCCAGGAGATCGACGTCTCCGGGTTCGCGGGCGTCGGCACCAAGGTGTACGGGTACCAAGCGCTGGGCTCGCTGCTGCGGGAAGGCACCTACGACCAGCAGTTCCTGACGTCGGTCGGCCGGGACATGATCGCCATGGACAAGAAGGACCCCGAGATCTGGTCCCGGAACCTGCCGTACAACCAGGACATGGCGATCAACCTCGGCGAGGACGGCGGGAAGGGCTTCAACCCGGTCACCGGCCTCATGGAGGCGATGAGCAGGCACCCCGCGGCGTCGGCCCAGTTCTTCAACGAGAGCCTGCGGTCGGACACCAACAACGACGGCATCGTCACCATGCTGGACGTCGAGACCAGCGGCAAGGACGCTCAGAGCGTGGTCGACTACATGCTCGACAAGAAGCCGGCCGACGACTGGTACGACACCACGGCCGAAAGCGGCACCATGCTCGGCCAGACGGCCATGGGCAACGCCTTGGAAGCAGCGGTCACCGGCCGCGTCCCCGGCGACGACGACGCACCGCCGGTGCGCCATTCCAAGGACATGAGCGGTGTCATGGAGAAGGTCGTGGAGAAGATCGGCACGAACCCGGAGCTGGTATCGGGCAAGGCCGGCGACCCGCCCGGCCCGCTGAGCGCCCTGGCCCCGCAGTTCGGCGACATGGCGGCGGAGTACACGCCGGACCTCCAGGCGACCGCCGAGAACGCGGCGGGCCAGATCAAGACGTTCGGCGAACCGGCCGAATTCGAGAAGCACTTGATGACCAGGTTCCTCGGCTCGGTCGGCCAGGACCCGAACGCCTACGGCGCGATCACCCATGCGCAGCAGGCCTACACAACCGCGCTCGTGGGCGACGCGTTCCGTCACCCTCAGCTCCACACGGACATGGGCGAGGCGATTCGTAATGCGGTTCATCCCGGCGGGGAGATCGCGGGGATAATGGCGGAGGCACGGGCGCACGCGGTCGTGGAACTGAAGACTCATGAGAACGGCGAGTACAACGAAAGCGTCGAGAACAATGCGAAATGGACGAATCGAATTATCGACCTGGTAGGGGCCAAGTACCTCGAAATGCTCCCGGTGGGCGGGGACGCCGTCACCTGGATCCAGGAGGACATCACCGAATCGGTCGTGAGCAAGTCGAGCAAGGAAGACCTGGACGAGGCCGTGCTGGAAGCAGGCATGGGCAGGACGAAGGCGGAGGAGGCCGCAAAGGCTGCGGCAGCTGAAGCTGTTACCGCAGCGGGGAAGGCGGCCGGCCTGCCCCCCGAGCAGTACAACGACTACACGGGATCCGCCGCGACCGCGACTGCGAGCGCGCACGCAATCGGTCGCGACCTGGCCAGGGAAACCCGCCCGTAAGGGAGTACACATGCACAGATCCGGAAAGATCGCAGGAACCATCGCCCTCTCACTGGGTCTGATAACCGCCGTATCCGGGTGCTCCGACGAGAAGACCAAGAGCGCACCGGATCTACCCAATAAATTCTGCTGGAACGCATTCGACCCCGAAGACGTACACGCCCACCTTCCCGTAGGCGACGAAACAAAACAGGATACCGATCCCTTCTACTTCTCGGAGCGACGGCGATCCGTGAATTGCCTTATCTATGTTGACGGCAACAGCGGTTTCAGGGCGTCGGCCAAACTTGAGGATGACGAAGGCTTCACTGAATGGAGCACATATGAGTCTGCGAATCCGGAACCGATTGCCGTAGGGAAGAAGGGAATCGTCTGGGACACGGGCGCGGCAACCCACGTAGCCTGCGAACCCACTGCCAGTTCCGGCCCATCGACCGGCAAGTTCCTGAGGCTCGACATCGGAGTCACCGGCACTCAAGGAAAAGGCGGCCGCAAAACCCTCCCGGGCATCCTTAAGCAGTTCACCGCCTTCGCCCAGAAGGAACTCAAGTGCGCATGAACTGATGGACGCACGGCGATCAGGTAGCACCTCTACTCACACGTAGAGGCAAGAGCCTTGGCAGCGGCCGGTTCCGAGCGCGACGCAACGGTGGGCCGCGCTGCTTTCAACGCCGACACGAGGGCATCGGCGCTCCTTCCGGCGCGGTCGTTCTCCAGTCGGGGCACGGGATCGCCGGCGCCGGCCAGAGCAGCGGCGACCTCTTCCGCCGATTGATCCCGACCTTTCATCTCACCTTGGCCGATGGTCTCGTCGTCGTACGGCACCGTGCTTCCCTCGCCGAGCCCCACCCAGCGCCGCCGGCTCCTCGGGGTCGCCTTCGGAGCAGGTCGCTCCCCTCCAGGCCTGATCTGCTTAAGACGCCTCAAGAAGGCACGACCATGATCGTGTTACGAGCTCTGGGTGACGCCGGCGTTCACGCCGTCCCACTCGGCCTTGTCCGCCTTGACCTTCATCCCGTCATTGGCCACCTCGGCCAGGCGACGCAGCTTGGTGACCATCTCCGACCAGTCGTCGACAGCCTCCTTCAGCTTGCCGAGCGGTGCGTCGATGATGTCCTCGCACTTCAGTACGCCAACTCCCGCGATACTTACTTCAGATAGTCGTTGAGCTTGGAGACTCTGAGCAGATCGCCGACGATCTGAACGTCGTCCTCGTGATGGGCGGCCGTGGAGTAGTCGAGGTGGTTCGAGATCTGCGCGCACGCGTCGAGGAGCGTCTTGAGGTGCGTCTGCCAGCGGTCGTGGACCTTCAGCAGACCGGAGCCACTCACGAAGTTGCCGTTGGAGAGCGCGATAGCCGCGTCGAAGGTCGCGGGACGGGCGTGATCGCCATCCTTCGACAGCCGCGAGCGCAGCTCATACGCGTCATGCCCGATCGCACCCAGGTCGCCATCGTTGACGGCAAGGTCAGCCTGGGACGGGCCCTTCGGGCTTCCTGGCTCAGCAGGTGTGCCATTGAGGCGCATATCGACCCTCTGGGCCGATTCGGCGCGAAGCTTTGACCATTCTGCGTCGAACGTCATGAATTCCCCTGTGGTCACTTGTGAAGTGCGCGAGACCTTGGCGACTCCCCCCCCCGACGAGCACACCCAGGCTAGCCGCCTGGCATCGGTCGGATCGCCCCAAACCATACGGTCTCCGCAACTCCATCACGCGGCGAGAGCCGACTCCGCCTGGCGACTTACCGCCTTCCTGCGAGCCTTGCCCCCTACAGAAGCTGCATTGGCGCAGATAAGATACTTCGTTTCAGCCAATTGATTGGGTTCGAATTCTGCCATCGCGCGCCCCACCGCGGAGCAGAGCAATATGCGGCTCGTCACACTCTCAGACGGAGGAGCCGCGACCTTGATCAGGTAGGGCTCTGCAGGGCGCACCGAAGCGAAGGCACGCGGCAGTGGACCGTGGTTCATTGAGGCCGTCGGTAGCAGACGAGACTTCAGGCCAGGGAGGTGAAGATGCAGAGCGATCCCCTGGGTGCGGACACCTCGCCAGTACCGCGTATCCCATCACTTGTCATCGCGCCGCACACAGGCCTGGGACGCCCCTCAGCCGACGGAGCCGGGTCCTCGGCCAGGAGGGGCTCCGTAGGGAACGTCGGGGTGGGAGTTGTTCGGCGGCGGACCGTACGGAGAGTACGGCGGCTGCACATGCTGTTGGTGCGGGTACGGCTGCTGTTGCCACGACGGCGGAGCCTGTGCGGCAACAGCCTCCCGCCGACGGGAGCGGACTACTGCTGCGGCCACGACTCCGCCCACTACAACGGCTGCGCCAGCGCCAAGGCCGAGCCAGAGCCCTGTGTTGCCGCCCTCGTCCGCAGCCACGGCAGCCGGTTCCTTGGTGTCGCGGGCACCATCCGCACCCTTGGACGGCTGCGGCGAGGGCGACTTGGACTCCGCAGCGGCAAGATCCGGCAGCGGGTACACGTCGGCGGGCCCGGGGTCCCCTGGCGTCTTGAGAGCAATACGCGGACGAACGATCCCGTAGCCGATCCCGTCCGACCGCTCCTTGCCACTGACGGGGCCGCCTGCAGTGTTCAGCATGACCCGCAGAACCTGATTGTTCGTCCAATCCGGATGCTTGGACCAGATCAGGGCCGCCGAGGCAGAGGCGAGAGCTGTTGCGTAGCTCGTGCCGCTGCTCTTACACAACTGGGTTCCTCCAGAACACGCGTGAATGGTGTCCACGCCTGGCGCTGCGAGATCAACCTGCGGTCCGTACTGAGAAGAATCGGCCCTTCTGAGGTCCCTTCCGACGGATCCCACGCCGACAACACCCGGCGTCCCGGCGGGATACTCGATGGAGTTTTCCTCATCTCCGCTGTTTCCCGCTGCCGCGAAGATCAGCGACCCTTTCTCCAGGGCATAAATCACAGACTCCGTCAACCGTTGCGATCCGGCGTTATTACCGAGAGAAACATTGATGACCTTGGCCCCTTGATTCGCAGCAAAGCGAATTGCCGCCGACAGGTCATCGTTGAAATATTTATCTCCAGTCGCACCATTGACTTTACCCGCACTATCTCTGACGCGGATAGGGAGAATTTTGGATCCGGGGGCCAAGCCGAAGGCACCGTCCCTGCCGCCGGCGTTGCCGGTTCCAGCAATGAGTCCAGCGATCCCCGTTCCATGATTGGCATAGTCCGTATGCTCGCCTCCCGGAGCGTCCGCCGCCAGGTCTTTCCCTTTGAGAACGCGCCCCTGAAGATCAGGAACTGAAGCATCCACACCTGAATCGATCACCGCAACAGTGACATTCTCGCCAGTGCTGGTCTTCCACATCTGCTCGGCACGCATCACATCCAGATGCCACTGGCCGGAACGAACGGAATCAGCGTGTGCAGACGTAACACCTACCAAGAGCAGCGCCACAACGGCTGACACAACGGCCCCACGCCGGGCAACGGCTGCACTGCTGGTACGCATTCCATTCCCTTTTTCTGGATTCTTGCTGCTCAGTCGATGACCGGCGGGACAACCCGTCGGCTGCCCTGCTGCCAGGTTTCCTCATCCTCGACGAGGTAGTCCGGCCGCTCGCTTTCATCGCGCCGGGGATCCCCAGCTCGCCGCGGAGTGGCTCCGCGGCCTATCTGACCGACCGCGCGGCTACCCTCGCCCGATCCGGCCCCTCGCACCAGTCCCGTGCCCCCAGGCGTAAAGGGGCGGCCGGTAGCGCTTCCTGTCTGCTGCGGCGGCCGTCCGCCCACCATGCCACCGGTCTGCCCCGGCAGTCGGCGGTCACCGACGATCCCGCTCCGGCTACCGCCCCCGGCGCCTCCCATGCCGCCACCGGCACCGTGTCCCATCATCCCGCGGCCAGCCTGAGTACCTTCGCCTCCGATCACCGTGCCACGCGGCAGACCTCCCGTTGGGCGCCCGGTGGTCTGTGCCACAGGGCGGCCACCGGTGATCCCGCCGTCTCGGATCGGCGGGGCCAACGGGCCCGCACCCAAAGCCGTGGGAGGACGGGCCATGCCCATAGCCCTGCCCCCGGCGTTGGCCGGCGGCAGCAAACCGGGCCCACCCGCGACGGGAGGTGGCAGGACAGCAGCAGGCCCCGTGACAAACCCGTCGGGCTTGTTGACGCCGGGAGTCACGGCCGGACCTACCACCGGATTCGATGGTGCCGGCGGCAGCGTCGCAACGCTATCGATCTCCATGTCCACCGGCCGCTGCACCACCCCTGCCACCGGCGAAGACACGCTCGCGTGCTTGAGCGGGGGTTCGTCCGGACCCACCGTCACTCCATGGACACCCCCAGGCGTCGATACGCTACCGACCGCACTGGGTACGGCACCTGCAGCAACGCCCCCGGTCGGCACACCGCCGGAGATGTGCCCGTTGGCATCTTCCCGCCTGCCCACAGCCTCCGGCGAAATACCCTGCGGCGGCGGCGGAAACGTCGGCCGCTCCAGCTTGTCGAGCTGGGACACCGAATGTGTGTACGTCTGGGAGAGCTTCCGCATCTCCGCCGCCACAGCCTCCCGCTCCCCGTTCAGCTTCTTGATCAGCCCCGCGGAGTCCGGGTCGTTCCGCGCCGACTCCGCGGCCTTGAGGCTCGCCTCGGGGTCTCCCGTGGGGCGAGGGACCGCCGCCTTGGCCTGAGCGATCGCCGTGGCGGTCTCACCCAGGCGCTTCGAGGCGTCCCTGCTGAACTCGCCCAGGCGCAGAGTGGAGTTGGCCAGATCCGCGCTCCACGTGCGGAACGAATCGGCGCCCTCGCCCTTCCACTTCACGATCTGCGGACGGACCTTCAGCTCTTCGCCGATTTTCGAGATCTCTTTCGCCGCGCTCGACAGACGATCGGCCACACCCTGGACAGCCGTGCTGCTGGCCTGGTCGAGCCACGCGATCATCTGCTTGTGCGACATGTCCTCAAACGATGTCGAACCCATCTCACTCCCCCGTTCGTACCGCTGATCGCCGTGCCAGCCCTACCGCCATCAGGCACCCCCGGTGTCATCGGTCGGCGAAGGCTGGGGCGTGGGCGGCGTCTTCTCGCCGTTTGCGCCCGGCTTGTCTCCGCCCGGAACCGGGTTGTACTTGCCTGGGTAGTGCTCCTCCGCATCTGCCTTGATGGCGAGCATGCGGTCGCGGATGTCCTGGTCCATGTTGTCGTAGCCCTTGTGCGACGCCAGGACCGCGATGCTCATGCCCTCTATGGAGTCCGAGAGCAGCTTCGACAAGGTCTCCAGCTCGCCGACGACCTTCTCGTACGAGGCGAACAGGGTCTTCGCCTCCGGCCAGGCAACGTCGCCGAACTGGCTGTCCTTGATGGAGATCTCGCCCAGCTTCTTGGCGTCCGCCGGCGAAGCCTTCAGGTCCACCAGTATCTCGTCGATACGGTCACGGAACTTGGTGAAGGATTCCAGCTCCGTGTAGAGGTCCGAAACCATGCTCTGCGCCGCAGCGACGGCGCCCCCAATGAATCCCCCGAAGAGCCCCCCGGAGGAGCCGGCCCCTTCGGAGCCCTCTCCCGTCGCCACAACACCCTCCCCGTTGTCCTGCTGGTACAGCTTCGAGGATCACTGTAGCCAGCATCAGTGACAGCTCGCACCCTTTGATTGCACGTGCAATGCGCATCACACTGCCCCGACGGCGGTTACGAGCCAGTCAGGGCTTGGGTGTTGCCACCGCCGCCTGAGGTCTGATGGGGAGTCGGTTCACCGGGCGACCCGTGGCGGAGCGGACCGCGGAGGCTACGGCGGCGGGGGCCGTGACGACCGGGACCGCCGAGGCCGGCTTCGCGCCGAAGGGGGCGACCACGTCGCGTTCCTCGACCAGTTTCACGATGCGGATGTCCGGGGCGTCCAGCGAGGTCGGGAGCGCGTAGCCGGTCAGGTCGGGGTGGCGGATCAGGCCCTTCGCGGTGCGGAGGTTCTCCGTGAGGGCCGCGCCGATGCCCTGCGTGATGCCCGCCTCGATGCGGATCGCCAGCTGGGCGGGGTTGAGGACGCGGCCCACGTCCTGCGCGACCGCCATCTCGACGACGCGTACGGAGCCGAGCTCGATGTCGACGTCGACCACCGCCCGTACCGCGCAGAACGCGAGGCCGACGAACGCGTCGCCCTGGCCCGACTCGTCCAGCGGTTCCGTGGGGTGGGGGCGGCACTGGGCGGTGGCCCAGAGCTCCTTGCCGTCCAACGCCTCCGTGACGGTGGTGGACAGGACGCCGTCGTACGAGGTGATCTTGCCGTCGGCGATCTGGAGCAGCTCCGTGGACATGCCGAACTTGTGGGCCAGCGGCTGGAGGAGCTGGGTGCGGACCATCTTCGCCGCGCGCTCCACCGCCCCGCCCGACACCCAGGTGTGGCGGCCGTGCGTCGCCGGGCCCGCCGGGGGCTGGTCGGTGTCGACCGCGGCCACGTGGACCTCGTCCACGCCCAGGACCTCCTGGACGATCTGGCGGGCGAGGGTGGTGAAGCCCTGGCCCGTTTCCACCGCCGCGCAGATCACTGTGGCCACGCCGTCGTGGACCCGGACCGTGGCCGTCGAGACCTCGTCCGTGCCCTCGGCGCCGAGCATGTGGACCATGCCGACGCCGTAGCCCACGCCCCGGCGCACCGCCCCGGGCTCCCCCGCGCCCTCTGGGCCGCCCGGCAGCAGCCAGTCGCCCTCCGGGGCGTCCTTGGGGAGGGACGGGAGGGGGTGGTCGCGTACGGCCTGGAGCAGTTCGGCCACCGGGGCCGGGCAGGTCACCGTCTGGCCCGTGGGCAGGATGTCGCCCGTGGAGAGCGTGTTGCGCAGGCGCAGTTCGGCCGGGTCGATGCCCAGCTTCGCGGCCAGCTTGTCCATCTGGCCCTCGTACGCCGCGCAGACCTGCATCGCGCCCTCGCCGCGTACGTGGCCCGACGGCGGGTTGTTCGTGCGGACCGCCCAGCCCTCGATGAAGGCGTGCGGGACGACGTACGGGCCGCAGGCGAAGGCCACGGCGGCGGCCAGGGACTCGGATGAGGCGTCGGCGTACGCGCCCGCGTCGAGCAGGATCTGGGCCTCCACCTTGACCAGCCGGCCCTCCGCGTCCGCGTGGTGGCGATAGCGCAGGAGCGTGGGGTGGCGGTGGGTGTGGCCGAGAAAGGACTCCTCGCGGCTCGCGGCCAGCTTCACCGGGCAGCCGGTACGCAGCGCCAGCAGGCCCAGCGGGATCTGGAATCCCGGGTCCTCGCGGTCGCCGGTCGCGCCGGGCACCCCGGTCACGACGACTTTGACCCGGTCCGGCTCCAGGCCGAAGCAGGCCGCGATCAGGTCACGGTCGGTGTGCGGGTCGGTGGAGGCGGTGTAGATCTCGACGCCGCCGTCCGGGCGGGGCACGGCTAGGCCGGCCTCCGCGCCGATCGGGGCCGGGTCCTGGCGGCCGATGCGGTACAGGCCCTCCACCACGACCTCGCCCGTCGCCTCCGCGTCGCCGTAACGCAGGGGGATGTGGCGGATCAGATTGCCGTCGGGGTGCAGCGGCTCCGCGGCGAACGCCTTCTCCGGATCCGTGACCGGCTCCAGCACCTCGTACCGTACGGCGATGGCGGCGGCAGCCAGCCGTGCGGTGTCCGGGTGGTCGGCGGCGACCGCCGCGATCGGCTCGCCGTGGTGGCGGACCAGGTCGGAGGCGAACACCGGGCGGTCCACCACATGGCGGCCGTAGTTGCTGTCCCCCGGCACGTCCTCGTGCGTGACGACCGCACGCACCCCGGGCATCTCCTCGGCCCCCGAGGTGTCGATGGACAGGATCCGCGCGTGCGGGTGCGGGGAGCGCAGCACGGCGGCCCACAGCAGGCCCTCGGCCCAGAGGTCGGCGGCGTACGGGAAGGTGCCCTCGGTCTTCGCGCGGGCGTCGGCGGCCGGCAGTGAGGCGCCGAGGCCCAGCAGGGGCGGCTCCTGGTCCGGGCCGGAGCCCGCGCCCGGACCGCCGCCGATGGCGTCGATCCTGGGCAGGCTGGTGCTGGTCGCGTTGGCCGCGGTGGCCGCGTCGCTGCTCACGCCGCCTCCTTGTCGTTCGCCCCGCCGGTGCGGCGACGGGGGGTGGGCCCTGGGTTCGCGTGGTGCGGGTGCTGCTGTCGTACGGCGGGGCCGCGGGCGTGCCTCACTGCGCCTCTCCCTCGTGCGGGTGGGGCCCCTGCTGCACGCCGCCGGCGCCCGGCTCGGCCTGGTGCGGGATGCGCGCCTCGTCCGGGACCGCCGTGGCCGCCTCGGCGCTCGCCTCGCGGGCCGCGACGACGTCCGCGACCGCGTCGAGCACGCCCCGGTAGCCGGAGCAGCGGCAGAGGTTGCCGCAGAGCGCCTGGCGGGTCTCCAGCTCGCTGGGGGCGTGGTTGCCCTCCAGCAGGTCGTGGACGGTCATCGCCATGCCGGGGATGCAGAAGCCGCACTGGACGGCTCCGCAGGCGGACAGGGCGCGCTGGACGTCGGAGGGTTCGCCGTCGACGGCCAGGCCCTCGACCGTGCGCACCTCGCTGCCCGCCGCCGTGGCGGCGGGGACCAGGCAGGAGGCGACCAGCCGGCCGTCGACCTGGACGTTGCACGCGCCGCACTCGCCCTGCGAGCAGCCGTCCTTGGCCCCGGCCAGGCCGAGGCGCTCGCGGAGCACGTAGAGCAGGGACTCGCCGATCCAGGCGTCGCTGACCGGGCGGTCCATGCCGTTCACATGGAGGAGGTAGGAGGCGGCGGGGTGCTCGCTCGGTACGTCGAGGAGGGCGGGGGCGGGGGCCGCGACGAGGTCGGGGGCCGGGTCCGGGGCCGCGGTGGCTTCCGCCTCCGCACGCGCGCCCGCCTCCGCGCTCGCTTCCGTTTCCGCACCCGGTTCCGCTTCGCCTTCCGGGGATGCGTTCGCTTCGGCCTCGGGTCCGGCTTCGGGTGGCGCTGCCGGCTCGTCCGTCACCGGTTCCGCTTCCGGGGCCTCCTCCGTCGCGGGTACGGGGACGGCCTCCGGTTCCGGAGTGGCCCAGGGGGCGGGGGCGCCGCCGGGCAGCGTGGCCGGGCGGGCGCTGTCCGCGTACCACTGCGGGGTGTGCGCCGAGGCCAGGAACTCGCCCGATTCGTCCGGGAGATCCCCCTCCGCGACCGGGATCGTCCACTGTCCGGTGTGGCCGGGAGCGCCGGCTTCCCCGGCGGCCGGGGAGGTCTCCGGAGCGGCCGGCTCCGGGGCGGTCGCGTCCGGGCCCGGCGCCTCGCCGAAAGCCTCGGTGAAGTTCCACTGGGCCGTGGCGTGCGAGGTGTCCTGGTAGGGGCCCTGGTAGCCGCTGGGCACGCCGCCCTGCTGGTTCGGGTCGGGCCAGTGGACCGCGCCGGTCTCCTGGGCGGCGGCAGCGGCCTCCTGGGCGCGCTGCTCGGCCTCGGCCTGCTGGGTCTGCGTCTGGATCACCCAGCTGCCCGTCGCCGCCGGGTCCAGGCCGGCGGCCGGGGTCAGCGGCAGGATCATCGGGGGGACGTACCCCTGGCCGGGCGCGGCCAGGGGGATGTTCGCCAGGTCCTCCGGCGACAGGTGGACGAACGCGGTGGCGTCGGCCGCGGTGGCGTCGGCGTCGAAGCCGTCGCCCTGCGGGGTCGGCTCCCAGCCGCCGTACCGGGGGTCCGGGCCCTCGGAGTGCCCCTGCCCCTGCTGGGGGTGTTGGTTGGCGGCTTCCTCATTGCTCACGACAGTGCCCTCCCCAGCGCGCGTCGGGCGAGCGCGGCGACGGTGCGCCGCAGGTGCAGGACGGCCGGGGACAGCGGCGGGGCCTCTGATCCGTCGGCCGGTGGTGCGTGGTCCGGGATGCAGGCGGCGGCGACGTACTCGCCGAAGGCGGCCAGCGCGTCGGGGGCCAGGCCCCGCTCGCCGTCCCAGTCGATCAGCGAGGCGATCCACTGCTCCGCCTCCAGCGGGCGCAGCGGCATCGGGGCGATGGCGCCGACCGCGCAGCGCACGCCCCGGCGGGCCGGGTCCAGGACGATGGCGACCGAGGCGGTGGCGCGGCCCGGGCCGGTGCGGCCGGTGGCCTTGAGGAAGACCTGCGGGGCGTGCAGCAGCGGTACGCGGACGAAGCCGATCAGCTCCGCGGGCTCCAGCAGTTCGCGGCCGGCCAGCAGGTGGGAGACGGGGATCTCGCGGCGGGCGCCGCCGGGGCCCGCGATGACCAGCTCGGCCTCCAGCGCGGCCAGGACCGGCAGGGCGTCGCCGGTGGGCGCGGAGGTGACGATGTTGCCGCCGAGCGTGCCGGCGTTGCGGATCTGGGGCGGGCCGGCGGCGCGGGCGGAGGCGGCGAGGGCGGGGATGAGGGCGGCGAAGTCGGGGCGGCCCATGCGGGCGTGGGTGAGTCCGGCGCCCAGGAGCGCGTGGCCGTCCTGGTAGTGCCAGCCGCGCAGCTCGCTGATCCGGCCGAGGCCGACCAGTCCCGAGGGGCGCAGGAGCCCCTTGTTGACGGCTGCCATCAGGTCCGTGCCCCCGGCAACCGGAACGGCTGCGGGCATGGCGCCGAGTGCCGCGACGGCCTCGTCCAACGAGGTCGGCAGCGTCACCGACTGCATCGCCTGCGGTGCGTGCGTGGTCAACCCAGCTGCCCCTTCCCGGTCTCCCGGCGCTCTGGCCTGTTCCGCCGTACGGTACGTGTTCACAGCCCGGACGTGGCAACTCTGGCACATCTTCCGATCGGACCGGCGTGAGGGTCCGCGAAGGACGGTTCCGTCCCTGACCTGCGGGATGTTCCGGTTTCGCATGTCTTCGGCGGGGAGGGTGAATTGCCACTCTTCAGCGAGGCTTGTACGACTTATGCGGTTCGCGCCGCTGCGCCGCTCAACCGGATCGCGCCCTCGTTCCGGCGTGCGTCGGCGAGGTGATCGGCCCCGGACGCGCGTCGGCCGCAGCGGTCCCGGAGGGCTCCTGGGAGGACGGCTGCGGCCGACGGGCAGGTGCGCGGGTCACACCACCGGAGGCTCTCCCTCCAGCGGGCGGCCGAGGATGCCGGGGCGCTGTTGGCGGGGGTGCGGGCCGCCCGGCGGGCGGTAGTCGACGCCGAGGGCGTCGAGCCGGGCGTAGTGGGCGCTCATCCGGGCGTCGAAGGCGGCGAAGTCCCGGTCGGCCGGGGCCGGGAGGGCGGACCAGGCGACCTCGGCGAAGGCGGCGAGGCGCGGGAAGACCTGGTAGTCGACGCGGGCCCGGTTCTGCATGACCTCGGTCCACACGTTGGCCTGGGTGCCCAGGATGTGACGGGCCGCCTCCTCGCTCAGGCCCGGCGGGACGGGCTCGAAGCGGTAGACGTCCTCCAGGGTCCGTACGTACCCGATGGGCATCGGCTCGTCGGGGCCGCCGTCCTGACGGTGGTCCAGGTACACCTGCTGCTCGGGGCACATGACCACGTCGTGCCCGGCCTCGGCGGCCGCGATGCCGCCGCCGTAACCGCGCCAGGAGGAGACCGCGGCCCCTTCGGCGAGGCCGCCTTCGAGGATCTCGTCCCAGCCGATGAGGCGGCGGCCCCGGGCGGCGAGCCAGGCGTCGAAGTGCCGGATGAACCAGGACTGGAGCCCGTCCTCGTCCTTCACGCCGAGTTCGGCGATCCGGGCCTGGGCGAGCGGGGACTCCTTCCACTGGTCCTTGGGGCACTCGTCACCGCCCATGTGGACGAAGGGCGAGATCTCGGCGGGGAAGAGTTCCAGCACCTCCTCCAGGACGCCCTCGAAGAAGCGCAGGGTGTTGTCAGTGGGGGCGAGTACGTTCGGATTGACGCCCCAGGTGTCCCAGACGGAGAGGGTGGTGGTGTCGATGACGTCGGTGTTGCCCAGCTCGGGGTACGCGCTGATCGCGGCCTGCGAGTGGCCCGGGATGTCGATCTCGGGGACGACCCGGATATGCCGCTCGGCGGCGTAGGCGACGATCTCCCGGATGTCGTCCTGGGTGTAGAAGCCGCCGTAGGGGGTCTCGTCCCACAGCTCGGAGGCCCGGTGCCCGTACTTGGTGCGCGAGCGCCAGGAGCCGACCTCGGTGAGGCGCGGGTAGCGCTGGATCTCGATGCGCCAGCCCTGGTCGTCGGTGAGGTGGAAGTGGAAGACGTTCAGCTTGTGGGCGGCCAGGAGGTCCAGGTAGCGCAGGACGTCGTCCTTGGGCAGGAAGTGCCGCGAGACGTCGAGCATCATGCCGCGCCAGCCGAAGCGGGGTTCGTCCTCCACGACGACCGGCGGGACCTGCCAGGTGCGGCCCGGGGCGAGGGGGGCGCGCCGGAAGGCGTCCGGGCCGAGGAGCTGACGGAGGGTCTGCGCGCCCCGGAAGACGCCCGCCGCCGTGCCGCCCGTGATGCGTACGGCGTTCGCCTCGACGGCCAGGCGGTAGCCCTCGGGGGCGAGCGCTTCGTCGAGGGCCAGCACGATGCCCTGCCCGGTGGAGCCCGTGCCGGAGCCGTCGCCCGCGCCGGTGCCGGTGCCGTCGCCCTCGGGCAGGGGCAGTCCGGTGGCCGGGCCGAGGGTGGTGCGCAGCCAGCGGGCGACACCCTCGGTGCCCGGTCCGGCGGTCAGCGGGGTCCGGTAGCCGAGCGGGTAGGGCCCGGCGGCGGCCGCGGTCACGGTGCGCGGGGCCGGGATCAGGCCGAGGGCCGAGGTGTCCACGGCGCCCGTGGAGACGGGATTCTCGGGTGTCATGGCATCAGTCCTTAACCGCTCCGCCCAGTCCGGAGACGAGGCGTCGCTGTACGAGTACGAAGAAGACCAGTACGGGGATGGTCATCACCGTCGAGGCTGCCATGATCCCTCCCCAGTCGTTCTCGTCCGGCTTGAAGAAGACCAGCAGCGCCATCGGCAGCGTCGACTGGGAGGTGTCGCTGATGATGAACGACTTCGCGAACAGAAAGTCGTTCCAGGTGGTGATGAAGGAGAAGACGCTCGTCGCGACCAGACCGGGGAAGACCAGCGGGAAGAGGATCTGCCACAGGAACCGCGTACGGCTGGCCCCGTCGATGTAGGCGGCCTCCTCCAGGGCCTCGGGGACGGCCTTGACGAAGCCGCGCAGCATCCAGATGGCGAACGGCAGCGAGAAGGCCAGGTGGGGCAGGATCAGCGAGCCGAGCGTGTTCAGCTGGCCGAAGTCCCGCATCAGGAAGAACAGCGGGATGGTGAGCGCCTCCACCGGCACCATCTGCGCGACCAGGAACATGATCAGCAGCGTGGTGCGGAACTTGAAGCGGAACCGGGTCACGGCGGTGGCGGCCAGGAAGGCGACCAGCGCGGAGAGGATGACGACGGTGCCCGCCACCAGCAGGCTGTTGAGGAAGTAGCGGCCGAAGTCCTGCTGTTCGAAGACACGGCGGAACGAGTCGAGCGAGGGGGCGAGCGTCCAGGGGCGGGCGTCGGTGGACTGGATCTCCCCGGCCGGTTTGAAGGCGGAGAGCACCATCCAGTACAGCGGGAAGGCGACCGCGACGGCGATCAGCAGGGCGGCGGCCTCCGCGGCCAGCCTGCCGGGGCGCTTGACGCGCAGGAGCCCGGCGAGGCCGCGGCCCTCGCGTGCGGCGGCGCGTACGGGACGGTCGTGCACGGCACTGTCGGTCGTCGCGCTCACAGTTCCTCCCCCTGGCGGCGTACGAGACGCAGATAGACGAGCGTGACGGCGAGCAGGATCACCAGCATCACGACGCCGATCGCCGATCCGAGGCTGTACTGCGAGGACGCGAACGCCTTCTGGTACGCGTACACGTTGAGCACCAGGTTCTGGCCGGCGATGCCGCCGCCATTGGTCATGACGTAGATCTGGGTGAAGACCTTGAAGTCCCAGATGATCGACTGGATGGTGACGACGATCAGGATGGGCTTGAGCATCGGCGCCATGATGGTGCGCCAGATCCCCCACTGGGACGCGCCGTCCAGCGAGGCGGCCTCCAGTACTTCGGTGGGGATGGCCCGGATGCCCGCGTACACGGTGACCATCACGAACGGGAACGAGCACCACAGGACTTCGAGGAGGACGAGCGCGAAGGCGCTGTAGCGGCCGTAGGTCCAGGAGAAGTCGCCGAGCCCCAGCACCTTGTTGACCGGTCCGAAGTCGGGGTCGAAGAGGAAGACCCAGACGGTGGAGCCGGTGATCGCGGGGGTGGCCCACGCGCCGAGCGCGGCCATCATCAGCGCGAGCCGGGGCAGGGCGCGGATGCGGGTGAGCAGGACGGCGAGCGCGCAGCCGACGGCCAGGGTGGAGACCACGCAGGCCGCCGCGAAGAGCACGGTGGCGAGGAGGACCTGCCAGAACTGGCTGTCGTTGAAGAGGGTCGTGTAGTTGCCGAACCCCTGGAAGGTGGTGGGTTCGCCGCCGCTGACCTGGGCCTGGGTGTACTCCAGGAACGAGATCAGACCGAGCTGGTAGATCGGGTAGACCAGCAGTCCGGCGAGCAGGACGAGCGCCGGCAGGAGGTAGAGCCACGGGGTCCAGCCGGGACGGTTGGCGGGCGAGACGGAGCGGCCTCGCCGGGGCGGGCGGGCGGCCGGGGTGGCGCCGCCCGCCCCGGCCGCGCCCGCGGGCGGGACCTTGAGGGGGGTGGTGTGCGTGGTCATCGTCAGCCGGCTTCGGTGAAGGCCGTGTCCATCTTCTTCGCCGCGTCGTCCGAGGCCTCCGCCACGTCCTTACGGCCGGCGACGATCTCCTGGAACATCGTCGGCAGGATCAGCGAGGCGTCGATCTGGCCCCAGGCGGGCGAGGCGGGGACGAACTTGGCGCCCGCGCCCAGGGTCTGGACGAACGGGGCGACGAAGGGCTCCTTCTTCGCGGCGTTGTCCAGGACATCGGTGTAGGTGGGCAGGAAGCCCATCGCGTCGAACATCTCGGCCTGGGTCTTCTTGCCGGACAGCGACTTCATCAGGTCGACGGCGAGGGTGCGGTGCGAACTGCTCTTGAGGACGCCGAGGTTGTTGCCGCCCGCGAAGGCCGGGGCGATGGAGTTCTCCGCGACGCCGGGCAGCGGGACGACGGCGTACTTGCCCTTGACCGCGCCCGCCTCGACGGCCGCGTGGCTGAAGTCGCCGCCGATGGCCATGGCGGCCTTGCCGGAGGCGAAGGCGGTCACGGTGGCGTTGCCGCCCGTGGAGGCGCACTTGGCGGCCGGACAGTTGTCGTCGCCGAAGAGGGAGGTGTAGGCCTCGATGCCCGTGCGGGACTTCTCGCTGTTGATGCCGGACTTGTACGTGTCCCCGCTCTCGCCCGCGAGTTCGCCGCCGTTGGCCCAGATGAAGGGCATCGCGCCGTAGGTGTACGCACCGCCGACCGCGAGGCCGTAGAGCTCGGGCTTCGCCTTGCGGATCTTCTTGGCGGTGGAGATCAACTCGGCCTGGGACTTGGGGGGATCGATGCCGAGGTCCTTGAAGACGTCGGTGCGGTAGTAGAGGGCCCGGACGCCGACGAAGAAGGGCGCGCCGTAGACCTTGCCGTCCACGGTGACGGACTGCTTGGCGATCGGGTCGGTGTCCTTGGCCTCGTCCCAGGCGCCGAACTCCTCGGTCACGTCGGCGAGTCCGCCGTCCTTGACGTATCCGGCGGTGTCGCTGTTGCCGTACTCGATGAGGTCCGGGGCGCTCTTGGGGTCGTTGAACGCCGCTTTGATCCGCTGCGCGCGGGTGTCGACGGGTATGTACTCGATCTCGACCTTCGCGCCCTTGTGGGCCTTCTCGAAGTCGGCGACGGCCGCGTCGACGACCTTCTCCTTGGGCTTGTTGCCGACCTCCTGGAAGAGCCAGACCCGGAGCGTGCCGCTCTTGTCGTCACCCTTCGCACTGGTGTCGGAGGTCTGCGGTGCACAGGCGGTGGCGGTGAGGCCGGCCAGCACAAGCGCCGCGACTGGGGCGGCAATTCGGGCAGAAAGCTTCATCCGGAACCCCTACCGGTCAAGCGTTGCAACATGCGCAACGTGCGTTTCGTTCTGCACAACTGGCAGGAGAGTAGATCCGCGTACCGGCGACGACAAGTGGTCTCGACCACTCTGTGACCAGCGGATGCAGCCCGTGCAACGCGACCACCCGATCACCCTCCGTGAGGGCGCACGCGAAAGGCCCCCGGGGCGTGCGCTGACGCACGCCCCGGGGGCCTTTCGCGAGTGCGGGTGCCGGACCTACTTCTTGTCCTTGCCGCCGCCCTTGCCCTTGTCCTTGTCGCCGCCGGCGCCCATGGACTCGTAGATCTCCTTGCACATGGGACAGACCGGGTACTTCTTGGGGTCGCGCCCCGGTACCCAGACCTTGCCGCACAGCGCGACCACGGGAGTGCCCTCCAGAGCGCTCGCCATGATCTTGTCCTTCTGGACGTAATGGGCGTAGCGCTCGTGGTCGCCGTCGCCCCTCGACACCTGCGGCGTCGGCTCGACGAGGGTCCCCGTACCTGCCCCGCGATCGGGCTCAAGAGTGCTCATAACCGCCAAGGGTACTGAAAGAGACGGGCATCAGTTCAGCGAAGGGTCGTCCGGATACGTGGCGATCATCGCGAGCTCGCTGCGCTGGCGGCGGAGCACCGCGCGCCAGAGCTGTTCGGGGCGCGGGGAGGAGACGTCGCCGGGCTCCGACTCGACCACGAACCACGCACCCTCGGTCAGCTCGCCCTCCAGCTGACCGGGGCCCCAGCCCGCGTACCCGGCGAAGATCCGCAGCGAACCGAGGGCGGGGCCGAGCAGCTCCGGCGGGGCCTCCAGGTCGACCAGGCCGATCGCCCCGTGCACCCGCCGCCAGCCGAGCGGGCCCTCGTCGCCGGGGATCACCGCCACGCCGAGCGCGGAGTCGAGCGAGACCGGGCCGCCCTGGAAGACGACGTCCGGCTCGCCGGTCAGGGCGGCCCAGGACGCGAGGATGTCGCCGACGCCGACCGACGTCGGGCGGTTGAGGACCACGCCGAGGGAGCCCTCCTCGTCGTGGTCGAGGAGCAGCACCACCGCGCGGTCGAAATTCGGGTCCGTGAGGGCGGGTGCGGCCACGAGCAGTCGCCCTGTGAGCGAGGACACCTCGGTCATGGCAGGAATGATCCCGCATCTTCGCCCTTCACGGGGGCCGAGTGACCGTGATGCCGCCCTCAGAAGACCGAGCGCAGCTCAGGGCGCACGGAGGCACGAGGAGCGCACCGCCGGGCGGGGGCGCTGTGGGCCATCCGGACGGTAACCCTCCGCAAGATCGGATGCGCGGAGGGTGTTGTGGCGGATTCATGACGTTCGTACAACCCCCTTCGCCTTACGGAACGGGGGTAGGAGGCCATTACCCTTTTCGTTGGCCCCCTGCCCGACCACTCCGGAACGCGAGATACATGACCGGCACAGACGATGTCCTGCTTGTCCACGGCGGCACCCCGCTGGAGGGCGAGATCCGCGTCCGAGGCGCCAAGAACCTGGTGCCGAAGGCCATGGTCGCCGCGCTGCTCGGCAGCGGGCCCAGCCGCCTCCGCAACGTTCCCGACATCCGTGACGTACGGGTGGTCCGGGGGCTTCTCCAGCTGCACGGCGTCACCGTCCGCCCCGGCGACGAGCCGGGCGAACTGATCCTCGACCCCTCGCACGTCGAGTCGGCGAACGTCGCCGACATCGATGCCCACGCGGGTTCGTCGCGGATCCCGATCCTCTTCTGCGGCCCGCTGCTGCACCGCCTCGGCCACGCCTTCATCCCGGGGCTGGGCGGCTGCGACATCGGCGGCCGGCCGATCGACTTCCACTTCGAGGTGCTGCGCCAGTTCGGCGCGACCATCGAGAAGCGGGCCGACGGCCAGTACCTGGAGGCCCCGCAGCGGCTGCGCGGCACCAAGATCCGGCTGCCGTACCCCTCGGTGGGCTCCACCGAGCAGGTGCTGCTGACCGCCGTCCTCGCCGAGGGCGTCACCGAGCTGTCCAACGCGGCTGTCGAGCCGGAGATCGAGGACCTCATCTGCGTACTGCAGAAGATGGGCGCGATCATCTCCATGGACACCGACCGGACCATCCGGATCACCGGTGTCGACAAGCTCGACGGTTACACCCACCGGGCGATTCCGGACCGCCTTGAGGCGGCTTCCTGGGCGTCGGCGGCGCTGGCGACCGAGGGCAACATCTATGTGCGCGGCGCCCAGCAGCGCTCGATGATGACCTTCCTGAACACCTTCCGCCGGGTCGGCGGTGCCTTCGAGATCGACGACGAGGGCATCCGCTTCTGGCACCCGGGCGGCGCGCTCAACGCCATCGCGCTGGAGACGGACGTGCACCCCGGCTTCCAGACCGACTGGCAGCAGCCCCTGGTCGTGGCGCTGACGCAGGCCGCGGGTCTGTCGATCGTCCACGAGACGGTGTACGAGTCGCGGCTCGGCTTCACCTCCGCGCTCAACCAGATGGGTGCGCACATCCAGCTGTACCGCGAGTGCCTGGGCGGCTCGGACTGCCGCTTCGGCCAGCGCAACTTCCTGCACTCGGCGGTCGTCTCCGGACCGACCAAGCTGCAGGGCGCGGACCTGGTCATCCCGGACCTCCGGGGCGGCTTCTCGTACCTGATCGCGGCGCTGGCGGCGCAGGGCACCTCCCGGGTGCACGGCATCGACCTGATCAACCGCGGTTACGAGAACTTCATGGAGAAGCTGGAGAAGCTCGGCGCGAAGGTCGAACTGCCGGGCGGTTCGCTCGTCTGATCCTCCCCCGTGCCCGTGAGGGCGCACAGTGCTGCCGCACACAGCACTGCGCACCGCGCAGTACCCGCGTGAGCAGCCCGCCGCCCCGGCTCCGGTCTCGGAGCCGGGGCGGCGGGCTGTCGGGCGTCAGAAGGGCTCCTGGAGGCCCTGGAGGCCTTGTGAGCGGGCGCGGCGGGCGTAGCGGCCGGGGGTGGTGCCGGCGATCCGCTTGAAGTGCCGGGTCAGGTGGGACTGGTCGTGGAAGCCCACGGCGGCGGCCGCCTCGCCGGGCGGCACCCCGTCGAGCAGCAGTCGGCGTGCCCGGTCGACGCGGCGGGACGTCACGTACTGGTGCGGCGCGATGGCGTAGGCCGCGCTGAAGGCCCGTACGAGGTGGGCCGGGTGCGCGTGGACCAGACGGGCGGCCTCGGCCAGGGTGACGCCCTCGCGCAGCCGCTCGTCCAGGAGCTCGCGCAGATCCCGCGCCACGCCCGGGCCCGGCTCGGAAGCGGCCGGGGGGTGCCCGGGGCGCAGGTGGCCCCGCAGCCGCTCGCCGATGAACGCCAGGCGGCTCTCCGCCTCGAACGCGCCGCCCGGGTCCGCGAGGGCGGTGTGCAGCTGCCCGACGCGGGTGCGCAGGAGCGGGTCGGCGAGGTCCGGGGTGTCCACGGCGGGGCCGATGAGGCCCGCGTCGAGCTGCGTCATGTCGAGGTAGAGCACCCGTTTGCGGAAGCCGTCGGCGGTCGCGGGCGAACCGTTGTGCGGGACGCCCGGCGGGAGGAGGCTCACCGTGCCGCCCGGGGTGGCGCGCTCGTGGCGGTCCAGGTCGTAGCGGACGGCCCCGTCGTCGACGATCAGGAGCGTCCAGGCGTCGTGGACGTGCATGGGGTAGGCGTGGGCGGTGAAGCGGGCGTGGAAGACCTCCACGACGCCGGCGACGTCCGGTCGCCAGGCCGAGACCTCCTGCGGGCGGGTCTCCCGGGTCACGTTAAGAACGTACAAGACCCCGCCCGGGGCCGGCGGCCAGTCTCGGACCATGGAAACCACGACGACGGAAACCGCCACGACCACGGAACCCGCCCCGGCCGCCGGGACCGCTCCGGTCCGCTTCGACACGAAGGTCGCGGTGCTGCTCCGGGACGACCTGGAGACCTGGCAGCGGCTGAATGTGACCGCCTTTCTGATCAGCGGTCTGGGGACAGCGGTGCCGGAGGTGATCGGCGAACCCTATGAGGACGCCGACTCCACCGCGTATCTGCCGATGATCCGGCAGCCCGTTCTGGTCTTCGAGGGGTCGAAGGAGACGATGGCCGCCGCGCACGCCAAGGCGCTGTCCCGGTCGCTGACGACGGCCGTGTTCACCGCGGACCTGTTCGGCACGGGCAACGACCGGGACAACCGGGCGGCCGTGCGGGCGGTGGGGCGGGACGCGCTCGATCTGGTGGGGCTCGCCGTGTACGGGCCGCGCAACGCCGTGGACAAGGTCCTCAAGGGCGCGCGGATGCACCCGTAGCCTCCCCGGTGCCCCGGGAGGGCCCGGGGCGCCTGTGCGGGGCGCATGTGCCCCGGGCATGCGCAAGGGCGGCCACTCCTGGTCGGGAGTGGCCGCCCTTGTTGCGCCTTTGGGGTTACTTGCCCTTGGCGGCTTCCTTGAGCTTCGAGCCCGCGGAGACCTTCACGCTGTAGCCGGCGGGGATGTTGATCGGGTCGCCGGTCTGCGGGTTCCGAGCGGTGCGAGCGGCACGGTGGGTGCGCTCGAAGGTCAGGAAGCCGGGGATGGTGACCTTCTCGTCGCCCTTGGCGACGATCTCACCGACGGTCTCGGCGAGCGCGGCCAGCACGGCGTCGGCGTCCTTGCGAGTCACCTCGGCGCGGTCGGCCAGGGCGGCCACCAGCTCACTGCGGTTCATGTTGTTACTCCCGTGTTCTTCTTGCCTGTGAGGCGTGAGATCGAAGCCGATGCTGCCAGGGCCCTCTGACAGTCCCCGGACCCGGGTCTGATGTCAGACCCTCTCGCCCGATTACGCATCCTGCCCCCACCAGCGGCGGGAAAGCCAATCCGGAACCCTTCGGGGTCAATGAAAAGCGCCACGGTTTGCTCGTGGTGACGCTCCGTCGACTTGGCCGAGCGGTCCGCAGCGGATGCCGGGCCCCGCAGGGCCCACTGCCCGCCCACCCTAAAGGGGCGTTTGGGGCGCCGCGACCCGCGACGCGCCGTACGGCACGGGCGGGTGCGGCCCGGGGTACTTCGCGCGTACCCCTCGAAAGGGCCCCGAAACGGCTGGGTCAGATGGTCGCGGCGGGGTCGACCGCGGTGGCCCCGGCGGCCTTGGCGGCGGCCCGGACGGCTCCGGCGACCGCGCCCGCGACCTTGTCGTTGAAGACCGAGGGGATGATGTAGTTCGCGTTGACCTCGTCCTCGGCGACCACGTCGGCGAGGGCTCCGGCGGCGGCAAGCATCATCTCCGTGTTGACGGTGCGGGACTGGGCGTCCAGCAGACCGCGGAACACACCCGGGAAGACCAGCACGTTGTTGATCTGGTTGGGGAAGTCCGAGCGGCCGGTGGCGACGACCGCGGCCGTCTGGCGAGCGATCGCCGGGTCCACCTCGGGGTCCGGGTTCGCGAGCGCGAACACGATCGCGCCGTCCGCCATCGCGGCGACGTCGTCGCCGTTCAGGACGTTCGGGGCGGAGACGCCGATGAAGACGTCGGCGCCGACGACGGCCTCCTTGAGGGTGCCGGTGACGCCCTCGGGGTTGGTGTTGTCGGCGATCCAGCGCAGCGGCGAGTCGGGGTCGGCCGCGACGAGGTCCTCGCGTCCGGCGTGCACCACACCGTGGATGTCGGCGACGACGGCGTGCTTGACGCCCGCGGCGATGAGCAGCTTCAGGATGGCCGTGCCGGCCGCTCCCGCGCCGGACATGACGACCCGTACGTCTCCGGTGTTCTTGCCCACCACGCGCAGGGCGTTGGTGAGGGCGGCCAGCACGACGATCGCGGTGCCGTGCTGGTCGTCGTGGAAGACGGGGATGTCGAGGGCCTCGCGCAGCCGGGCCTCGATCTCGAAGCAGCGCGGCGCGGAGATGTCCTCCAGGTTGATGCCCGCGAAGCCCGGGGCGATCGCCTTGACGATCTCGACGATCGCGTCGGTGTCCTGGGTGTCCAGGCAGATCGGCCAGGCGTCGATGCCGGCGAAGCGCTTGAAGAGGGCCGCCTTGCCCTCCATGACGGGCAGCGAGGCCATCGGGCCGATGTTGCCGAGGCCGAGCACCGCGGAGCCGTCCGTCACAACTGCGACGGAGTTGCGCTTGATGGTGAGGCGGCGCGCGTCCTCGGGGTTCTCGGCGATGGCCATGCAGACCCGGGCGACGCCGGGGGTGTAGATCATCGAGAGGTCGTCACGGTTGCGGATGGGGTGCTTCGACGCCATCTCGATCTTGCCGCCGAGGTGCATGAGGAACGTACGGTCGGAGACCTTGCCCAGCACGACGCCCTCGATGTCGCGCAGACCTTCGACGATCTCGTCCGCGTGCGAGGTGGAGGTGGCGGCGATGGTGACGTCGATCCGCAGCTTCTCGTGGCCGGATGCGGTCACGTCGAGGCCGGTGACCGAGCCCCCGGAGGACTCCACGGCCGTGGTGAGCTGGGAGACCGCGGTGCCGCTCGCGGGCACCTCCAGCCTGACCGTCATCGAGTACGAGACGCTGGGCGCCGTTGCCATGGCCGAGTCCTTCGCTTTCCTTAGCTTCATTGCCGCACATCCGGAACCCACGCTCCGGATGTGCTTCCCGATCGTCGCACCTACCGACTGGTAGCCGGTAATGACTGCCGTCTTTCGGAAAGTAGTTTCCACCATACGAGAAGTCACCCGTTCGGCGGAACCCCCAAGTGACTCGTAAACAAGAACAGACCCGCGCCACCATCAGGTGACGCGGGTCTGTCTTCTTCAGTTGAGTGGCACCGACCCGCCATGCTCGCCTCGCGGCAAGTGGTCGCTCGAAGCGACGAAGGTTGGGCCCGGGGGCTTGGATCGAGCCGGTGCCAGTACCACGGTAACAAACACCCCGGAGAAGTGATTCCCGTACGACAGGTTGACTCGCCGAACCCTCACGGCGTCAGTCCCTCAGCAGGTCGGGCACCCCGTCCTCGTCCGGCATGTCCCGCTCCCCCGAGACGACCGTGAGCTGCTGCGTCGCCCGCGTCAGCGCCACATACAGCACCCGCAGTCCGGCCGGGGACTCGTCCGCGATCTCCGCGGGCGAGACGACCACCGTGGCGTCGTACTCCAGGCCCTTGGCCTCCAGGCTGCCCAGCGCCACCACCCGCTCCCCCAGCTCCGCGAGCCACTCGCGGGCCTGGGCGCGCCGGTTCATCGCGACGACCACGCCGACCGTGCCGTCCACCTCCGCCAGCAGCCGCGCTGCCTCCTCGCGGACCGTGGCGGCCAGGTCCCCGCCGCGCACCGGCTCGAAGCGCGGCACCACTCCGGTCGAGCGGACCGCGGCCGGGGACTCCATGCCGGGCATCGCCAGCGCCAGCACCTTGGCGGCCAGCTCGGCGATCTCCGCCGGGTTGCGGTAGTTGACGGTGAGGGTGAAGCGGCGGCGCGGCCGGGAGCCGAGCGCCTCGTCCCGGGCCGCGGCCGCCTCGTCCGGGTCGGACCAGGAGGACTGGGCCGGGTCACCGACGATCGTCCAGGTGGCGTGCCGGCCGCGGCGGCCGACCATGCGCCACTGCATCGGGGTGAGGTCCTGCGCCTCGTCGACGATGACGTGGGCGTACTCGGTGCGCTCCGCCGCCAGCCGCTCGGCCCGCTCCCACTGGGTCTCCTCGCGCTGCGGCATCAGCTCCTCCAGACCGGTGAGCTGGTCCAGCGGGTCCGCCTCGCGCTTGCGCCTGGGCCGGGCCGGGGTGCCCAGCAGCGCCTGGAGCTCGTCCAGGAGCGCCACGTCGTGAACGGAGAGCGGCCCGTCGCCGTCCGGGTCCAGACGCTTCAGGGAGCGGGCCAGACGGCGCGTCTCGCCCTGGTTGAGGATGCGCCGCGACCAGCGGGCGAGCCGCCGCTCGTCGGCCATAGCGGCCAGCACCCGGCGCGGCGTCAGCTCGGGCCACCAGGCGTCGAGGAACTCCAGGAACGGGGTCTCGGTGGAGACGTCCTCGTCGAACGACGAGCGCAGCTCCGCCACCAGCTGGGGATCGGTGTACCGGCCGCGTCCGGAGGACTTGCTCCACAGGGCGTCCAGCAGCAGCTTGCGGGCGCGCGGACGCAGCAGGTTGACCGGGGCGGTGCCGCCCAGCACGTTGTGCCGGATGCGCCGGAGCTCGTCGGCCTCCAGCTCGACCCGGGCCCCGAAGGCGACGACGCGCAGCCGGTCGGGGGTGGCCGGGGCGGCCGTCGGGCCGTCCCCCGGCTCCTCGCCGAAGGAGAGCTGGCCCGTCTCCGCGCGCGGTGCGGCGGGCCGGCCCTGCTCCAGCGCGCCCCGGGCGGCCTTGCGCAGCACGTGGAGCATCCGGGACGAGCCCTTGATCCGGGCCACCGCCGGTTCGTCGTACGTCGTGGCGCCCTGGAGGCCCGCCGCGTCGTCGGACAGCGAGCCGACCGCGCGGATCGCGACCTGGCCCTCCTCGCCGAGCGAGGGCAGCACCCCTTCGGTGTACGCGACCAGCAGCGGGGTGGGCGAGACGATCAGGATGCCGCCCGCGTACCGCCGCCGGTCCTGGTAGAGCAGATACGCCGCCCGGTGCAGGGCGACCGCGGTCTTTCCGGTGCCGGGGCCGCCGGTGACCTCGGTGACGGAGGCGGCGGGGGCCCGGATGACCAGGTCCTGTTCGGCCTGGATGGAGGAGACGATGTCCCGCATGGTGTGGCTGCGGGCCTGGCCGAGCGCCGCCATCAGCGCGCCGTCCCCGATCACCGGCAGCTTCTCGCCGTCCAGGAACGCCGTCAGCTCCGGGCGCATCAGGTCGTCCTCGACCCCGAGGACCTTGCGGCCCTTGGAGCGGATGACCCGGCGGCGTACGACGCGGCCCGGGTCCTTCGGGGTGGAGCGGTAGAACGGGGCGGCGGCCGGGGCGCGCCAGTCGATCACCAGCGGCGCGTAGTCGGAGTCCAGGACCCCGATCCGGCCGATGTGGAGCGTCTCCGCGATATCGGCGGTGGCGTCCTCCCGCACGGTGTCGTCGGCCGGCTCGACGGAGGTGTACGCGCCGTCCGGGCCGCGCTCCCCGTCCTTGCCGAGCAGCAGGTCGATCCTCCCGAAGAGGAAGTCCTCGAACTCGCTGTTCAGCCGGTTGAGGTGGATCCCCGCCCGGAACACCTGGGCGTCCCGCTCCGCGAGCGCGCCGGGGGTACCGACCTGGCCGCGCTTGACGGCGTCGTTCATGAGAAATTCCGCCTCGTGGATCTTCTCTTCGAGGCGGTGATAAACACGGTCGAGATGCTCCTGCTCGACACCGATTTCCCGGTCCCGCAGCGATTCGACAGCGGCATCCTGCGCGGCCACCGAGGCCCCCTTCTTAACGGCACTGGGCAGCCGTCAACCCTATGCGAAGGGGGGCGCGAGCGCACCTGCCGACCGGAAGACGGTCGCGCGTCGCGCGGCCGGTCTCCCGGATCAGGCCCCGATCTCCACCAGCCGCTCCCCGTCGAAGGTCCGCACCTCGAAGCGGGCGATGTCCTCGCGGTCCATCGCCGCCCCGCCGTGCACGTACAGCGGGGCCTTCGCCGTCGGGTTCGTCGCGCCCTCGATGCCGTACCCCCACTGCGGGACGGACCAGGAGGTGACGACCTCCTCCTCGCCCGTCTTGGAGACGGCGATCAGATTGCACTTCTGCGGTCCCTTGACGTTCTTCAGCTCCAGGACCGTGTGGGTGCCCCAGGCCTTCTCCTCCATCCCGACGGTCGCGCCGACCCGGGTGGTGGGGTCGGTCGCCGAGACCTTCTCCGTCATGTGCTGGAAGAAGGCGTCCTCGGCCGGGCTGGTGGGATGCGGATCGCCGGCGGCCACCGAACCGCCGCCCCGGTCGTCGCCCGCCGTGACCGCGAAGGCGGCGACCGGGCCGCCGATGATCAGGGCGGCGGCCGCGGCGACCCAGTACCGGCTGCGCCGGGTGCGGCGGTGCCGCCTGTGCGCGACCTCGTCCATCAGCCCGCCGAGCAGCCGGGGCGCTGGGCGCTCCGGCACATGCGGCACGGGACGGGCTCCGGGCACGGCGGCGGGCGCCTCGGAGAGCATCGCGAGCATCGGCTCCATCCCCGCGAACTCGTCGAGATGCGCGGCGCACCGCGCGCAGCCCGCGAGATGGGCCTCGAAGGCGGTCGCCTGCGCGTCGTCGAGGATGCCGAGGACGTACGCGGCGGCCGCGTCGTGCTCGCTCCCTTCGGGCGGCACTCCGAACGGCCCGCCGTGACCCGAGGGGCCCGAGGGGCTGGACGGGCTGTGCGGGCCCGAGGAGCCGGGCGGGCCGGGGAAGCCGGGGAGGTGCGCGGGCCCTGAGGGGTGTGCAGGACCCGCGGTATACGGGGGACTTGAGGGACCGGACGGCGTGCGGTGGCCGGGAGGCCGGGGCCCGAACGGCTGCCACTGCTGGTCGCTCATGCCGTGATCCCCCTCTCTTCGAGTGCGAGCTTCATCGAACGGAGTGCGTAGAACACCCGGGACCGCACCGTCCCGCTGGGGACGCCGAGCACTTCGGCGGCCTCGTTGACCGTACGTCCCTTGAAGTAGGTCTCGACCAATGCTTCCCGGTGCGCGGGGGTCAAATCTTCGAGCGCGTCCGAGAGCGTCATCAGCCACAGCGCCTTGTCGATCTCGTCCTCCGCGGGAATGACCTCCAGCGGCGACGGATCGACCTCGCGCGGCCGGGCCTGCCGGCTGCGGTGGTTGTCGATGACGATGCGCCGGGCGACCGTCACCAGCCAGGGTCGGACGGAGCCGGTGGCCCGGTTGAGCCGGCCGGCGTTCTTCCAGGCACGGATGAGCGTCTCCTGCACCACGTCCTCGGCCCGCTGGCGGTCGCCCGCGACGAGTCGGAGCACGTACGCGAGCAGCGGCCCGGCATGTTCGCGGTACAGCGCCCGCATCAGTTCCTCGTCCGGTATCCCGGAGGGGGACGGGGGCGGCTCACTGCGATGTCGAGCCCTGTGCGGACGGTCATCGGCCACGGCCGCATCCTTGCGCACCCGAACCTCCCGGTCGAGACCCTGAATCGAGCACTTCGACCATCGATACGGGGGCGGGGCGCGGTTCACTCAACGCCGGGCGGAATTTCTTTTTCCGGGCCGCACGCCTCGGGTTTCCCCGGGCCGCACGCCTCGGGTTTCCCCGGGCCGCGCGCGTCGGGTGCGCTCATGGTCCTGCGCCGGTGCCGGGCGACCCGTTCGCGGTTGCCGCAGACCTCGCCGGAGCACCAGCGCCGCCGCCCGCCGCGCGAGGTGTCCAGGTAGAGCCGGCGGCAGGCCTCGCCCTGGCAGCGGCGCAGGGCCGCCCGCGCGACCGGGTCGGTGAGCAGGTCCACCGCGTCCCGGGCGACGACGGCGAGGAGCCCCGCGCAGTCGGGCGCGGCGCTCAGGGTCCGCATCAGGTCGCCGTCCGCGCCGCGCACCGCCCGGGGGCCGGGAGGGGCGCCGGATGCCAGGGAGTTGACCCGCTCCAGCGCGCCCTCGGCCTCGGGGCCACCGAGTTGAGCGTCCATCAGACAGCTCACGGCGAAGCGCAGTTCGTGGAAGCGGGTCACCCAGCTGTCGTCCAGCGGCGCCAGCACGGTGCCCGGCGGGACGAGCCGGGCGTCGGCCAGCCACTGGGCCAGGCGCGCGGGGCCGTCGAGCTGTTCGCAGGTCCCGGGCACCCCGCCCGCGGGCTCCGTGGCCACCAGATCGAGGCAGATCCGGCCCGCGTCGAACCGCCACATCCGCGCACCTCTGCCCGCTGCCATGCTCCTGTCACCGCCTTGGTCACCGGTGGAACGGCCACCCCCCAGAGTGCCCCTGTCGGGGCTCGGCCGGAACCCCCGCCGCCACCCCGGTGCGGGGCCGGTCCCCGTACCCTGGCGGCCATGGATCACGAGGGGGAGGTCACCATGGACCAGGGAGACGGGAGCGCCGGGATCAGTTCCGGCGGCCTGCTGCTGCGCCGGTGGCGCGAGGAGGATCTGCCGGCGCTGCTGCGCGCGTACGACGATCCGGCGATGCGGCGATGGCTGGACACCCAGGTCTCCGGAGCGGAGGGGGCGACGCGCTGGCTGGAGACGCGGCGCACGGAGTGGGCGGCGGGCACCCGCTTCGCCTTCGCCGTGACGGAGAGCGGACGGGATGGCGAACCGCTCGGCAACGTCGTGCTGAAGCGGCCGGATCCGGGGAACGGCCGTGCGGAGGTCGGCTATTGGACGACGGCCCCGGCGCGGGGCCGGGGCGTGGCGTCACGGGCGCTGACGGCGCTGACCGACTGGGCGTTCACGAACTTCGCCGAACAGGGTCTGCTTCGGCTGGAGTTGCTTCACCAGGTGGACAACGGGGCCTCGTGCCGGGTGGCGGAGAAGTGCGGATACGCCCTGGCGCGCGTGATCCCGGCACTGCCGCCCGACTATCCGCTGGACGGCCATGTGCATGAGCGCGAAGCCCCCGGGGCTGCGCTCAGACGGCGGGTGGATCATCGTGCAGAAGCCGCTGGAACAGGTGGTGGTCGCGCCAGCCGCCGTTGATGTGCAGATAGCCCGGCGCCGTCCCGATCTGCTCGAACCCGGCCTTGGCGAGCACCCGTTGGGACGGAGCGTTGTCGGTGACGGTCGCCGCCTCGACGCGGTGCAGGCCCAGCCGGTCGCGGGCGGCGTCGCAGACCGCCCCGACGGCGGCGGTGGCAAGGCCGCGTCCGGCGTGGCCCGCGTCGACCCAGTAGCCGAGGCGGGCGTTGCGGTAGGGGCCTTTCTCGACGCCGGAGAGCGTGAAGGCCCCGATGACCCGGTCGTCGGCGTCCGTGAGCGCCCAGGGCATGGCCCGTCCGGCGTCCCGGTCGGCCAGCAGCGCGGTGAGCCGGGCGGCCTGGCCCTCGACGGTGTAGAAGGACTCGGGGCGCAGGGGTTCCCAGCGGCGCATGTACGCGCGGTTGCGGGTGAGGGCCGTGGCGAAGGAGTGCGCGTCGGTGATCGCGACGGGCCGGAAGGCCACGTCCGGGGCGAGCCGGCGGAGGTGATCGGTCATCCGGTCACGCTAACCGCGACGGCCCGGCCGCGGTCCGGGACCCCTCAGCGGCCGTACTTCGTGTCCGCCGCCGGGTCCAGCGCCAGCCGGTAGCCCCGCTTGACGACCGTCTGGATCAGCCGGGGCACGCCCAGCGCCGAGCGCAGCCGGGCCATCGCCGTCTCCACCGCGTGCTCGTCGGTGCCGCTGCCGGGCAGGGCCCGCAGCAGGTCGGCGCGGGCCACCACCCACCCGGGGCGGCGGGCCAGCGCGTGCAGGAGGGCCATGCCCGCGGGCGGCACCGCGCGCAGTTCGTCGTCGACGAGGACGGCGTGGCCCCGGATCTCGACGCGGTGACCGGCGACGGGCAGGATGCGGGCTGCCGCCGGGAGGTGGGCGCACATCAGCTGGACGAGGGGGCCGAGCCGGAAGCGTTCCGGCTGGAGGGTGGAGATGCCCCGGGCCTGGAGCGGGAGTGCGGTGACCGGTCCGACGCAGGCGACCAGCACGTCGTCGCGCAGGGCGCCGAGGACTTCGGGAAGCAGCCCGCGGGTCTCGGCGCGGCCGAGGAACGATGCGGCGGCGGGGGCGCTGGTGAAGGTGATCGCGTCCAGGCCCCGGGCGGCGGTGACGTCGAGCATGCGGTCGAGCGGGGCGATGTCCTGCGGGGGCATCCAGCGGTAGACGGGAACGACGACGACCTCGGCGCCCGCGGCCGTCAGGGACTCGACGAATCCGGGCAGCGGTTCGCCGTGCAGTTGGAGGGCGATCCGGCGTCCGGCGACGCCTTCGGCGAGGAGGCGGTCGAGGACCTCGGCCATCGATTCGGACCCGGGCGACCAGGCCTCGGTGAGCCCGGCGGCCCGGATGGCGCCCTTCACCTTGGGTCCCCGGGCGAGGAGTTCGACCCCGCGCAGGGTCTCCAGCAGGGCGTCGCCGATGCCCCAGCCGTCGGCCGCCTCGATCCAGCCGCGGAAGCCGATCGCGGTGGTGGCGACCGCCACGTCGGGGGCGTGGCCGATCAGCTCCTTGGTGGCGGCGAGGAGCTCGCTGTCGTCGGCGAGTTGCACGATCCGCAGGGCGGGAGCGTGCAGGACCGCGGCCCCGCGGCGTTTGAGGAGGGTGGCGAGCTCCTCGGCGCGACGGGCGGCGGTCACCCCGACGGTGAAGCCCGCGAGGGGGCCGTGCGTTGTGGCGTCGTCCTGCATGGCGTGTTCCCGGCTCCCGTGTTCCCGCTCGTACGCGATGTTCCCGCTGGTACGCGATGTTCCCGCTGGTATGCGATATGCGGAGGCCCGAGCCTGCCAACGGTGCGTGACAGGCTCGGTTCCCCCGTATTTCCCGGCCGTTACGTCGCACGACGCCGAACCGTGCCGTTTCTACACTTCCGCGTAGCCGAGCTGGGCCCGTGCGGGCACGGGCGCGGGGCGGCGAAGGTATACCGCCCAGGTGAGCGTGAGACACACGCCGTAGAAGGCGAGGAACGACCAGAAGGCCGCGGTTCCGGTGCCGGTGGTCTGGAAGGACTGGCGGAAGGCGAGGTTGATCGCCAGGCCGCCGAGGGCGCCGACGGCCCCGATGAGGCCCATGGCCGCCCCGGAGAGCCGCCGCCCGTGGGCGGCGGCCGCCTCGCCGTCGAGACCCCGGGCCAGCGCCTTGGTGTGGAAGATGCCGGGGATCATCTTGTACGTCGATCCGTTGCCGAGGCCCGTCAGGACGAACAGGGCGGTGAAGCCGGTGAGGAAGACGGGCAGCGAGGCGGTCCCGGAGGCGTGGATGACGACGCCGGTGGCGGCGGCCATCGCGGTGAAGGTGGCCAGGGTGATGCGCGCGCCGCCGTACCGGTCGGCGAGCCGGCCCCCGACGGGCCGGATCAGGGAGCCCAGCAGCGGGCCGATGAAGGTGAGCGAGGCGGCCTGGAGCGGGGTCCGGCCGAACTGGGTCTGGAGCACCAGGCCGAAGGCGAAGCTGTAGCCGATGAACGAGCCGAAGGTGCCGATGTAGAGGATCGACATGATCCAGGTGTGCGGGTCGCGGACGGCCTCCAGCGCGGCCCCGGTGTCGTTCTTCACGGGGCGCAGATTGTCCATGTACAGGGCGGCGCACACGGCGGCCAGAACGATCAGCGGGAGGTAAACGCCGAGAACGATCCGGGGGTGCGAGGCCCCCAGCGTGCCGATGACGAGCAGGCCGACGAGCTGGACGACGGGGACGCCGATGTTGCCGCCGCCCGCGTTCAGGCCGAGCGCCCAGCCCTTCTCGCGCAGCGGGAAGAAGGCGTTGATGTTGGTCATCGACGAGGCGAAGTTGCCGCCGCCGATCCCGGTGAGCGCCGCGACCGCGACGAACGTGCCGTACGAGGTCCCGGGCTCCATCACCCAGAACGCGGCCAGGGTCGGGACGAGCAGGCTCACCGCGCTGAAGATCGTCCAGTTGCGGCCGCCGAAGCGGGCGACGGCGAAGGTGTACGGCACCCGCACCAGCGCGCCGACGAGGGTGGCGGTCGAGATGAGGAAGAACTTCCCGGCCGGGTCGATGCCGTACTCCGGTCCCATGAACAGGACCATCACCGACCACAGGGTCCAGATGGAGAATCCGATGTGCTCGGAGAGCACGGAGAACCACAGGTTGCGGCGGGCGACCCGTTCGCCCTTCTCCTGCCAGAACGTCCTGTCCTCCGGCTCCCAGGTCTCGATCCAACGGCCTGCCATCACGCGCCTCCACAGGGGGTCGGGGTGTTGTCCCCGACGCTAGGGAGCCCGCGTTTCGGCGTGGTGCCGCGAGGTGACCGGTACGCAACCTTGCTCTCACCGGGCCCCTCCCGGCCCGGTGAGATGCGGTGCCCTCGCCTACCGCCTACCGCCTGCCGTCCGGCCAGAGCTGCGGCCGGCGCTTGGCGGCGACGTCCTCCGCCCAGCCGAAGGCGAGGACGCAGAGCGCGATGAGCGCCCAGGTGATCAGCAGGACGGGCGCCCAGCTCTCCAGCAGCCGGGGCACGTTCTCGCTGAGGGCGTCCACCGACCAGAGCCGGTCGTAGAGCGTGGCGGCGGTCAGGATGCAGACGTTGTGCCAGAGGTAGACGGTCACGGCCCGCGAGTTGAGCAGGGTGATCGGCCGGTCGAAGGCCCGCAGCCGCCGGGGCCACTCGGTCCAGGACGGGCTGTAGTGCAGCAGGAGCAGCACGCAGCCGAAGGACCACAGGGCCTGGGCGAGCGGGATGGAGTCCAGGTCGAAGCCGCTGCGGAAGCCCTCGTGGGCCGCCCACCACAGCCCCGCGCCCCCGAAGAGCGGGGCGATCGAGGGGACGATGCAGGCGGGGAGCCGCCTCAGCACACCCTCCTGGTGGGCCATGCCGAGGACCCAGCAGGCGCCGAAGGTGGAGAAGTCGGTGATCGCGGAGTCGAGGCGGTCGGTGGCGGAGAACAGCTCCAGGCGCATGACGACGGAGAGCGCGAGCGGCGCGAGCAGCGTCGGCCAGGGCAGTCGGCGCAGACCGCGCAGGATCAGCGGCGAGAACAGCACGAACCACAGGTAGGCCCGGACGTACCAGAGCGGCCCGGCCAGGTCCTCGGGCCAGCTCGCCCCGAGGAATCCGTCGATGCCCGCCACGTCGTACGCGTACGACGGATCGCTGAGCGGCAGCACCCAGTACGCCAGGTGCTGCCACCACCAGCCGGGGTGGCCCTCGGCGTCCGGGCCCCAGCCCTGGGCGACCATGCCGGTGACACCGATCGCGCCGAGCAGCCACAGCGGCGGCAGGAGCCGGCGGATGCGGCCCCGGATCACCTGGACGGCGGGGCGTTTCAGCGAGCGCGCCATCAGCGTCCCGGCCAGGGCGAACATCACGCCCATGGAGGGGAAGACGATGGGCAGCCAGGCCCAGCCGGTCAGGTGGTAGAGGACGACCCGGAAGAGGGCGAGCGCCCGCAACAGGTCGAAGTACCGGTCCCGGACGGGCTTTTGCGGCTTCACGGGGGTGGGCGGCGGCGGGACCGTGGGGTCCGGGGCGGCGGCCCTCGGCAGGGGCGGGGCGGTCATGGAGAGGGCCTCCGGTCCGTGCTGTCGCCGCTGACGGCGGCCGGTCTCGGGCGCTGGGCGGAGATGCCGCCGGGGGCCTCCACCGCACCCGTGCGGCGCAGCTTCTGCCAGCGCAGCCGGCCGCCGGTGAGCGCGGTGATCCAGGACTGGAGCAGCACGACGTACATGAGCTGGCGGTAGAGGATCTGCTGGAGCGGCAGGGAGAGCAGGTGCGTCATGCGTTCCTTGTCCAGCCGGAACGCGTACGCGGCGCAGACCGCCTGGACGAGCAGCACACCGAACCAGGCGGCGACCGTCCTGCCGGTCGGGCCGAAGACGAGTCCGTACAGCAGGAACACGTCGATGAGCGGCGCGAGCAGCGGGGCGACGACCATGAACAGGGAGACGAACGGCAGCCCGACCCGCCCGAAGCGGCCCGAGGGTCCGCGTTCGATGACCGCGCGACGGTGCTTCCAGATGGCCTGCATGGTGCCGTAACTCCACCGGTAGCGTTGCGACCAGAGCTGCTGCACGGACTCCGGGGCCTCGGTCCAGGCGCGGGCGTTCTCCGCGTAGACCACGCGCCAGCCGTCCCGGTGCAGGGCCATGGTGACGTCGGTGTCCTCGGCGAGGGTGTCCTCGCTCATCCCGCCGACCCGCTCCAGGGCTTCGCGGCGGAACGCCCCGACGGCCCCGGGGATGGTGGGCATGCAGCCGAGCACGTCGTACATCCGGCGGTCGAGGTTGAAGCCCATCACGTACTCGATGTGCTGCCAGGCGCCGATGAGGGAATCGCGGTTGCCGACCTTGGCGTTGCCCGCGACGGCTCCGACCCGGGGGTCGGCGAAGGGCTGGACCAGCTCGCGGACCGTGGCCGGCTCGAAGACGGTGTCGCCGTCCATCATCACGACGATGTCGTAACGGGCTTGCCGGATGCCGTTGTTGAGGGCGGCGGGCTTGCCGGCGTTCTGCTGGCGCACGACGCGTACGCGGGGCAGCCGCATGGCCTCGACGAGGTCGGCGGTGCCGTCGGTGGAGCCGTCGTCGATGACGATGATCTCGATCGGGTGGTCGCCGGCGACCAGGGAGCGCACGGTCGCCTCGATGCACTCGCGTTCGTTGTACGCGGGGACCAGGACGGAGACCGGGCGGCTGAGAGGTTCCCCCCAACGGAAGTCCCGGCGGCGCACCTTGCGGGCGTGCAGGAAGGAGAGCAGCAGCATCAGGCCGAAGCGGGCGAGGACCAGGACGCCGATGACGGCCAGCCCGACGACCAGCACGCCGGTGATCCGCTCGGACACGGCGACGGCGGAGACGAACGCCTTGCCCTTCCACAGCGCGGCCCCGGTGACCTGGGTGTGCGCGCTGGGGGCGTCCAGGGCCGTGGTGAGGCGGGTGAAGGTGTAGCCCCGCTCCTTGAGGTCGGGCAGCAGGGTGTCGAGCGCGGCCACGGTCTGCGAGCGGTCGCCGCCGGAGTCGTGCATCAGGACGATCGCGCCCTCGCCGTCCTTCGGCGTGGCCCGTTCGACGATGGCGCGGGCCCCGGGGCGCTTCCAGTCCTGGCTGTCGGTGTCGGTGACGACGGTGAGGTAGCCGCGGCTGCCGATGTACTCCGCGACCGGCCAGGACGTGTTGTCCATGGCGTGCGAGAAGGAGGAGTACGGCGGCCGGAAGATCGAGGTGCGGATGCCGGCCGCGCCCGCCAGCGCCAGTTGGTTCTGCGACAGCTCCCAGTCGATGCGCTCGGTGGACTGGTAGGAGAGATCGGGGTGGTTGAAGGTGTGGAGGCCGAGCTCGTGGCCGTCGTCGACGATCCGCCGGACCAGGTCGGGGTGGCGGGCGGCCATGGTGCCGGTGACGAAGAAGACGCCGTGGGCGTCGTACTCCTTCAGCTTGTCCAGCACCTTCGGCGTCCACACCGGGTCGGGCCCGTCGTCGAAGGTCAGGACGATCCGCCGGTCGGGTATGCGCAGGGTCTTCGCGTCACCGGAGCGGGCGTCGATGACGGGCCCGCCGGAGCGGATGTCCTTCGGCACCCGGGTGTGGTGGTGGTCGGCGTCGCGGACCCGGTGGTCGGCGAGGATCTCGCTGTGCACGTATCCGCGCAGCATCAGCATCGCGAGCAGGACGACGAGAAGGGTCGTCGGCAGGAGGTAGCGCATGGGGAGCCTGAACCGGCTCCGGCCGCGTGACGCCTTCCGCTTCCTGACGTCCTTGCCGTTCCTGCCCCGCGTGGCGGGGGAGTTCATTTACGGGGCGCTCTCTTCTTGCACCGGCGGATCGGGGTTCTCGGCGGGCGGGACCGTCGGGTCGGTCGGCTCCGGCTCCGGGGACGGCGGCGGGGGGTCGACCGGCGGTTTCGCGGTCGAGGTCGTGGGGGCCGGTTTCGTGGCCTTGGCCGCGCTGCCGCGCCCGGCAGGACGGGACGGGTCCGCGGAGGCGGATGCGGAGGGGCGGCCCGCCACCCCGGCGGGAACGATCACGGAGGTGGCCGACGGAGTGGCGCCCTCGGGGACGCCGGACGCGGCGGCCGCCGGGATGCCGGAGGCGCTGGGCCCCGGCTCCGGGGCCTCGTCGGACAGGTCGCCGTCATCGGCCTCGGCGCTGGGCTCGGGGAGCTCATCGACCTGCTCCGCCTTCGCCTCTTCCTTGGGCCCGGAGAGGGGCAGCCAAGGGGCACTGGAGTTTCCGCCGAGGACGGCGAGGACCAGCGTCACGGCGTAGCCGGCGCAGACCGTGGCCAGGGCCCAGCCGAGGCGTCGGTAGGTCTTTCGGCGGCGGCCGCTCTCGTCGACGAAGACGGGGCCGTCGGAACCGTCCGGCGGGCCGGGTTCCCCGGGCAGTTCGGTGAGTTGACGGCCCAGTCCGTCGAGTTGGATCGTCGCGTCGTTGGGCTCGTGCGTGTGCCCGGTTCTCTTGCTTTCACGCCAATTGTCCACAGGTGCAGCCATCCCCCACTCAGTGCATCAGGCGCACGGAAATTGGCCGGTTCTTTACTGTCGGACTGGGCCCCCGCCCGTCCACGAACCCGGCGTCCATGCACCCGGACGATGAAGGTAGCGCACGGCATTGACGCCCAAGTGCCCCTGAACGAAGTTGATCAGGAATGGTCACGCATCAGTGCCAGATCGGTCTCGGGCAGCCAGGATCCGGACGGCCGGACCATCCACCCCTCAGCAAGGGCCAACTGGGCAGTAGCGTTGCGTAGGGCGTCTACGCCGGGATGACTCAGCCCCTTCCGCCAGACCAGCGCCAGCGGCGAAAGCGGAATCGGATCGACGAGCGGCCGCAGCACCGTCCCGGGCAGCGGCGGGAAGTCGACGACGGCGAGCACGGGGTGTCCCCCCTTCGACATGACCCGCTGAAATTCGGCCACACCCACGGCGAGCGGTACGGGCGGGGCCATCACGATGCCCCACTCCGCGAACAGCGATGCGGCGAGGCCGGTCCACTCCCGCGTCCGCTCGTTGCCGGCCCCCGCGTAGACGGTCTCTCCGGACAGCTCGGCCAGGGGGACGACCGCCCGCTCGGCGAGGGGGTGAGACACCGGCAGCATCAGGGCCATCGGCTCGTACCGCACGGGGTGCGTGGAGAGCCCCGCGCGCACCGCCGGGGCCAGTCCGGCGACCCGGCCGAAGGAGGCGTCGAGTCGGCCGGCCAGGATCTCGGCGGCGGCCCAGGTGAGCCCGGACTCGAAGCGGGCCATCAGCTCGCACTCGGGCACCAGTTCGCGGGCGCGCGCCAGCACCCGGGCGGCGGTGGCGCCGTCACTGTTCAGGTCGACGAGCAGCGGCCGGGCGGGCCCGCCGCTGAAGGCCCCCGCGAGTTCGGCGTGCGCGTCGAGCACCCGGCGGGCGTACGGCAGCAGGCGTTCGCCGTCCGGGGTGAGGGCGACCTGCCGGGTGGTCCGGACGAACAGCTCGGCCCCCAGCTCGCGTTCCAGCCGGCGGATGTCCCGGCTCAGTGCCTGCTGCGCGACGAAGAGGCGGGCGGCGGCCCGGGTGAAGTGCAGCTCGTCGGCGACGGCGAGGAAGGCACGCAGGAGTCGGGGGTCGGTGTCGGCGGGAGGCACGCCGCGAATCTACCGCCTGGGCCCCATTCACAACACGGACGGGTGAATCGGTGCGCAGAAGGTGTTGGACCCGGGCGGCGGGGCACGGCGAGCCTTGGCCGTATGCCGATATCCCCTCCCGCTCGCCCGGAGACCGCACCCCGGCCCGTCCTCGCCACCCGCCCGGACCGGGCCGCCGCACCCCCGCCCACGACCCTGTTCGCCGTCACCGGCAGCCAGTTGGTCGCGGCCCCGCGCTCCGCGCCCCGGAGCACCGGGCGACGGCGGTCGTCGAACCCGTACCTCCGGCTGCTGGCGACGCCCGGGGCCCGCGCCTTCACGGCGGGCAATCTGATCGCCCGGCTGCCGATGGGGATGCTCAGCGTCAGCGCGGTCATCATGATCGCCGGGTCCCGGGGCTCGTACGCCCTCGCGGGGGCCGTCACCGCGACCGGACTGGCCGCCACGGCGGTCGTCGCGCCCTTCACCGCCCGGCTCGTGGACCGCTTCGGGCAGGCGCGGGTCGCCGTGCCCGCCACCGCGCTCGCCGTGCTGGGTTCGCTGGCCCTGGTGCTGTGCGTGCACCACGACGCACCGGCCTGGACCCTGTTCGCCGCGTACGCCGCGACCGCGACGACCCCGAACACCGGCGGGATGTCGCGGGCCCGCTGGGCGCATCTGCACCGGGGCGATCCGGCGGCCCTGCACACCGCGAACTCCTTCGAGCAGGCCGCCGACGAGCTGTGCTTCATGCTGGGCCCGGTGCTGGCCGCGACGCTCTGCGGGGCGCTGTTCCCGGAGGCGGGCACGCTGGTGGGCGCGGTGCTCCTGATGACCGGCGTGCTGATCTTCGCGGCCCAGCGCGCCACGGAGCCGCCGGTCACCCCCCGCACGACGACGGTGGCCTCGCCCCTGCGCACACCGGGGATGCCCGCGCTGCTGGCGGTGTTCCTCGCCACGGGCGCGGTGTTCGGAGCGCTGGAGGTGGTTTCCATCGCGCATGCCGGGGGCGCGATCCTGGCGCTGCAGGCGGCGGGCTCGTGCGCGGCGGGTCTGGTCTACGGTTCGCTGCGGCAGGCCCGGGACGTCCACCGCAGGCTGCTGCTGTGCCTGACCGGGATGACGGCGCTGATGGCCCTGCCGCTGCTGGCCGCCGCCGGCTCGGCCTCGCTGCCGGTCCTGGCGCTCTGCCTGCTGCTGGCGGGGGCGGCGACCGCGCCCACCATGGTCACGGGCATGACGCTGGTCCAGCGGGCCACGCGCCCGGAGCAGTTGAACGAGGGCATGACCCTCTCGGTGACCGCGCTGCTGGGCGGGGTGGCGGCCGGGGCGGCGACGGGCGGCTGGCTGGTCGAGCACGCGGGGACGGTCCCCGGCTACGCGGCCCCGATGTCGGCTGCGGCCCTCGCCCTGGTCATCGCGGGAGCGGGCGCCCGGTGTGGACAGTGGCGGCGGACGTGAAAAAGCCGCTGCCCCGCGAGTGAACTCGCGGGGCAGCGGCCTACATGGGAATTGTGGAGATGGCGGGAATCGAACCCGCGTCCAACGGTGCGGAACCAGGGCTTCTCCGAGTGCAGTTCGCTACGCTTTTCTCGGCCCCGGAGGTCACGCGAACAAGCCTCCGACAGGCCCAGCCACTGTTTGATTTCCTTCTCGGCCCCGTGGCCGGGCCGAGAAGTTTAGATCCCTAGTTGATGCCAGGATCCGGGTCGGGATCACCCCCGGGCTGACACTCCGCAGAGTCTTCGCTTAGCTGCTAATTAGGCAGCGAGGGCGAAGGCGGAGGAATCGCGCTTGGAATTGGCGATTATTGTTTGCGACATATGGTTTACGAGATCATTGCCGCTTCCTCGACTCGCTTCCCCTGCTTCGACATCCGCTGTCGAAACCGATCATCCCCATGTGGTGTTTTCAAAACGCGCACCTTCGCTGAGGTGCACGGCCCATCGTACGTGACCAACGCCGGACGATGCCAGCGTATTCCCCCGCCGGGGTCCCTCAGGCGCTGCGCTGGCGCCGGCGGGCCGCCGAGATGGCGCGGTTCGTCTCCCTCGTGTCCTGCTTCTCGCGGAGAGTCTGCCGCTTGTCGTACTCCTTCTTGCCCTTCGCGAGCGCGATCTCGACCTTGACCCGGCCGTCCTTGAAGTACAGCGCGAGCGGCACGATGGTGTGGCCCGTCTCCTGCGACTTCGACTCCAGCTTGTCGATCTCGGCCCGGTGCAGCAGCAGCTTGCGCTTCCGCTTGGCCGCGTGGTTGGTCCAGGTGCCCTGGACGTACTCGGGTACGTGGATGTTGTGGAGCCACGCCTCGTGGTCGTCGATCTGGACGAAGCCGTCGACCAGGGAGGCCCGTCCCATGCGCAGGGACTTGACCTCCGTGCCCATGAGGACGAGACCGCACTCGTAGGTGTCGAGGATCGTGTAGTCGTGCCGCGCCTTCTTGTTCTGCGCGATCATCTTGCGCCCGGTGTCTTTTTCCTTCGCCATAGTGCGGTCATTTTCGCACTACGACCCACCCCCGAGGCCACTCAATACCGTCTCGGCCCGCTGCTGGGCCCTCTCGCGCACCACGAGGTCGGGTGTGATGCCCCTGCCGTCGACGTTGCGGCCGCCCGGAGTGCGGTAGTGGCCGACGGTCAGCTCGGCCACCGAGCCGCCCGGGAGCTTGCTGGGCATCTGCACGGAACCCTTGCCGAAGGTCGGCGAGCCGACGGTGACCGCGCGGCCCCGGTCCTGGAGCGCGCCGGTCAGCAGCTCGGCGGCGCTCATCGTGCCGCCGTCGACCAGGACGACGACCGGCCGGTCCGTGTCACCGCCCGGGTCGGCGTACAGCGCGTGCTGGTCCCCGCGCACGTCGTACGTGGCGACCAGGCCGCCGTCCAGGAAGGCGGAGGCGGCGACGACGGCCTCGGCGACGAGTCCGCCGGAGTTGGCGCGCAGGTCGAGCAGTATCCCGGCCCCGTCGGGGGCGTCCCGGACCGCGTCCCGGACGTCGGCCCCCGCGCCCTTGGTGAAGGCGGCGACCTTGATCAGGACCGCCGAGGCGGGCTCGGCGCCCAGCCGCCGCACGGTGACCGCCTCGGTGGTCAGCCGGGCCCGCTCCAGGGTCTCGGTCCAGCTCCGACCCTCCCGGACCAGGCCGAGCCGCACCCGGCTGCCCTCGGACGCTCCCGTACCGTCGCCGCGCAGTAACGCGACGACCTCCGCGACGGGGCGTTTGCCGACCGCGCGGCCGTCCAGGGTGCGCAGCAGGTCGCCGGCGCGGATGCCGGCCCGGTCGGCGGGACCGCCGGCCTGCACGCGGGAGACGGTGACGTCACCGTGGGCGGTGCGCCGGGCGGAGAGCCCGACCCCGGTGTAGGTGCCGTCCAGCGCCTGCTCGAACTCTTCGTACTCCCGCTGGTCGTAGACCGCGCCCCAGCGGTCCCCGCTGCGGCTGACGACCTCCTCGGCGGCGTCCTTCACGGACTTCCCGTCGGCCTCGGCCTCGGCGGCGGCGGCGTCGATCTCGTCGCGGTCGACCGGGGCGACGGTGGAGGAGACGGCACGGGTCTGCGGGCCGTTCGCGGGATCGGGCTCGTGCGGCAGCGAACCGGTCGCGGCGGCGGTGGCGAGAGCACATCCGAAGACCAATGTCAGGGCCGCCCCGCGGCGAAGACCGCGGGGCCCGAAGCGGTGCGCAGAGCCCGACATGGCGACGAGTCTAGGACAAGCCTCCTGGGGCGCACGGGCACTCGCCCGTGCGCCCCAGGAGGCGTATGTCATACCTTCAGATACTTGCGCAGCGCGAAGAGCGCGGCGATCGCCGGCATCAGCAGACCGATCGCGAGCACCAGCGGAAGCTTGGTGAGGACCGCGTCCCAGCCGATGAAGTTGATCAGGTTCAGCTTCTCCTGGAGGGCGAGGCCGCCGTCGATCAGGAAGTACCGCCCGCCGAGCAGCATGGCGCAGGCCAGCACGCCGCCGATCAGGCCGGCGACGGCCGCCTCCATGATGAAGGGGGCCTGGATGTAGAAGCCGGAGGCCCCCACGAGGCGCATGATGCCCGTTTCACGTCTCCGGCTGAACGCGGAGACGCGCACGGTGTTGACGATCAGGATCAACGCGATGACCAGCATCAGGATCATCACGTAGATCGCGACGACGTTCATGCCGTTCATCAGCTCGAAGAGATTGTCCAGGATGGACCGTTGGTCCTGGACGGACTGCACCCCGTCCCGCCCGGCGAAGGCCGTCGCGACGACCTTGTACTTCTGCGGGTCGTCCAGCTTCACGCGGAACGACTCCTGCATCTGGTCGGGTGTGATGTTGCCCGCCATCGGGGAGTCGCCGAACTGCTCCTGGTAGTGCTTGTACGCCTCGTCGACCGTCTCGAAGTGGACCGTCTCGACGGCGTCCATCTTCTCCAGATCGGCCTTGATCTCCGCCTTCTGCTCCTTGGTGACAGCCCCCTTGGCGCACTTGGGCATGTCCTTGGCGTCATTCTTGTTGCAGAGGAAGATCGAGACGTTGACCTTGTCGTACCAGTAGTCCTTCATCGTGCTGACCTGCTCGCGCATCAGCAGCGCACCGCCGAACAGGGCGAGCGAGAGGGCGACGGAGACCACGACCGCGAAGGTCATCGTGAGGTTGCGGCGGAGACCGACGCCGATCTCCGACAGGACGAACTGGGCGCGCATGGCGTCCTTTCAGTGCTCGATGCTCGAAATGCACGAGGGGCCGGAGCCCCTCGGTCAGTGCTGGTAGCCGTAGACGCCGCGTGCCTGGTCGCGTACGAGACGGCCCTGCTCGAGCTCGATGACGCGCTTGCGCATCTGGTCGACGATGTTCTGGTCGTGGGTCGCCATGATCACGGTGGTGCCGGTCCGGTTGATCCGGTCCAGCAGCTTCATGATGCCCACCGAGGTCTGCGGGTCGAGGTTGCCGGTCGGCTCGTCCGCGATCAGCAGCATGGGGCGGTTGACGAACGCGCGGGCGATGGCCACACGCTGCTGCTCACCACCGGAGAGCTCACCGGGCATCCGCTCCTCCTTGCCGCCGAGGCCGACGAGGTCGAGGACCTGGGGCACGGCCTTGCGGATCTCACCACGGGGCTTGCCGATGACCTCCTGCGCGAAGGCCACGTTCTCCGCGACCGTCTTGTTGGGCAGCAGACGGAAGTCCTGGAAGACCGTCCCCAACTGGCGGCGCATCTGCGGCACCTTCCAGTTGGACAGCCGCGCGAGGTCCTTGCCGAGCACATGGACCATGCCCGTGCTGGCGCGCTCCTCGCGCAGGATCAGTCGCATGAAGGTCGACTTGCCGGAGCCGGAGGACCCCACCAGGAAGACGAACTCACCCTTCTCGATGTCCAGCGAGACATCGCGCAGAGCCGGTCGGGTCTGCTTCGGGTAGGTCTTGGAGACGTTGTCGAATCGGATCACGGATGCACCACGGTCGGCCGGGAGTAGGTGAGCGTGACCATACGCGAACCGGGCTCACGCGTGCAGGCGGCGTCCGGCAATGGGCGATTTATGGCGGATCACCCTACGGAACGAAACGGGTCGTGCCGGACCTTGTCCGGCGGGCCGCGCCGAAAACGCCGCGAGCTGGCACAGTGGTGGGGGGAACGGTTGCGTTTCCGTGAGCGTTGTGCGGAGAGAACGCAGGCAAGCGGCTCCGCCGCGCGGGAGGAGGAATGCGCATGACCTATGACCGACTGGTGTGCGCGAACTGCGCGTCCCCCGTCAGCGAGGGCCGTTGCCGTGTCTGCCGTGCCGTGCGGCAGCAGATGCTGGAGGAGCAGGGCCAGGGCCCGCTGGCCGGGATGAGTCCGGCGATGCTGATCGCCCTGATGGTGGTACTGCTGGCGGCGCTCGCGCTGCTGGCGCATCAAGCGGCCTGATCGGGCGCGCACGGCCCTGCGGGACCGCCCCTCATCATCTCCATCGCCCCGTCGGGGCTGACAGACGTACGCGTACGGCCACCTGAGCGGTCCGGGCGCGCAGAAGGGCCCGGGAGGCGTCGTGCGCCCTCCCGGGCCCTTCTTCATGCCGTGCCGTGCCGCGCAGGGGCCTGACTCGCGCCCGCTACCCGTCGGTACGGTCCACCGGGGTCCGCTCGGACCGGGCTGCGGAGCTAGGCGACCGTGCGACCGCCGCCGACGAGGCGCGGCAGGATGCGGAAGCCGATGCCGCCCGCGATCATCGTCGCGGCGCCGATGACCAGGAAGGTCGTCTCGGCCGCACCGGTCTCGGCGAGCTCTTCCTTGCCCTTGCTCTGCTCGACCGGCTTGTTGCCGACGCTGTCGGTGTCGGTGTTGTCGGTGCACTCGGCGCCGTCGAGGTCGACGGTGCAGGAGCCGACGTCGTCGCCACCGCCGGTGGAGCCGGAAGTGCCGGTCGCGCCCTGGTCGCCACCGGAAGCACCCGAGGTGCCGGTGGTGCTGGTGCCACCGTTGTTGCCGGTGCCGCCGTTGTTGCCGGAACCGCCGTTGTTGCCGGAGCCACCGTTGTTGCCGGAGCCACCGTTGTTGCCGGAACCGCCGTTGTTGCCGGAACCGCCTTCGACGCCACCCTGGTCGCCACCCTCGACGGCACCTTCGACGCCACCCTGGTCGCCACCCTCGACGGCACCTTCGACAGCGCCCTCGACGCCACCCTGGTCGCCACCCTCGACGGCACCTTCGACA
>NTHE01000049.1 GCA_002551355.1 Streptomyces sp. man185 | reverse complement strand
GGACAGGCCGACCGACCGGCCCGCGTCGGCGAGCGCCCGCCGCCACTGGCGCGCCATGCCGTCGGGGCCGGGGGGCGGGACGCTGACGGGCACCGGGCTCTCCGCGGTCCACAGCGGGTCCCAGCTCTTCTTCCCGTACGCGATCAGGGGCGTGGAGCCGAGCGCCGCGCACAGGGACCCGAGCAGCCGGGCCCCTTCGGGGCGTTCGGGGGCGAGCGTTTCGAGCGGGCCGAGGACCACCCCGGCCCGGCCGAGCCGGGCCTCGGTCGCCAACGCCCTGACGAGCGGGGCCGGTTCGGGTGCGGCGGCGAGGGCGGCGATGTCGACGACGAGCGGGCGACGTCCTGCGGCGTGCAGTGCGTCGACCGCGAGGCCGTGCGGGTCGCCGCCCCGGTCGAGCAGGTGCACCAGGCCGCTGCCGGTACCGAGGGCGGCCGCGACCCGGGGGACCTCGGGCCGCTCGTCCGGCTCCGCCGTCTGCTCGGCCTCCCGGACGATCCCGCGCAGCCGGCCGTCGGTCTCGTCGTCGCCGATGAGGTGCGCAGCGACTCGGTCCGGGACCCTCAACAGCCTTGACAGAAAGGGACGTTCGGGCTCGGCGATCTCCAGCAGGCCACCCGCGACGAGCGGCGCGGCCGGGGAGAACCGGAAGCGGCCGGAGCCGGCGGCGGGCAGCTCGCAGAGTTCCAGGGCCAGACCGATGGTGGGCCGGCGGCGGGTGAGGTCGTCGTTGAGATAGCCGTACAGCCGCTCGAACCGGGTGTCGATGTCCGGGGCGAGGGCGACCAGCAGGAGTTCGACGTCCGGCGGGGTGAGGCCGAAGCGTTCGGCCAGTCGGCCGAGCCTGCCCCCTTCCGCGGCTGACGGCGCCCCGTCCCCGTACGCCGGTACGGGCGCGAACGCGTCGCGGGTCTCCAGGATGCGGGCCGCGCCCTCGGGGGTGAGGTACTGGCCCCGGTAGGGGTCATCGGGATCCGGGTCGGCGGCCCGGCGGGCCGCGACGGCTTCCCGGACCCGTTGTTCGACGCGGCCGAGCCGCTCCCAGAGTTCCTCGACGTCGGTCAACGTGCCGTTTCCGTCGTGCTGTTGGGGTGCCAGGGTCATCGTGCGGCGTTCCCCCGCTTGCGTCGGCCGGGCGGCAGTCGTCGCTCCCGGGGTGCGGCGAAGCCCTGCCCGCCCGGGTCGGTCGCTCCGTCGTAGCGCAGCCGGCGGCCGGGGCCCTCGTCGTCGCCGTCCAGGTGCGGTGCGGCCTTCATGACGAGGCCCTCGGTGACCGGCGGCCCCGCGGCGGTGCGTTCGCCGGCCAGCGGTGCGATGACCCGGAGGTCGATGGCGGCCTTCAGCTCGCCGCCGAGGGCGGACCAGACGTCGGAGGCGGACGGGCCGCCGGCTCCGGGGCCCGCCGCCTCCAGCTCCACGGTCAGTCCGAGTTCGGCGAGGCTGCCGGTGTGCATCCGGGCGGGGAGCACGTCGGAGCGGACGAGGGTGCGCAACACCTCGGAGAGAAGGCGGTGTTCGTCCTGCGGGCGGTTGGTCCAGGCGGTGACCAGATAGGTCAGCTCGAACCAGCGCGGCGGGGTCCGCCACCCGATGACGACGCCCTCCCCGTCGTGCGTCTCCGCCGTGCCGGTGCGCCGCCGGCCGGCGTCCTCGCGGATGCCGTGCAGGAAGACACTGATGGTCGGGGCGTTGCGGCGGGCGGACCAGTCCTTCGTCGGGGCGTCGAAGACCAGGTCGACGCCGCTGTCCTCCAGACCGGACTCGGCGAGCAGCAGCCGGATCCCTTCGTCGACTTCGTGGATCATCGGCGGATCACCTCGTCGGGCGGGGTGATCGTGCCGAGCACCACGAGGAAGTCCGTCTTCACGGGGCTGAAGCCGGGGCCCTTCGCGGTGATGACGCGCGGCCCGGTCCGGTCCTTGGCCAGGATGAGGAGCTGGGCGATGAACGTGCCGTCGCCCAGCGGCCGGGTCGGGGCCGCGGCGGCGGTGATCCCGGGCTTCCAGCTGAGGGTTACGGGCGCGCCGGGCGGGAAGTCCTTGCCGCGTACGGAGGTGACGAAGCCGGGCTTGCCGACCTTCGGCACCGCGACGATGCGGGGCTGGAGGATGCGCAGCGGGATCCGGTCGACGTTGTCGCGGAGGTCGGCGTCGGTGCCGGTGGTGGTGAGCGACGCGGTGATCGTCGTACGGAGCGCCCGGTCGGGCGAGAGGACGACGCTGATGACCGCGGACGCCTGGGGCGTGAGGTCGGGGAGCGTGCAGGCCCGGGCGGTGCATCCCGCCGGGAGCGCTCCGGCGGGGATGCCCCGGGGCAGCCCGAGGTCCAGCCGGAGGCCGGTGGCCAGGGCGTTCCTCCCGTTGCGCACGGTGTACGTCACCACGACCTTGCCGCCGACATAGCCGGGGCTGGGCTGGGCCCGCACGATGACGGCGGGTCCGGCCTCGGGCGCGGGCGGCGGGGGCGCCGGGGCCGGCGGCGGAGGCGGGGTGGTCGTGGGCGGCGGGGTGGGCCTGTCTCTTATACACATCTAGATGTGTATAAGAGACAGGCGGGGGCGCCGGGGCCGGCGGCGGAGGCGGGGTGGTCGTGGGCGGCGGGGTGGGCGCCGGGGTCGTCGGAGGAGGGGTCGGGGACGGCGGGGGCGGGGTCGGCGGCGGGGCGTCCTCGACCGGGACGATCGTGCCGGTGGCGTTGTCCGTGGGGTTGGGGTCGATGACGGCCCCGGTGACGGACCAGTTGACGCGCTGGATGCCGGTGGTGACGCCGGTCAGCCGGGCGGTGATCTCCACGTCGGCGCCGGGCGGCACGATGCCGAGGGCGCACTGGGGGGTGGCGGGGGCGCAGGTTCCGGCGTCGGTGGTCAGCTCCTCCAGCCGTACGCCGGGCGGGGCGTCGACGGTGAGGGTGGTGCCGGGCGAGGGGGCGGGCCCCCGGTTGGCGACGGTGATGGTCACCTCGGTGTCGGAGCCGACCTCCACGGCGGGCTGGGTGGGTGGCGCGGTCAGCGAGAGGTCGACGGACTGCTGGAGGGCGGGCTCCTTCTGCCGTCCGGCGTGCGCGTTGTCGACGGGAGCCAGGTCGCCGGAGGCGATGTCGAGGACGGAGAGCTGCTCCATGGAGTTCGGGGCGAGTTCCCGGCGCGCGGTGAAGACGAGCTTGTCGCCGCCGGGGGTCCAGGCCACGTCGCGGGGCTGGTGGGGGCCGGTCGCGGTGGTGTCGGGGATGGGCAGGTCGCAGCCGGCCGGGTTGTCCTTCTGGACGGAGGGCAGCACGACCCGGCAGCCGCCACCGCTCAAGGGCTTGACGAGGACGCCGGCCTGCTGGTTGACCCGGCCGCCGCCGTCCTTGCGGTTGAAGGCGACCTTCAGACCGTCCGGGGAGAACGCGGGGCTGTCGTCGATGACCTCGCAGGCGCCGGGGCAGATGGTGGCGCTCAGGTCCCGCTGGCTGCCGAGGTCGGCGACCGGCGCGACCCAGATGTGCTTGTTGCCGCCGTTGCCGTTGATGGTCTGGTTACGCGTGAAGGCGAGGTTGGCCCCGTCGGAGGACCAGGTGGGCTGGGCGTCGCCGCCCGCCTGCTGGCCCGCGGGCGGCCGGACCTCGTCGAGGATCTCGCCGCTGGCGACGTCGGCGATGAGGATCCGGCTCGGGCCCGCCGCGTCGCCGGTGCCGCCGGGCGAGGTGCGGGTGAACACGAGCTTGGTGCCGTCGGGCGAGAAGGCGGGGTCGGTGTCCCAGTCGTTCGCGCCGCGTCCGGCGAGCGGCAGCTCCGCCGCGTTGCTCCCGTCGGCGTCGGTCATCCAGATCCGCTCGATCCGTCCGGCGTCGGTGTCCTCGAAGCGGGTGACGACGATGCGGCGGCCGTCGGGGGTGTAGCTCTGCCGCTCGGTCCACGGGTCGTAGCCCGCGCCCGGGTTGAACAGGGGGTCCACGGCGGCGTCGTCGTTGGTGCGCGCCGCCGGGTCCTCCTTGAGGATCGCGAGACCCAGGTCGCGGGGGTCGGAGCCGTCCTGGCGCACGTCCTGGAGCGTCACGATCTGCGCGGCGGCCAGCAGCTCGTCCGGCTTCTTGACGGTCTCGGGGTCCGGGGTGATGCGGGGGACGACGACGGTCCCGGCCGGGGGGAACCAGGTGGGCGGCCCGACCTCGCGGTTCTCGTTGACCAGTTGTTCCGGCGGGTTGCCGTCGAAGGCGGTCACCCGGTAGACGTGGTCGAAGTCGTCGCAGCCGCAGGTGTGGTACGGGCTGAGGAAGACGACGTTCTTGCCGTCGGGCAGCCAGGAGGCGGAGCGAGTGCCCCACTCGGCGTGCCCGCCGGCCAGCAGCGGCCGGTCGGTGCCGAGGCCCTCGGTGGCGCGCAGTTCGGTGCCGTCGTCGACGTTCGGGTCGGGGTTGGTGGTGAGGGTGTACGCGACGATGTTCCGGTCGGCGGGGTCGGCGCCCGGGTTCCAGGACGGCTCGGTGGCATCGCCGGCCGCTGCGTCGCTGATCCGGGTCTGCGGGCCGCCGGCGACGTCCCGCACGTATATCTGCCATCCGAGCACGGCGTCGCCGTCGCCGGCGTACGCGATCCGCGTGCCGTCCGGGGACCAGGTCGGGGACTCCTCGTTGTCGGCGGTGTCGGTGAGCCGCCGCAGGTTCGAGCCGTCGACGCCGACCGACCACAGGTCGCGCTGGACCGCTTCGCCGGGTCCGGGCTCGGCGGAGTCGAAGACGACGGTCCGTCCGTCCGGGGAGAGTTCGGGGCGGGCCGCGTCCCGGTCGGTGGTGAGACGCCGAACGGACCCGTCCGCGCCGCGCACGTACACCTGGGGCTCGGCGCTGTCGCGCAGGCTGGTGAAGACCAGGACGTCACCGCGGGCGGAGGGGTCCTGGTCGTAGTGGGCGGGCCCGTCGCCGAACAGCGGGTCGGTGGTGTCCTGGTCGTTCGCCCGCCCGAGGCTGCGGTGTTCGGTGCCGGCGAAGGCGATGCGCCCCGCCTGGGCCGGGTCGGCGTCCGCCACGGCGGCGACGGCCTCGCCCGCCCCGTCCGGTGCGGCGGCCGAGCCGACCAGCAGCAGCGGCGCCAACAGCACCACCGCACCGGTCAGTCGGCCCAGCCGGAAATGCTTCGCCGGGCCAGCAGTGCCGGTCACGGCCCACCTCACAGTCTGTCGATGACTCTCCACCGGCCAGCTTCGCGCCCGCGCGGGGGCGAAGGACAGGCCGCGAGTACCCGGAGCAGGGGAAGGGACCGCTGCCCTTTGCGGCGGGTGACCGGCGCTCCGGGCCGTGGCGGACGCACAGGCGCCCCGTCCCGCCCGGCGCGGGCCGGCCGTTCCTCAGATCAGCCCGTGCCGCATCGCGTAACCCACCGCGTGGGCCCGGTTGCGCAGCTCCAGGCGGGTCGCGACCTCGTGCAGCACGTTCTTGACGGTGCGTTCCGAGTACGAGGTCTTCCGGGCGATCTCCGCGGTGTCGCAGCCCTCCGAGACCAGCCGGATCATCTCCGCCTCGCGCGCGGTGAGCGTGGACAGGGTGAGCCCGCGAGGGTCGAGGACCGTCCGCTGGAGGGAGCTGACGTGGTCGAGGAGCTTGCCGAGCAGATCGCCCGGCAGGACGCCTTCGCCGTTGGCCATCGCGCGCACCAGGTGGACGAGCCGGTCCTGGTCGGCCTCGCCGCGCCGGAGGACGGCGGCGACCCCGCACTCGATCATGGTCTGGAGGGCGCCCGACTCGAAGAACCCGACGACCAGTCCGGTACGGGTGGAGGTGTTGCGCTGGAGGCGGTGCAGGAGCTGGACGGTGGACTCGCCCACCGTGTCCACCACGACCAGGGAGACCTGTGCCCGGTCCGCCTCGGCCTCCGGCAGCAGTTCTATCTCGGGGCGCACGCGCAGTTGGTGGATCATTCCGGTCTGCAGGATCAGGTCCTCCGCGTACACCGCTACGGAGACCCTGGCCCCGGGCGCTCCCCCGGGGCCGGCCGTGCGGCGGTCCGCCGCGTCGGGCCTGCGGGACTGCCCGCGTGCAGTCGTGCTGGTCGTCGTCGTGTCCGTGATCGTCGTCATCGTTCCGTGCCCGTCTTCCTCAGATACTTCAGCCCGATATGCCTGCTGGTGCTCGTATCGCCTCTTCGCCGGTCGGGGCAGGGCGCGCGGGCCCGCGGAGGGGGCGCGGGGACATCGTCCCGGTGGGCCCGCGGGGCACCACCCCTGCCCGCCTGTTGCCCTCGCGTCTCTGCTGCCGAGCGGTGCGGGCGGCCTACCGTCGCAGAGTGACCACATCTGCCGAACTCGAAAGCCCCACGGTGACGGTGTCGCCGGGCGGTACCGCGACGACCACCCTGACCGTGCGCAACGACGGCGACATCGTCGAGGCCTACACCCTCGAAGTGGTCGGCGACTGCGCGGCCTGGACCACCGTCGAGCCGGCGCGTGTGTCGCTGTACCCGGGCACCTCCGAGACGGTGACCCTCACCTTCGCCCCGCCCCGCTCCCACGAGGTCCGGGCGGGCGAAACCCCCCTGGCTGTACGGGTGCTGCCCGCGGAGCGGCCCGAGTCGGTGGTGGTTCCCGAGTCCACGGTGACCGTGGAGCCCTTCCACGAGCTCCGCACCGAGCTGGAGCCGCGCCGCCGCCGGGGCTGGCTGGGCGCCCGTTTCCGTACCGCCGTGCAGAACAGGGGGAACACCCCGGTCGACGTGGCCCTCGCGGGCAGGCAGGACGGGGAGGATCTGCGCCTCGCCTTCGCACCGGACAGGAAGCGGCTGGAGCCGGGCGAGTCGGCGGAGGTCCGGCTGAAGGTCCGGGCCAGGAAGCTGATCTGGTTCGGCGAGCCCGTCACCTGGCCGTTCGAGGTCCTGGCGTCCGAGGCCGCCGAAGCGGACGCCGAGTCCGAGGCCGCCGAGGCCGAGGTCGAGCCGGCCGGTGGATCCGAGCCGCTGCCCGGGGAGTTCGCCCAGATACCCGTGCTGCCCAAGTGGTTGCTGATCGTGCTGGCGGCGCTGCTGGCGCTGCTGCTCGCATGGTTCGCCCTGGTGCGGCCCGCGGTGCAGAGCACGGCCAAACAGGCCGGGGCGAAGGCCGCGCAGGAGGAGACCGAGCGGGGCAAGGAGCAGGGGTCGGCCCCGCCCGGCGGTGCGGAGAATCCGGCAGGCGGTCAGGGAGAGGGAACCGGTCCGGACGGAAAGGGACCGGGTGGCGGCGGTTCCGGCCCGGGCGGCGGGGGCGGCGGCAACGGCGGGGCCGGTGGAGGGGGCCAGCAGGCGTCCGAGACCATCGACGTGCAGACCCGGGCGGGGGCCACGGAAGAGGGCGCCTACAAGGTGCCGGCCGGGAAGGTGTTCGGCGTCACCGACATCGTGGTGGCGAACTTCCAGGGCGACGAAGGCGTCGTGACGATCTCCTTCGGAGAGCGCAAGATCACGACGATCGCTCTGGAGACCTTCCGCAACCAGGACTACCACTGGGTCACCCCCATTCAGGTTCCGGAGAACGCCACCGTCACCGCGTCCGTCACCTGTGCCAAGCCCGGCACTCCGGCCACCGGGACACAGGCTTCCGGGTGCCATCAGGTTCTGAATGTCAGCGGCGTCCTGAGCGATCTCGCACGATAGAAACACCATAGAAACAGCGACGCCCAGCGCTCTGCTTCACCTCTCGACGAGACAACAGCAGAAACCCTGCCGAGAGGAAACCCGGCGTGCCGGGCGATGGCGGATTCGCCCTCCCGGATACACCAGAGGTCTCGAGCAGTTCGGTCGCCCGCGGCGGCGACAGCACCGGAAGAATATCCGCTTCCGGTGGCCGCGGGCACGAACGGGCCAGCTCAGGACCAGTTCTGACGGTTCGGTGAAGGTCGAGGTGCGCCCGTTCGGAGCGTGTTCGCGCCCGTTTCCCGCATCCGAACCCGACCGAATCCACCTGCCTTCTCGGCGCATTCTGGCCGAATCACATCACCTGGGAACGTTTCCCCGGCACCCCCGGACGGATATCGGCCATCGGGGGTTTACCGGGAAAAAGAGATACCGAACACATGGGGTCCCCGGCGCGCCGTCGGGCCTTTCCGTCAATCCCCCGGCCCGGGCGACGGGGTCGAGCTGTTCCGTAACACGGTGTTCTCGATCTCTTCATGTGGGCGGGCGGATTGCGCGGCGGCGACCGCGAATAGGGCGCACGTTCCGAGCGAACCGCCCAGGGCAGTGCCACGCGGCGTACGAGGGCCCGGAAAGGGCAGTTTCGTTGCCCTGTGTCGAGGACTCCCGGGCCTGGTCCCCGCCCGGGCGGCCGGTCAAGACTGGGCGGTGATCGAGTGACCGTCCAGAAGGAGCGAGCATGCCGTCGTACCTCACCCCCGGTGTTTACGTGGAGGAGGTGCAGTCCGGAGCACGGCCCATCGAAGGGGTCGGCACCGCGGTCGCAGCCTTCGTCGGCTTCGCCGGGACGGGTCCCTTCCACCAGCCGACGCTGGTGACCAACTGGGACCAGTACGTCCAGACGTTCGGAGCGTTCACCGCCGACACCTATCTGGCGCACGCCGTCTACGGCTTCTTCGCCAACGGCGGCGGCGCGGCCTACATCGTGCGCATCGGCGGTCCCGCCCAGGGCGCGGAGGGTACGGGCCGGGGTGCGGTCGTCCAGGCCCCCGCACCCGTCGCGCTCGGCGGGTTCCTGGTCGCCGCCAAGCCCGGCGCGGGCGCCGACCTCTCCGTGGAGATCGCCGACGCCGAGGGCGAGAACCCCCCGGAGGACCGTTTCCGGCTGCTGGTCCGCCAGGCCGGCAAGGTGGCCGAGACGTACGACGTCTCCACCCGCAAGAACGTCAAGGGCTACCTGGTCACCCAGGCTCGCGACTCCAAGCTGGTCCAGGTCTCCGAGCAGCCCGGCACGGCGCAGAGCCGCCCCGAGAAGCAGACCGTGGCCCTCGCCCCCGCGGCGGCGGGCGCGCCCGGCTCCGGTGTGGCCCGGCTGGACGCCTCCGAGTACGTCGGCGACGCCTCCGCGCGGACCGGGTTCGCCGGTCTCGAAGCGATCGACGAGATCACGATGGTCGCCGTCCCGGACCTGATGAGCGCCTTCCAGCGCGGGGACATCGACGCCGAGGGCGTCAAGACCGTGCAGCTCGCGGTCATCTCGCACTGCGAGCAGATGGGCGACCGGGTCGCCGTCCTGGACACCCCTCCCGGCATGAACGCCCAGCGGGTCCGCACCTGGCGCAACGAGGACGCCGGTTACGACTCCCGTTACGCGGCCCTCTACTACCCGTGGGTCAAGGTCTTCGACCCGGCGAGCGGCCGCAACTCCCTGGTCCCGCCGAGCGGTCACGTGGCCGGTGTCTGGGCGCGCAGCGACGGCGAGCGCGGCGTCCACAAAGCCCCCGCCAACGAGGTCATCCGGGGTGCGGTGGACCTGGAGATCCGGCTCAGCAAGGGCGAGCAGGACCTCCTCAATCCCATCGGCGTGAACTGCGTGCGCGCCTTCCCCGGCCGCGGCATCCGCATCTGGGGCGCGCGCACCCTCTCCTCCGACCCGGCCTGGCGCTACCTGAACGTGCGCCGCCTCTTCAACTACCTGGAGGAGTCGATCCTCCTGGGCACCCAGTGGGTGGTGTTCGAGCCGAACGACGACCGCCTGTGGTCGAGCATCCGGCGCAACGTCACCGCGTTCCTCACCGAGGAGTGGCGACGCGGCGCGCTGTTCGGCCGCACGGCCGAGGAGGCGTTCTACGTCCGGTGCGACCGGAGCAACAACCCGCAGGAGTCGATCGACCTCGGTCAGGTCGTCTGCGAGATCGGGGTGGCCCCGGTGAAGCCCGCGGAGTTCGTGATCTTCCGGCTCTCGCAGTTCTCGGACAGCACCAGCCTCGTCGACGAGTGACCGCGCGGTCCCCCCGCACCTCTCAACTTTCCCTTACGACAGGAACAGGTGACACACAGCCATGGCAGAGGGCGACGCTCTTTCCACCCACGTCTTCGGCGTTCAGCTCGGCGGCTATCTCGTGGAGTCCATCCAGGAGATCAGCGGCATGACCGTCGAGGAAGAAGTCGTCGAGGTCCGTCAGGTGACCGCCGAGGGCAAGCAGATCATCCGCAAGCAGCCGGGCGCCCGACAGGCGGGCGAGGTGACGATCACCCGCGGGCTCGACCAGAGCAGCGAGTTCACCACCTGGATCAAGGAGACCCTGAACAACGGGGCCGTCGACACCGCCCGGCAGAACCTCACCATCGAGATCAAGGACTCGACCGGTGAGACCGTCCGCCGCATCCAGCTGATGCAGGGCTGGGCCTCCAAGTGGGAGGGCCCCTCCCTCAAGGCCGGCGAGTCCAGCGCGGCGACCGAGACGGTGACCATCACCTTCGAGGAGATCGTGGTCGAATGAGGCGCCGGACCGTTACGCCGGGCGCCGGGCTCGAAGAAGTCCTCGACAACCTCGCCGCGGCCCCCGCCGCGCGCGAGGAGACCGCCGCGCCCGCTCCCGCCCGCCCGCGTGAACGAGACACGCTGCAGACGGAGTTCGCCTTCGAGCTGCCGCGCGGGTACGTCGACGACGAGGGCCAGGTGCACCGGAGCGGCACCATGCGGCTCGCGACGGCCCGGGACGAGCTGCGCCCGCAGATCGACCTGCGGGTGAAGGAGAACCCGGCGTACCTGTCCGTGGTCCTGCTGAGCCAGGTGATCACCCAGCTCGGTCCGATCACCGACGTCCACGCCGGGATCGTCGAGCGGATGTACGCGACCGACGTGGCGTTCCTCCAGGACTTCTACCGGCGGATCAACAGCGAGGGCCACACGCATGCCGCGGTGACCTGCCCGCTGTGCCACGGGTCGTTCGAGGTGGACCTCTCGGGTGGGCGCCTGGGGGAATCGTGACGTACGCGCTTCCCCGGCTGCGGGAGGAGATCGCGTACGTCGCCTACCACTTCCATTGGCAGCGTGAGGACATTCTCGACCTCACCCACGCGGAGCGTCAGCAGTGGGTGCGGGAGATAGCGCGGATCAACACCCGCGTCAACGAAGGCGGGTGATCGTGTGGGGTTCGGGGACTGGCTGCGCCGGACGGACCGGCAGCGGTCCGGCACTCCCTCACCGGAGGGCGTGGGCGGGAGCGCAGGCGGGGGCGAGCGTGCCGACGCACCTGCCGGGGCCGCCGTGTCCGCTCCGGTCCCGGCCGCCGCGGCCGGTTCCGGTGACGCCTCCGCTTCCGGTGCCTCGGCCGGCGAGGCCGGGGGCGGCGGCTGGGACGGCGGCTGGCGGCGGGTGGCCCCGGCGTCGGTGACCGTCGCCCGGTCCTCGATCGGTGTGAGCGACGGACTGCGGTTCCGCTCGCGGCTGGCCTCCTGGCAGAACCCGGCCCTCGGCGGCGAACTGGGCCACTCCGTACTGCCGTCGGCCCCGGTCGGCCTCATCCACGGCGTCGCCCGCCCGGGCTCCGCGCGGACCTCGTCGCAGCCCTCCCCCGGCGGGCCGCTGCTGCTGCGCGCCGTCCGGCCCCCGGGGGCCGACGATCCCGCCGAGTCCCCCGAGCCCACATCGGATCTGCCGCCCGCCTCGGCGGGGAGGAAAGCCGTACGCGGTGCGGATACGGGGACGGGTCGGTCGGGCCCCGCCTCGCCGCCGGTCCAGCGGTCGGTCGGGGCGCGTGGGGCGACGGCCTCTCGCGCGAGCCGGACGTCGTCGGGTGATTCCGGGTCCACGTCCCGGTCATCGTCGCCGGGCGGTTCGCCGTCCGGGGCCCGATCGTCGTCGGGTACGTCGGCGTCAGCGAACGCTTCGGGCCCGGCGGCCTCCTCGGGGCACGCGAAGGCGCCCCTGCCCGCATCCTCGTCCGGATCGGCCGGCGCATCCCGGCCCGCGTCACCGTCCGGGGCCGGCTCCTTCGCGCCGTCAACCCCGCCCGGTTCGGCCGGGCCTTCGGGAACCGCCTCCGCGCCTTCCACGCGGTCGACGCTCGGCGGCGGGGAGTTGGCCGCAGCCCGCCCGCTTTCGCGGCCGGCGGCCGTGCGGCCGCAGCGGATCGCCCCGCCGCTGATCGTCGCCCGGCGTCCGGCGATGCCGCTGCGGCAGATCACCGGGCTGGTGCCTTCCACGCCCGTCTCCCCGCCCTCGGCGGCTTCCCCTACGGCCGCCCCGTCGGCCTCCACCGCACCGTCCGCACCGTCAGCCGTCCAGCGCGCCGTGTCCGAGAAGCGGAGCGGTCCGGACCGTACGGGCCCGGCCGCCCCGGACCGTGACGGCCCGTCTCTCGACCGTGCCCCCGGAAGGTCCCCCGCCGAGGTGGTACGCCCGGCCCTGGGCAAGCCGCTGCGCGAGATGCCCGCCGGAGCCAGGCCGGCCGGTGCCGGAGAACCGGCGGGCGTCGTCCCGTCCGCCCCCTCGACGGGGCACCCTGCGGCCGACCTGCCGGTGCTCCAGCGCCAGGCGTCGGAGCCCCCGAGCCCTCCGGCCGCCACGCCCGCATCGCCCACGACTCCCTCGGCCGGTCCGGCGAAGCCCCCGGCGCGGCGGCAGCCGTCACCGGATGCCACCCACCGCATGCCTCGGCCGGGCCCGTCACCTTCCTCGTCCCAGCCGGCCCCCCGCGTCGAGCGTGCCCTGCCGTCCGGACCGTCGCCGTCGTCCGAGCCCTCCCCCTCCGTGCGGCGAGCACCGGCCCCGGGGCCCGACGCTTCCGGCGGCGCACGAGCCCGTGCGCGGGGCGGTATCGGCACGCCGCTTCCCGCGCTGCCGCCGACCGCCCGACTCGGCGGCGACGCGCCGCTGCTCGGCGACCGTCGCTCCGCCGGAATGCGGCCGGACACCGGCCGGGCCCCGGGCCAGGGACCGGCGACCGCCTCCGGCCCCGCCGCCCCGGCCCCCGCACCGGTTCTGCCGGACGGGCCCTCCGCCATGCCCGTACGGCAGGCTGCCGCACCGCCTGCCGCACCTGCCGGCGCCACGCCCTCTTCCGCGCCCGGAGCCGCCCCCGTCCAGCGCGCGGCGGCCCCCGGTGGTGCCGCCGGTACGCGTACGGGGTCGGTCTCCGCCGCTCCCGCCGCCCCGGTACGCATCCGGCCGGTCGACCGGCCCCGTACGCCGATCCAGGGCTCCGGCCCCGGCGTTCTGGCCCCGCCCCCGGCGATCCGGCGCTCGCGGACCCTGCTCCCGAGCCGCGCTCTGACGGTGAACACCGGTTCCGCCGAGGGGTTTTCGGCATCTCCGGCGACCGCGGCCGGCGGCGGCACCGCGCGCCCGGTCGTGGCGGCGACCTGGCGGCGCGACGTACGGCAGCCGAACGCCTACACCGGGCCTACCGCAGGAGGAGGGCCGGTCTCCGGCGCCGGACCGTCGGCTTCCTCCGGTACGACGGCGGGCGCGGTGGTCCAGCGCTCGGCTGCCGCGCGCCCCGCCCCCCGGAGCAGCTCCTCCGCCGGAGCCCCGGCCCCCGGCGCAGCGCCCACCGGTCGGAGCGTCGGGCGCGAACCCGGCCGCGCCCCGAAGGCCGCCGACGCCGCACCCGCCGGAGCCGGAGCGTCCACCGGGGGCGTACTCCAGCGCCTCGTCCGACGGCCCGGACGCGCTGCAACGACGCCCGCACCCGGACTTTCCGGCGCACAGCGGCAGCGGCCCGTCGAGCCTCCGGCCGCCGGACAGGCCCCCGCACCCGCTCACGCCTCTGCCCCGGCCCCGGGCCCGGCCCCTGTCGTGCAGCGCGTCGTCACCGCTCCGGGCGCTCCGGCCGGGCCGCTCCCGCGCGTCCACTCCCCCCGGCCGGAGACACCGTCGGCAGCCCCCGAGCCCACGACCGCCGCCCGCATCGCCCCCGCCCCGCGCCCCGTTCCCGTGGTCCGGCCGCATCCGCCCGCCGCCGCCCGGTCGGCGGACGCCGTACCCGTACAGCGGTCGGCGCTGCCGGGGGGACCTGACACCGCCGGCCCGCCGGCCCCCGCCACGGGTGCCGCTTCCGGCGGTCCGCCGCCGCCCCCCGCCGTACGGTTGCCGGCCCGCGCGTCCGCGCCGAGCGCCGGAGCGGGCCGTCCGGAGACCCGGGCGCAGGCGGTCCAGCGGGCGGCGGCGAACGCCGGGATCACCGGGGTCCCCGTGCAGGCCGCCCCGGCGAAGCCCGCCGTGCAGCGGACGGGACCGGCGGCCGGGGCCGAGGGCGCCCCCGACGCGGCTCCGGCGAACCGGCTGAGCGGAGCGGAGATCGAGGAGCTGGCCCGCCGACTGCTCGACCCGGTGAGCCGGCTCATCCGCGCCGATCTGCGCCGGGGCCGGGAACGCAGTGGGCGGCTGCACGACGGCCGCCGCTGACGGCTCCGGCCGCCCGGGCACGCCCCCGCCTCCACGAGTGACAGCTGAGAAGCAGAGAAGACGAGAGACACATGACGGACAACATCTTCGCGACGAGCGTGTTCTTCAAGCTCGCGATCGGCGGCAGCGACCTGGGCGCGTTCCACACCTGCTCGGGCCTGGGCGCCGAGGTGGAGATGGAGACGTACGCCGAGGGCGGCAACAACGGGTTCACCTGGCAGCTGCCGGGGCGCATCACCTGGACGAACATCACGCTGACCCGCCCGGTGACCGCCGACACGATGAAGATCGCCCGCTGGCTGAACGAGACGATCCAGCGGGTCGAGCCCAAGGACGGCGAGATCGTGGCGTTGCGCCCCGACCTCAGCCGGATCATCAGCTGGCAGGTCCACGGCATCGTGCCGGTGCGCTGGCAGGGGCCGTCCTTCGATCCGGCCAACTCACAGGCGGCGATCGAGACGCTGGAGATCGCGCACGAGGGTCTGGAGCCCTCCTGACCGCCCGCTGCGGGGCCCCGTACAGGACCAGGACACAGGACAGGACACAGGAAGGAGGAACGCCATGTCACCCGCTCTCCGCGCGAGCCGCGCCCGTGCCCAGCTGACCATCATGGAGCCGCCGTCGACGGTCGGCGCCAAGCCCGGCGGCACGCTCGCCCGCCTCACGTTGCAGTTCAACCCCGCGCAGCTGTCGCTGAGCAAGAGCACCGAGTGGCGGCGCACGCCGTCCCGGATGGCCGGGCAGTCCGCGCTGCCCGAGTTCGTCGGCAGCGGGCCCCGGGCCCTGTCGCTGGAGGTGTTCCTCGACGCGACCGCCACCCACGACAACTCCGTGGAGAAGGCGGTGGAGCAGTTGATGACCGCGTGTGTCCCCACCTCCAAGAGCCTGGCCCGCAAGACGCCCGCCAGCCCCTGGGTGCGGTTCGACTGGGGGACGTCGAAGACGACCTCGTTCGACGGGGTGCTCTCCAACCTCTCGGTCTCCTACACCCTGTTCGACGTCGACGGGAAGCCGCTGCGCGCCACCTGCTCCCTGTCGATCGAGGAGGCGAGCGTCGGCCAGGCCGGCCAGAACCCCACCTCCGGTTCGAAGGAGGCGCGGCACACGCATCGGGTGGTGGCCGGGGACAGCCTGCCGCTGCTGGCCTGGCGGGAGTACGGCGACGCCACCGCCTGGCGCACCATCGCCCGCGCCAACGACATCGACGACCCGATGACGTTGACGCCCGGCCGGGAACTGCTGGTGCCCGGGCGGGAAGACCGGTTGGCGGAGGAGGGCCGATGAGCGGGAAGGAAGCCACGGGCCGTTCGTTCGCCGCCGACCCGATCGTCGAGGCGCCCGCCGAGCTGCCCGCGGCCTGGGCCACCCAGCTGGTGAGCTGTGTGGTCGACGAGAACGTGGGTCTGCCGGACACCGCCGTCCTGATGTACCGGGACCCCGACCACACCTTCCTCGCCAAGACCGGCATCGGCATGGGCACCCCGCTGAAGATCTCGGTGAACACCGTGAAGGACCGGGCCCGCGAGCGGCTGTTCACCGGGGAGGTCACCGCGATCGAGCTGGACACCGACACCACCGGATCGTTCACCGTCGTCCGGGCGTTCTCCAAGGCGCACCGGCTCCAGCGCGGCCGGAAGGTGGTGGCGTACCGGAACATGAAGACGGCGGACATCGTCCGCAAGGTCGCCGCCGGAGCGGGGCTCCCCTGCGGGAAGGTCGAGGCCGCGTCGATCACGTACAAGCAGCTGACCCAGCCGAACGTGTCGGACTGGGAGTTCCTCCAGCACCTCGCGGCCGAGAGCGGGGCCACCGTGCGGGTGGACGACAAGGGCCGGTTGCAGTTCACCAAGCCGGACCCGGCCTCCTCGGCCCCCTCGCCCTCGACGTCCGCCACGCGCGACCCGATGGTCCTGGAGTACGGGAACAACCTGCTGGCCCTGCGCGCCGTGCTGACCGGGGCGGACGGGGCGGACAGCGTGGAGGTGCGCGGCTGGAACGTCGACACCAAGACCCGGCTGGTGGCCCGGCAGCAGTCCGTCCGCAGCGACACCGTCACCCCGGGGATGAGCCCGTCGACGGCGGCCAGGATGTTCGGGGGGAAATCCCGGACGACGATCGCCGACACCCCGTACCGCACGCAGGCGGAGACCCGGGCCGTGGCCGGGGCGCTCGCCGCGTCGGTCAGTTCCGGCTTCGGGGAGGTCGAGGCGGTCGCGTACGGGAACCCCAAGCTGCGGGCGGGCGTGCCGGTGGCGCTCGGCAACGTGGGGCCCGCGTTCTCCGGCCGCTACACCGCCACCGCCGCGCACCACGTCCTCGAACCGGACACCGGCTACCGCACGACGGTGATCGTCAGCGCGTCGCCGGACCGGTCGCTGTCGGGGCTGACCGCGGGCGGGAACGCGCCCTCGCGCGGCCCGCGCATGCCGGGCCTGGCGATCGGGGTGGTCACCGACATCCGCGAGGAGGGCCGGGGGCAACGCGGCTGGGTGCGGCTGAAGTTCCCCTGGCTCGACGACACGTACGTCACCGACTGGGTCCGCACCGTGCAGTGGGGCGGCCAGGGCGGCGGCGGGGTGTTCAGCCCCGAGGTGAACGACGAGGTGCTGGTCGGGTTCGAGCAGGGGCTGCTGGACAGCCCGTATGTGCTCGGCGGGCTCTACAACGGGGTCGACAAGCCCTCGCCGCACGACGTGCCGTTGGTCGATCCGACGAGCGGCAAGGTCAACCGCCGGTCCCTGGTGTCCCGTTCGGGGAACCGGCTGGAGCTGCTCGACGCTCCGCGCGGCCCGTCCGGGGTGCGCATCGCCAGCGGCGACAAACGGCTCGACGTGATGCTCGACGAGAAGAAGGGCGAGATCACTCTGACGGTCAAAGCCCGGGGCGGCACGAGGGAGTTGAGCTCGGTGACGCTGTCCGCCTCGGGCATCACGCTCGACGCCGGCGCCACGGGCGACGTGAACATCAAGGGCCGCTCGGTGACCGTCAACGGCAAGACGGGGGTCACGGTCGACGGCGGCCTGCTCGCGGTCCTCAGGGCCAAGCTCATCAGGATCAACTGACCGCCCGACGCACATCCCACCCCTGAAGTCCCTTTCCACAGCTAGGAGAACCCCGGCCATGCCCCCCGCAGCCCGCACGGGCGACAGCACCGCCCACGGCGGTCTCATCGGCACCCCGCCCCCCGGTGCGGTGGCCGTGGCCACCGTACTCATCGGCGGCCGGCCCGCGGCCGTCACCGGGAGCCTGCACGGGTGCGTCGTCCCCCCGCACGCGGCACTCGGGCCCGGCAACGTGATCATGCCCAACCCGGCCGCCGCGATCGGCGGCGCGGTGCTGATCGGCGGGCTGCCCGCGGCCCGGATGGGCGACAAGACGACCTGTGGAGCGCCCGTCATCAGCGGTGCGTTCGACGTCCTGATCGGGGGCCCGATGTGAGCGGCGGCGGATTCATCGGGCGCGGCTGGGGCTTCCCGCTGCGGGTCGGGCCCACGGGCGGGATCGCCCTGGTCGAGCGGGACAAGGAGATCGAGGAGGCGATCGGGCTGATCCTCGGGACCGCGCCGGGCGAGCGGCCGATGCGCCCGGAGTTCGGCTGTGGCATCCACGAGTACGTCTTCGCGCCCGGTGACGGGGCGACGGCCGGGCGGATCGCGCAGGAGGTCCGCAGCTCGCTGGAGCGGTGGGAGCCGCGCATCGAGGTGACGGACGTGGTGATCGCGTTCGACGCGATCGAGGAGGGCACGCTCTACATCGACGTGCACTACACGGTGCGGGCCACCAACGACCTGCGCAATCTGGTCTTTCCCTTCTACACGATCCCGTCGTCCGAGGGTTCGTCCCCGGAGACCTCCCAGGAAGCGGGAGTGCGCTGATGGCCCTGCCCTCCCCCAACCTGGACGACCGCCGCTTCCAGCAACTCGTCGACGAGGCCAAGCGGTTCGTCCAGCAGCGCTCCCCCGAGTGGACCGACCACAACGTGTCGGACCCCGGGGTGACGCTGATCGAGACGTTCGCGTACATGGTCGACCAGTTGCTGTACCGGCTGAACCGGGTGCCCGACAAGAACTACGCGGCCTTCCTCGACCTGCTGGGCGTGACGCTGTTCCCGCCGGCGGTGGCGCGGGCCGAGATCGACTTCTGGCTCTCCGCGCCGCAGCCGGAGACCGTGCACCTGCCCGCCGGTACGGAGGTGGCCACGGCACGCGGTGAGGCCGAGGAGCCGGTGGTGTTCTCCACCTCCGAGGACCTGCCGATCGTGCCGAGTTCGCTGGTGCGTCTGGTCACCGCGCCGGTGGCGGGCGACCAGACGGACCGGACCGGTCCGCTCGGCGCGGGCAAGGACATCCCGTGCTTCCAGGCCCGGCCGGAGCCCGGCGACGCCCTGCTGTTCGGGCTGCCGACTGCCGTGCCCCGGTGCATCGTCGCCGTCCGGCTCGACAGCCGGGTGGAGGGGGTGGGCGTCGACCCACGTCAGCCGCCGCTGGTGTGGGAGGCGTGGGACGGCGCCCGCTGGGTGACGTGTGCGACCGGGACCGACAGCACCGGCGGGCTCAACAGGCCCGGCGAAGTCGTCGTTTTCGTCCCCGGCGGGCACACCGCGTCCGTCGTGGCGGGGACCCGGGCGGGGTGGCTGCGCTGCCGGGTGACCGCCCCGGAGCCGGGCCAGCCGTTCTACTCGGAGTCGCCGACGATCCGGGAGGCCGAGGTGTTCACGGTCGGCGGCACGGCGGCGGCGGAGCACGCGGAGACCGTCCTCGACGTGCCCCTCGGGGTGTCCGAGGGCGTCGCCGGGCAGCGGTTCACGGTGGGCCGGGCACCGCTGCTGCTGGACGGGGACCCGCCGGTCGTCCAGGTGTCGGCCGACGAGGGCTGGCAGGTCTGGACCCCGGTCGAGCACTTCGGCGCGTCCCGGCCCGGGGACCGCCATGTCCGGATCGACGCCGTCGCCGGGGAGTTCGCGTTCCCGCCGGAGGTGCGGGAGCCGGACGGCACGATGCGCGCGTACGGGGCGGTGCCCGAGAAGGGCGCCCAGCTCCGCGTCCCGCGCTACCGCACGGGTGGCGGGTCGGCCGGGAACGTGGCCCGGGGCGCGATCTCCGTGCTGCGCAGTTCGGTGCCGTACGTCGCGAGCGTCGACAACCGCGAGGCGGCGGCCGGCGGGGTCGACGGGGAGACCGTGGAGAACGCGAAGGTGCGCGCGCCGAACATCCTGCGGGTGCAGGAGCGGGCGGTCACGGCCGAGGACTACGAACTGATCGCCCGGGAGGCCGCGCCGTCCCTGCGCCGCGTGCGGTGCCTGCCGGCGGTGCCGGGCGAGGCCGGCGCGGTGCGGGTGCTGGTGGTGCCCGACGCGGTCGCCGACGAGGACGGGCAGGTGCGGTTCGAGCAGCTGATCCCCTCGGACGCGGTGCTCGCGGCCGTCACCGAGCGGCTCGACGAACGGCGCCTGGTCGGGACCCGGTTGGTGGTGGAACCGCCCGCATACCAGGGTGTGACGGTCGTCGCCCGGCTGGTGGCCGCGCCCGGCGATGTGGACCGGGTGCGGGCACAGGCACTGGAGGCGCTGTTCCGCCATATCGACCCGTTGCGGGGCGGGGCGGACGGCCGGGGGTGGCCGTTCGGCAGGCCCGTGCAGTACGGGGAGGTCTTCGCCGTGCTCCAGAACGTGGAGGGGGCCGGTCTTGTGGAGGACGTCCGGCTGTTCCCGGCGGACCCCATCACGGGCCGGCGCGGGGCCGCGGTGGACCGGGTCGACGTGGCGCCGGGGGCCCTGGTCTTCTCTCACCAGCACCAGGTGGTGGTCACCGCGAGCGGGGCCGGTGAGGTCGTATGACGCGGGCGGCGGTACCCGGGCTGCCCAGCCGGTACCCGATCGGCGACCTGCTGCCCGCCCTGTACGCGGAGGACGACCTGGCCCAGCGGTTCACGGCGGGCCTGGACACGGTGCTGGCCCCGGTCCTGTCCACGCTGGACAACCTGCCCGCCTACGTCGACCCGGCGCTGGCACCGGCCGACTTCCTGCCCTGGCTGGCGTCCTGGGTGGGCGTGGAGGCCGATCCGGCGTGGCCGGTGGAGCTGCGCCGGGCGGTCGTCGCGCGCGCCGTCGAGCTGCACCGGTGGCGCGGCACGCGGCGGGGTCTCGTCGAGCGGCTGCGGCTGTGCTGCGGGGTCCACGCGGACGTCCGGGACGGCGGGGGCGCCACCTGGTCGGCCGAGCCGCGGGCCGCCCTCCCGCCGCCGCCCACCGGTGAACTGCACGTCCGGGTCTGGCCGGTGCGCGAGGGCGACACGGTGGACGCCCGCCGCGTCCTGGAGGTCGCCACGGCCGCCTGCCCCGTCCACCTCATCTGCCGGGTGGAGGTCCTCCAGGGCCCGCCCGAAGCGCCCGAACAGACAGGAGGCTGACGTGATGCGTTCGTGCCCGGCGTGCGGTACGGCCAACGGCGAGACCGACGACTTCTGCGGCAACTGCGGCGGCTACCTGGGCTGGTCCTCCCAGCCCGTACGGCCGACGCGAACGCCGGCTCCGGAACCGAAGGCCGGGCCGGAACCGGAGGCCGAGGCTGCGACAGCGGCTCCGGTGGCGGAGGCCGGGCCCAGGAACGGGCCCGCGCCGGAGCCGGAACCGGCCGGGCCGCCGACGACGCCCGCGCCTGTGCCTGTGCCGCCGACGACGACGCCCGCGTCCGTGCCTCCGACGCCACCCGTGCCCGTCCCGGCTTCCCCGGAACGGACCGAACCGCCCGCTCGTCCCGAGGCCCCCGCGCGCCCCGAACCGCTGCCGGAGTCGCCACGGTCGGCTCCCACGCCCCCGGCGGAACCCTCACCCATCCCCCGAGCGCCGACGCGGCCACCCGTACCGCCGGCGCCTTCCGTGCCCCCGGTACGGCCTGCCCCCGCCCCCGTACGCCCCGGGATCCCGAGATCGACACCGACACCGGCTTCCGGGACCGCGCCCGAGGCGGACCGGGCGGACGAGCCGGTCGGGGCGGTGCGACCCGCCAAGCCCGTGGCCCGGCGGCCCGTCGTGCGGCCGGTGGCGGCGGACGAGACGCCGGACGGTCCGCCCTGCCCTGCCTGCGGCACGCCGAACCTCCCCGGGCGGCAGTTCTGCCGGCGCTGCGCCGCCCCGCTGCGGGCCAGGGAACAGGCCGCCGCCCTGCCGTGGTGGCGCACGGTGTGGCCGTTCCGCCGCCGGGTGCGCGGTGGTTCGGGCCGGGCGCTGCGCCGGACGCTGCTGGTACTCGCCCTGGCCGGACTGGTTCTCGCGGGTTTCCTGTTCTTCCCGTTCGGGCGCTACGTCTTCGAGGACGTCCGGGACAAGCTCGGCGGAACGGCGGAGATCAGCCCCACCGGGGCGACCGCGAGCGCGGCGGCCCCAGGCCACCCGGCGAGCGCGGCGATCGACGGCCTGACGAACAAGTACTGGGGCGCGCCCACGCTCGACGCGTCGCTGACGTGCGACTTCGGGACGCCGTTCCGGCTGGTCGGCGTGGTGGTGTACACGGGTGTGTCGAAGGAGCCCCAGGAGTTCCGGCAGGGCGCGCGGCCCACCCGGGCGGACCTGCTCGTCACCACGAAGGACGGCAAGGTCCACAAGAAGGCCGTGACCTACAACGACAAGCCCGGCAAGCAGGAGACACGGCTGGGCATCAGTGACGTCGTCTCCGTCGAGCTGGTGCTGCGGGAGGCGACCGGTCAGGGCGAGGGGCGGCCGATCGCGGTCGGCGAGGTCGAGTTCTTCAAGCGCACCTGAGCCGGACGCCGTCGCCCGGCCGGCTTCACTCGACTCCCGTGGCCGCACCCCCGTCACTGCGGCCACGGGAACCTCAGTGGTTCACCAACTACCCAGACGTAGTCGGAGAGTTGCTGCCGATCAAACAATTCCGGTCACAAATGGCTTCCCTCGGCGCCCCCACAGGGGGTTGACTGGGCATTACACATGGTGACGCGCTCGCCCACCGGCTCACCGACCCTGCCCTGACGCCGCGGCTCCCGGCGGAGGAAGGAGGACAGCGATGGCCCTCCCACCTCGTACAGTCGCGCGGCCGCCCGGCCTCCGGGCTTCCGGCCGCCGCTTCCCGGCGCGGGCCCGTCTCCTGCTCGATCACCCGGAATACGCCGTTCACATCGTCCGCCCGTATTCATCAGACGAGGGGCAGCAATGAGCCAGATCACGTTACCGGCGTTTCATATGCCGTTCCAGAGCGCCGGGTGCAATCCAGGCCTGGCGAAAACCCGTGAGGCGGCCTGGGAATGGGCCGAATCCGAAGGGCTCGACCTGTCCGTCCCGGCCCGGCGGAAAATGATCCGGACCCGCCCGGAACTGTGGATATCCCTCATCTTCCCGAAGGCGACGCAGGAACATCTCGACCTGTTCTGTCAATGGCTCTTCTGGGCCTTCCTGGTGGACGACGAGTTCGACGACGGTCCGGCCGGACGCGATCCGCGGATGTGCGAGACGGCGATCACCCGCCTGGTGGACGTCTTCGACGGGGCAGCGCCGAACGGACCGATGGAGCGGGCGCTCGCGGGGCTGCGGGACCGGACCTGCGGGGACCGTTCGCCGCAGTGGAACCGGCAGTTCCGGCGGGACACCGCCGCCTGGCTGTGGACGTACTACGCCGAGGCCGTCGAGCGGGCCGCCGGCCAGGTGCCCAGCCGGGCCGAATTCGCCAAGCACCGGCGGGATTCGGTCGCCATGCAGCCGTTTCTCTGCCTGCACGAGATCACCGCGGGAGTCGATCTCCCGGATTCCGCCCGGAGCCTCCCCGCGTATATCGCCCTGCGGAACGCGGTCACCGACCATTCGGGGCTCTGCAACGACATCTGCTCCTTCGAGAAGGAGGCCGCTCTCGGGTACGAGCACAACGCCGTACGGCTGATTCAGCGCGACCGGGGATCCACGCTCCAGGAAGCCGTCGACGAGGCCGGTATCCAACTGGCCCGGATAGCCGAGCGGGTGCAGCGGGCGGAAAAGGAGCTGATCGAGGAAATCGAGGCGGCGGGCATCACCGGACCGACCCGGGCGGCGCTGGAGCGCTGCGTCCGGGACTACCGGGGGCTTGTGCGGGGCGACTTCGACTACCACGCGCGCGCCGAGCGCTACACCCGTCCGGACCTGGTGGAGCTGGACGAACGGGACTCGCTGTCCCAGTACTTCGCCGCCTGAGCCGCCGCGCCCCCGGCGGGGCCCGGGGCTCACCTCCCGGACCCCGCGGGGGCGACGTAGGACGTCCCCGGCCGCAGGAAGACTGTGCATCGCAAGCATGTCCCGGGTCGCCCCACCGGCCGGGCCGACGGCGACGTCGTGCCCCCGGTCGCGGCCGACCGGTCGGAACCCACTGCCGTCCACCAGCGTCGTCCCCGGCAGACCACGCCGAGGAGCCGACCGAGGGATCCTGGACGTTCACCGGCCGGTCAGCCGCCTGGGTGGTGTCGCGGGCCGCCACTTCGGGGCAGGCATACGTCCATGTCGACGGCAAGAAGGCCGCCACGGTCCACCTGAAGTCCTCCACCAGCCCGTACCGGGACGCGATCTGGACGACGTCGTGGTCCGCCGCCGCCAAGCACACGGTCAAGATCGTCGTCGTCGGCACGAAGGGCCGCCCGGCCCTGACGACGGACGGGCTGGTCCTTCCGAAGCAACCGCCCGGACCACCGCACCGCGAGAGAGGTTGGCACGCACCATGACCGACATCGTGGCGGGGACTTCCCCGCAGGTGACGACCGTGCACGGCACCGTGCGCGGTGCGGTGGAGCGGGGCGTCGCGGTCTTCCGCGGCATCCCGTACGCGGCTGCGCCGGTGGGCGCGCGAAGGTTCCGCGCACCCGAGCCGCCGGAGCCGTGGACCGGGGTGCGCGAAGCCGTGGCGTACGGTCCCACGGCCCCCAAGCGGCCGTACGCCCCGCCGCTGGACCGGCTGCTGCCGGATCCGGCCGTGCCGGGCGACGGCTGGCTCAACCTCAATGTGTGGACGCCCTCGCCGAGGCCGGACCGGGCCGGGCTCCCCGTCCTGGTATGGATCCACGGCGGCTCGCTGGTGCACGGATCGTCGGCGGTTCCGGTGTACGACGGGTCCGCGTTCGCCCGGGACGGGGTGGTCCTGGTCTCCGTCAACTACCGCCTGGGCGTCGAGGGCTTCGGCGTCTTCCCGGACGCGCCCGCCAACCGGGGCCTGCTGGACCAGCTCGCCGCCCTGGAGTGGGTGCGCGACAACATCGCGGCGTTCGGCGGCGACCCGGACCGGGTGACGGTGGCCGGGGAGTCGGCGGGGGCGATCAGCATCGCCGGGCTGCTGGCCGCGCCCCGTTCGGCGGGACTGTTCCGGCGGGCGGTGCTCCAGAGCGGGGCGCCCGCCGCGCTGCCCCCGGACGTGGCACGCGGGACGACCGAGCTGATCGCGAAGCGGCTCGGGGTCCCCGCCACGGCCGCCGCGCTGGCCGCCGTGGACCCCGAGGCACTGCTCACCGCGCAGACCGAGGTCACCAGCGGCGGGAACCCGCTGACCGGCCGCCACTCCTTCCACCTGGTCGTCGACGGCGAACTACTGCCGCACGACCCGGTGGCGGCGCTGCAGGCGGGCGCGTCCGCCGGGATCGACCTGCTGCTGGGGACGAACACCGAGGAGTACCGGCTCTGGTTCGTGCCCGGCGGCCTGACCGAGAGGATCAGCCGGCTGAAGCTGCGCCTGGCCCTGCTGAAGTTCCGGGTGCCCGAGGCCACCGCCCGCGCCTACCGCGCCAACCGCCCGGACGCCACGCCGGGCGAGATCCTCGGCGCGCTCGCGACGGACCTGCTGCTGCGGGTCCCGCTCAACCGACTGGCCGACGCCCGGAGCGAGACGCCCGGTGCCACGTATGTGTACGAGTTCGGCTGGCCCACCCCCGTACAGCGGCTCGGGGCCTGTCACGCGCTGGAGCTGGGCTTCGTCTTCGACACGCTCGCCCACCCCGACACACAGGCGCTGACCGGCCCGGACGCCCCGCAGGAGCTGGCGGACGCGATGCACCGGGCGTGGGTGGACTTCGCGACGGGCGGGGACCCGGGGTGGCCGTCCTGGGACGCGCGGCGGCCCGTGACGGTCTTCGGCCCTGGGGCACCGGAGCTGGTCCTGGCCCCGCGCGACGACGAGTTGCGCGGCTGGAAGCCGTACAGGGGCTAGGACCTGTCTGACCATTCCCGTCGTCGCCCGCAGGACGGCCGCGCGGCGTCAGGTGCGTGCTCTCGGCATGCCGGCCGCAGGCCCTCGTACTGGACGTACTCGGCTCTGGGGCCGGTGTGGCGAGAGTGCGTGCATGGCGTCGTGAGGCAGACGGGAATGGATCAGACAGGCTCTGGGGTCTGAGGGAGATCCAGTGCGGGTCGGGGACCACGGTGAGGATCGCCGAGACCACCACGACAAGACCCAGCACGACCTGTTCGCGGCGGGCCAGCCGGTGCGCGACCGACGGGTCGGCGTCCCGGAGCATCCGCCGCCCGGCCGCCACCGCCAGTGCGCCGGCGGTGGCCATCAGCGCCAGTTTGACCAGCAGGGTGCGCCCGTAGGCGGAGGTGAACACCACGTCCAGCGGCAGCCGGCGCAGCATCGAGGCGGTGCCGGTGGCGGCGAGGGCGACGTACAGCCAGATCGCCAGACGCGCGTACCGGCCGAGCAGCGCGCGGGCCGCGCCGGGTGAGCCGCGCCAGAGCCACATGGTGCGCAGGACGTACAGCAGGCCGCCGGTCCACAGCGAGGCGGCCGTCAGATGGACGACGGTGAGAGCGGCGCCGAACTCCGGGCTGTACGCCTCCGGATGCGCGCGCAGGGCCTCCGCGCCGACGACGAGGGCGAGCGGGGCGAGCGCGAGGGCCGGGCGCTTGCTCCCGGCGCAGACGGCCGCGAGGACCAGGCCGTTGGCGATGAGGAGGAGCAGTCCGCCCTCGCGGGTGCCGTAGGTCTCGGTGATCCCGAGATCGCTGACGGCGGCGAGCCGGACGATCTGTCCGGCGGCGGCGGCCGCCCCGGCGAGCGAGGCGATCACCGCCCAGCTCCGTACGGCGGTACGGGGGCGGCCCCGGACGGGCCGGGTCAGCTGTGGGGCGAGGAGTTCGCCCAGGTGGAGGGCGAGCGCGGCGAACAGGACGGTGCGGAGCACGCTGGTGAGCCCCGCGCCGGGTATCCGGAGTTCGCCGGTGCCGCGCGCCACGAGGCCGGGACCGAACAGGGCGACGAGGAGCGCGAGGACGCCGGCGGCGCCGAGCAGGAGAGGGGTCGTCCAGGAGCGGGCGGCCGACGACTGCCCGGACGCTGCCCCGGATATCTCGCCGACGCGGGGCACACTGCTTGCCGACATCGTCGGCGCGGCCGGGTCGGCGGGGGATCCGGAGAACGTCACGGCCCGATCCTGGCCGGTGGACAAAGACACAGCAAGCCGCGCACGGTGGGCGGCAAGGCCGCAAGCACCCTGAAGGGGGTGCCTGCGGGCGTAACCGGCGGCGGCCGGCCCCCGACGGCGCGGGACCGGCCGCCGCGCGGCAGATCGGGCCTTGACCGGCTTGCCCAGGCCCTGGCCCACCGGATCGGGCAGTGCTGCCGGGTCAGGCCTTGTTCTGCGCGGCCCAGAACTCGTCGAAGGTGAGCAGGCCGTCGCCGTTGCCGTCGTGGGCGTTGATGATCGCCTGCGCCACCGTCTCGGTGACGAAGGGGTCGCCCAGCTGGGCCATCGCGCTCTTGTACTCGTTGGCCGTGATGAGCCCGTCGCCGTTCGCGTCGAACCTGTCGAATACCGTGCGCGCCGACTCGATGTCCGCCACTGTTCCGCCCCTTCGTGATGCCGAATGTCAGGGGTCAGATTATCGGGCCGTCCGGGTGACGTCGGCGGCCGGTCGGTCCATCAGCTCCGTGGCCGTCACCGCGTGCAGCCCGCGCCGGCCGATCTCGGCGAGGAGCAGCGGCAGCGCGTCGACGGTGACCGGGCGGCCGAGGCTCAGCTCCACCACCGATCCGTTGCGCAGCTCCCCGGCGACCTTCCGGGTGACGGCGGCGACGCGGGTGGCCGCGTGGTCGAGCGACTCCACGTCGCAGCCGAGGACATGGGGGTAGCCGGCCCGCCGGGCGAGGCGCTGGACGAGCGGGGAGGCGGACGCGGTGGGCGACGGGCGGAACCAGGTGCCGATGGACCCGGTGAGCCGGCGCAGCCGCCGGGCGCAGGCGGCGATCTCCTCGTACGCCGCGCGGTCGTCCAGGGCCGCGAGGTCGAGGTGGTGCTCGGTGTGGTTGCCGATCTCGTGGCCCCCGTCCAGGATCCGGCGGGCCAGGCCGGGGTGTTCGGCGAGCCAGGCGCCGACCGCGAGCACCGTGACGCGGGCCCCGGCCTGTTCGCACCGGGCGAGTGCGGTGCGGGCGAGGTCCGGGTCGCCCCGCCCGTCGAAGGTGAGGGCGACGCGGGGCCGGTCGCGGGGGCCGTGCGCGATCAGACCGGGCAGGCCGGGGAAGCGGCGCGGGGCGGCGGCCGGGGGCACGTGGCCGGGCGGGGGAACGGGCCCCTTGGCCGCCTCGCCCGCGCCGGGCCCACCGGCGGCCCCGGTCGCGCCGCCGCCCTGCCCGCAACCCGCCGCGAGGGCGGCCCCGAGCAGCCCGGCCGCGGCTCCCAGCGCCTCGCGTCGGCGCACCGCCGCGCCCCGTCCGTCCATGCCCGACCACCTCGTGTTCCACGGATTCCCCGGGACACAGTAGAGGCGGAATGGGCAGAATGTGACGATTGACCGATTGTCGGATTGATCTGTGAATCATTCAGGCGTCTCCATAAAGATGCATGGAAAGCCAGGCAAGTGACCGAGCACACCTACGATTCAGCCAATGAATGCCCGATTCGCACCAGAATGTACCCAAATGACGCTTTGGCACCGAGGTCGCCCGTCTGCCATAGTCGGACCCACGACCCCCATTGACCCGGGCCAGGTCGCCATGAGCGGCCGTGAACACACCCCCCATTTCACGGCCCCCGCCAGAAGCCCCCGCAGCGCCGCACCAAGGCCGACCGGGGGCTTCTGCGTATCGGCGATCAGCGCTCAGCGGTCAGCGGTCGGAGATCCGCATCTCGAACCAGGTGGTCTTGCCGCGTGGCAGCAGGTCCACGCCCCAGCGGTCGGAGAGCTTGTCGACGAGGAAGAGCCCCCGGCCGCTGACGTCCATCTCGCGCACCGGCATCAGACACGGCAGTCCGCGCGAGGGGTCGCGCACCTCGATGCGGATCCAGCCCCGGCGACGCACCATGCGTAACCCGAAGACCCGGGCCCCGGTGTGGCGTACGGCGTTGCCGACGAGCTCGGAGACGAGGAGCACCGCGTACTCGGCGGTCTGCGGTGAGAGGGCCCACTGGCGGAGCACGACGCAGGAGGTGAGCCGACGGGCCGTCGCCGCCGACTCCGGGCGGGACGGCAGCCGGACTTCCCCCTCGGTCGGGTTTCCGAACAACTCCAGCGCCTTGAACGCCTGTTCGTCATCCACGATCGACGAACTGCGTGCCGCCGTCGCGCTGCTGCGCGGTCGCGGCTGCTCCACACCCTCCAGGCCCGCCATGCCCACCATCATGGCCGCACGATTCGCCTCCCGGGGCCGTTCCTTCGGAATCCGCACCCCCGGACAACCGGGTTCACAGGAGGCTATCGGCATATGCCCCTGGCATGACTGCACCCCGAACGACCCACCTGAGCTGCGGCGACGCCCGGCCCCACGCGGGTTGCCCGGACGGCGACGGCGTCGGGCCTTAAGGTTGCCTTAAGGCCCGGATAATCCGCCCTGACGGATGAACTCCCCACGCCGGACCGCCCGACCCGACTACGGGCGGCCCCGACCTGACTATGGATCACGGTTCATCTGACTACGGATCAGAGGAAGGAGGCCTTGCCCGGCCCCTCCTCGACGAAGCTGCGCATACCCCGCTCGCGGTCCTCGGTGGCGAAGAGTCCGGAGAACCAGTTCCGCTCGATGGTGAGCCCGGTGTCGAGGTCCGTCTCCAGTCCGGCGTCGATCGACTCCTTGGCCGCGCGCAGCGCCAGCGCGGGTCCCTTGGCCAGCTTGGCGGCCCAGGTGTACGCCTGCTCGTAGACCTCGGCGGCCGGGACCACGCGATCGACCAGGCCCAGCGTCAGGGCCTCCTCCGCCTTGACCATGCGGCCGGTGAAGATGAGGTCCTTGGCCCGGGAGGGGCCGATCAGCCGGGCGAGCCGCTGGGTGCCGCCGGCGCCCGGGATCAGCCCGAGGAGGATCTCCGGCTGGCCGAGCTTGGCGTTGTCCGCGGCGATCCGGAAGTCGGCGCAGAGCGCCAGCTCGCAGCCGCCGCCGAGCGCGTAACCGGTGACGGCGGCGACGACCGGCTTGGGGATGCGGGCGACGGCGGTGAAGGCGTCCTGGAGGCCCTTGGAGCGGAGGATCATCGCGGTGTGGTCCATCGCCTGCATCTCCTTGATGTCCGCGCCCGCCGCGAACACCTTCTCGCCGCCGTAGAGGATCACGGCCCGCACGTCCTCCCGCCGGGTCGCCTCCTCGGCCAGCTCCCGCAGCCGGTCCTGGATCGCCACGTCCAGGGCGTTCATGGGAGGCCGGTCGAGCTGGATGGTGCCGACGCCGTCGCGTACTTCGAGAGTCACAGTCATGGCTAGAGGTTAACCACCGCTAACGACTGCGGGCCCGGTGCCGTTGGTCACAGCACCGGGCCCGCCGGGGTCGTTCAGGAGCGGAAGAGAACTACTTCTTCCACTCCTCCCAGTCCATGTTCCAGCCGTTGAGGCCGTTGTCCGGGGCGATCTGCTTGTCCTTGGAGTTCTTCACGATGACCACGTCGCCGATCATCGACTTGTTGTAGAACCAGGCCGCCGGCGTCTGGTTGTCGTAGCCGCCGCGCACATCGCGCAGACCGACACAGCCGTGACTGGTGTTCGTGGTGCCGAAGATCGAGGACGCGCCCCAGTAGTTGCCGTGCAGGAAGGTGCCCGAGGTGGACAGCCGCATGGCGTGCGGGACGTCCTTGATGTCGTACTCGCCGCCGAAGCCGACGGTGTCGCCGTTCATCCGGGTCACCTTGAGCTTCTCGCTGATGACCATCTGACCGTTGTACGTGGTCGTCGCCGGGGCGCCCGCAGAGATCGGGATGTCCTTGATCTGCTTGCCGTCACGGACCACCTTCATCCGCTTCGCGCTCGCGTCGACGGTGGAGACCTGGCTGCGGCCGATGGTGAACTTCACCGTCTTGGCCTGCTTGCCGTAGACGCCCGGCCGGCCCTCGACGCCGTCGAGGTTGAGTTCGACGGTCACCTCGGTGCCCGCCGCCCAGTACTTCTCCGGGCGGAAGTCGAGGCGGTCGTTGCCGAACCAGTGGCCCTCGATCTCGACGGCCGGGTCGGCCGTCACCTTGATGCCCTTCTCCACCGCGTCCGGGTCGGTGATCCCGCGGGTGAAGTTGATGGAGACCGGCATGCCGACCCCGACGGTGGAGCCGTCCTCCGGCGTGTACTGCCCGATGAAGGTGTTCGCCGGGACGAGCGTGGTGAAGGTGGTGTCCTTCGCCGACTCACGGCCCTCGGCGTCCTTGGCGACCGCGTGCACCGTGTACTTGGTGGAGGCGGCGAGGTGCCGCTCGGGCGTCCAGCTCACGCCGTCGGCCGAGATCCCGCCCTCGACCTCGTTGCCCTTCGGATCGGCGACCTTCACCGTGGTCAGCTTGCCCTGCTCGGCGCCGATCTTCAGGGCGCCGCTGGTCGCCACGGCCTCCGCGCCGTCCTTGGGCGCGATGGTCACGACCGCCTGCGAGGCGGTCGTGTCCTCCTTCTTCGTGCTGCCCGCCGACCCCTTCTCGTCCCCCGCGTCGGCACCGCCGCCGCACGCCGTCACCAGCAACAGCAGTGCTCCCAGGACCAGGGCCCGAAGCCCCGGCCCGCCGCGCCGCTTCCCGCTCGCCCCGGCCGATGCCCCCGATATCGGCTGCCCGTTCACTGTGGTCGTCTCCCCTCGCACGGCCCGGCTCCCGCCAAGACCCGCACCCCCGCGCGCTGCATATGCACGCCCGCCGCAAGATAATCACATCGCGGGCGCGGTGAACTCCCCCCGGGATGTCACCGTTCCGTCCCAAGTGGTCCGGGGAGCTGTGCAGGTGGCGCGGGGTGCCGGGGCGGCCGGGTCCGAGGCGCGGGGAGCGGCCCCGGCGCGGGGCTCAGCGCACGGCGGAGCCCGCCTTCCACTTCTTCCAGCCCATGTTCCAGCCGCTGAGCCCGTTGTCCGGTGCGACCTTCTTGTCCTTGGAGTTGACCACCTCGACCACGTCACCGATCAGGGTCCGGTCGAAGAACCAGCCGCCGGGGGTGGAGCCGCCACCGCCCTTGGCGTCGCGCAGCCCGATGCAGCCGTGGCTGACGTTCTTCTCGCCGAAGACGGACTCGTCGGCCCAGTAGTTGCCGTGCAGGAAGGTGCCGGACTCGGTGAGCCGGATCGCGTGCGGCACGTCCTTGATGTCGTACTCGCCCTTGCCCTTCTTGTCCGTGAAGCCGACGGTCGCCCCGTTCATCCGGGTCACCTCGTGCATCTCGGTGACGACCATCCGCCCGTTGTACGTGGTCGTCTTCGGGGCGCCCGCGGTGATCGGGACCGTTTCCACGAGCTCTCCGTCCCGCCGCACCTCCATCGTCTTGGCCTCCGCGTCGACCCGGGAGACCTGGGAGCGGCCGACCGTGAAGACGACGGTCTTGTCCTGGCTGCCGTAGACCCCCGGGGCCCCCTCGACGTCCCGCAGCCCGATGTCGACGGTGACCTCGGTGCCGGGCTTCCAGTACGTCTTCGGGCGGAAGTCGAGCCGGTCCTTGCCGAACCAGTGGCCGGCGACCTCCACCACCGGATCGGACGTCACCCGGATGGCCTTCTCCACCGCGGCCCGGTCGGCGACCGGGCGGTTGAAGGAGAAGGAGACGATCATGCCGGTGCCGACGGTGGACCGGTTCTCCGGTTTGAAGTAGCCGATGAAGCGGTGCTCGGGGACGAGCGTGGTGAACGTGGCGTGCCGTGCGGAGCGGCGTCCCTGTCCGTCCACGGCCACCGCGTCGATGCTGTACTTCGCGGCGAGGGCGAGCCGGGCCACCTTGGGCTCCGGGACCCAGGAGCGCCCGTCCTCGGTGATGCGCCCCGCCACCGTCTGCTGCTGCGCGTCCTCGATCCGCATCACCTTCACGCTCTCCAGCCGCCCGTCGGGGATCTTCACCGCGATCCGGGTCTCCTCGTCGACGTCCTCGGCGCCGTTCTCGGGGAAGACGCTGATCGCTTCGCCGGGGGATCGCGCCTTGCCGTTGAGCAGGGCCTCCCGGGTGTCGGTGCAGCCGGTCAGCAGGGCCAGCACGGTCAGCAGTCCTGCCCAGGTCAGCACGGCGGCCGAGCCGGCGCGTGCGCTCTTCGCTGTGTGGTTCACGCTCCCCCAACGACCAGGGCCGGTCGGGGGAAACGTGAGTGCGGGCCGCCCGGTGGGCAGAACAGAGGGGAGGACTACCCCGAAGGGCCGCGGCCGGGACGCCGCGCGCCACTCGCAGGTGCCCGTCCCACGAGCCGCGGGAGGCTACACGGTGTCGAGCGCAGCCGAGCAGGAGGCAGTACAGGACCAGGAGCCGGTGCAGGATCCGGACGCGGTGGCCGCCGTGCGGGCGGAGGTCGCCGAGGTGCACCGCGCCGACGCCGTACGCTCGGGGGCGTCGGCCCCCGCCGTGTGGCCGGGGGCCCCGATGCCGCTGGGGGCCCGCTTCCGGGTCGGCCCGGAGGGGGTGGCGGGGACCAATTTCGCGCTGTGGGCGGGCGGGGCCGAGGCGGTCGAGGTGTGTCTGTTCGACGAGCGGGGCGTCGAGACGCGTTGTCCGCTCACCGAGCTGACCCATGAGATCTGGCACGGCTTCGTGCCCGGGGTGCGGCCCGGTCAGCGGTACGGCTACCGGGTGCACGGCCGCTGGGACCCGTGGACGGGGGCCCGCTGGAACGCGGCGAAGCTGCTGCTGGACCCGTACGCCCGTGCGGTCGACGGGACCTTCGCCCTGCCGCCCGAGGTCTACGGGCACGTACGGGACTGGCCGGACCAGCATGTCGCCGACACCGTGCGCGACGACCGGGACTCGGCTCCGTACGTTCCCAAGGGTGTGGTGGTCCACGACGACGACGACTGGGTGGAGGACCGCCGCCCGAAGACCCCGTGGGCCGACTCCGTCATCTACGAGCTGCACGTGCGCGGCTTCACCAAGCTGCATCCGGACATCCCGCCCGAGCTGCGCGGCACGTACGCCGGGCTCGCGCACCCGGCGGCGATCGAGCACCTCACCCGGCTCGGGGTGACCGCCGTCGAACTGCTCCCGGTGCACCAGTTCGCCCACGAGGACCATCTGCTGCGGCGCGGGCTGCACAACCACTGGGGCTACAACTCCATCGGCTACTTCGCCCCCCACGCCGGCTACTCCGCCTCCGGCACGGCCGGCCAGCAGGTCGGCGAGTTCAAGCGGATGGTGCGCGCGCTGCACGACGCCGGGATCGAGGTGATCCTCGACGTCGTCTACAACCACACCGCGGAGGCGGGCGAGCTGGGGCCGATGCTGTCGCTGCGCGGCATCGACAACCGGGGCTACTACCGTCTGGAGGGCGACCCGCGCCGCTACGCGGACTACACCGGCTGCGGCAACACCCTGCACGTGGTGCAGCCGCAGGTGCTGCGGCTCATCACCGACTCGCTGCGCTACTGGGTGACCGAGATGGGCGTCGACGGCTTCCGCTTCGACCTGGCGGCGGCGCTGGCCCGCTCGATGCACGACGTCGACATGCTCTCCCCGTTCCTCGCGGTGATCGCCCAGGACCCGGTGCTGCGCCGGGTCAAGCTGATCGCCGAGCCGTGGGACGTCGGCAACGGCGGCTACCAGGTGGGAGCCTTCCCGCCGCTGTGGACCGAGTGGAACGACCGCTACCGCGACGCGGTACGGGACTTCTGGCGCGGCGCGCTCCCCGACGTACGGGATCTCGGCTACCGGCTGACCGGCTCCAGCGACCTGTACGCCTGGGGCGGCCGCCGCCCGTACGCCTCGGTCAACTTCGTCACCGCGCACGACGGCTTCACCCTGCGCGACCTGGTCAGCTACGAGCAGAAGCACAACGAGGCGAACGGGGAGGGCAATCGGGACGGGACGAGCGACAACCGGGCGTGGAACTGCGGGGCGGAGGGCGAGAGCGACGACCCGGAGATCAACGCGCTGCGCCGCCGCCAGCTCCGTAACCTGCTGACCACGCTGCTGCTGTCCACCGGGGTGCCGATGCTGGTGGCGGGCGACGAGATGGGGCGGACGCAGGGCGGCAACAACAACGCCTACTGCCAGGACAACGAGACCGGCTGGGTGGACTGGTCGCTGCTGGAGCAGCCCCACTGGCGTCAGCTGACCGAGCTGACGGCCCGGGTGCTGACGCTGCGCCGGACCCATCCCGTGCTGCGGCGGCGCGCGTTCTTCTCCGGCCGGGCGCAGGCCCCGGACGGGCTGCGGGACCTGGCGTGGTTCGCCCGGGACGGCCGGGAGATGACGGAGGGCGACTGGTACGCCCCGGCCGCCACGCTCGGGCTGTACCTCTCCGGGCGGGACATCCCGGGGCGGGACGCGCGGGGCGAGCCGGTCACCGACGACAGCTTCCTGGCGGTGCTGCACGCGGGCGCGGAGCCGGTCACCTTCGCGTTGCCGGGAGCGCCGTGGGCCAACGCCTACGAACTGGTCCTGGACACCTCGCGGGAGGACCAGGCTCAGGCCCCCGGCACGGTCCTCGACGGCGGTGAGGAGGTGACGGTGCCCGCCCGGTCGGTGCTGCTGCTGCGGGTGGCGGAGTAGGGGGCGGAAGCGTCAGCCGAGGATGCCCCGGTCGTAGCCGACGGCGACGGCCGCGGCCCGGTCCTTGGCGCCCAGCTTGGCGAAGATGTGGGTGAGGTGCGTCTTCACGGTCGCCTCGCTGACGAACAGTTCGGCGGCGATCTCCCGGTTCGTCGTGCCCCGCGCCACCAGGACCAGCACCTCTCGCTCGCGGGCCGACAGGGCTCTCCCGGCGGGGTCGGCGGCGGGGTGCGGACCCGGGTCGTCAGCCGGGAGGCGACGGCGGGCGACAGGAGCTCGTCGAGGACGACGACCTTCGGGTCGCCGATCAGGGCGAGGGCGATGAGCAGGCGCTGCTTCTGGCCGCCGGAGAGCCGGCCGAAGCGGGTGGCGAGCTTCTCGTCGAGGCCGAGCCGGGTGGCGAGCGGACGCCGGTCGACCGGAGTCGGGTAGAACGCGCTGTACAGCTCCAGCGCCTCACGTACGGTCAGTCTGGCCTGGAGCTCGCCCTCCTGGAGCTGGGCGCCCGGCAGCCGCGTCACCCGGTCGTGGTCGGTGACCGGGTCGAGTCCGGCGGCCCTGACCGTGCCGGCGTCGGGGATGCGCAGGCCCTCCACGCATTCGTCGGTGGTGGTCTTGCCCGCCCCGTTGGGGCCGAGGATGCCGAAGATCTCCCCCTCGTCGACGGAGAAGGAGACGCCGTCGACCACGGGGCGGCCGGCGCAGGTCTTGCGTACCCCGTCGACTTCGATGATTGCCATGTCCACCAGGGTTCCGGCGGGTGGGCCCGGGCACTGTCCGCCGTCACGCTCGACGGCGCATCAGCCCATCGGTTGATCCGGAGTACGACCGGGCGGCCGGGAACCGGGCGTACGGCCGTCCGGGCCCCCGTACGCCCGGTTCCCGGCCGAAATTGGCAGGACCGATGTCAGTGGTGAAACGTAGGGTCGGCCCTGATGCCCGAAAAGCCTGCAGAGCCCACGGACCGGTCCGCCGTGCGCTCACTCCTGCGCCTGTGGCCCTATGTCCGACCCGTGCGGGTGCGTCTGTTCACCGCCGCCTTCGTGGCGATCGTGGCGTCCTGTCTGGGGCTGGTGATCCCGCTGGTCCTGAAGTGGATGGTGGACGGCCCGGTCGCCGACCGCGATCCGGGCGGGGTGTGGCTGGGGGCGCTGTATCTGCTGCTGCTCGGCATCGCGGAGGCGCTGCTGTTCGGCTTCCGGCGATGGCTGGTGGCGCGGCCCCTGGCCGGGGTCGAGGCGTCGATGCGGGCGGATCTGTACCGCCATCTCCAGCGGCTGCCGGTCGCCTTCCACGACCGCTGGGCCTCGGGTCAGCTGCTGTCGCGCGGAACGACGGACCTGATGCTGCTGCGGATGTTCCTGGCGTTCCCGCTGACCTTCCTGATCGTCAACACGGCGACGATCCTCGTCGGGTTCGTCCTCCTGTTCGCCCAGGACTGGGTGCTCGGTCTGGTGCTGCTGGCGCCCGCGGTGCCGCTGATGATCCTGTGCTCGCTGTTCGAGACGAAGTACTCGGTGGTCGCGCGCCGGGCCCAGGACCAGGTCGGCGACCTCACCACAGTCGTCGAGGAGAGCGTGCTGGGCATCCGCATCGTCAAGGGCTTCGGCCGGCACCGCAGCCAGGCGCAGGCGTTCCGCGCGCTGTCGCACCGGTTGCGCACGACGGAGCTGGGCAAGGCCCGGTTGCTCGCCGGGATCTGGGCGCTGATCACCGCCATCCCGGAGCTGGCGATCGGCGCGGCGCTGGTGCTGGGCACGATCCAGGTGGCCGACGGCACGCTGTCGGCGGGCACGCTGGTGGCGTTCCTGTCCACGGCGCTCGCGCTGCGCTGGCCGGTGGAGTCGATCGGCTTCCTGCTGGCGATGAGCCAGGAGTCGGCGACCGCCACCGACCGGTATTTCGAGGTGATGGACGTGGCGGAGGAGCCCGGGGCCGTAGCCGTACGGGAGAACGCGCGGGCCACCGCCCCCGGCATGGTCTTCGAGGGCGTCGAGTTCCGCTACCCGGACGCGGATCCGGGCTCGCCGCCGGTCCTCGCCGGGATCGACCTGCACATCCGGCCCGGGGAGACGCTGGCCCTCGTCGGGGGTACGGGGTCGGGCAAGACGACGCTCACCGCGCTGGTGCCCCGGCTGCACGAGGTGACCGGCGGGCGTATCACTCTGGACGGCGAGGACATCGCCACGATGGAGCGCTCGCGGCTGCGGGAGCTGGTGTCGGTGGCGTTCGAGGAGCCGACGCTGTTCTCCGCCACGGTCGGCGAGAACGTGACGATGGGCGCGGCGGACGCGGACGAGCAGCAGGTGCGCCGGGCGCTGTCGGTGGCTCAGGCGGACTTCGTGCACGGGCTGCCGCGGGGGCTGGACACCGAGGTCGGCGAGCAGGGCCTGAGCCTGTCCGGCGGCCAGCGCCAGCGCCTGGCACTGGCCCGCGCGGTGGTCGGGGAGCCGCGCTTCCTGGTGCTGGACGACCCGCTCTCCGCGCTGGACGTGCACACGGAGACGCTGGTGGAGGCCGCGCTGCGGCGCGTCCTGGAGCGGACGACGGCGGTGGTCGTGGCGCACCGCCCCTCGACCGTGATGCTGGCGGACCGGGTGGCGCTGCTGTCCGGGGGCCGGATCGCCGCGGTCGGCACCCATCAGGAGCTGCTGCGGGACAACGCGGAGTACGCCTGGCTGATGTCGGGCGCCGGGGACGGTCCCGTACCCGGTCGAAGGCCCCCCGCGGAACCGACCAGCGCCCCCGTTCAGCAGGTTCCCGCCGAGGAGGGCAGTGCCCGATGACCACGACCACCGACGACTCCTCACTTCCCGCGGCCGAGGACGACGGCCTGCGGAAGAAGGGCCCGGCCGCTGTCGGACCACGGCTCTGCGACGACCCGTTCGACCAGGACGACCTGCCCGCTCCGCCCGGAGCGACCCTGGCGCTGCTGTTCTCGCTGCTGGCCCCGATGCGCGGCCGGGTCGCGGTGGCGGCGCTGCTCCTGGTGGTCCAGCAGGTCGCGATGCAGGCGGGCCCGCTGCTCGTGGCGTACGCGATCGACAGCGGGGTCCCGGCGTTCCGGGACCACGACTACGGCCCGCTGATGGCGGTCGCGGTCGGCTACGCGGTGTGTTCCGTCGGCGCGGGCATCCTCCAGTACGGCTTCATCCGGGCCGCCGCACGGATCAACCAGGACGTGCTGCTGGAGCTGCGCGGCCGGATCTTCCGGCACGCGCAGGCGCTCAGCGTCGACTTCCACGAGCGCTACACCTCGGGCCGCCTGATCTCGCGCTCCACGACGGACGTGGAGTCGCTGCGGGAGTTGCTGAGCGAGGGACTCCAGGAACTGATCGGCGTGGTCCTCTCGTTCGTGTCGATCGCCCTGGTGCTGCTCTGGCTGGACCTGGGAATCGGCGCGATCGCCACACTCTCCTTCGTACCGCTGTATCTGATGGTGCGGATGTACCGGCGGCGGGCGTCGGTGGCGTTCATGGCGCGGTCCACGGCGATCGCGTCGGTGATCGTGAAGTTCGCGGAGACGATGAACGGCATCCGCCCGGTCCAGGCGTTCCGCCGGGAGCGGAGCAACGACGCCGCGTTCACCGCGTTGAACACCCGCCACGAGCGGGCGAACGGCGACGCGATCCTGGAGATGGCCCGCTATGTCGTCGGCTCCCGGCTGATCGCCAACACGGCGGTGGCCGGCATGGTCTTGTGGGGCGCCTACCGGGTGGCGGACGGAACGCTGGCCCTGGGGGTGCTGGCGGCGGCGGTGCTGTATCTGCGCCGGCTGTACGACCCGATCGACCGGCTGGGGATGTTCCTCAACTCCTACGAGTCGGCGGCCGCTTCCCTGACGAAGATCGCCGGCCTGCTGGCCCAGACGCCGAACGTCCCCGAGACCGACCGCCCCACCGAACTGCCGCCGCGCTCGGGCGACCTCCCCGGCCGGGAGGTCGTCTTCGACGGGGTGCGGTTCGCCTACCGTACGGGCGGCGAGGTGCTGCCCGCCTTCGACCTGCGCATCCCGGCGGGCCGGACGGTGGCGGTCGTCGGCTCGACGGGCGCGGGCAAGTCGACGCTGGCGAAGCTGCTGGCCCGCTTCTACGACCCGACCGAGGGCCGGGTCCTGCTGGACGGCACGGACGTGCGCGACCTGACCACCGCCGAGCTGCGCCGGGGCGTGGTGATGGTGACGCAGGAGGCCTTCCTGTTCTCGGGGACGGTCGCGGAGAACATCGCGATCGGCCGCCCGGACGCCACCCGCGAGGAGATCGAGCAGGCCGCGAAGGCGATCGGCGCGCACGACTTCATCGCGGCCCTGCCGGACGGCTACGACACCGACGTACGCAAGCGGGGCGGCCGGATCTCGGCGGGCCAGCGCCAGTTGGTGGCCTTCGCCCGCGCCCTGCTGGCGAACCCGGCGGTGCTGATCCTGGACGAGGCGACCAGCTCCCTGGACATCCCCGGCGAGCGTGCGGTGCAGCGGGCCATGGACACGGTGCTGCACGGCCGCACAGCGGTGGTGATCGCCCACCGCCTCTCCACGGTGGAGATCGCGGACCGGGTGCTGGTGATGGAGAACGGCCGGATCGTGGAGGACGGGGCGCCCGCGGAACTGATCGGTGGGACGGGGCGGTTCGCGGGGCTGCACCGGACGTGGAAGGACAGTCTGAGCTGAGGGGCGGCGGTGTGGGTTCCGGACCCGCGGCGTCGGGTCCGTTCGGCACACGGCATGGCGCACTACTCGGGCGACTACGCCTGGGCGACGACGGGCGTGCCTGCCGGCCACGGGAGCCGACAGGCACGCGGGCACGGGGCGACCGGCCCCGCGCCCGCGTCCATCCATCGGCTCGCCCGTCGGGTCACCGCGCCCGCACCGTCTGCGGCGGGAGCCGGTGCTCCTCACCTGGGGCCTTTCGTTTGGATCAGGCCGGATCAGGGGGCGGGGCCCCAGCCGCGACTACCACCAGGCGGTGCAGCCCCTGCCGCTCGTGCAGGCGCGGATGAGGAACTTGCGGACCCCGTCGTACAGCCCTTCGGAGGCCAGGTTCCGCACGGTCCCGTCGAAGGATCCCTGCAGGTATACGCCGGCGGTGGCGCCGCTGGAGGACCACTTGCCATGGAAGGTGCCGTCACCGTTCGGTGTCCAGTTCTTGCAGACGTTCACCGCGCCCGCCGGCGGGTGGAGGGTGGTGCAGGACAGTGCTCGGGTGCTGTGCTCGTCGGCGTGAGCAGCCCCCGGTCCGGCGGCCACCAGGCCGGCTGTCAGGGCCAGTCCCGCAGTGAGCGTGAGCGCTTTCTTGCGCAACGCGTTCTTCATGTCGGAGTCCTTCTGGGTGATGGTTGCGTGTTCGTCGTTGATGTTGCTCGTGAGGAATCTCGCGCTGCCCCGGCGGACGGGGCTGGGTGGCAACGTCGACGACCGTCTCGCGAGCCGTCACCATGGCGTCATCACCTCGTCATCACCGGCGTTGAGACGTCATCTCTGTGCACGCTATGCTCCGACGGGTTACTTTCCGTGACGGGGGCGGTTCGGGGATGGACTTTCGCGTTCTGGGCACGCTGGAGATCCGGACGGGCCAGGAACGGCTCCTGGTGCCCGGAGCACGTCGGCAGCGGGTACTGGCGGCGTTGCTGTTGGCGCCGAACGCGGTGGTGCCGCTGTCCAGGCTCGCGGACATGACCTGGGATGACGAGCCGCCCGTGACTGCTGTGAAGCAGTTGCGGAACTCGGTCTCGGCACTGCGCGAACGCTTGGGCGACACCGCACAGCGGCTCATCCGTACCGAGGACACCGGCTACCTGATCCGCGTCGGGGAACAGGACCTCGACTCGCTCCGGTTCGCCGCCGGGGTCGCCGAGAGCCGTCGCTACGCGGCGGAGGGAAGGCTGGAGCAGGCGGTCGGGGAGATTCGAACAGCGCTGAATCTCTGGCGCGGGACCGCGCTGGAGGGTGTGGGCACCGCGGCACTGGCCGGATCCGCCGCACGGCTGGACGAGCAGCGGCTCAGCGCGCTGGAGCTGTCTGTCACCTGGCGGATGGAGCTCGGCGAGCACCACGAGGTCGCCGACGACCTGGCAGGTCTTGTGCACGACCATCCCCTGCGCGAGACCCTGCACATGCAGTGGATGGAGGCGCTGGCCCACTGCGGCCGACGCGCGGACGCGCTGCACGTCTTCCATCGCCTCAGAACCCGCCTCGCCGAAGAACTCGGCGTCGACCCCGGGCCGGATGTGCGGCGCCTGCATGAGCGGATCCTGCGCGGTGAAAGGCCCACGGCCCGCCCGGACCGTGGTCTCCGGGGTGTCCATCGCGTGCCTGTGCCAAGGCAGCCGTGGCCCCTCGCCCCGCCCGTGCCAAGGCAACTTCCGCAGACCGTCCGTGACTTCATCGGCCGGACTGATCACCTGGCCGCGCTCGACGCCTTGCTGCCGCCGGCCGGCGGCCAGGCCGTGGTGATCTCCGCGCTCGACGGCTCGGGCGGCGTGGGCAAGACGACGCTCGCGGTGCACTGGGCTCACCGCGTCCAGGACCGGTTCCCCGACGGCACACTCCACACCAACCTCCGCGGCTACGGTCCCGGCAAGCCCGCGCATCCGGACGAGGTTCTCGACGACTTCCTGGTCGCGCTCGGCGTGCACCCGGCGGCGGTACCCGCAGGCACCGGCGCCCGCTCGGGCCTCTTCCGCACCCTCGCGGCGGGGCTCCGCATGCTGATGGTGCTGGACAACGCCCACAGCGCCGAGCAGGTCCGCCCGCTGCTGCCCGGAGCACCCGGCTGCATGGTGGTGGTGACCAGCCGCGACAGCCTGACCGGCCTGGTGGTCACCGAAGCCGCACACCGTCTCACCCTCGACGTGCTCTCCCCGTCCGAGGCGCTGGACCTCGTCGTCGGCATCATCGGCCCTCACCGGGCCCGAGCGGAACCGGCCGCGGTGGAGAACCTCGTCCGGCTGTGCGCGCGCCTGCCTCTTGCGCTGCGGATCGCCGCGGGGCGCGCGGCGGCGTACGAACATATCTCCGTCGCCGACATCGTCGCCGAGCTCGCCGAGGAAAACTCCAGGCTCGACGCACTGAGCTGGGGCCAGGATCCCTACGCGGCGGTCCGCAACGTACTCGCCTGGTCCTACGAGCAACTGACCACCGGGCAAGCGGACCTGTTCCGGCGTCTGGGCCTTCACCCGGGTCCGGACATCTCGACACCCGCGGCCGCGGCCCTGGCGCATCGGCCACCAGGCGAGACACGGCAACTGCTCAACGCGCTGGCCGACGCACACCTCATCGAACGCGCCGCACACGACCGGTACCGCTTTCATGACCTCCTGCGGGCCTACGCGGAGGAGTTGGCCGGTGAACACGACGCCGAGGACCAGCGCCGCAACGCACTCGACGCCATGCTCACCTGGTACAGCCACACCGCTCACACCGCCGACCGCCGGCTCTACCCGACCTGCACACGCGTGGTGACCACCATCGCAGAACCCGACCATCCCCTCGCTGTGGCCGACCGCGACGCCGCCTGGGCCTGGTTCACCGCCGAACGAGCCAACTTGATTGCCGCCCTGCACCACGCCGTGGACCGCACGATGGATGACCACGCCCTCTACCTCGTCGACGCTCTTGGCTTCCTCGTGCTCATGGGCGGCTGGGAGGAACGCGTCGACAGCGCCGGCGCGGGTCTGCGCGCGGCGCGGCGCTCCGGCCGGACCGAGCACGAGGCCAACGCCCTGCTCGCCAGAGGAGAGGCACTGGCTCACCTGCACCACCCCGACGCGCAGGCAGACCTCGCTGACGCTTGCCGACTCGCCCAGGACTCCGGCAACGTCCATATCCAGATCGCCGCCCGCATCGAACTCGGCCAGCTACTGCGCCGGCAGACCCGCTTCGTCGAAGCGCAGCACCATCTGGACGAAGCCCGCCTGCTCAGCAGAGGATTCGACACCGGCCGGTGGGAAGCGGTGGCGGAAGGCCACCTCGCCACACTCCATGGCGATCTCGGCAACCACCACCAGGCCATCGACTGCGGCACGCGCAGCGCGACGCTGCGCCGCCGGCTCGGCGACACGGACGGCGAAGCATGCGCCCTCGCCGCCATCGCCGTGGGCTGGCAGGGCATCGGCGACCACGACACGGCCATCGTCCACTGCCGACGCGCGATCGCACTCGGCCGCGCGTCCCTGGGCAGCCAGGATGAAACCCTCGCCGGTCCCCTCACCGTGCTCGCCACCTCGCTGCACGCCCTCGGACGCGTGAACGAGGCAGTCGACTGCTGGCAGGAGGCCGCCTCCATCTACACCGCCCGAGGACTGGACGCCGACGCCGCCACCCTGCACCACCACATCCGAACCGCTGACCAACCGCCTGCCCTCCCTTCCGCGCGCAGGACCGCCGAACCCTGACGGTGCCCGGAGAAGACATCAACTCCCGGCCCGCTCCACCGGAGCCGCGCTGTCCGCACCGCGGACACCGACTGCAGGACATGGGGTGGCGGACCAGGGCGGGCCCGTCAGGGCCCGCTGAACGCCGCCCGTCGGGGCGACGGCCGGGTGCCGACCAGTTACACGTAGGGCCGGGCCGTCAGAGCGTGCAGCGGGCGTTGTCGGAGACGCGTAGGTCGATCAGGTAGTCGGCGACGGCTGGAGCTCGGCGTCGTGCTGGGGCGACAGCCCGGCCCCCTGTCCTGCAACGGGCTCGGTCGGCTGCTTCTGCGTCACCAGGCACGTGGATGTGCGACGGAAGGCCCAGGCGATGACCAGTGCCGCCACCACGGTCAGCGGGGTGCCCATGGCGATCTTGGCGAAAGCCAACCAGCCGGTGGAGTCGTGGACGTAGAGCCACTGCTTCACCGCGAAGCGGGCGCCGAGGACGAGCGCGGCGGCGAGGGTGGCCACGTCATGCGCGCGCAGCACCTTCCGGTCCTCACGCCAGGCGTACGTGCCGCCGTGCAGGAGGTTCCACACCACGCCGCTCAGGGGGCGACGCATCAGGACGGACCCGAACGTGACGACGAAGCCGACGAAGGCCACCCAGATGCCCAGGAGGAAGAAGTCCTTGGCGGAGCCGGTCAGCGCCACGATGCCCGCCGCCACCAGCACGCCGGCCAGGCTGCTGGAGGCCGAGAGGAAACCCTCACCCCGCACCATCCGGACGATGGCGAACAGTACGCCGGTGACGATGGCCGCGATCACGGCCACCTTGGTGGGTTGCAGTGCCAGCGCGATCACGAACACCACGACCGGGACCGTCGAGTAGACGAAGCCGGCCGTGCCTCCCATGGACTCCACCATGGTCGGTCGCGGGGTGGGAGGCGGTGAGGTCCCCGGGTTCTGGCTGCCGTTGGGGGCGGGGATGCGCTCCGCGTGATGGTTCATCGGCCACTCCTTGTCACGTGCCGGCGAGGTGGACGCCGGCGGGTTGCGGTCATGGGCGGACGACGGGCTCAGGCACTCCATCCGCCTCCGACCGCCCGGCTGGAGAGGTAGGAGTCGCGCAGTGCCTTCCGCAGTCCGGGGACGAAGCCGTCGTACAGGGCCGCGTGCGCCTTCAGGTCTCCCTTGTGGGCTCGGCGCTCCTGACTGCTCCACACCGGCGACAACTCCAGCTCCACCGCGAAGACCGCCATCGCCAGCTCGTCCGTGAGAGTCCCGGCCGGGCCCGCGCCGTCGAGCACGGTGGCCCGAACCTGCTCCTGCAATTCCCGCACGGCGTCCGGGTCGACGACAGTGACCCTGTCGACGGGGACGACCCCGAGCTTCTTCACTCGGCTCAGGGTGATCTCACCGGAGCTGAGAAGCTGGTCGCGGACGGGGGTCTCGGCGGTGTGCGCCTTGTCGTGCACGAACTTGAGCCAACCGCGAGGCTTGTCAGCGGGCAGGTCGTGCCAGACCGCGCCGGTGAACGGATCTTCCGGCGGAGTACCGGGCAGTCGCCGGACCTTCCCGCCGGAGGAGTCGAGCAGCCCCTCGCGGGCGAGCGCGGTCAGCGCGCCGGCGCGCAGCAGTTGGCCCCGCCCCTGAATATCGTCCAGCGGGAACTTCCTCTTCGGTACGGAATAGCAAAGAAGGTACAGCTTCTGGGCAAGCGTCACGGGCACGGATTCTCCCTGGGGTGTGCAGTGAAGGCGACAGCCGAAATGGCGCCATATTCTCGTGGCCGTGACGCGCAATAGGAGAAGCCCGTCACCGCTTCATCCATCAGTGGAATGAATGTCCCCGCCTCGTTCGGCCGTCATCGGTGATGGCACTTGTACCTCCCGCTCGCGCAGTGAAACTGGTGACGTTACGGCACAGTTGGAGGCACGGGGAGAAAGGGGCGATGAGAAAGGGACGAAGGAACCCCGGGATCGATCCGCAGTCGGGACGAGCGTTACTCCGGGAGACCGTGATCAGCCAAGAGCCTGCCCAAACGACGCATCACGTCGACCTGAGCAGGGTTGTAGAGGTCGCCGATGGCCTTTGCCATGGTGCGAGCGGTGAAGTGCCGTCCGTGCGGGGCGTCCGAGGTGAGGTCACCGAGGCCGGCATGCCGAACCCGCAACGCGCGGACGTAGGGCACGAGGCGCTCGGCAAGACTCTGGCGAGTGGACTCGTCCGCGTCGGCAGGCAGGCCGTCCAGCTCGGTCGCCACCGGGTCCGGCTTCTGCTGGAGCAGGTCCGTGTAGGCGCCCAGCGCCTTGGGACCCAGGACCGTGTCGATGACGCTGACGAAGGAGCGGTCGGGCTCCGGCAGTTCGGCGACGTCGTCCACCGAGGCGAAGCGGAGAGGGAGATCGCTCCGGGCGGTTCGGCGCAGCAGGGCGCCGACTTCCGTGCGAGCCTGCTGCAGGCGCTCGATGGTGGCGGCCAGCTCATCGTCCAGAGCGCGCAGCTCAGTCAGGTCGGCACGCGCATCCGCGTCGGAGCTCATGTCGCTTATCCGAGCAAGCGAGAAACCCAGGGCAGAGAGCCGTTTGATCCGTAGCAGGCGGACAAGGTGACTGACGCTGTACTGCTTGTAGCCGTTGGAGTGGCGCTCCGGCTCGTCGAGCAGTCCGATGTCGTGGTAATGGCGCACGGCCCGAAGGCTGGTGCCGGCCAGCTCGGCGATTTCTCGAGTGCTCCATGCCATGTCGTTCTCTCTTCGGTTGTTCTCACTTCGGGAGGGTCGTCATCGGCGTACCCGCGCCGCGGGGCCATTGAAGACCATGCCGCAACGGCACAGTGCCGCTGGGGAGTCCTCGGAGCTCATCGCCCGGGGCGGCAGGTACCCGCGCGGTGGACAGCCGCGCGAGTCGGGTCGCTGACACTCGCGGCCGAAAGGGAGCTCCACGTGTCGCGCGGGCATGCCCGCTCCGCGCGGTGGCGGGTGCGATGCCGACGGGATTCGAACCCGCGGACGAGACGGGACAGGTCCGCCCCTGCCTCATCGAGTCGCCGTGGGGAGGACCTTCCCCGCGGCGATCGCCTTGGACCGCTCGGCCACGGCACCGCACCCTGCGGGACCACGTGCTCCCGGTCCGCCGATCGTAGAAGCGCTCCCTCCCGCCGGGCGACCGGATTCACCGCCCTCACCCCGGCAGCAGCCGTACCGCCCCGTCGCGCAGCCGGGTGCGCTCGGTGCTCATGACGCGGTGCAGGGTCCGGGAGGCGAAGGCGGTCCGCTGGGCGCTGCGGCGGCGTTCGCGATCGTAGGCGCGCAGGGCTCCGGCGATACCGGCCGGGCCCGGTGATGCGGCGGCGATCGCGCGGGTCAGGGCGTCCGCGTCCAGGATCGCGGTGCAGGCGCCCTGGCCCAGGTTGGGCATCATGGCGTGGGCCGCGTCGCCGACCAGGGCCACGGGGGCCGTCGGGGAGGCGGGCCCGGTGTCGGAGGAGACGGGGCGGGCGCCCACGGACACGAAGGTGGGCAGCGCCGGGTACAGGTGGCGCATGTCGTAGCGGATCCAGGTGGCCGGGTCGGTGGCCCCCAGGATGCGCGGGATCGGGTCGTGCCAGTCGGCGAAGAAGCCGCGCAACTCCTCGGCGGTGGTGGCCTCGGGCACGGTGGCGTACCAGTTGGTGCGGCCGGGTGCGACCGGGGTCATGCCGAAGAAGCGGCCGCTCCCCCAGGTTTCCCCGTGCACCGGGCTCTCGAAGTCGGCGATGCCGATCCAGGCGACGGTGCCGACCTCGCGCGGACCGCTGCGGTCGCCGAGGCGGGCGGTGCGGACGGCGCTGCGGATGCCGTCGGCGCCGATCACCAGGTCCTGTCCGGCGGCGAGGGCGTCCACATCGGTGACCCGCTCGCCGAGCTTGATCGGCACGTCCCCGAAGGCGTCCAGGCCCGCGAGCAGGGCGTCGAGCAAGTACGGGCGGGAGATGAGGAGTTCGGGGCGGCCCGCCTTGCGTTCGATGCGCTCCAGCGGGAGCCGGGCGATCGACGTCCCGTCCGGGGTGCGGATGTGCGCGTCGCGGTACGGCACGGCGTGCTCGCGCAGCGCGTCGCCGACGCCGAGGCGGTCGAGCGCGGACTGTGCGGTGGGGTGGATGCCGAAGGCCGCGCCGTACCGCTCCAGTTCCGTGCGGCGCTCCAGCACCGTCACGCTCCAGCCCGCGCGGCGGAGGCCGATCGCGGTCGCCAGACCGCCGATGCCCGCGCCGACCACGGTCGCCGTTCCTGCCATGTCGCGCTCCCGAGCTCGTTCGGACGACGAAAGGGACTACCACACCTGTGGTACCACGGCTGGGGTAGCATCGGCAAGGGCAGGCCCAGGCGCGGCAGCGGTACGGGAGCGAGGGAGCACAGGTGAATCCGGACCGTCGGGACCGGCTGCGGGACGCAGCCGTGGAGGTGCTGGCCCGGGACGGCGGGCGCGGGCTGACGCACCGGGCCGTGGATCAGGCAGCCGAGGTGCCGCCGGGCACCACCAAGAACTACTTCCCGACCCGCGACGCCGTGCTCCGCGCGGTGGCGGAGCGCTGCCTGGAGCAGTACCTCGCGCTCACCGAACGACTGGCGGCCGGCCCGGGGCCGGCGGACCGCGAGGGCGTGGTGGCACTCTTCCGCTCACTCCTGGAAAACGTCGCCGGGCCGGGCCGCCCCCGGCTGCTGGCGGTGCTGGAGCTCCAGGCCGAGGCGACCCGGCGGCCCTGGCTCTCCGGCATCCTCGACCCGATGGCGAGCGGGGACTTCGCGGGCTTCGAGCTGGCCCAGCGCGCCGCCGGACTGCCCGTCACCCCGCAGCGGGCGGCCGTCGTCACCCTCGCCCTGCACGCGGCGATCCCGCACCTGCTGACGAACGGGCCCGGAACGCTCGCGGCGGCGGGACTGGAGGACCCGGACCGCTTCGTGCGCGATCTCCTGGACGCGGTGTACCCGACGGACGCGAGCGCCTGAGCACCCCCCACCACCGCGATCCGCATCCTGACGGACCGGCACATTCCGCCGTGCGGATCTGGCCAGAACCCGACGCCGTCTCATCTGGCGGTCACCGCACCCCTTCCCGCTCGCGACGATGCGGTGACCTTCACGCACGAAACCTGTGACCACCCTGTGAATACCGGTCTCCCGAACGCCCGGTAACACTGCGGCAATGATCGGCGAAACGTCCGCTTAACGAACACGACCTTTCCGGCAACGAACGAAAACCGGCCAAGTTGTTGACGCGCTCCTGACAGACACGGGCATCTGCTGACACTCTTCACCCCGTTCTGCGCACCGCCTGCACCGTCCGGACGGCCCGTCCAGCGCCGCCGGTACCCCCCTCGCAGAAGGAGTCCGCGTGAGATCCACGCCCAGCCGTCGCGCCACCGCGACCGGCGCTCTGATAGCCGCAGCAGCAATGATCGCCGTCGCCGTTCCGTCAGGCGCCGCGACCGCCACCTCCGCCCCCGCCTCGGCCCCGCTCGGCGGCATCACCGCCGGCACGAAGGCCGACCCGGGCGCCCTGCCCGCCAAGCTCTCCCCCGCCCAGCGCGCGGAGCTGCTCAGCGAGGCCAACGCCACCAAGGCGGCCACGGCCAAGGAGCTCGGTCTCGGGTCCACCGAGAAGCTCGTGGTCCGCGATGTCGTCCAGGACCGGGACGGCACGACGCACACCCGCTACGAGCGCACCCTGGACGGGCTCCCCGTCCTCGGCGGCGACCTCGTCGTCAAGGAGTCCGCGGCCGGGAGGACCGAGGGCGTCAGCAAGGCGTCGAAGGCGACCAGCGCGCAGCTGAAGGCCGTCGGCCTCACCGCCGACGTGGCTCCGGCCGCCGCCGAGAAGCAGGCACTCGGTGCGGCGAAGGCCGAGGGGTCGAAGGCCAAGAAGGCGGAGAACGCCCCGCGCAAGGTGGTCTGGGTGGGCGGCGGCTCCCCGCAGCTCGCGTACGAGACCGTGGTCGGCGGACTCCAGCACGACGGCACCCCGAACGAGCTGCACGTGCTCACCGACGCCACCTCGGGCGAGAAGCTCTACGAGTGGCAGGCCGTCCACAACGGCACGGGCAACACGCAGTACAACGGCCAGGTCACCCTGGGCACGGCGCCCTCGTACACCCTGACCGACACGACGCGCGGCAACCACAAGACGTACAACCTCAACCGGGGCAGCTCCGGCACCGGCACGCTGTTCTCCGGCCCGGACGACATCTGGGGCGACGGCACTCCGCAGAACGCCGAGACGGCCGGCGCGGACGCCCACTACGGCGCCGCCGAGACGTGGGACTACTACAAGAACGTCCACGGCCGCTCCGGCATCCGCGGTGACGGCGTCGGCGCGTACTCCCGCGTCCACTACGGCAACAACTACGTCAACGCGTTCTGGCAGGACAGCTGCTTCTGCATGACGTACGGCGACGGCAGCGGCAACGTCAAGCCGCTGACCTCCCTGGACGTGGCCGCCCACGAGATGACGCACGGCCTGACCTCGGTCACCGCCAAGCTCGTCTACAGCGGCGAGTCCGGCGGTCTCAACGAGGCCACCTCCGACATCTTCGCCGCCGGTGTGGAGTTCTACTCCAACACCACCCAGGACCCGGGCGACTACCTGGTCGGCGAGAAGATCGACATCAACGGCAACGGCACGCCGCTGCGCTACATGGACAAGCCCTCCAAGGACGGCTCGTCCAAGGACTACTGGTACTCGGGCATCGGCAACGTCGACGTCCACTACTCCTCGGGCCCGGCGAACCACTGGTTCTACCTGCTCTCCGAGGGCAGTGGCGCCAAGACCGTCAACGGCGTCAACTACGACTCGCCGACCTCCGACGGGCTTCCGGTGACCGGTATCGGCCGGGACAAGGCGCTGCAGATCTGGTTCAAGGCGCTCACCACCAAGTTCACCTCGACGACCAACTACGCCGCCGCCCGCACGGGCACGCTCGCGGTCGCCAGTGAGCTGTACGGGGCCACCAGCCCCGAGTACGCGGCCGTGGCCCACGCCTGGGCCGGCATCAACGTCGGTGCCCGCCCCGGCGGCGGCGACCCGGACCCGGGCGGCAAGGTGTTCGAGAACACCACCGCCGTGAACATCCCGGACGCCGGTGCGGCCGTCACCAGCTCGGTCACCGTCTCAGGTGTCACCGGCAACGCGCCGAGCGCCCTCAAGGTGGACGTGAACATCTCGCACACCTGGCGGGGTGACCTGGTGGTCGACCTGGTGGCGCCGGACGGCACCGCCTACCGGCTGAAGAACTCCTCCTCCGGCGATTCCGCGGACAACGTGGTGGCGACCTACACGGTCAACGCCTCGTCCGAGGTGGCGAACGGAGTCTGGAAGCTGAAGGTCCAGGACGTGGCGCGCCAGGACACCGGCCGCATCAACAGCTTCAAGCTCACCTTCTGACCCCACGGGATCACCGCACCACCACATGACCGAACGGCCCGGGAGGGGTTCTGCTCCTCTCCCGGGCCGTTCGCCGTGGCAGGTACTGCCGGAACCGGTCGCTCAGGCGGGATTGTTCGCGTGGGTCAGGGTCTCCCAGGCGACGAAGAGGTTGTTCGACCCGGCGGGCCGCTGCCGCTCGGTCAGGGCCTGCGTGTTGGTCATCGCGTACCCGAGCCGGTTGGCCAGGGCGTTGAAGCCGACCTCGGTGACCGGTCCGAGATCGTCCTTGAGCGAGCCGCCGCAGAGCGAGGACGGCACGGCCGCGCCCAGCTGGTACTTGGCGTGCAGCCCCATCGCGTGCCGCAGCCGGTCGGCGACCTCCGGATAGAGGTCCTGGCCCTGGATGCGGCTGGTCTCGGCGATGTGGGAAATGGCGGAGAGGCCGTAGCCGGTGTGGGTCAGGTCGCGGCAGGTCTCCTGGGAGAGGCCGTCCATGAAGGTGGACTGCCCTTGCCAGTAGTTGATGACTTTCGCCCGGGTGTCGAGCCCGCTGCCCGGTGCGACCTTCGGCAGCGAACCGTCGGCGGTCACATAGATGTACGCGGGAACACGTCCGCGGAATTTTCCGACGGCTTTGTCGTAGGCCGCGCGGTCCTCCAGGAAGACCGCGATCCCGATCGCCGCCTCGGTCATGGACAGCTCCCAGTTGCCGTTGGAGTGGGAGCCGCCTGCGACCTCGGGGAGGTAGACGTTGCGGAGCATCGTGCCGAAGCGGCCGGAGTTGGGCCAGCTGCCGTAGGTGTGCTTGATGATCTCGGCGGCCCGCGGCCAGGACGAGCCGGCCCAGCCGGTCTGGAGCGGCGCGTTGCTGTTGGTGTGGTCCTTGATCACTGCCGACCAGGCGTCCATGATCTGGATGGCCTTCTGCGCGTACCGGCTGTCCTGGGTGATGGACCAGGCGAGCGAGAGCGTGTACGCGGCGATGGCGTCCTCGCGCTCGTCCGTGCAGCCGTGGTTGGGGTTGGAGTAGGAGCCGCACTCGACGATCGCGCGGGGCTTGGCGGTGCGGGTCAGCGAGGCGTACTTGCTGCCCATCATCTGGTCGAAGGCGCTCTTCCAGGGCTGTGCGCCCGCCTGTACCCGGCCCCGGACGAAATCCAGTTGGGGGCGGCTGACCAGCACGCCGGGGTGGGTGAAGGCCGCCGGGGCGGCGGCCGTGACGGGAACCCCGTCCGGTGCCGTGGACCTCTCCGCGACGGCGGGTGCGGCGAGGGCCGTGGTGAGCAGCGCGGCCAGGGCGGCGGCGGCGCCGAGGACACGGGGGATGGTGCCGGTACGCATGTGGGGTGCCTTCCGGTGCGGTGACGGTTCAACGGCCCGACCCGACAAGGGTGTTCATGAGTGTCCATGAGTGTGAACGATGGGCCACATGATGAACCCTGCGATGAGTCAGGAACGTAAAGCCATTCCATGAGCACGTCAAGGTTCTGCGTTCACTGCGCGAAGGGATCCACCGGCCGACGCACAGGGGCCCGGCACCGGTGCGGTGCCGGGCCCCTCGGGTCCGTCAGGGCGTGCGCTCAGCGCATCAGCACGCCCGCGCCCTCCCCCGTCGCCTCGGTCGGCAGGGCGACCAGGCCCAGTTCGGCGCTGGTGGCCAGCAGCGCGTGCGCGGGCAGGACGCGCACGGTGTAGCCGTACGGTCCCGTCCGGTCCAGCGCGAGCGGGCCCTCGTACAGCCAGCGGTCCTCCAGGTCCTGGCCGCCCGCCGGCTTCAGCGGGAAGACCTGGGCGTCCGCGATGGCGTCGCCGGAGTCGACCCGGCCCGCCACCACCTGGACCTCCACATCGTCCGGGCCCAGACCGCCGAGCGCGATCCGCACGCGCAGCGCCAGGGTGGCCCCGAGCTCCGCCGAACCGCCCGCCGCGGTGTCGGTCACCGACTCCACGTGGTCGACGGAGACCCCTCGCCAGGCCGCCCGGACCTTGGTCTTCCACTGGGCGAGGTCCCGCGCGACCTCGGGCTCCAGCGCTCGCCGGGACTGTGCGGCGGGCGCGTACAGCCGCTCCACGTACTCGCGTACCATCCGCCCCGCGAGCACCTTCGGCCCCAGGGAGACCAGCGTCGAGCGGACCATCTCGATCCAGCGGTCGGGCAGGCCCCCGGCCCCCCGGTCGTAGAAGCGCGGGGCGACCCGGTCCTCGATCAAGGCGTAGAGGGCGTTCGACTCCAGCTCGTCGCGGCGGTCCTCGTCGATGGCCGAACCGTCGGCGGTGGGGATCTCCCAGCCGAAGTCCGGGTCGAACCACTCGTCCCACCAACCGTCGCGCACGGACAGGTTGAGGCAGCCGTTCAGCGCCGCCTTCATCCCGCTCGTGCCGCAGGCCTCCAGCGGACGCAGCGGGTTGTTGAGCCAGACGTCGCAGCCCGGGTAGAGCTTCTGCGCCATGCCCATGCCGTAGTCCGGGAGGAAGACGATGCGGTGGCGCACGCGCGGGTCGTCCGCGAACCGCACCAGCTCCTGCACCAGCCGCTTCCCGCCGTCGTCGGCGGGGTGGGCCTTCCCCGCGACGACGATCTGGATCGGGTGCGTCGGGTGCAGCAGCAGCGCCCGCAGCCGGTCGCGGTCGCGCAGCATCAGCGTGAGCCGCTTGTACGAGGGCACGCGGCGGGCGAAGCCGATGGTCAGGACGTCCGGGTCGAGGACGCCGTCGATCCAGCCCAGCTCGGCGGTGCCCGCGCCGCGCCTGCGCCAGGAGGCGTAGAGGCGGCGGCGGACCTCGGTGACGAGCTGGCCGCGCAGGTCCCGGCGCAGGTCCCAGATCTCCTGGTCGCCGATGCCGGTCACCGCCTCCCAGCGGCGGGGCGTGCCGCTCTGCGCGGAGGCCTCGCCGGCCACCGGGCCGCCCGCCAGCACCTGGTGGGCGCGGCCCTCACCGACCTGGCCGGCGCCGAGCCGGAACACCTCGGGGGCGACCCAGGTCGGCGCGTGGACCCCGTTGGTGACGGAGGTGATCGGCACCTCGGCAGGGTCGAAGCCCGGCCAGAGCCCGGAGAACATCTCCCGGCTGACCGCCCCGTGAAGGGTGGAGACGCCGTTGGCGCGCTGGGCGAGCCTGAGGCCCATCACCGCCATGTTGAACAGCTCGGGCTCGCCGCCGGGGTACGTCTCGGTGCCGAGCCTCAGGACCTTCTCGACGGGCACGCCGGACAGTTCGCCGTCGTCGCCGAAGTGGCGGGCGACGAGCCCCCGGTCGAAACGGTCTATGCCGGCGGGGACCGGGGTGTGGGTGGTGAAGACGGTCCCGGCCCGGACCACTTCGAGCGCGGCCTCGAAGTCGAGCCCGTCGGAAGCCAGTTCGCGGATGCGCTCCAGCCCGAGGAATCCGGCGTGGCCCTCGTTGGTGTGGAAGACCTCCGGCTCCGGGGTGCCGGTGAGCCGGCACCAGGTGCGCACGGCGCGCACCCCGCCGATGCCGAGGAGCATCTCCTGGAGGAGGCGGTGGTCGCTGCCGCCGCCGTAGAGCCGGTCGGTGACGTCGCGTTCGCCGGGCGCATTCTCCTCGACGTCGGAGTCGAGGAGGAGCAGCGGGACGCGGCCGACCCGGGCCAGCCAGATGCACGCGTGCAGCGAGCGTCCGCCGGGCAGGGCGAGGACGACCCGCGCGGGGGTGCCGTCGGCCTCGCGGACCAGATCGAGCGGGAGTTCGTTGGGGTCGAGGACGGGATAGTGCTCCTGCTGCCAGCCCTCGCGCGAGAGGGTCTGGCGGAAGTAGCCGTGGCGGTAGAGCAGGCCGACGCCGATGAGCGGGACGCCCAGGTCGCTGGCGGCCTTGAGGTGGTCGCCGGCCAGGATGCCGAGGCCGCCGCTGTACTGCGGCAGGGCGGCGGTGACACCGAATTCGGGTGAGAAGTAGGCGATGGCGGAGGGGAGTTCGGCTCCGGCGGCCCGCTGTTCCTGATACCAGCGCGGGCCCTCCAGATACTCCGCCAGATCGGCGGAGGCCGCGGCGAGGCGGCCGAGGTACTCCTCGTCCCCGGCCAGTTCGGTCAGCCGCCCGGCGGACAGCGATCCGAGCAGGCGTACGGGGTCGGCGTCCGCGGGCCGCCAGCCTTCGGGGTCGGCGGACCGGAAGAGCTCGCGGGTCTCGGTGTGCCACGACCAGCGCAGGTTGCGCGCGAGGTCGTGGAGGGGTCGGAGGGGTTCGGGGAGGACAGGACGCACGGTGAATCGACGAATGGCCTTCACGTACTCCACCTTTACAGGGGACTTGCGCATCCGAGCGGACGCACGACGGTGTGCGTCCCTTCCGTCACCCCTGACGGTAGCGGCCGTCCGTGGCGGGCTGCCACGGCGCGCGGACGGCGCGCCCGGTCCGGGACCGGCCGCCGCGCGCCTCCCCACAGACGCCCCACAAGCCCCGCCAGTGATCCCCCGTCACTCCTCCCACCTGGCGGTTTGGCCGATTTCCCTCCCGTACGCGGCCTTGTGGACCTCCCTGCCACAGGGAAGGCTGCCGTGTGGCGCCGCAGAACGGGTATCCGGAACCCGTGGGGGGCGCTTCGGGTCCCCTGCGCCCAGCGGGGCGCGCGCGCCGCGTGCGACGGGGCCCGAGCGGCCCGTTACGACCGAGTAGTTAACACGGCGCCGGATTTCCCACCCTCCGACGCGGGGAAGGCTTCCCCGGTACACCGCACGACCCCGGCCCGCACTCGTTCTCCGTGCATCCAGAAACATGCGCGAAACCCCCGCGACCCACCCATTCGAGTGCCATTCGAGTGAACGCGGACAGGAGCGGCCATGCCCACAGCCCGTCAGCAGACAGCTGAGCAGCTACAAAGGACAGATCCCCGTCTTCGCGGCACACGCGGTCGGTCCTCCGCGCCCGTGCCGTCACCCGTGCACGCCGAGCTCCTCCAGCCCTCAGGTGATTCCATGATCGGTCGTATTCCCGTCCTGGACGTCCGTCCTCTCGTCGACTGCGGCAGACGGGCGGCGAAGGCCGTCGTCGGTGAGACCTTCCAGGTCACCGCCACCGTCTTCCGCGAAGGCCATGACGCGGTGGCCGCCAATGTCGTGCTGCGCGATCCGAGCGGACGCGTCGGGCCGTGGACCCCGATGCGCGAGCTGGCGCAGGGCACGGACCGGTGGGGGGCCGAGATCACGCCGTCGTCGGAGGGCCGCTGGACGTACACGGTGGAGGCCTGGAGCGATCCGGTCACCACCTGGCGGCACCACGCCGCGATCAAGATCCCGGCGGGCATCGACACGGACCTGGTGCTGGCGGAGGGCGCGGCGCTGCTGGAGCGGGCCGCCGCGGGCGTGCCGAAGAAGCACGGCCGCGAGGCGGTGCTCGCCGCGGTGGACGCGCTGCGCGACACCGCCCACCCGGCGGCCGCCCGGCTGGCGGCGGCGCTGACCCCGGCCGCCGACGCGGTGCTGGTCCGCTATCCGCTGCGCGAACTGGTCACCCGCTCCAAGCCGCTGGCGGTCCGGGTGGAGCGCGAGCGCGCGCTGTTCGGGTCCTGGTACGAGCTGTTCCCGCGCTCCGAGGGGGCGCGGGAGGTACCGGTGGACCCGGCGGACACCTCGCCCGGCGCGCCGACCCGGCTGGTCAGCGGCACCTTCCGGACGGCCGCCGAGCGGCTGCCCGCGGTCGCCGCCATGGGGTTCGATGTCGTGTACCTGCCCCCGATCCACCCGATCGGGACCACGCACCGCAAGGGCCCGAACAACACCCTGACGCCCGGGGAGCACGACCCGGGCGTGCCGTGGGCGATCGGTTCGCCGGACGGCGGGCACGACGCGGTCCACCCGGAGCTGGGCACGCTGGAGGACTTCGACCACTTCGTGTCGGTGGCCCGCAATCTGCGGATGGAGATCGCGCTGGACTTCGCGCTCCAGTGCTCGCCGGACCACCCGTGGGTCAAGGAGCACCCGGACTGGTTCCACCACCGCGCCGACGGTTCGATCGCGTACGCCGAGAACCCGCCGAAGAAGTACCAGGACATCTATCCGATCGCCTTCGACAAGGACATGCGCGGTCTGGTGGCGGAGACGTCACGGATCCTGCGCTTCTGGATGGACCACGGGGTGCGTATCTTCCGGGTCGACAACCCGCACACCAAGCCGGTGGTGTTCTGGGAGAAGGTCATCGCCGAGATCAACGGCACCGACCCCGACGTCATCTTCCTGGCGGAGGCGTTCACCCGCCCGGCGATGATGCACACGCTCGGCGCGATCGGCTTCCAGCAGTCGTACACGTACTTCACCTGGCGCGACACCAAGCACGAACTGACGGAGTACGTCACGGAGCTGGCCGGCGAGGCCGCCTCGTACATGCGGCCCAACTTCTTCGTGAACACCCCCGACATCCTTCCCGGCTACCTCCAGGAAGGCGGCCGCCCGGCCTTCGAGGCACGGGCGGTGCTGGCCGCGACGCTGGCCCCCTCCTGGGGCGTGTACGCGGGATTCGAGCTGTGCGAGAACACTCCGGCCAAGCCGGGGAGCGAGGAGTACCTGCACTCGGAGAAGTACGAACTGCGCCCGCGGGACTGGGAGTCGGCGGAACGCGAGGGCCGCACGCTCACCCCCCTGATCACCTCGCTGAACCGGATCCGCCGGCGTAACCCCGCTCTGCGGCAGCTGCGCGACGTCCACTTCCACCACACCGACAACGAAGCGCTGATCGCCTACAGCAAGCGTTCCGGACCGAACACCGTTCTGGTGGTCGTGAACCTCGACCCGCACCACACCCAGGAGGCCACGGTCTCGTTGGACATGGAGCGGCTCGGCCTTCCCTGGCACGAGCGCGTACCGGTGCGCGACGAGCTCACCGGCGACACCTACCACTGGGGCAGGGCCTTCTATGTGCGCCTAGAGCCGGGCATCACGCCCGCGCACATCGCCGTCCTGCGACCGTCCCCGCCGACCGGAGGGTCACCCACACCATGATCGTCAATGAGCCTGTCCACGACACGTTCGAGGACACCCCCGCCAAGGACCGCGATCCCGACTGGTTCAAGCGAGCCGTCTTCTACGAGGTGCTCGTCCGGTCCTTCCAGGACTCCAACGGCGACGGAATCGGCGACCTCAAGGGCATCACCGCCAAGCTGGACTATCTCCAGTGGCTCGGTGTCGACTGCCTCTGGCTGCCGCCGTTCTTCAAGTCGCCGCTGCGCGACGGGGGCTACGACGTCTCCGACTACACCGCCGTGCTGCCGGAGTTCGGCGATCTCGCCGACTTCGTGGAGTTCGTGGACGCCTCGCACCAGCGGGGCATGCGCGTCATCATCGACTTCGTCATGAACCACACGAGCGACCAGCACGAGTGGTTCCAGCAGTCCCGCACCGACCCGGACGGGCCGTACGGCGACTACTACGTCTGGGCGGACGACGACAAGCAGTTCCAGGACGCCCGGATCATCTTCGTCGACACCGAGACGTCCAACTGGACCTTCGACCCGGTGCGCAAGCAGTACTACTGGCACCGCTTCTTCTCGCACCAGCCGGACCTCAACTACGAGAACCCGGCGGTGCAGGAGGAGATCCTGGCGGCGCTGCGGTTCTGGCTGGACCTGGGCATCGACGGCTTCCGGGTCGACGCAGTGCCCTACCTCTACCAGCGCGAGGGCACCAACTGCGAGAACCTCCCCGAGACCCACCACTTCCTCAAGCGGGTCCGCAAGGAGATCGACGCCAACTACCCGGACACCGTGCTCCTCGCCGAGGCCAACCAGTGGCCGGAGGACGTCGTCGACTACTTCGGCGACTACGAGCAGGGCGGCGACGAATGCCACATGGCGTTCCACTTCCCCGTGATGCCGCGGATCTTCATGGCGGTGCGCCGCGAGAGCCGCTACCCGGTCTCGGAAATCCTGGCGAAGACGCCGGAGATCCCGAAGAACTGCCAGTGGGGCATCTTCCTGCGCAACCACGACGAGCTGACCCTCGAAATGGTCACGGACGAAGAACGCGACTACATGTACGCGGAGTACGCCAAGGACCCGCGGATGCGCGCCAACATCGGCATCCGCAGGCGGCTCGCCCCGCTGCTGGACAACGACCGCAACCAGATCGAGCTGTTCACCGCCCTGCTGCTGTCGCTGCCCGGCTCCCCGATCCTCTACTACGGGGACGAGATCGGGATGGGCGACAACATCTGGCTGGGCGACCGGGACGCGGTGCGCACCCCGATGCAGTGGACGCCCGACCGCAACGCCGGGTTCTCCTCCAGTGATCCGGGGCGGCTCTACCTCCCCACGATCATGGACCCGGTCTACGGCTACCAGGTCACCAACGTCGAGGCGTCGATGGCCTCGCCGTCCTCGCTGCTGCACTGGACCCGTCGGATGATCGAGATCCGGAAGCAGAATCCGGCCTTCGGTCTCGGCGAGTACACCGAACTCCCCTCCTCCAACCCGGCGGTGCTGGCGTTCACCCGCGAGTACGGGGACGACCTCGTCCTGTGCGTGCACAACTTCTCGCGGTTCGCGCAGCCGACGGAGTTGGACCTGCGATCGTTCAACGGACGTCATCCGGTGGAATTGATCGGCGGGGTACGCTTCCCGGCCATCGGTCAGTGGCCCTACCTGCTGACCCTTGCGGGACACGGCTTCTACTGGTTCCGGCTGCGCAAGGACGCGCCGCCGGCCTGAGGCGCCACCACTCCGTGCGGGACGGTTTCCTCCGTCCCGCACGGGGCACTCTCACGGAACGAAGGGCCTTCAGAGCCTTCACGGTTCCGCCGTTCGAGTCCGTAAGGACCCTCCTCTCCCGACACGTCCCGCACAGCCGGACAGCCATTGCCGCAATCCGGGACACTCTTCGCATCCTGTGGTGTGCCCGGGGAAAGGACGCGATGCCATGTCGGAGGCTGCATCCACTCACGTCGCCCTGGCGAAGAGCACGAGGAACAGCGCAACGCACAGCAGTACCCCGGACGGGACCCTGCTCCCGTCCCTCGCTCCATTGCTCCATGAATGGCTGCCCCGGCAGCGCTGGTTCGCCGGCAAGGGCCGGCCGGTCACCGGCTTCCGGCTGGTCTCGGCCACCGAGATGGTGCCGCTGGACGGCACGGCGGGCCCCGGGCTCCTGCACCTGCTGCTGCGGGTCGAGCAGTCCTCCCGGTCGGACCGCCCGGCCGGCGACTGCTACCAACTGCTCCTGGGCGCAAGAACGTCACTGCCGCCGGTGCTCGCCGGAGCGTTGGTCGGACGGGTGGAGCGGGGGCCGCTCGCCGGACGGACCGTGTACGACGCGCTGCACGACCCCCGGCTGGCCGATGTGCTGCTGGAGCGGTTCCGCCGCCCCGGGAACCTCGGCTCGCTGCGGTTCGAGCGGACCGCCGCCATCCCGGCCGGTCTCACGCCCCGGGTGCTGGACGCCGAGCAGTCCAACTCCTCGCTCGTCTACGGGGACGCGTTCATCCTCAAGATCTTCCGGCGGGTCTTCCCGGGCACCAACCCGGACCTGGAGCTGCCGCTCGCCCTCACCGGCGAGGGGTGCGAGCGGGTGCCCGCCCCGGTCGCCTGGTTCGAGGCGCCCGGACCCGATCCGCTCACCCTCGGCGTCCTCCAGCCCTTCCTCCAAGGAGCGCGCGACGGCTGGCAGCTCGCGCTGGCCGCGCTCACCGCGGGCCGCGACTTCCTGCCCGAGGCGCGGGCGCTGGGCCGGGCCACCGCCGAGGTGCACACCGCGCTCGCCGCCGCACTGCCGACCCCGGCGCTGCGCGGCACCCAGACCCGGCAGCTCGTCGCCCAGATGACCCAGCGGCTGGAGGCCGCCGCCCAGGCGGTCCCGGCGCTCGTGCCGTACGTCCCCGGGCTGCGCGCCGCGTTCGAGGCGGTGACCGACCTCGGGATCCGGGGCAGTGGCTGGGCCCAGCAGCGGGTGCACGGCGATCTGCACCTCGGGCAGACGCTGCGCTCCCCCGACGGTTTCTGGTCGCTCATCGACTTCGAGGGCGAACCGGCCCGCCCGCTGCCCGAGCGCCGCATGCCCGCACCCCCGGTGCGCGATGTCGCGGGCATGCTGCGGTCCTTCGACTACGCGGCCCGCTCGCACCGCCCGTGGAACCCGGAGTGGGCGGCCCGCTGCCGTGCCGCCTACTGCGAGGGCTACGCGCACGCGTCGGGCAGCGATCCGCGCGGCGAACCGGAGCTGCTGCGCGCCCACGAGACCGACAAGGCCGTGTACGAGGTGGTGTACGAGGCCCGGCACCGTCCCGACTGGCTGCCGGTCCCGATGGCGGCCATCCAGCGCCTCGCCCAGTCCGCGGCGGCCTGAGCCGGGCCGCCGCCCCCTCGCGCCGTACCTCCCCGTCCCCGCCCGCCGCTCCGTGCGAGTCCCCTTCCTCGTGTGTCACCCCTCCGCCCGTGCTTCTCCCCTTCACTCTCCGAGGAGGCAGTCCCTGTGACCGCCCGCAAGCCGTCCCGCAAGGCATCCCGCAAGACCGCCGAGGTCCCGGTCGAGGTTCCGGCCGAGGTCACGGCCGAAGCCCCCGTCGAAGCTCCCGCGCCGGCGCCCGCCGAGGCCGCCGCGCCAGGGGCCGGAGCCGCGCCCGCCACGACCACCACCAAGGCCGCGCCCGCCAAGCGCGTCCGGCCCAAGCGGTCGGACGCGGGCCCGCCGCGCCCCCGGCAGGCCGGCGACGGGCAGGGCCCTGTCTCTTATACACATCTCTGAGCGGGCTGG
>NTHE01000048.1 GCA_002551355.1 Streptomyces sp. man185 | reverse complement strand
GCGCCGCTGAGCCCGCCGCGCCCGGGGCGCCGGCTTCTCAGAACCCCGGGCCGCCCCGGACGTCGCGGTCGCCCGCCTCCGCCAGCCGCCCCCACAGCAGGTCGGCGAGGCTGCTCACCAGCCGTTCGCGGGAGCAGGGCCGGTCGCCGAGCCACCAGTCGCCCGCCGCGTGCATCATGCCGACGATCCCGTGCCCCCAGATACGGGCCATCTGTTCGCTGTCGGGGCCCAGGTCGACCCGCTCCGCGATCACCTGGCCCAGCTCCTCGCCGAGGCGGCGCAGCAGTGGGGCGGAGTGCCGGCCGACGTCGAAGCCCTGCTCGGGGGAGGGGGCGGCGTCGTCCGCTCCGTCGGAGGGGTGCATCAGGAAGCGGTAGACCTGCGGGCGGGCCTCGATCGCGGCGAGATAGGTGTCGAGCGTGGACTCCACCCGGGCGCGGCGCTCCGCGGGCGCGTCCAGGGCCGCCCGCAGGGCGCCGAGCAGTGCGTCGGTGTGGCGCTTGGCCAGCGCGCGGTACAGGCCGCCCTTGTCCCCGAAGTGGCGGTAGAGGATCGGCTTGGTGATCCCGGCCTCGGCGGCGATGGCGTTCATGGAGGCCTGAGGTCCGTCCCTGAGCACCACCCGGTCCGCCGCTTCCAGCAACTCGCGGCGACGGCGCTCGGCCGCGGTCCGCTGTCGCTCGGAGCTTCGTGCGGTCTCCATGTCGTCTCTCCCACCCCTGGCCACGCGATGCCGTCGCATCGCCTCTGCACGCCCGCGCAACGTAACACTCCGCGGGGCGGACGCCGGATCGGCTCCATGGCGGTTGACAGTACCTACTTGCCGGTAACAGACTGTGGTTACCGCAAGTAACGCATGGTTTTCGCCGCAGTGCCTGGAGGGGAACATGGCCGAGTTCACGCTTGAGCTCAACGACGACCAGAAGCAGGTCAAGGAGTGGCTCCACGGCTTCGCGGCGGATGTCATCCGCCCCGCCGCCTCGGAGTGGGACGAGCGTGAGGAAACGCCCTGGCCCGTCATCCAGGAAGCGGCCAAGGTCGGAATCTACTCCCTGGACTTCTATGCCCAACAGTTCTTCGACCCTACGGGTCTCGGCATCCCCATGGCCATGGAAGAGCTCTTCTGGGGCGACGCGGGTATCGCCCTGTCGATCGTCGGTACGGGCCTGGCGGCCGTCGGCGTCCTCGCCAACGGCACCGAGGAGCAGATCGGCACCTGGATCCCGCAGATGTACGGCGACGCCGACGATGTGAAGGTCGCCGCCTTCTGCTCCTCCGAGCCCGACGCCGGATCCGACGTCGCCTCCATGCGTACGCGCGCCGTCTACGACGAGGCGAAGGACGAGTGGATCCTCAACGGGACCAAGACCTGGGCGACCAACGGCGGCATAGCCAACGTCCATGTGGTCGTCGCCGTCGTCGACCCCGACATCGGCTCCAAGGGGCACGCCTCCTTCATCGTGCCGCCGAACACCCCCGGCCTCTCCCAGGGCCAGAAGTTCAAGAAGCACGGCATCCGCGCCTCCCACACCGCCGAGGTGGTCCTGGAGGACGTCCGCGTCCCCGGGCACTGCCTGCTCGGCGGCAAGCAGAAGCTCGACGAGCGCCTCGCCCGCGCCCGCGAGCGTGCCAAGTCCGGCGGCGAGCGGGTCAAGAACGCGGCGATGGCCACCTTCGAGGCATCCCGCCCCGCCGTCGGCGCGATGGCGGTCGGCACCGCCCGCGCCGCGTACGAGGTCGCCCTCGACTACGCGAAGACCCGCAGCCAGTTCGGCCGCCCGATCATCGACAACCAGGGCATCGCCTTCCAGCTCGCCGACATGCGCACCCGGATCGACGCGGCCCGGCTGCTGGTCTGGCGCGCCTCCTGGATGGCCACCACCGGCAAGCCGTTCACCTCGGCCGAGGGCTCCATGTCGAAGCTGTACGCGAGCGAGACCGCCCGCGACGTCACCGCGCAGGCGATCCAGATCCTCGGCGGCAACGGCTTCACCCGTGAGTACCCCGTCGAGCGCATGCACCGCGACGCGGCCATCTACACCATCTTCGAGGGCACCAGCGAGATCCAGCGCCTGGTGATCGCCCGCACGCTCTCGGGCATGCCGATCCGCTAGCGCAGAAGCTGACATGCGGAAGGGGCGGCCGGGACACATGTCCCCGGCCGCCCCTTCCGGCGTACTCAGCCCGGCAGCTGTGCCTCGATCGCCGCCACGACCTCCGTGGACTCCGGCTCGGAGCGCGGCCGGATCCGGGCCACCGGCTCACCGGCCGGCGAGATCACGAACTTCTCGAAGTTCCACTGGACGTCCCCGGCCTCCCCGTCCGCGTCCGCCAGCTTCGTCAGCTCCGCGTACAGCGGGTGCCGGTCGCCGCCGTTGACGTCGATCTTCTCCAGCAGCGGGAAGCTGACCCCGTACGTCGTCGAGCAGAAGGTCTGGATCTCCTCCGCGCTGCCCGGCTCCTGCCCGGCGAACTGGTTGCACGGGACGCCGAGCACGGTCAGGCCACGGTCCCCGTAGTTCTGCTGCAGCCGCTCCAGGCCCTCGTACTGCGGGGTGAGCCCGCACTTGGAGGCCACGTTCACCAGCAGGACGGTCCGGCCGCTGTACGCGCCCAGCGTGGTCGGCTCGCCCGTGAGGGTGCGCAGCGGAATGTCGTGCAGCGTCATGAAGCTCTCCCTGATCATTGCGTGGTGGTACTCATTGTGCCGCCCACCGCTCACGGAGCGGTGAGCTCCTTGTAGTAGAAGGTCGTCGGCTTGAGGATGCCCGTCGGATTCGCCGCGTATCCCGGCACGCTCCCGACCTTCGTCCACCCCGCCCCGCAGTAGACCTGCTCGGCCAGGCTGCCGCTCTCGGTGTCCAGGATCAGCAGCGTGATGCCCTCGGTCGCCGCGTACGCCTCGACCGCCGCCAGCAGCGCCCCGCCGAGCCCCTGGCCGCGCGCGGAGGGACGGACCATCAGCTTGGCGACCTCCGCGCGGTGCCGGGCGTTCGGCAGCGGAGCGCGGACCAGGGCGATCGTCCCGGAGACCTGCCCGCCCTCGCGGGCGATCCAGATGCCGATGGTCCCTTCCTCCACGGCGGCGGCCCGCTCCCGCCACCAGATGGCGGCCGCCTCCCGGTCCAACGGGGCCAGGAAGCCCACCGAGGAACCCTCCTCGACGGTCTCGACCAGCAGGCCGGCCAGGTCGTCGGCGTACGTGACCAGCTCGGGGGCGGACACGTGCACGATCTCGGTCATGGGGAGGGTCCTTTCACGAAACAGGAGCAGGAACCGGGAGGAAACCCACGGGAAGATCACACCGCTTCCGGCCCCGCCCTGTCCACCCGTGCCGGCGCCAGCCTGAGCGTGACCACGTACGCCACCACCACCGACACGATCACCAGGGGCATCACGGTGAGCCCCTCCCGGCCCAGCAGAAGCGTCGCCAGGAGCACCGAAGTCATCGGCAGCCGCAGCATCGCCACGCACATGGCCCCGACGCCCATCGCGAACCCCGCCGTGAGAGGCAGCCCCGGCAGATGGGACAGCGCGACACCGCCCACCGCGCCCACGAACATCGCGGGAAAGACGGGGCCGCCCCGGAAACAGCTCAACGAGGCGCAGTAGGCGAGGGACTTGCAGACGATCAGCAGAACCAGTGCGCCCACCGAATACCCCGCGCTCCCGGACAGGAGATGGCCCAGCTCGTGCTCGCCCGAGTACAGCACCTCGGACGCGTCCTTGCCCGACGTCTCCGCGTACACCAGCGCGAGCGCGCCGACGACCAGCCCCATCACCGCGGTGGCCGCCACCGTCCGCCGCTCCACGCGTTCCTGCAGGGCCAGCGACAGCCGGCGGATGCCCGCGCCGGCCAAGGCGGCCGCGACACCGAGGGCCAGTGCCCACCCGAACCCGGCGAGATCGGGGTTCGCCGCCGGCGGGACCTCGCCCAGCGTCAGGGAATACGTCCCCAGCCCCGTCCAGGACCCCAGCCCTGTGAAGATCAGCGCGCCGATACCGGCCGAGAGCAGCCCCGGCACCAGGACCACCCCCAGCATCGGCCCGGCCAGTCCCGCCACCTCCATCAGCAGGAACGCACCGAGCAGCGGCGATCCCAGCAGGGCGCTCACCGCGGCGAAACTCCCCGAGGCCCCGACCAGGGCCCGCCCGTCCGGCGCGAGGTCCCGCTTGAGGCGGCCCGCCGTCCAGACGGCCAGCCCGCCGCCCAGCGCGATCAGCGGGGCCTCCGGCCCGAGCACGGCCCCCACGCCCAGCGAGACGAGCGCCGCCAGAGCGATACCGGGCAGGTCCGCCGGCGCAGGGGCCCCGGTGGACACCAGCCCCTCCGCCGGCCGGTGCCCGCCCCCGCCCGGCAGACGGCGGACGACGAGCCCCACCAGGAGGCCGGCGGCGCCGAGCAGCGGGACGGGCCACCACGACGGCGTCTCCTCGAAGCCCAGCGCCCTCGGCAGCTCCGTGTATGTCAGCGACTGGAGCTCCGAGACCAGCGCCAGGAAGCCGAACGCGATCGCGGAGAGGGGCACCCCGAGAACGGCCGCCATCAGCAGCAGCCCCGCGTACTTCCGCGTGCGGACCGCCGCGTACGGTCCCTCCGGCTCGGTGACAGGTGTGCCTGGAGGCATGGCCGGCATGATCTCGACTCCTCGGCGTGACGACCCTCGGGAAGGGGACGGTGTCCCCGCGGGTTCACGTCCAACTACCACGCACCGGCGGACCGGGCGGCGGCTCGCCGCCGGGGACACGCCCTTCGTCGCGGAAGGTCAGCCGCCCGGCCCCGCGAGACCGCTCGCGCCGCCGCCCGCGCGGTCCCCCTCAGCCGTCCGTCGGCAGCCGCCCCGAGGCCACCGCGTCGACCAGCGCCCGGTGATCGACCTCGTTGCGGTCCGCGTACGACTCCGCGAACGTGGCGATCGCCCGTTCGAAGACGTCCTTGCTCCCCAGGTAGGCGGCGATGGCGATCCGGTCCCCGGACCTTGCGTGGGCGCGGGCCAGCGTGGCCCCGCACACCTCGCCGAACGCCCGCATCCCCTTGGGCACCATCGACTCCGGTTCGGCGATGCCCTTCCAGTCCCGCAACTGGCGCACATAGAAGTCCCGGCTCCGGCCGTCGATGCCGTCGACCCGCTCCCAGCCGAGGAAGATGTCGCTGGTGGCCTGCATCAGGCGCTGCCCCGCGACCACCCGCTCACCCTGGTTCGCGTACCGGCTCGCCCCGGTGTGCTCGGCCAGCACCGAGGGACCGGCTTCCTTGGCCTGGAGCAGAAGCGGATCCCCTCCGTCCCGGCCGAGCAGCAGGATGATCCAGCACCGGGTGCCGACACTGCCCACACCGACGACCTTGCGCGCCACATCCACCAGCGCGAAGTCCTCCAGCAGACTGCGCCGGTCGGACGCCAGGCTGTCGGCGTACCCCGCCATCAGGCCGCCGAACTGCCGGTACACCGCTTCGCGCTCCACACCGGGCAGCAGATCGGTGAGCGGCACGACCATCGGCGGGTCCGCCGCGATCCGCAGCCGCCCGTCGACCACCTCGGCGAGCTTGCCGAAGGCCTGCAGACTGTCCCGGGAGCGGGCCTTGCCCAGCGCCCGGTCGACGTTCCTGCGCCCCCGGCCGCTCAACTGCTCCGCCGCCACCGTGCGCAGCCGCTCGGCATCGGTCCTCGCGTACCACACCTCCAGATTCCGCATCCCGGCGAACCGGGCCATCGCCTCCCGGTACGAGCGGACCGAGGCCCGCACGATCCCGGCCCGCTCCCGGTCCGTGAAGCCGTTCGCCCGCCCCGCGATCACGAGACTGGCCGCCAGACGTTTGACGTCCCACTCCCAGGGACCCGGCAGCGTCTCGTCGAAGTCGTTGATGTCGAAGAGCAGATTCCGCTCGGGCGATGCCAGCAGCCGGAAGTTCAGCAGGTGGGCGTCGCCGCACAGCTGCGCCCGGATCCCCGAGTCCGGGGTGCCGGCCAGGTCGGCGGCCATCAGGGCGGCCGCGCCCCGGTAGAAGCGGAACGGGGACTCGGTCATCCGGCCGTAGCGGATCGGGACCAGCTCGGGAACCCGGTCCGCGGACTGCGCTTCGAGGACGGTCAGCGGGTCGGGGCGCCGCGGCGACGACGTGAACTGCGCATGGCTCGACCGAGGAGCCTTCCGGCGCGCGGCCCTGCCCAGGGCGGCGCGTTCGGCAGGTGTCGCGTGCGGTGCGGCGCGCAGGGACGCCGCTGCTTCCCGGTCCATGAGGTGCCCCTTCCGGAGTTCGTCAGATCCCAGCCTTGCGGTCACGGTCGCGCCGGAGGCCGACCCTCCGCCAGATCGCCCGCTGGGCCTTGAGCGTGGCCGTGCCCACCACGATCAGCACCAGGATGTTCACCCCGAGCTGGATGGCCGAGCCCCGTACGTCGGTCCAGCTGGTGAATGCGGTGGAGACGGCGATGTCCGCGGCGGCCGGGATCGTCGTCACGGAGATGAACACGCCGAGCAGGGCGCTCGTCCTGGCCTCGGTCAGCGACACGATCCCGACGATCCCGGCCAGGGTGGCGACGGCGACCGAGAAGAAGTTCGGCGTGTTGATGAGGTTGGAGACGGGGCGCAGCCCCCGGTCGAACGCCTCCGACTCCAGCCCGAAACCGCGGATGAGCAGCGCGAAGAGGAAGGTGACCACGATGGTGAGGAGGAAGCCGATGCCCAGGGCGGTCAGCCCGCTGCGCACCATGGCCCGCCGGCGCCGGTCGATCCCCAGCGCCACGCTGACGATCGCGCCGTACTCCGGCCCGACGACCATCGCCGCCACGATCAGGATCTGCGAGTTGGTGACGATGCCGACCGAGCCGATCAGGCCGGCGATGACCAGGTAGAGGTGGAAGCTCGGCGGGTACCGTCCCCCGGACCTGATGCGAGCCTCGACCTGTTCCCAGACCGGGGCCCGGCTCAGCGGCCCCAGCTCACGCTGCCCGCCTTCGGTGGCCGCGCCGGAGAAGGCCATGTCGACCGGTTCGATGACCAGGGAGCCCCGCTGGTCGAGACGGACGGCGCGCAGGCGGTGCAGCACGTCGTTGGCCGCCCCCGTCAGCACGTCGCAGGCGATGGAGTCGCCGTCGGGATTGCGCGCCGCGTCGCGCTGGACGATGAGGTTGAGCACGCAGGGGTCGCCCGAGAGCAGGCCGACGACCTCGTCGGTCAGGTCCGGCGGGCTCACCGCACGGATGTGGATCATGTCCATCCCGGCACCTCCGCGGCTCCCGGCCCCGTGTCGCACGGAACTCCGCCCGGTCGGCGGCCCGGGGGCTCACTCCAGTAACGCGGCCCCGCCACCGTTCGGCAAACCGGGCGGCCGGCCGGGAAGACCGGGGGCGGCCGCAGGCGGTCGCCCGCCCGTGCTGGGATCATCGAGGGGTGGATACACCCGATGCCTTCCCCGAACCGCTGCCCGGGGCCGACGAAGCGGTCCGCGAGGAGAGGGCCGCCGACGACGCGACGCCGGAGCGCCGCCGCCTCGTCCGCTGCCGCCTCTGCGGCCGCCCCCTCACCGGGACCGACTCGCGCCGGGCCGGCCTCGGACCGTCCTGCGACGCCAAGCTGCACCCCGCCCCGCCGGACATCCGCACCCGCCGCCACGAGGTCGACCAGGACCCGCTGCCCGGCACCTGAGCCGGAACGGGCCTACTTTTCCAGCCGCCGGAACAGCCCCTCCTGCACCACCGACACCAGCAGCTGCCCCGAACGGTCGTAGATCCGGCCCCGCGCCAGACCCCGGCCGCCCGTCGCGATCGGCGACTCCTGGTCGTACAGGAACCACTCGTCCGCCCGGAACGGCCGGTGGAACCACATCGCGTGGTCCAAAGACGCCATGTCGAAGCCGCGCGGACCCCACAGCGGCTCCACCGGGATGCGCACCGCGTCCAGCAGCGTCATGTCGCTCGCGTACGTCAGCGCGCAGGTGTGCACCAGCGGGTCGTCGCCCAGCGGGCCCACCGCCCGCATCCACACCGCGCTGCGCGGATCGGCGTCCTTGACCTCGTCCTTCGTCCAGCGGAGCCGGTCGACGTACCGGATGTCGAAGGGCTGCCGCCGGGCCATCCGCTCCAGCGCCTCCGGCAGCGCGCCCAGGTGCTCGCGCACCTCCTCGGCGACCGTCGGCAGCTCCTCCGGGTCCGGGACGATCCGGGCCGGCGGCAGCTGGTGCTCGAAGCCCGCCTCCTCGGGGCGGTGGAAGGACGCCGTCAGATTGAAGATCGTCCGGCCCTCCTGCACGGCCGTCACCCGCCGGGTGGTGAAGGACCGGCCGTCCCGCACCCGCTCCACCTGATAGACGATCGGCACGCCGGGACGCCCCGGCCGCAGGAAGTAGGCGTGCAGCGAGTGCACCGGCCGGTCCCCGTCGGTGGTCCGGCCCGCCGCCACCAGCGCCTGGCCCGCGACCTGCCCGCCGAAGACCCGCTGCAGGGACTCCTCGGGGCTGCGGCCCCGGAAGATGTTGACCTCGATCGGCTCCAGGTCGAGAAGGTCGACCAGATGCTCGGCCGGATTCGTCATGCCGTACCTCTCCCGTTACGCGTCAGGGTCCGGTTCACAGCTGGCCGACCTCGGTGACCCGGACGACCGCCCGGCCCTCCTCGTCGGACGCCGCCAGGTCCACCTCGGCCTTGATGCCCCAGTCGTGATCGCCCGCCGGGTCGGCGAACGCCTGCCAGACCCGCCACAGCCCGTGCGCCGGGTCCTCCTCGATCTTCAGCAGCTTCGGACCGCGCGCGTCCGGACCCGTACCGATCTCCTCGTGCGCGTCCCAGTACGCGTCCAGGGCCTCGCCCCAAGCGTCCTCGTCCCACCCGGCGTCGCCGTCCAGCTCGCCCAGGTCTCCGGCCCGGTCCAGCGCGGCCAGCTCCACCCGGCGGAACATCGCGTTGCGCACCAGCACCCGGAAGGCGCGGGTGTTGGCCGTGACCGGCTTGACCTCGTCCGCCTTCTCCTGCGCCTGCTCGGCGGTCTCCACCTCCGGGTTGGCCAGCTGCTCCCACTCGTCCAGCAGGCTGGAGTCCACCTGACGGACCATCTCGCCCAGCCAGGAGATCAGGTCCTGGAGGTCCTCCGACTTCACGTCGTCCGGGATCGTGTGCTCCAGCGCCTTGTACGCGCTCGCCAGATACCGCAGCACGATGCCCTCGGTCCGGGCCAGCTCGTAGTGCGAGGTGAACTCCGTGAACGTCATGGCGCGCTCGAACATGTCCCGGATCACCGACTTCGGCGACACCGGGTGGTCGTTCACCCACGGGTGACTCGTGCGGTACACGTCGTAGGCGTGCCACAGCAGCTCGCTCAACGGCTTGGGGTAGGTGACCTCCTGGAGCCGCTCCATCCGCTCCTCGTACTCGACCCCGTCGGCCTTCATCTGGCCCACGGCCTCGCCGCGCGCCTTGTTCTGCTGGGCGGCCAGGATCTGCCGGGGATCGTCCAGCGTCGACTCGACGACCGAGACCATGTCCAGCGCGTACGAGGGCGATTCGGCGTCCAGCAGATCGAACGCGGCCAGCGCGAACGTGGAGAGCGGCTGGTTCAGCGCGAAGTCCTGCTGGAGGTCGACCGTCAGACGCACGATCCGGCCCTCGGCGTCCGGGGTGTCCAACTGCTCCACCACCCCGCCGTCCAGCAGGGAGCGGTAGATGGCGATGGCCCGCCGGATGTGCCGCAGCTGCGCCCGGCGCGGCTCGTGGTTGTCCTCCAGCAGATGCCGCATCGCCTCGAACGCGTTGCCGGGGCGCGCGATGACCGCGAGCAGCATCGTGTGGGTGACCCGGAAGCGGGAGTTCAGCGGCTCCGGCTCGGACTGGATCAGCTTGTCGAACGTGGTCTCCGACCAGGCGACGAAGCCCTCCGGGGCCTTCTTGCGGACCACCTTGCGCTTCTTCTTCGGGTCGTCGCCGGCCTTCTTGACGGCCTTCTCGTTCTCGATGACGTGCTCGGGGGCCTGCGCCACGACGAACCCGGCCGTGTCGAACCCGGCCCGCCCGGCCCGGCCCGCGATCTGGTGGAACTCCCGCGCGCGCAGGGTCCTTACCCGGGTCCCGTCGTACTTGGTGAGCGCCGTGAACAGCACCGTACGGATGGGTACGTTGACGCCGACGCCGAGCGTGTCCGTCCCGCAGATGACCTTCAGCAGACCCGCCTGGGCCAGCTTCTCCACCAGACGGCGGTACTTCGGCAGCATCCCCGCGTGGTGCACGCCGATGCCGTGGCGCACGTAACGGGAGAGGTTCTGGCCGAACTTGGTGGTGAAGCGGAAGCTGCCGATCAGATCGGCGATCTTCTCCTTCTCCTCCTTCGTGCACATGTTGATGCTCATCAGCGACTGCGCCCGCTCGACGGCCGCCGCCTGCGTGAAGTGCACGATGTAGACCGGCGACTGCCGGGTGTCCAGCAGCTCGGTGAGCGTCTCGGTGATCGGCGTGAAGCGGTATTCGTAGCTCAGTGGCACCGGACGGGTCGCCGAGCGCACCACGGACGTGGGCCGGCCGGTGCGGCGGGTCAGGTCCTTCTCGAACATCGCGACGTCGCCGAGCGTCGCCGACATCAGCACGAACTGCGCCTGCGGCAGCTCCAGCAGCGGGATCTGCCAGGCCCAGCCCCGGTCCGGCTCGGCGTAGAAGTGGAACTCGTCCATCACGACCTGGCCGATGTCGGCGTACTTCCCGTCGCGCAGCGCGATGGAGGCCAGCACCTCGGCCGTACAGCAGATCACCGGGGCGTCCGCGTTGACCGAGGCGTCGCCGGTCAGCATGCCGACGTTCTCGGTGCCGAAGAGCTTGCACAGGTCGAAGAACTTCTCCGACACCAAAGCCTTGATCGGCGCCGTGTAGAAGGTGACCTTGTCCTGCGCCAGCGCCGTGAAGTGCGCGGCCGCCGCCACCAGGCTCTTTCCCGAGCCGGTCGGGGTGGAAAGGATCACGTTCGCCCCGGAGACCACCTCGATCAGCGCCTCCTCCTGAGCCGGGTACATCGTGATGCCCTGGCTCTCGGTCCATGAGGAGAAGGCCTCGAAGAGGGCGTCCGGGTCGGGCGTCTTGGGCAGCTGGTCGATGAGGGTCACGCCCCCATCTTGCCTGCCTTCCGCCCGGATGAGGGAACCGGCCGACGCGACCAAGATCATGGGCGATACGCTGCGGTCTCAACCTGCCCGCTCCGCAGCGGTGATGGGCACACGCGACACTGGGGGCGGGAAAAGATCATGATGGGACCGGCACACTCGCTCTCAGGAGCGGCGGCCTGGCTGGGGGTCGGCGCGGCGGCCGCCGCCACGGGCTACACCATGCCCTGGCCGGTCCTGCTCGTCGGGGCCCTGATCAGCGCGGGCGCCGCCCTCGCCCCCGACCTCGACCACAAGGCCGCGACCATCTCACGCGCCTTCGGCCCCGTCTCCAAAGCGCTCTGCGAGATCACCGACAAGCTCTCCTACGCCGTCTACAAGGCCACCAGGAGCACCGCGGACCCCCGCCGCACCGGCGGCCACCGCACCCTCACCCACACCTGGTTCTTCGCCGTCCTGATGGGCGCCGGCTGCTCCGTCGCCGCCGTCACCGGAGGGCGCTGGGCAGTCCTCGCGATCCTCTTCGTCCACCTCGTGCTCGCCGTGGAGGGCCTGCTCTGGCGGGCGGCCCGGGTCTCCAGCGACGTGCTCGTCTGGCTGCTCGGCGCGACCAGCGCCTGGATCCTCGCTGGCGTCCTCGACCAGCCCGGCAACGGGGCCGCCTGGCTGTTCGACGCCCCCGGCCAGGAGTACATGTGGCTCGGCCTGCCCATCGTGCTGGGGGCGCTGGTCCACGACATCGGCGACGCCCTGACCGTCTCCGGCTGCCCGATCCTGTGGCCCCTCCCGATCGGCGGCAAGCGGTGGTACCCGCTGGGCCCGCCGAAGTTCATGCGTTTCCGGGCCGGCAGCTGGGTGGAGATCAAGCTGTTGATGCCCGCCTTCATGGTGCTCGGGGGGGTGGGCGGGGCGGCCGCCCTCAACTTCATATGACCTACCGGGCGCGCGGCGGGCGGGCGGCACGCTCCGCCCCGTAGCACCATGGGCGCATGCTGCTCGCCGAGCTCGCCCAGGTGTCCCTGGAGGTCGCCGCCACCTCCGCCCGGTCCAAGAAGGTGGCGCTTCTCGCCGGCCTCTTCCGGGACGCCGGACCCGAGGACGTCCCCGTCGTCATCCCGTACCTCGCCGGACGGCTGCCCCAGGGCCGGATCGGAGTGGGGTGGCGGAGCCTCGGGGACCCGGTGGAGCCCGCCGCCGAACCCACCCTCACCGTCACCGGCGTCGACGCCGAGCTGACCGCGCTGGCCGCCGTCTCCGGCCCCGGCTCCCAGGCCCGGCGCAAGGAGCACCTGCGCGCCCTGTTCGCCGCCGCCACCGAGGCCGAGCAGCGCTTCCTGCGGGCCCTGCTCACCGGCGAGGTACGCCAGGGGGCCCTGGACGCCGTCGCCGCCGACGCCCTGGCCCACGCCGCCGACGCCCCGCCCGCCGACGTACGGCGCGCCGTGATGCTCGCCGGATCGCTCCGGGAGGTCGCCGGGGCACTCCTCGCGGAGGGCCCCGGCGCGCTCGCCGCCTTCCGCCTCACCGTCTTTCGGCCCGTCCAGCCGATGCTGGCGCACACCGCCGCCTCGGTCGTCGAGGCCCTCGACAAGCTGGGCCCCTGCGTCGTCGAGGAGAAGCTCGACGGGATCCGGGTGCAGGTCCACCGCGACGGCGACCGCGTCCGCGCCTACACCCGTACCCTCGACGACATCACCGACCGGCTGCCCGAGCTCACCGCCGCCGTCGCGGCCCTCCCGGCCGACCGCTTCATCCTGGACGGCGAGGTGCTCGCCCTGGGGGAGGACGGCAGGCCCCGGCCCTTCCAGGAGACCGCCTCCCGGGTGGGCTCCCGGCGGGACGTGGCCGGAGCCGCCGCGCACGTGCCCGTCGTCCCGGTCTTCTTCGACGCGCTCCTGGTCAACGACGAGGACCTGCTCGACCTGCCCTTCACCGACCGTCACGCGGCCCTGGCCCGGCTGCTCCCCGAGCGCCTGCGCGTCCGGCGTACGGTCGTCGACGATCCCGAGGCCGCCGGGGCCCGTGCGGCGGCCGACGCGTTCCTGGCCGACACCCTGGAACGCGGCCACGAGGGCGTCGTCGTCAAGGACCCGACCGCCGCCTACAGCGCGGGCCGCCGGGGCGCGGCCTGGCTGAAGGTGAAGCCGGTGCACACCCTGGACCTGGTGGTGCTGGCCGTCGAGCGGGGCAGCGGCCGGCGCACCGGCAAGCTCTCCAACCTGCACCTGGGCGCACGCAGGCCCGACGGTACGTTCGCGATGCTCGGGAAGACCTTCAAGGGGCTCACGGACGCCCTGCTGGCGTGGCAGACCGAGCGCCTGGGGGAGCTGGCGATCCACGACGACGGCCATGTCGTCACCGTACGCCCGGAACTCGTCGTGGAGATCGCCTACGACGGCCTCCAGCGCTCCACCCGCTACCCCGCCGGGGTCACCCTCCGGTTCGCCCGCGTCCTGCGCTACCGGGAGGACAAGACCGCGCAGGAGGCGGACACCGTGGAGACGGTCCTGTCCCGGCAGCCGTGAGCGCGCCCCGGGCATCCGGGACGCGCTCACACCGACCGGCGGCTCAGTGCTTGATGACGGTCGCCGCCGTGTGCTCCTTGATCTGCTCGGGCGTCAGATAGACGTCCGTGTACTCGAAGTCCCGCAGCGTCGCCGGCTTGCGGGACTGGAACCCGGTCCGGACGAAGTCGTCGCCGGCGACCGCGTTCAGCATCCAGTTCGTCATGACCCGGGTCTTCGCCACGTTCGTCCGCAGCGCCGACCAGTGGTAGCCCCGGGCCACCGCCTGCGCGGGCAGCCCGCGCAGCTCGACGCCCAGCGGCTTGGACACGGCGTCCTTGCCGCCGAGGTCCACGACGAGCCCCAGATCCTTGTGCACGTAGTCCTTGAGCGGCTCGTGGCGCACCGAGGCGATCAGGTTGTCCGCCAGCACCCGGCCCTGGCGCATCGCGTGCTGCGCGGTGGGCGGGCAGACCGCCCCGTCCCCCTTCGCCAGGTCGGGCACCGCGGCCGCGTCGCCGAGCGAGAACACCCCGTCCGCGCCCGGCAGTTTCAGCTGCGGAGTCACGGCGAGCCGGCCGCGTACCGTCTCCGCGCCGAGGGTGGCGATCAGCGGACTCGCGGCCACCCCGGCGGTCCAGATCAGGGTCCGGCAGGGCAGCACCCGGCCGTCGGTGAACGTGACCTCCTCCGCTCCCGCCTTGGCGACCGAGACCCCGAGCGACACCTCGATGTCCCGCTTGCGGAGCACCTCCAGTGCGGCCCGGCCGAGCTTGTCGCCGAGCTCCGGCATCAGCTTGGGCGCGATGTCGATCAGATGCCACTTGATGAGGCGCGGGTCCAGCCGCGGATAGTGCTTCACCGCGTTGGTGGTCAGGCGCTGGAGACAGGCGGCCGTCTCCGTCCCCGCGTAACCGCCGCCGACCACCACGAACTGGAGCCGGGAGGCCCGCTCGGCCTCGTCGTGACTGGCGTCCGCCAGATCCAGCTGGGCGATGACGTGGTCGCGCACGTACGCGGCCTCGGCCAGCGTCTTCATCCCCCGGGCGTTGTCGAGCAGCCCGGGAATGTCGAAGGTCCGGGTGACGCTGCCCGCCGCCAGCACGATGTAGTCGTACGGCTCGTTCACGATCTCGTCCGTGATCTTGCGGATCACGCAGACCTTGGCCTGCGTGTCCACGCCGATCGCCCCGCCCGGCACGATCCGGGTCCGGTGGCGGCGGCTGCGGCGCAGTGACACCGCGACGGACTGGGGGGTGAGCACCCCGGAGGCCACCTGGGGGAGCAGCGGCAGATAGAGCTGGTAGGAGAACGGTGTGACGAGCGTGATCTGTGCCTCGCCCGGAGCGAGCCTGCGCTCCAGACGGCGTACGCACTCGACGCCTGCGAAGCCGGCGCCGACGACGAGAATCCTGGGTGGTGCCACGGTCTGCGTCCCTTCTCGGGCTTGCGTGGTTCTGCGCTCGCCTGCCCCGTTTACCGGGTGATTCACCCCTCATCCTCACCGGATGCCCCGGCATCCGCCTCCTGACGGGGGTGAAACGGGCCCGATCAGAGGGGAGGGGCGACCGACAGCTCCCTCAGCCAAGAGGCCCCTCGGCGTCCCCGGCCACGCCCGGCCCACCCGGCGGTACGGGGAACATCCGCCCCACGAGGCGGCCCGGCCGAGCGCCGCCAGCCGCCACGCGAGGCGCACGGGACGGCGCAGCCCGGCCCGTCGTGACGCCTCCGCCGGCCCACGGCTCCAGAGAGGCGTCCCGCCGCCGGGACAGCACCTCGGGGCCACAGTGCTCACGGGCCGCACGGGCGGGCACCGACAGGCTGCAGAACGGATGCCCGACCAGCGCGTCGCCCACGGGGTGTCCTGCAGAAGAAGACGTACCGGCCGGACACGGGCGCGAAAAGCTGCTTCTCGTGCAGATCGGCGCAGCCGCACCGTCCGGGGGCCCGTTTCCGCCGGCCCGTGAGCGGCGAGGCCCTCGGTCACCCCGTCGAGGGCCGCCGCCCGCCAGACCGGGTCCTCCCAGAAAGTCACGGCATCCGGGAAGCACCCCCGGTCCACGGTCAGGGGTCGCGTCGGGCCCGGGCTTCTCGTCTCTGCGCACCGGATCACGGGACCACCGGCCCCGGCGCGGGCGCACCGCAATGTCGTGGAACATCCGTCCCCGTCCCGCCCGGATCGGCTGTCCCGTTCCCTCCGCCCCTCGGAACAGAGGGAGTTCGGCCCCCGTCCCCGTGCGAGGATGCTGCGGTGACCACATCGCCCCCCTCGCCCGTGGCCGACGACTCTCCCGTGGGCGACGACCCGCCCCGCGACGACGGTAGGGGGCTGGGGCCCCGTGCCGCGGCGGTCCTCGTGTTCGGGTCGTCGGCCGCCGTCCTGGTGGTCGAGATCGTCGCCCTGCGGCTGCTCGCCCCCTACCTCGGCCTCACCCTGGAAACCAGCACGATGGTGATCGGCATCGCGCTCACCGCCATCGCGCTGGGCTCCTGGCTGGGTGGGCGCATCGCGGACCAGGTCGACCCGCACCGGCTCATCGCCCCGGCGCTCGGAGTGTCGGGCGTGGTCGTCGCGCTCACCCCGCTCCTGCTCCGTACCACCGCGGAGTGGTCACCGGCGCTGCTCCTGCTGGTCGCCTCGGCGACGCTCCTGGTGCCCGGCGCGCTGCTGTCGGCAGTGACCCCGTTCGTGACGAAGCTACGGCTGACCAGCCTCGCCGAGACCGGGACGGTCGTCGGGAGGCTCTCGGGCGTCGGTACCTTCGGAGCCATCGTCGGCACCGTCCTCACCGGATTCGTCCTGGTCTCCCGGCTGCCCGTCAGCTCCATCCTGATCGGCCTCGGAATGCTGCTGGTCCTCGGGGCCGCCGTCGTCGGATGGCGGGCCCGTCGCCGCCGGCGCGCCACGGCCGTGGCGCTCGCCACCGTCGTCGCGGGCACCCTCGCCACCGGGGTCGCCCCCGGCGGCTGCGACGAGGAGACCCGCTACCACTGCGCCCAGGTCGTCGCGGACCCCGACCGGGACAGCGGCCGCACGCTCGTCCTGGACGGACTGCGCCACTCCTACGTCGACGTGGAGGACCCGGCGTACCTGAAGTTCGCGTACGTACGCGCCTTCGCCTCCGTGGTCGACACCGCCTTCCCCGAGGGCGAACCGCTGACCGCCCACCACATCGGGGGCGGCGGCCTCACCTTCCCCCGCTACCTCGCGGCCGCCCGCCCCGGGACCCGCAGCCTCGTCTCCGAGATCGACCCCGGAGTCGTCCGCATCGACCGCGACCGGCTCGGCCTGGGCACTGGGGCCGCGACCGGCATCGACGTACGGGTGGAGGACGGCCGACTGGGTCTGCGGAGGCTGGACGCGGGCGGCCACGACCTGGTCGTCGGCGACGCCTTCGGTGGCGTCAGCGCGCCGTGGCACCTCACGACGTCACAGGCACTGAAGGACGTACGCCGGGCGCTCGACGCGGACGGTCTGTACGTCGCCAACCTCATCGACCACGGCGAACTGGCCTTCGTCCGCGCCGAGGTCGCCACCCTCGCCGCGACCTTCCCGCACGTCGCGCTGCTCGGGAAGCCTGCCGACATCGGCCTGGACCCCACGGCGTCCACCATCGGCGGCAACATGGTGGTCATCGCCTCCGGCCGGCCGGTCGACGCCCCCGCGATCCAGGAGGCCCTGGACGCCCGGGACGTCGGCTGGAAGATCACAGGCGGCGACGACCTCACCACCTGGACCGGCAACGCCCGTGTGCTCACCGACGACCACGCCCCCGTCGACCAGCTCCTCCAGCCCCACCCCACCCGAACGGCCCGGTGAGCCCGGGCTGTTCGTCGAGTGCCTCACCCGTGCCAGGACCGCCACAGCGACGCGTACGCGCCGTCCGCGGCCACCAGCTCGTCGTGGCTGCCCAGTTCGCTGATCCGGCCGTCCTCCACGACCGCGATCACATCCGCGTCGTGCGCGGTGTGCAGCCGGTGCGCGATCGCCACCACCGTACGGCCCTCCAGCACCCGGGCCAGTGAACGCTCCAGATGGCGGGCGGCCCGCGGGTCCAGCAGCGAGGTCGCCTCGTCCAGCACCAGCGTGTGCGGATCGGCCAGCACGAGACGGGCCAGCGCGATCTGCTGCGCCTGCGCCGGGGTCAGCGCGAACCCGCCCGAGCCGACCTCGGTGTCCAACCCCTTCTCCAGGGCCTTCGCCCAGCCGTCGGCGTCGACCGCGGCGAGCGATGCCCACAGCTCCGCGTCCTTCGCCCCTTCCCGGGCGAGGCGGAGGTTGTCCCGGAGCGAACCGACGAAGACGTGGTGCTCCTGGTTGACCAGGGCGACATGCTCGCGGACCCGCTCCGCCGTCATCCGCGACAACTCCGCCCCGCCGAGCGTCACCTCACCGGTACGCGGTGCGTAGATCCCAGCCAGCAGCCGCCCCAGCGTCGACTTTCCCGCGCCGGACGGGCCGACCAGGGCGAGCCGGGTGCCCGGAGCCACGTCGAGTGACACCTTGTGCAGGACGTCGACGCCCTGCCGGTACCCGAAGCGGACGTCGTCCGCCCGCACGTCCCGGCCGTCCGGGCCCACCCCGGCATCACCCGCGTCCGGCTCGATCTCCCGGACGCCGACCAGCCGGGCCAGCGACACCTGGGCCACCTGGAGCTCGTCGTACCAGCGCAGGATCAGACCGATCGGGTCGACCATCATCTGGGCCAGCAGCGCCCCCGTGGTCAGCTGCCCGACCGTGATCCACCCCTCCAGCACGAACCAGCCGCCGAGCAGCAGGACCGCGCCGAGAATCGTCACGTACGTCGCGTTGATGACGGGGAACAGCACCGAGCGCAGGAACAGCGTGTACCGCTCCCACGCGGTCCACTCGGTGATGCGCCGGTCCGACAGCGCCACCCGGCGGTCGCCGAGGCGGTGCGCCTCCACGGTCCGCCCGGCGTCCACGGTCTCCGCCAGCATCGCGGCGACGGCGGCGTAACCGGCGGCCTCCGAACGGTACGCGGAGGGGGCCCGCCGGAAGTACCAGCGGCAGCCCACGATCAGCACCGGCAGCGCGATCAGCACGGCCAGCGCCAGCGGGGGAGCGGTCACCGTCAGCGCGCCGATCAGCAGACCGGCCCAGACGACGCCGATCGCCAACTGCGGCACGGCCTCGCGCATCGCGTTCGCCAGCCGGTCGATGTCCGTGGTGATCCGGGAGAGCAGATCACCCGTCCCGGCCCGCTCCAGCACCCCTGGCGGCAGCCCGACGGACCGGACGAGGAAGTCCTCGCGCAGATCCGCGAGCATCTCCTCGCCCAGCATCGCGCCGCGCAGCCGCATGGAGCGGGTGAAGACGGTCTGGATGACCAGCGCCACCGCGAAGATCGCGGCCGTACGCTCCAGATGCAGGTCGGTGACGCCGTCGGACAGGTCCTCGACCAGCCCGCCCAGCAGATACGGTCCGGTGATCGAGGCGATCACCGCCACCGCGTTGACCGTGATCAGGACGGTGAACGCCCTGCGGTGCCGGCGCAGCAGACTCCGTACGTAACCCCGCACGGTCGTCGGCGTGCCCACGGGCAGCGTCGTCGCCGACTCCGGGGCCGCGGGGTCGTACGCCGGGGGTGCGACGCCGATCATGCCCTCTCCTCGATTTCCTGGATGCTCTTCATGGCGGGGACCGCTTCGATGCCGGCCGTGGTGTCCGGTGCGGACGCCGCCGCCTCGTCGTCGGTCTCCCGGGTGACGACCGCCCGGTAGCGCGGTTCGGTGCGCAGCAGTTCGCGGTGGCCCCCCACGGCGACGACGGCGCCTTCGTGGACGAGGACCACCCGGTCGGCGGCGTCGAGCAGCAGCGGCGACGAGGCGAACGCCACCGTCGTACGTCCCCGGCGCAGCTCGGCGATCCCGGCGGCGACCCGCGCCTCGGTGTGCGAGTCGACCGCGGAGGTCGGCTCGTCGAGCACCAGCGCCTCCGGGTCGGTGACCAGAGACCGGGCCAGCGCGAGGCGCTGGCGCTGGCCGCCGGACAGGGACCGGCCGCGCTCGGTGATCCGGGTCCGCATCGGGTCCCCGTCGTTGTCGGGGGACGCCTGCGCCAGGGCGCTCAGCACATCACCGCACTGGGCCGCCTCCAAGGCCGCGTCCGCTGTGACCAGGCCCGAGGACGGTACGTCGAGCAGCTCCCGGAGCGTGCCGGACAGCAGCACCGGGTCCTTGTCCTGGACCAGTACCGCGGCCCGTGCGGCGTCCAGCGGGATCTCGTCCAGGGCGACCCCGCCGAGCAGCACCGACGGGGTCGCCGCCGAAGCCTCGCCGTCCTCCTCCCCGTTCTCCTCGCCGGTCCCCGCGTGCCCGCCGAGCCGCTCGGCCAGCCGGCCCGCCTCGTCCGGGTCGCCGCAGACGACGGCCGTGAACTTCCCCCGCGGGGCCATCAGTCCGGTCGCCGGGTCGTACAGATCACCGGTCGGCGTCACGCCCTCCACCGTGGCCTCCCGCGAGCTGCGGCGCAGCGACAGCACGCGCACCGCACGCTGGGCGGACGGCCGCGAGAAGGAGTACGCCATCGCGATCTCCTCGAAGTGACGGAGCGGGAACAGCATCAGGGTGGCCGCGCTGTAGACCGTGACGAGCTGGCCGACGTCGATGCGGCCGTCCCGGGCGAGCGTCGCCCCGTACCAGACCAGGGAGATCAGCAGGATCCCCGGCAGCAGCACCTGCACCGCCGAGATCAGCGCCCACATCCTGGCGCTGCGCACGGCCGCGCGGCGGACCTCCTGGGAGGCGCGGCGGTAGCGGCCGAGGAACAGCTCCTCGCCGCCGATGCCACGCAGCACCCGCAGTCCGGCGACGGTGTCCGAGGCCAGCTCGGTGGCCTTGCCCGCCTTCTCGCGCTGCTCGTCGGCGCGGCGGGTGGCGCGCGGCAGCAACGGCAGCACGGCCAGGGCGAGCACCGGCATGGCGAGCGCCACCATCAGACCGAGGGACGGGAGGTAGATCGCCAGGCCGACGCAGATCACCACGAGGGCGGTGGCCGCGGCGGCGAAGCGGGAGAGCGCCTCGACGAACCAGCCGATCTTCTCCACGTCGCCGGTCGAGACGGCGACGACCTCACCGGCCGCGACGCGCCGCGTCAGCGCCGATCCCAGCTCGGCGGTCTTGCGTGCGAGCAGCTGCTGCACCCGAGCGGCGGCGGTGATCCAGTTGGTCACGGCGGTCCGGTGGAGCATGGTGTCGCCGACGGCGATCAGCACGCCGAGGGCCACGATGAGGCCACCCGCCAGGGCGAGCCGCCCCCCGGAGCGGTCGATGACGGCCTGGACGGCGAGCCCCACGGTGACCGGCAGTCCCGCGATGCCGAGCTGGTGCAGCAGCCCCCAGGAGAGGGACTTCAGCTGCCCACCGAGCTGATTGCGCCCGAGCCAGTACAGGAATCGGGGGCCTGAACGGACATCGGGGTCGCCGGGATCCGAATACGGAAGGTCGCGAATCTGCATGACGTCCCAGGGCTTGTGAAACGGAGATCCGGGTTGATCTCGAAGAACGGGGTGACGTGCAAGGTTCCCTGTTCGTCCCGTTCCGGGGCAACCGGTTTTACGGCGTGCCACCGCCCTGCGGGGTCCCGGGCCCGGTCGGCCCGGGACCCCGGGAACGTCACTCCGCGGGCTTCTCGGAGTCCATGCCGGACCGGGCCTTCTTCCACTCGCCCCGGGTGAAGTCCGGGATCGGCAGCGGTGCGCCCTTGGCCTTGATGGAGAGGTGGCTCAGTGGCACGGGGGCCGTCCAGGTCGCCGCGTCGTACACGTCGAAGTCGGGTACCAGTCCGAGCCGCATGCACTGCATCAGCCGGAAGACCATCATGTAGTCCATGCCGCCGTGCCCGCCCGGCGGATTCGCGTGCTCCTTCCAGAGCCAGTGGTCCCACTCGGCGTACTTCTTGAAGTCGTCCCACGCGTGGTTCGTGTTCGTGGGCTCCAGATAGATGCGCTCCGGGTAGTCCTCGAACACGCCCCGCGTACCGCCGAGGCTGTTGATACGCGAGTAGGGGTGCGGGGACGACACGTCGTGCTCCAGCCGGATCACCCGCCCCTTGGCCGTCTGCACGAGGCTGATCGTCCGGTCGGCCCCGATGTACGACTCCTTCCAGCTCGGGTCGCCGGGCGGCATGTGCTCCTTGCGGTAGGCGGCGAGCCCCAGCGCCGGGGTGCCGATGCTCGTGATGCTCACGGCCCGGTCGCCCCGGTTGACGTCCATGTAGTTGGCGACCGGACCGAACCCGTGGTTGGGGTAGAGGTCACCGCGCAGCCGGGTGTGCCACAGCCGCCGCCACGGACCCTCGTAGTAGTCGGGGTCGAACATCAGCTCGCGCAGGTCGTGGTTGTAGGCCCCCGCCCCGTGCAGCAGATCACCGAAGAGACCGGCGTGCGCCATGCGCAGCACCCGCATCTCGTTCCTGCCGTAACAACAGTTCTCCAGCTGCATGCAGTGCCGCCGGGTGCGCTCGGAGAGGTCGACGAGCTGCCAGAGCTCCTCCAGCCGCATCGCGATCGGACACTCCACGCCGACGTGCTTGCCGTTCAGCATCGCCGTCTTCGCCATCGGGAAGTGCAGCTCCCACGGCGTCACGACGTAGACGAAGTCGAGGTCCCCGCGCTTGCAGAGGTTCTCGTAGTCGTGCTCGTCCTTGGCGTAGATCGCCGGGGCGGGCTGACCGGCGGCCGTCACCTTCTTGGCGGCCTTCTCCGCCTTGTCCCGGACCGTGTCGCACACCGCCTTGACCTGGACGCCCGGGACGGCGAGGAACAGGTCGATCATGCTGTCGCCGCGGTTGCCGAGGCCGATGATGCCGACCCGGACCGTGGAGCGTCGCTCGAAGGGCACGCCCGCCATGGTGCGGCCCTGCCGGGCGGGAGCGGCGGCGACGGCCTCCGCGGCCGCGACGGCTTCGGGGGCGGTCGCCCCGGCCGCCGACGCGGTTCCTCCGCCCAGTGCGCCGAGGCCGATTCCGGCGCCGGCCACGCCCGCCGTGGTCCACAGCACCGAACGGCGGCTGGGATCCTGCCGCTTCGCCTCGTCGGCCGCGCCGCTGTGCGGGGGTATGCCCTGCGGTTCCGGTGCGGGCCGGGCGTCGTCGTTCATCGAGCCTCCAGGTGGGGTTGGGTGCAGACGGTGCGCGAGCGCGTCCGGTCCCCGCACGGATGGCGAGCACGGGGACCGGGGCTCGGTAAGGACCCTGGAGGGTGAGGCTGATGGTGCGCAAGGGAAGTATTTGGACTCTTGTCCTCAAACCTTGGACTTTTCTCACGGCACGCCGAGACCCCGACTGGTGCAACCAATCGGGGCCGCGAAACGCTCATTTGTGCACGTCGGAAGGGGTGTCTCCGGCCGCCGTCAGGGGGTCATCGGACGGTGGGCCGGGTGGCGTGTTCCAATGCGATCAGCGCCGAGCGGTACGGGTGCCCGGTCGCCCGCTCCATGCCGATCTCGCACATCCGGTTCGCCGACAGATAGGCGTCGTAGGGGCGGCGGTCGACCTCGGCCGCCTCCTTGGCCGTCGCCGAGTCGGTCAACTCCTTGTGCAGCATGCCCCGGTCGCCCGCGAACGCGCAGCATCCCGCGTCGTCCGGGACCACGACCTCCTCCGCGCAGGCCGCGGCCAGGGCGCGCAACTGCCCCACGTCACCCAGGTGTTCCATCGAACAGGTCGGATGCACGACGGCCGAACCGGCGGTCCGGAACACCGTCAACTGCGGCAGCAGCTCGTCGGCCGCCCACACCAGTGAGTCCACGACGGTCAGTTCGCGGTGCAGCGCCCGGTTGTCATCGGTGAGGTAGGGCACCACCTCCTCGGCGATGCCGAGCGTGCACGAGGAGGCGTCCACCACCAGCGGCAGCGTCCCGCCCGCCGTCCAGCCCCAGGCGGCCTCCACGATGCGGTTCGCCATGATCCTGTTGCCCGCGTCGTACCCCTTGGAGTGCCAGATCGTCGCGCAGCACGTCCCCGCGACGTCCTCCGGGATCCACACCGGTTTTCCGGCCCGCCCGGACACGGCGACCACCGCCTCGGCCAGGGAGAGCTCGGAGCCGCTGCCACCGTCCGGCCCGGCGAAGATGCGGTTGACGCAGGCCGGGTAGTAGACCGCGCTCGCCCCGACGCGGGAGGTGCGCGGCAGTCGCCGGGCCGCCGCGCCGGGGATCTGCGGCAGCCACTCCGGTACGAGATCGGGGCGGACTGCCTTGCGGGCGAGCCGCGTCACGGCCTGCAGGGGACCGTCGCCCACCCGGTCCCCGACCGCGTCGGCCGCCGCCACGGCGAGCCGCGCCGAGGCCTCGACCGCGCGGAAGTTCTTCGCGGTGAGCGCGGCGATCCGCTCCTCGCGCGGCGTGTGCCTGCGGTGCCGGAAACCCTTCATCATCGCCCCGGTGTCGATGCCGACCGGGCAGGCGAGTTTGCAGGTGGAATCCCCGGCACAGGTGTCCACGGCGTCGTATCCGTACGCGTCCAGGAGGCCGGCCTCCACCGGTGAGCCGTCGCTCTGGCGCATCATCTCCCGGCGCAGCACGATCCGCTGGCGCGGAGTGGTCGTCAGATCCTCGCTGGGACAGGTCGGTTCGCAGAAGCCGCACTCGATGCACGGGTCGGCGACCGCCTCCACCTTCGGAATGGTCTTCAGACCCCGCAGATGGGCCCGTGGGTCCCGGTCCAGCACGATGCGCGGGGCGAGCACCCCGGCGGGATCGATGACCTGCTTGGTCCGCCACATCAGCTCGGTGGCGCGCGGCCCCCACTCCCGCTCCAGGAACGGCGCGATATTGCGTCCGGTGGCGTGCTCCGCCTTGAGCGACCCGTCGAACCGGTCCACCACCAGCGCGCAGAACTCCTGCATGAACGCGTCGTACCGCGTCACGTCGGCCGGTTTCGCCGCGTCGAACGCGAGCAGGAAGTGCAGATTGCCGTGCGCCGCATGACCGGCCACGGCGGCGTCGAAGCCGTGGCGCGACTGGAGCTCCAGCAGCGCCTCGCAGGCGTCCGCCAGCCGGTGGGGCGGCACCGCGAAGTCCTCCGTGATCAGGGTGGTGCCCGAGGGCCGGGACCCGCCGACCGCCGTGACGAACGCTTTGCGGGCCTTCCAGTACCCGGCGATCGTCCCGGCGTCCCGGGTGAACGCGTTGGTCACCGACGCGGCCGGACGGACCAGGTCCAGATCGGCGACGACGGTGTCCGCCGCCCGCTCGAACGCCTCCTGGCCCGCCTCGTCGGCCGCCCGGAACTCCACCAGCAGCGCGGTCGTCTCCCGGGGCAGCGCCGCCCAGTCCGCCGGAACGCCCGGCACGCTCACCGAAGCGCGCAGGGTGTTGCCGTCCATCAGCTCCACGGCGATCGCCCCCGCCTCGTTGAACCGGGGCACGGCGGCCGCGGCGGCGGTGAGGGAGGGGAAGAACAGCAGGGCGCTGGAGATCCGCCGGTCCAGCGGCAGGGTGTCGAAGACGACCTCGGAGATGAAGCCGAAGGTGCCCTCGGAGCCGACCATGAGACCCCGCAGGATCTGCACCGGGGTCGCCCCGTCGAGAAAGGCGTCCAGGCGGTAGCCGTTGGTGTTCTTGATCGTGTACTTGGCGCGGATCCGAGCGGTCAGCTCCGCGTCCGCCTCGATCTCCGCCTTCAGCTCCAGCAGTCCCGCGCACAGCTCCGGCTCGGCGTGGGCCAGCTCCTCGTCGGCGGCGGGGTCGGCCGTGTCGACGACGGTGCCGCTCGGCAGGACGAAGGTGAGCGAGGCGAGCGTCCGGTAGGAGTTGCGGGTGGTGCCCGCCGTCATGCCCGAGGCGTTGTTGGCGACGACCCCGCCGACGGTGCAGGCGATGGCGCTGGCCGGGTCGGGGCCCAGCAGTCTGCCGAACCGGGCGAGGGTGATGTTGGCCCGCATGACGGTGGTGCCCGGCAGGATCCGGGCCCGCGCCCCGTCGTCCAGCACGTCGACGCCGGTCCAGTGGCGGCGTACGTCGACGAGGATGTCCTCGCCCTGCGCCTGGCCGTTGAGGCTGGTGCCGGCGGCCCGGAAGACCACGTCACGGCCCTTGCCGTGGGCGTACGAAAAAATCGCGGAGACGTCGTCGAGGTCCTCGGGGACCAGCACGACCCGGGGGAGGAAGCGGTAGGGGCTGGCGTCGGAGGCGTACCGCACGAGGTCGGAGATCTTCCAGAGCACCTTGTCCTCGCCGAGCAGGGCGATCAGCTCGGAGCGCAGGGGCTCGGGGGTGCCGCCCGCGCTGCGGTCGGTGACCCGGTCGGGGGCGGGTTCCCTTGCCGTTCCCGGGCGCAGGGCTTCCGGATCGGGCTCCAGCAGAGGCATGTGATCGGCCTTCCCCTCGGCGCGGCGCTCAGCGGTCGCACTCGGCAACGGCTCTCGGCAACGGCTCTTCAGCGACAGCTCTCAGCAGTGGCGCTCCGGCATTCCGTCGACCAGAGCGGACAGCAGCCCGCCGAGCACCTCGCGCTGATCGGCGGTCAACGGAGCCAGGATCTCCTCTGCGGCGGCCCGGCGCGCGCTGCGCAGGGACCGCAGCGTGGCGCGCCCCTCGTCGGTGATCTCGATCCGGACCACCCGGCGGCTGTCGGGATCCGGGGCGCGGCGCACCCGGCCGCTCGCCTCCAGGGCGTCCACCAGTGTCGTCACGGCGCGCGGAACCACGTCCAGACGCCGGGCGAGATCCGCCATCCGGGGGGCCGCGTCGTAACTCGCGACCGTCCGCAACAGCCGGAACTGGGCCGGAGTGATGTCGATCGGCTCCAGCTGGCGGCGCTGGATGCGGTGCAGCCGACGGGTGAGGCGCAGCAGCTGCTCGGCGAGCACACCGTCGCGGGAATCGGGGGAGCCGGGGGAATCTGGGGCGTCCATGGGGGAACAATATCAGGACCTTGTTCATTGTGAGTACAGGTAACAATGAGCTAAGCTCTCGATGTGCGAAGGTCGGGTTTGTCCCGGCCGCGCCTCACGCCCGACGAAGGAGCCCATGAAACCCGACGAACCCACGTGGACGCCCCCGCCCGATGCCCGCACCGACGCCGACCGGCCGCCCGCCGAGGTGCGCCGCATCCTCCGTCTCTTCCGCCCTTATCGCGGCCGCCTGGCCGTCGTCGGCCTGCTGGTCGGCGCATCCTCCCTGGTGTCCGTCGCCTCCCCGTTCCTGCTGCGTGAGATCCTCGACACCGCCATCCCGCAGGGACGCACGGGCCTGCTGACCCTGCTGGCCCTCGGCATGATCCTCACCGCCGTGATGACCAGCGTCTTCGGCGTGCTCCAGACCCTCATCTCGACCACCGTCGGCCAGCGCGTGATGCACGACCTGCGCACCGCCGTCTACACCCAGCTCCAGCGGATGCCGCTCGCCTTCTTCACCCGCACCCGCACAGGCGAGGTCCAGTCCCGCATCGCCAACGACATCGGCGGTATGCAGGCGACGGTCACCTCCACCGCGACCTCGCTGGTCTCCAACCTCACGGCCGTCATCGCGACCGTCGTCGCCATGCTCGCCCTCGACTGGCGGCTCACCGTCGTCTCGCTGCTCCTGCTGCCGGTCTTCGTCGCGATCAGCCGCCGCGTCGGCCGCGAACGCAAGAAGATCACCACGCAGCGCCAGAAGCAGATGGCCGCGATGGCCGCCACGGTCACCGAGTCCCTCTCGGTCAGCGGCATCCTCCTCGGCCGCACCATGGGCCGCTCCGACTCCCTCACCCAGGGCTTCGCCGAGGAGTCCGAGCGCCTGGTCGACCTCGAAGTGCGCTCCAACATGGCCGGCCGCTGGCGGATGTCGACGATCGGCATCGTGATGGCCGCCATGCCCGCCGTCATCTACTGGGCGGCCGGTCTCACCTTCGCGTCCGGCGCCGCCGCCGTCTCCATCGGCACGCTGGTCGCCTTCGTCACGCTCCAGCAGGGGCTGTTCCGGCCGGCGGTCAGCCTGCTCTCCACCGGTGTGCAGATGCAGACCTCCCTCGCCCTCTTCCAGCGCATCTTCGAGTACCTCGACCTCACGGTGGACATCACCGAACCGGAACACCCGGTCCGCCTGGAGAAGATCCGTGGCGAGATCGCCTTCGAGGACGTCGACTTCAGCTACGACGAGAAGAGCGGCCCGACCCTGACCGGCATCGACGTGACCGTCCCCGCGGGCGCCGGCCTCGCGGTCGTCGGATCCACCGGTTCCGGCAAATCGACCCTCAGCTACCTGGTGCCCCGGCTGTACGACGTCACCGGCGGCCGCGTCACGCTCGACGGGGTCGACGTCCGCGACCTGGACTTCGACACCCTCGCCCGGGCGGTCGGCGTCGTCTCCCAGGAGACCTACCTCTTCCACGCCTCGGTCGCCGAGAACCTGCGCTTCGCCAAGCCGGAGGCCACCGACGAGGAGATCGAGGCCGCGGCCCGCGCCGCGCAGATCCACGACCACATCGCCTCCCTGCCCGACGGCTACGACACGATGGTCGGTGAGCGCGGCTACCGCTTCTCGGGCGGCGAGAAGCAGCGCCTCGCCATCGCCCGCACCATCCTGCGCGATCCGCCGGTGCTGATCCTCGACGAAGCGACCAGCGCGCTCGACACCCGTACGGAACAGGCCGTGCAGGAAGCGATCGACGCCCTGTCCGCCGGACGGACCACGCTCACCATCGCGCACCGGCTCTCCACCGTCCGCGACGCGGACCAGATCGTCGTCCTGGAGGACGGCCGGGTCGCCGAGCGAGGTACGCACGAGGAGCTGCTCGACCGCGACGGCCGCTACGCCGCCCTGATCCGCCGCGACTCCCACCCGGCCCCGGTCCCGGCTCCCTGACCGCCCTCGTCCCAACCCCCCTGACGCCACCCGCCCTGACGCGACAACCCCCGCCGTGCGCCGGACCCTGTGCCACCGGCCCTGATGCTTCTTCGACCTGCCGCCGGATCTGCCGGCCGCGCTGGACGACGGCCCCGTCCTGCGTCACCGGCTCACCCGGGTCCGCCGGACGCTCGACATCCTCGCGGTGGCGGTGACGGTCGCACCCGAGTCCACCGCACTGCCGCCCTTTCACCGGACCCGCCGCGGCGAACGGCTGAGCCGACCGGCGCCGCACACAAGGCGGCGCCGCCGCTCCCGTGGGACGGGGAGCGACGGCGCCGGGTGGAGCAATGGTCAGACGAGCCAACCCACGAAGTGGACGACGCCGGCAAGCAGGTTGGTCAGGAAGTTCATCTGGTCTTTCTCCTTGTACGTGGTGCATCTGTGGGACTGCGCAGTAGCGGTCTGCAGCCCGTTGACTGCGCTCTGCAATCATCACGCCCCGGACGAGTGAAGAGCAATGAATCCCCTGACGATCACGCGTTCCAGCGAACACCCGATCTCCTGTTCGTGTGTTTTGGCTACGGGTGTTCTGTTCGCGCCGTACGGCGTTCGTGTCGCCGGAGCCGACGCCGTGGTCGGGCTACCGGCCGTGGCTCACATACCGGGTTAACGTGCCCGCATGGTGAACGAGTCCCCGGACGCCCGCCCCCGTCGCAGACTCCGCCCGACCCGCCGCGGAAAGATCGTCATGGTCGTCGGCGCACTGCTCGTCGTGTCGGCCGCCGTCCTGATCCCGCTGTCCCTGACCGGATCGGACGAGCCGCGGAAGGAGAAGGAGAGCCCGCGAGCCACGCTGATGATCCCCGAGGGCCGTCGCGCCTCGCAGGTGTACGAAGAGGTCGACCGGCGGCTCGACCTGAAGCCCGGCAGCACCCTGAAGACCGCGTCGACGGTGGATCTGAAGCTGCCCGAGCAGGCCGAGGGCAACCCCGAGGGCTACCTCTTCCCGGCCACGTACCCGATCGACGATGCGACCGAGCCCGCCGGCCTGCTGCGCTACATGGCCGACACCGCCCGCAAGTACTTCGGCGCGGACCACGTCACGGCGGGGGCCCGGCGCAACAACGTCTCCGTCTACGACACGGTCACGATCGCCAGCATCGTCCAGGCCGAGGCCGACACCGCGTCCGACATGGGCAAGGTGGCCCGGGTCGTTTACAACCGGCTGCTCAAGGACATGCCGTTGCAGATGGACTCCACCATCAACTACGCCCTGAAGCGCTCCACCCTGGACACGACGACCGCCGACACCCAACTGGAAAGCCCGTACAACAGCTACCGGATCAAGGGCCTCCCACCGACTCCCATCGGTAACCCGGGGGAGGAGGCGCTGCGCGCGGCCGTCAGTCCCACGCCCGGCCCCTGGCTGTACTTCGTCACGGTCGGCCCCGGCGACACCCGGTTCACCGACAGCTACGACGAGCAGCAGAAGAACGTCGAGGCGTTCAACCGCAGCCGCGGTGCCGCCACCACGAGCTGACCGGTTCCCCTGGACAGAGGGGGTCAGGCCCCTGGGCCCGCGACGGGAACGGCGAGGGCCGCCCCGGACTCCCGTTCCGGCCGGCCGCCGTCGGTCTCCTCCAGCAGCCGCACCACCGACCGGACCGCCGCTCGGCCCGCGCGGTTGGCGCCGATGGTGCTGGCGGAGGGGCCGTAGCCGACGAGGTGGACGCGTCCGTCGCGTACGGCACGGGTGTCATCGGCCCGGATGCCGCCGCCCGGCTCGCGCAGTCTCAGCGGGGCCAGGTGGTCCACGGCGGGCCGGAAACCGGTCGCCCAGAGAATCACGTCGGTCTCCACGGCCCGGCCGTCGTCCCAGGCCACGCCGGTCGGCATGATCCGGTCGAACATCGGCAGCCGGTCCAGCACCCCCTGCTCCCGGGCGCGCCGCACCGCATCGGTCATCGGCAGCCCGGTCACGCTCACCACGCTCTTCGGCGGCAGCCCGTTGCGTACCCGCTCCTCCACCATCGCCACGGCCGCGCGCCCCCACTCCTCGGTGAACGGCCCCTCGCGGAAGACCGGTTCGCTGCGCGTCACCCAGAACGTGTCGGCCGCGTGCTCGGCGATCTCCATCAGATGCTGTGTACCGGAGGCGCCGCCCCCGACCACGAGGACGCGCTGCCCCGCGAACTCCTCGGGCCCCGGGTAGTTCGCCGTGTGCAACTGCCGCCCCCGGAAAGTCTCCTGACCCGGATAGCGCGGCCAGAACGGCCGGTCCCAGGTGCCGGTCGCGTTGATCAGGGCCCGCGTCGCGTAGGTCCCCTCGGACGTCTCCACCAGCAGCCGCCCACCGCTTCCCTCCCGCACGGCGCTCACCTCCACCGGCCGGTGGACCCGCAGATCGAAGCGCTCCTCGTACGCGGCGAAATACGCGCCGATCACCTCCGAGGAGGGCCGGTCCGGGTCGGCTCCGGTCAGCTCCATGCCCGGCAGCGCGTGCATCCCGTGGACCTTGCCGTACGTCAGCGAAGGCCAGCGGAACTGCCACGCGCCGCCCGGCCGGGGCGCGTGGTCCAGCACGACGAAACGGCTCTCCGGCTCCAGCCCGACGCGGAGCAGATGGTAAGCGGCGGACAGCCCCGCCTGACCCGCGCCGATCACGACCACGTCCAGCTCACGCACCCCAGAAATGTTCACGTTTCTACTAACTCGTCGGGCGCCCGGGATCTTCCCGGACGCCCGACGGACACCACCACGAGGCTCAGCGACCCCCGGCCAACAGCAGCGGCGCACCCCCGGGAGCCGAGGCCGGGCGGTTCTCACGGCCACCCGCCCCGTGCAACAGCGCAGACGCCGGGACGGTCGGCAGCAGCCCGCGCCGGGCCAGCTCGGGGGTGACCCCCTCGCCGAACCAGTACGCCTCCTCCAGGTGCGGATACCCGGAGAGCACGAAGTGCTCCACGCCCAGCGCGTGGTACTCCTCGATCCGGTCCGCGACCTCTGCGTGGCTGCCCACCAGCGCGGTCCCGGCCCCGCCACGCACCAGGCCGACGCCCGCCCAGAGGTTCGGCGCGATCTCCAGCTCGTCCCGCGACCCGCCGTGCAGCGCCAGCATCCGCTGCTGCCCGACCGATTCGCTCTTCCCCAGCGCCTGCTGCGCCGCCGCGATGGTGTCCGGGTCGAGGTCGCCCAGCAGCCGGTCGGCGGTGGCCCACGCCTCCCGCGAGGAATCCCGCGAAATGGTGTGCAGCCGGATGCCGAACCGGACCGTGCGCCCCTGCTCCTCCGCCAGGCCCCGAATCCAGTCGATCTTCTCCTTCACGGCGCCCGGCGGCTCGCCCCAGGTGAGATAGACGTCGGCGTGCGCGGCGGCGACCGGCCCGGCCGCCGCCGACGACCCACCGAAGAAGATCTCCGGCAGCGGGTCCGGCGGCAGGGCGGTCAGCCCGCCCTCCACCTGGTAGTGCTCACCGTCGAAGTCGTACGGCTGCCCGCTCCAGGCCCCCCGCACCACCGACAGGAACTCCGCCGTGCGCGCGTACCTCCGGTCATGGTCCAAGTGGTCCCCGAAACGCCGCTGTTCGGTGGAGTCGCCGCCGGTGACCACATTGAGCAGCAGCCGGCCCCGGGTGATCCGCTGATAGGTGGCGGCCATCTGCGCGGCGAGCACGGGCGAGATGACGCCCGGCCGGAACGCCACCAGGAACTTGAGCCGCTCGGTGTGCTGGGCGAGCGCCACCGTGGTCAGCCAGGCGTCCTCGCACCAGGTGCCGGTGGGAGTCAGTACGGCCTCGAAGCCCAACTGCTCCGCCGCTTTGGCGATCTGGGTCAGATACTCGATGTCCGGGGCCCGCACGCCGCTCACCGGGGTGATCCGGTCGCGCTTGATGCCGCCGTCGGTGTACGCGTGCCGGTCGACGAGCGTCCGGCCGTCGCCGCCGGTGGGCAGGAACCAGTGCAGATGGACGTTCATGAGGAGGCCTTTCCATAGGAGCGAGGTGCGGTGGAGGAGGGCGGAAGGTCGCGGTTGAACCGGGTGTCGACGTAGTCCTCGAAGTCGAACCGCCGGGGAATCAGCTTTAGTTCGGCGAAGGTGTCGGCGATCTCCTGCTCGGAGGCGATGGCCGCGGCGTCGATCGCGACCGGGACACGGGTGCCGTAGCTGAGCTTCACGGCGTCCAGCGCCACCTCGTAGGGGAGTCCGGTCTCCTTCGCCCAGACCTTCGCCCACTCCTCCGGGTGCTCGAAGACCCACTTCTGGGCCCGCTCCAGTCGGACGAGCAGGTCGCCGATGGCCTTGGACTTCTTCGCGTCCTTGAGCGAGGCGGGCGAAGCGACCTGGAATCCGAGGCCGTTGACCACGCCTTCGCCGGTCGTGAGTACCCGCGCGTCCGCCGTACGCAGGACCTGCGAGGTGTACGGATCCCAGATCGCCCAGGCGTCGACCTTGCCGCGGCTGAACGCGGCGAGCGCGTCGGCGGGCTGGAGGTAGTTCGGCTTCACGTCCCCGATCCCGAGCCCCGCCTTCTTGAGCGAGGCGACCAGCTGGAAATGGGCAGAACTGCCCTGGGCGACGGCGATGGACTTGCCCTTGAGCTGGGCGGGCTTCCGCAACGGGGAGTCCTCGGGCACGACGATGACCTCACCGGCCGGCGAGCCGTGGGTGGCGCCGACGACGGCGATGTTGGAGTCGGCCCCCGCGGCGAAGACGGGCGGCGTGTTGCCGACGCCTCCGATGTCCACGGCCCCGGCGCTCACGGCCTCCAGCAGGGGTGGTCCTGAGGTGAAGGTGGACCACTTGATGCGGTAGTCGAGGTCGTCCAGCTCTCCGGAGGCCCGCAGGATCGCCTCGTAACCCCCCTTCTGGTCACCGACGTCGAGCGTGAGACTGCCCTTTCCGTCCGTGTTGCCGCCCGAGTCGGCGGAGGAGGCCCCGCCGCATGCGGAGAGGAGCAGAGCGAGGGGGAGGAGGAGTGCGGGCAGAGCGCGGCGTTTCATGACGGGTCTCCGTGACGGGGGTGTGCGGGCGATGCGTCGGGGTTCTCCGTACGGACCTGGCCGGACGGGGTTCGGGCGGGGCCGGAGGGGGCGGCGGCCCGGGACGGGGGTCGGGCAGGACCGGACGGGGCGGCGGCCTCGGGCAGCGTCTTGTCACCGTCACCGCTGGCACCGTCGTCGGGGTCGGCGGTGGCGCCCGGCCCACCGTGGGTGCGGCCCCCGCCCTCGACGCCCAGTTCGGTCAGCAGTCGGGAGCGCAGCTCGGTGAACCCGGGGAAACCGACCTCGCGCGGTCGGTCCAGCGCGACGGGCGTGTCGTACGCGATCCGCCCGTCGCGCATCACCAGCACCCGGTCCGCGAGCAGCAGGGCCTCGTCCACGTCGTGGGTGACCAGGAGCACGGCGCAGCCGCGCCGCTGCCAGAGTTCGGCCACGAGCTGCTGGGCCTTGATCCGGGTCAGGGCGTCCAACGCGCCGAAGGGCTCGTCGAGCAGTAGCAGATCGGGCTCGCGTACCAGGGCCCGGGCCAGCGAAGCACGCTGGGCTTCGCCGCCGGACAGCGTCCTGGGCCACGCCCCGGCCCGCTCCGCCAGTCCGACCTCCGCCAACGCCTGCTCGGCGACGGCGCGTTCGGGCTTGCCCGGCAGCCCGAGCAGCACATTGCGCCAGACCCGCTTCCAGGGCATCAGGCGCGGGGCCTGGAACGCGACCGCGCGCCGGCGGGGCACCAGGACGGTGCCCGAGATCTCCCGGTCGAGTCCGGCCAGTACGCGCAGCAGAGTCGACTTGCCGCAACCGCTGCGCCCGAGAAGCACGGTGAACTCGCCTGCTTTGAGGGTGAGATCGAGGTCGTCGATGACCGCACGCCCGTCGAAGGCGCGGGTGAGCCCCTCGACCCGTACGGCGGCTTCAGGGGCCTCGGCAGATGCCGAGGGGGCGGGGGCGAGGAGGGTGTTCACTGGCCGGTGAAGGTCGGTCGCCATTGCAGCAGCAGCCTTTCGAGGATCCGGACGATGACGTCGGCGGTGAGGCCGAGGAAGGCGTACACGACGAGACAGACGACGATCACGTCGGTCCGGAAGAACTCCCGGGCCTGGTTCATCAGGAAGCCGATCCCGGCGTCGGCGTTGATCGACTCACCGAAGACGAGCGCGAGCCAGGCCGTCGCCAGTGAGTAGCGCAGACCGGTCATGGCCCCGGGGAGCGCCCCCGGCAACACCACGTGCCGTACCAGCCCCCACCGCCCGAGCCCCAATGACGTACCGGCCTCGATGAGCTGGGCGTCGACGCCCCGGATTCCGGCGTACACGTTCAGGTACAGGTGAAAGGCGACCCCGAGGGCGATGAGGGCCACCTTGGGGGCCTCGCCGATCCCGAGCCAGATGATGAACAGCGGGATGAGCCCCACCCAGGGCACGGTGCGCAGCATCTGTACGGTCGCGTCGACCAGGTCCTCCCCGAGCCGCGAGAGCCCCGACACGAGCGCGAGTGCCGTCCCGATCACCCCACCGAGCAGGAGCCCCACGACCACCCGCTGGAGCGAGACCCCCATCGCGGCGGGCAGCGTCCCGTCGGCCACCAGATCGGCGCCGGCGCGGGCGATGGTCCCGGGCGAGGCGAGCACATCGGGATCCAGCACCCCCGTGGCGCTGAACACCTGCCACAGCGCGAGCAGCAGCAGCGGCCCCACGGCTCGCCGCACCCACCGCGGAGCGACCCCCAACCGCGATCGGCGGACGGACGCCGGGACGACGGCCTCCAGCTCGGGCGGCGTGCGCGCCGGCGCGGAGGATTTTTCGAGGGGGACCGGTATCGCGGGTGGCGGTGCATGGCTGACGGTCATGACGGCTCCAGGAAGGGACGCATGGATGCGAGCAGAGGAGGGGGAGGTGAGAAGGGAGGGCAGGCGGGGAGGGGAACGGACGCGCCGATGCAACCCCGTGACCACGTACGCGCGCGGGACCGGCCGAGGGCCGGCAGGAAGGCGAGAGCAGGCGGGGCGGGCGCGCTCAGTGGGCGTGAGGCGGTACGGAGCCGGACGCGACTACGGCAGAGCGAGCGACGGAATGCCGCACATATCGCGGGCACCGCAGGCGGAGCCGTGCGGCCGGATACGGCCCGGAGATCGCTGAGAGAACGTCAGCAGCCGCGACAACACGCGGCGGAAGCCACTCGCAGCAGGTCGATGTGACCGCGCGAAGTGAGCAGAGCTGATCGGAACATGGCGCTGAACGTAGTCATCCGGTTGGGACACGGTCAATGGCGTCTCGGAGCGTGGACGCGTCATCTCACCCCGGTGAGGTGATGATGGAGGCATGTCCGATTCCTTCACCACCACGGTCCTGAACATCACCACGGGTACGGCCGAGACCGTCACGGACCTGACGCGTGCCTGCGAGGAGTTCCTCACCCGCACCGCCCCCGGCCGCGACGGCCTGCTCAACGTCTTCGTCCCCCACGCCACGGCCGGTATCGCCGTACTGGAGACCGGCGCGGGCAGCGACGACGACCTCCTGGCCGCCCTCCACCACCTGCTCCCGGCGGACGACCGCTGGCAGCACCGCCACGGCAGCCCCGGCCATGGGCGCGACCACGTACTCCCCGCCCTCGTCCCGCCCCACGCCACACTGCCGGTGATCGGCGGCAGGCTGGAGCTGGGGACCTGGCAGTCGGTCTGCCTGGTGGACACAAACACGAGCAACACCAACCGCAGCGTCCGTCTGAGCTTCCTCGGCCAGTGAGCTGCTCTGATGTGACTGTAGAGGGATCCTCCGGCCGTACCAACTGGCCGGCCGTACCAACTGGGTAGCCCCAGTGGGCGCCAGGTGAGCGTGTCACATCTGATAGCAGATTCTGCGTCTGCTGGTGGTACACGACTCGCGTGGTTACTGACCAGCGGAAACGGTCGTGATTCGACCGCACTGCAGGCGGCTGGGCCGCGTATGGCCCGGATCTTGGGCAGAGGACAGTGGGCCCCTGGCCGACAGCCCGTGACGCTGGCCAGCCGGCGCACAAGGGAGGGGAGGGCCGACAGGTCTCCACAAAGGAGACCTCGGTCCAAAGGGTCACGAGAGAGGAAGTCGTCAGGGCTTGGACCGCGGAGCGGGCAACCCACCGACTGATCGCTGCGTCCTAAGCGTGAAGCTCCCTCATCCTGGCCATCTGTCGGACCAGGCGGACCTCGGAAGCGGGGCGCACGCCTGCTGCGACAGGTGGTCATCCACCCCGGTGCGCGGGTTCCGAACCATCGCCTTGTGCCTCCACCGCTTCCCGCACTCGCTGGTCCTCGCGCAGGGAGCCGACATCGCGCTCCAAGGGGGTGCGGCTCACTGCTGTCGCAAGGTCTTCCAGGGCGTGCTTCTGCAGGTCTGCCTCGCTCCGTAGCGCCGGGCTCCGGCCACCGGCTCTTTCCCATGTCTGGAGGGCCTTCTCCACGCGTGCCCAGTCCGGGTCCCTGTGCTCGCGCATAGCGGCTGCCGCCTGCTCCGTGTCCGATTCCAGGGCTTCGGCCAACGCCTCCACCTCGGGAGTGGAAGGGGTGTCGTCGTGCGGGACGCGGCTCTCCATGAGCGTTGCTGCTCTGTCGAAACCTTCGAGCGCCTCCTGAGCAGCCTTCGCCTCTTGCGCAGTCAGGCCCCTGGGGCGGACCGGTTCCTGTTGTGCCCGGTCGTAAGCCTCCTGCCAGGCGGCGCGGGCTCTTCTGCTCGCCAGTTGGGCGCTGCGCATGTCGGCACGGCGGTCCGCGGTCGGTTCGGCGAAGTGGCGGAGCACTGCCGCCGCGTGGCGGCCGTTGGCGGCAAGCCAGTCCGCCAGCCGCTCCCGTAGCCGGGGCGTCTCCCACGCGGGAAAGACCGCGTAGGCCAGCATGGCCAGGGCTCCGCCCAGCAGAGTGAGGGCCATCCGCTCCGGAACCGTCTGTTCCCATTCCTGACCGCCCATGCCGAGCAGGAAGACGACGTAGGCGGCGGCGAAGCACTGGGAGTAGGCGTAGCCCGTACGAATCAGGGTGTACGACAGGCCCGCCGAGACCACCGCCAGCGCACCGAAGAGGCGGGCGTCCGGGCCCAGGGCCTCCACGGCTCCGGTGGCGAGCGCGACACCCACCAGAGTCCCGGCGAGACGGGCGACCGCACGCGCGTACGTCCGGTGGAAGTCCGGGCGCATCACCATGACCGAGGCGATGGGCGCCCAGTAGCCGTGCCCCAGGGGCAGCTGTGCGGCGATGAGGTAGCCGAGCGTGGCCACCGCCACCAGCCGAACGGCATGCCGGAAGACGGGCGAGTCGCGTCGGAGCTCACGGCGGACCGCCCGTGCGACGACCGGAACAAGCCGGAACATGGTCGGGCGCTCCAGTAACTCGACGCGTGCGCCTCCGTGGCGCACAGGCGTCCTTCTGCGCGCGTTGCCGCACTCCGCGATCTCCAGCGCCTCGCCGAGCAGTTCCCTGAGCCTTTCGGCGGCCTGCCTCGCCGGACCTTCGAGCACCTCGTGCTCCGTGCCTTCTCGCAGGAGCTCCGAGGCTCTTGGCGGTACCTCGACGGGGGTGCCTCGCCGGATCGACCGGGCGGCCGCGTCCAACACCTCAGCGGCCGCGTCGAGCAGTTCCCGCGCGCGGTCCCGCCCGGGACCCTCGGCCGGGGCGCCGATGTCAGGGTCGGCCAGCGCGGCGATGGCCGGCACCATGCGCTCGGCAACTCCTCGCGGACCGTGCAGGGCGACGGGGCGCGTGCGAGCCTGAGACGGCGTCACGGCCGCCGCGTCCCGGGCTGTCATCAAGGGCTCGGGGTCGAACCCGGCCGTCGGGTCGTGCCGGAGCCGACGGGCGTAGTCCGCCACGGCGGCCAGAGCGTCGGCGAGCGCGTCCCGATGCGCCCCCCATCGGCGGATCGGGAACAGCAGGATCAGTACTGCCTGCACCACTCCGCCGAGCGCGATGATCCCGGCGTGCTCCAGGGCCCGTCCGGCGCTCGTGGGCAGGGTGATGGTCACCAGCATGCTGCCGACGGTCGTCGCCGCGACGATCCCAGCGGTCGATCCGACGGCCCACGCCAGCCCCGCCACGAAGGTCCAGAGGGCCAGCAGCGGAAGGAACGTCACGAGTTGCCCCGCCGCCAGGTACCCCGCCAGGGTGCTGAGCGCCAACCCCGCGCCCGCGCCGAGCGCGATCACCTTGCGTGGGCGCCAGGCGCGCTGGAAGGTGGCCCCACCCGCGGAGAAGGCGCCGAGGGCGGCGGATGCGGCGTACGCAGGGGAGCCGAGCCACAGCGCCGGCCCGACGAGGAGTGCCACACCGACGGCCGCGCGCAGAGCGAGCAGGGGCTCCAGGCGCGTCTCCTCGATGCTGAGCCCGGATCGGAGGACGTCCCTCAAGGCCCTCGGCCACGTCATGGGTGCGGGCCCAGCCGGAAGGTCGTTTCAGCTCGCGTCGGCCGGATCGCCGGAGCCACCATCATGTTCATCTCATCATCGCCGAGGAGAGGGGCGGGACAGGCCGTGTGCCGTCGCCACCGGTGCGTGTGCATCTTGCCTGCGGCTAGCCATCGTGCTCGCCCTGGAGCATGTGGCGACGTTCCTGTTCGCGCGTGGAATAGGCCGCTGCTCGGATCGCCTCGTCGCTCTCCAGCCCCGACCCCAGCGCGCCGCCCACTGTGGCAATCGAAGCCACGAACCATGACAGCGTGCAGTAGTTCTGCGCGTTCAACGGATGCCGGGTCGCGGAGGCGAACACGTGGCCGTTGAGCACGAAGAGCGCCCACACGAAGCTGACGACCATCAGGCCGACGTAGCAGACGGCTGCCCCGATGCTCACGGTCACCATGGTCGACGTGTTGTAGAGAACCGATCGCTGCCTTGCCTCCGGCGATCCTTCCGTTGTGCGATGCCACAGGTTCGCGTCCACGATCAGCCAGCCGATCATGAGCCCGACGGAACCGACCGTGGCGACGACGAGGCGTGGCGTGCCCAGGGAGGTGGCCAGGCTCCAGACGGTGTCGTCCACCGTGGCGATGGCTCCCGTGGCGAGTGCGGCGGCCAGGGCTTTGGACAGGCCCGGCACCAGCCGCCACGGCCGGTTGGCGCGGACCATGCCGACGAGCAATTTGACGTAGCCGCGCGGGCCGTCGGCGACGTAGCGCAGATCGGCGAGCTCCTCCTCGTCGACAGGGCCCGGGCGGATGGGCGCGAGGCGGCCGGCGAAGGGGCCGAGCGGCGGTCGGCGATAGGCAGCTCGCTCACCTCCGGGGGACCGCGAAGCGGCCAGGCTGAGCACGGCTTCCTCCACGACCCGCCGTGCTTTTCCCTGCAACCGCCAGCCCCCCAGGGACGGGAGGGAAAGCAACGCCGTCCCGTGTTCGTGGCTCAGATCCACGACGAGCCTTCGCCTGTGCGAGTGCAGCGGAAGGTCGGTGAGGGCCACGACGATGTCCCAGCTCTCCGCACTTCCGTCCTCCACGATCCGGCGCATCAACGTGGACGGGTCCTCGGCGTCCGCGGTGAAGGGCCTGCTGACCACCTCGACAGCGAACCGTCTCTGCCGGCCGGACTTCTCGGCGAGCCGGGCGGGAAGGGTCCGTGCCAGGCGCTTCGCGACCACGGTCGGCGCGTCCGGGTCCGCGAGGAGAACGACCACCGTGACGACCTGCGACGACGCTTGCATGACTGCATCCTTCTCGTTGTCCGTCCCCGCGACCGCAAACGCCCACAGAATGCCTCCGGCGTGGCGTCGGCCATGCGATGACACGCTGGCCCCGGCCGGCCGGTACGGGCGGAGCGGCCGGATTTCCGTCGTTCTGCCCGTACGGGGCCTGCTCTCCGTGACGGGTGATCAGCCCTCTCGGACCATCGTCAGGAGCTTGCGAGCCGGGCCGCGAGATAGCGTGCGGTGGCGCTACGGCGGGCCTTCGCGACCTTGGCCGGCGGGCCCGCCGCGACCACCCGTCCGCCCGCGTCGCCGCCGCCCGGCCCGAGGTCGATGACCCAGTCGGCGGTGGTGATCGTGTCCAGGTCGTGCTCGACGAGGACGACCGTGTTGCCCGCGTCGACGAGGCGGTGCAGCTGGCGCAGCAGCAGTGCGACGTCCGAGGGGTGCAGGCCCGCCGTCGGTTCGTCGAGCAGGTAGAGCGTGTGGCCACGACGGGCCCGCTGCAGTTCGGTGGCCAGTTTGATGCGCTGCGCCTCACCGCCGCTGAGCTCCGTGGCCGGCTGCCCCAGCCGCAGGTACCCCAGTCCCACCTCGCGCAACGTCTCCAGACTGCGGGCGGCGGCCGGGACGGCGGACAGAAACTCGGCGGCGGCGTCGACGGACAGCCCCAGCACTTCCGCGATGTTCTTGCCGCGGTAGGTGACTTCCAGCGTTTCGGCGTTGTACCGGGCGCCCTGGCAAGTCGGGCACGGTGCGTAGGTACCAGGCAGGAACAGCAGTTCCACCGCGACGAATCCTTCGCCCTGACAGGTCTCGCACCGCCCTTCGGGCACGTTGAAGGAGAACCGGCCGGCCGTGTAGCCGCGCTCCCTGGCCTCGTCCGTCGCCGCGTACAGCTTGCGCACCGCGTCGAACATCCCCGTGTACGTGGCCAGATTGGACCGGGGAGTACGCCCGATGGGCCGTTGGTCGACCCGGACCAGCCGGTCGAACGACTCGACCCCCGACGCGTCCTGAACATCGACCTCCAGTCGCGCCTCGTCCATCTCCTCGGTCACGAGTCCGAGGTGGCCTCGCACGACCTCGGCGAGCACCTGTGTGACCAGCGTCGATTTTCCGGAACCCGACACGCCCGTCACCGCCGTCAGTACGCACAGCGGTACGTCCACGGACACGTCATGCAGATTGTGGCGGGATACGCCGCTCAGGTGCAGCCAGCCGTGCGGTGTGCGCGGCCGGTGATCGAGCGGTTCGGCGCGCCCGAGCAGGTACTGGCTCGTGGCCGACTCCTCCACCTGCTCAAGACCGGCGACGGGGCCGCTGTACAGCACGCGCCCGCCGCCCTCACCGGCGCCGGGGCCGATGTCGACCACCCAGTCCGCCCGCCGTACGACGTCCATGTCGTGCTCCACGACGAACAGCGAGTTGCCCGCAGACTTGAGACGCTCCAGCACGTCCAGCAGCGGTTCCGCGTCAGCCGGGTGCAGACCCGCGGAGGGTTCGTCGAGGACGTACACGACGCCGAACAGCCCCGAGCGCAGTTGCGTGGCGATCCGTAGGCGTTGCGCCTCGCCGGGCGACAGGGTCGTAGAGCGGCGCCCGAGGCTGAGATACCCCAGGCCCAGGTCGAGCAGTACGTCGACCCGCGCGACCAGATCGCCGCAGATCCGGACCGCCACCTCGGTCGTTTCCCCGGACCGGGCGGTGGAAGTGGTGGCGTCGGCCTCGGGCCGCCGTGCGACAGGCCGCAGCAGCGCCGCGACCTCGTTCAACGGCATCGCGTTGACTTCGGCGATGGAACGTCCGGCGAAGGTCACGGCGAGCGCCTCGGGCCGCAGTCCGCTGCCGTGGCACTCGGGGCAGGGCACGCTCCTGACGAACCGGAGCGCCCGTTCGCGCATCTTCTCGCTCTTGGAGTCGGCAAGGACGTGCATGACGTGCTTGCGGGCGCTCCAGAACGTGCCCTGGTAGCCGTAGTCGATGCGGTCCTCCTCCGGCTCGATGTAGACGGAGGGCTGCTCATCGGTGTACAGCAGCCAGTCCCGGTCCTTCTTCCTGAGCCTGCGCCACGGCCGGTCGATGTCGATGCCCAGGCCGCTCACCACGCTGCGCAGGTTGGCCCCCTGCCAGGCCCCCGGCCAGGCTGCGATCGCGCCCCCGCGGATGCTCAGCGAGGTGTCCGGGACGAGCAGCTCCTCGGCGACATCGTGGACGACGCCCAGTCCGTGGCACTCCGGGCAGGCCCCGGCCGGGGTGTTCGGTGAGAACGACTCGGCTTCCAGCCGTGCGGCTCGGGGCGGATAGGTGCCGGCGCGGGAGTAGAGCATGCGCAGCAGATTGGACAGCGTGGTGATGGTGCCGACCGTCGAGCGCGAACTGGGCGCCCCGCGTCGCTGCTGCAGGGCCACCGCCGGTGGCAGTCCGGTGATCTCCTGCACGTGCGGTGCACCGACCTGCTGCAACAGCCTCCGGACGTACGGTGCCACGGACTCGAAGTAGCGCCGCTGCGCCTCAGCGTAGAGCGTGCCGAACGCGAGTGAGGACTTGCCGGAGCCGGAGACGCCCGTGAAGGCGACCATCGCGTTCCGCGGAAGATCGACATCGATGTTCCGCAGGTTGTTCTCACTGGCACCCCGGACATGCACGAAGGGGTCAATCGCGTCCATGTTCACCCTTCCTGAGTACCTGATCACGCCGGGAACCGCGCGACGGGAGCCGGCGAGCGGCCGCGACGGGTGAGCGGGGGAGTGGGCGGCCACCTGCGTCATCCCACCGGGACGCCGGGTGGCACCACTACCGGGCGCAGGCCCTCACCGCTGCCGCACTGGACTGATGATGTCCAACCCTGAGGGTCTACTGGTGAAAGATCAGCGCCGAGATGCGGACCGGTCCGCCTCCGGTTGAGGCCTCTCAGGGCCTGTGGCGCGGTCGCGGACGAGGTTGCCGGCATTCTCGCGGTGCTCGTGCACGAGGCGAATGGCCATGGCGCCTTCACCGGTGGCCGAGGCAACTCGTTTGACCGAGCCGCTCCTCACGTCGCCGGCCGCGAAGACCCCGGGAAGGCTGGTCTCCAGCAGCAAGGGAGCACGGCCGAGTGCGTCCCACCGGGTCGCGTCGGCAGCAGCCCGGGCGTCAGCCCCCGTCAGGACGAAGCCCTTCTCGTCCAGGGCGAGGGCTCCCCTCAGCCACTCCGTGCGCGGGCGGGCCCCGATGAACACGAACAGCGCGGCGGCCCGCAGCGGGCGGCGCTCACCGCGTGTGTTGTCCTCGACGCTCAGCGACTCCAGTTTGTCCTTCCCGGAGACGCCCCGGACTTCGGTGTGGAGGAGCACCTCGATCTTCGGATGACGTTCGACCTGGTCCACCAGGTAACGGGACATGTCCGCGTTGAGGTCGCCGCCCCGGACGAGGAGGTGGACTCCGGACGCGTGTTGCGCCAGGAACAGCGCCGCCTGGCCGGCGGAGTTGCCCCCGCCGACCACCGCGACCGGGTCCGCCTCGCAGAGAATCGCCTCGTGCACGGTCGCCGCGTAGTAGACGCTGATGCCCTCCAGCCGCTCGATGCCGGGCACCTCGAGCCTGCGGTACCGGACACCCGAGGCGAGCACCACGGCGCCCGCCCGGACGTGGGACCCGTCTGTGAAGGTGACCACGTACGCGTCGTCCTGCGGTGTGAGCCTGTTGACCTGGGCCGGCACCATGAGGCGGGCACCGAATTTGTGGGCCTGGAGCACCGCGCGTTCGATGAGCTCGCCTCCGGAGATGCCCGACGGGAAGCCGAGGTAGTTCTCGATGCGGGACGAGGTGCCTGCCTGGCCTCCGGTGGCCACGGCGTCGACGGAGATCGTGGTGAGGCCGTCGGAGGCGCCGTACACGGCTGCGGCGAGTCCCGCGGGGCCCGCGCCGACCACCACCACGTCGCACTGGGCGTCCTTCGCCGTGGGGGCGGGCAGCCCGATGAGCCTGGCGAGTTCGGCGTTGCTCGGATTGCGCAGCACTCGCTCGCCCTTCCAGAGGACGACCGGAGTTTCCTCGGGGCGGACGGAGAACCGACGCAGCAGCGCCTCAGCTTCCTTGTCCCTCTCCAGATCCAGCCAGCGGTGGGGGAGCCTGTTGCGGGCAGCGAACTCCCGCAGCCGCCGCGTGTCCTGCGAGTAGCACGATCCCAGGATGCGGAAACCTGCGCCGAGGCCGATGAGGAGATACCGGCGGCCCAGGCAAGCCCGGAGGATCAGGTCACCGAGTACGGGGTCGCGGCCGATCAAGGTGCGCTGGCGTTCCACCGGCACGGCGAGGATCTCGCCGGCCTCACGGACCACCGCGGTGTCGAAGGCGGCCTGCCCCTCCAGCATTCCCAGCTCACCCAGGAACCTGCCGGGTCCGTGCAGCGCCATCGTGCGCTCTTCCCGATCGCCGTGGTCCTGAAGGATCTCGACGGTGCCGCTGAGGATCGCGAGGAACTCACGGAACGGCTCTCCCTCCCGGTACAGCACCTCACCTTCCGTGGTCCTGCGGCGCTCGCCGTGCGCGGTCAGGTTCTGAAGCTGTTCCGGTGTCAAGCGGGGGAACGCTCCGCACCGGTCCGGTGTCTCACGGACCGCACCATTCCCGTGCTGCGCCGTGCTCATCAGACCAGAGCCTCGTGAACGTAGCACCAGCGCCAGTCCTCTCCCGGTTGGAAGGACTGGACGATGGGGTGCCCGGCACTGCCCGCGTGTCGTCGGGCGTGTTTGAGGGGTGAGGAATCGCAGCAGCCGACGTGCCCGCAGGTGAGGCAGAGGCGCAGGTGCACCCACGGGGAGTGCTCCTTGAGGCACTCCTCGCAGCCCTGCGGGGTGCGCGGTGTGACTGGCCGCACCATGGCCAGGTGCGGATCCGGAATCGTGGCCATGACGTTCTCCTCCCAAGTAGTGCGCTACCGCGTGGTTTCGGGGAGCCCTTGTGGTGGCCGGGCCATGGTGACTCACTGCCCCGCAGTGGCCTGCCGGCCTTCCAGGGCTTGTTCGACCCACTGACGCAGGACGTGGGCCGGTGCCGCACCGGCCTGTCGGGCGACCGTCTCGCCGTGGTCCTGGACGAGCAGCGTGGGCACTGCCTGGACCTCGAACCGCTGACTGACTCCTGGGTTCTTGTCGATGTCGACCTTGACGAGCTTGATCCGTCCGGCGAGGTCGCGGGCGACCTGTTCGAGGGCGGGGCTGACCATGCGGCAGGGGCCGCACCAGGTGGCCCAGAGGTCCACGACGACAGGTTGGACGGCGTTGTCGGCGACTTCGGTGAAGTCGTCGTCCCCCGCGTCGACGACCCAGGGCAGCGGCTGCTTGCAGTGGCCGCATTTGGGGCGACCCTCGGCGGCAACAGGAATGCGGTTGTCGCGCCCGCAGTGCGGGCAGGTCACCGTCGTTGTACGTGTGGTGTTCACGCTGCCCTCGCTTCCCGGGCCTCTTCCGGCTGGTCGTAGGTGACCACCAGCTCTCCGTGTTCGGCGTCGACACGGACGGTCGCGCCGTCCTGGACGTCACCACGCAGAAGGGCACGTCCGACCAGCGTCTCCACCTCGTGGGAGATGTACCGCCGCAGCGGCCTGGCCCCGTACACCGGGTCGTAGCCCTGGTGGGAAATCACCTCTCGCGCCGCATCGGTGAGTTCTACGTCGATGCGGCGTTCCGCCAGCCGCTGCCGCAGTTCGTCGAACTGAAGCTCCACGATCCTTTCGATCTGCCGCTCGCCCAGCGGCTTGAACAGCACGATGTCGTCGACGCGGTTGAGGAACTCCGGGCGGAAGTGCCCGCGCAGCTCGCCCATCACCAGCGCGCGGGCGTCAGGCTTGATCTCACCCTCGGCGGTGGCGCCGTCGAGGAGGTGCTCGGAGCCGATGTTTGACGTCATGATGATCACTGTGTTGCGGAAGTCGACGGTGCGGCCCTGGGCGTCGGTGATGCGGCCGTCATCGAGGATCTGCAGCAGAGTGTTGAAGACGTCGCTGTGTGCCTTCTCGATCTCGTCGAACAGCACGACCGAGTACGGCTTGCGGCGTACGGCCTCGGTGAGCTGGCCGCCTTCCTCGTAGCCGACGTATCCGGGTGGTGCGCCCATGAGCCTGCTGACGGTGTGCCGCTCCTGGTACTCACTCATGTCGAGGCGGACCATGTTGTCCTCGGAGTCGAACAGCGCCCGGGCGAGAGTCTTGGTCAACTCGGTCTTTCCGACGCCGGTGGGGCCGAGGAAGATGAAGGAACCGATGGGCCGGCGAGGGTCGCGGATGCCGGAGCGGGCGCGGATGATGGCGTCGGCGACGAGCCTGACGGCCTCGTCCTGGCCGACGACGCGCTCGCGGAGGATCTCGTCGAGGCGCAGCAGCTTGTCGCGTTCGCCTTCCTGCAGGCGGGCGACCGGGATGCCGGTCCAGGCAGCGACGATCTCCGCTATCTCCTCTTCGGTGACCACCTCGCGCAGCAGACGGTTCTGTCCCTGCCGGGTGGCCAGCTGCTCCTCCTCCGCCGCGAGACGCCGCTCCAGGTCCTGGAGGCGGCCGTATCGAAGTTCGGCGGCACGGTTGAGGTCGTAGGCGCGTTCGGCCTGCTCCGCCTCGTGGCGGACCTGCTCCAGTTCCTGGCGCAGTTCCTGCACCCGCCGGATCGCCTGCCGTTCGGCCTCCCACTGGGCGTGTTTGGCGTCGGCCTCACCGCGCAGGTCGGCCAGTTCCTTGCGCAGCTCCTCCAGACGGGCATGGCTCGCCGGGTCGGTTTCCTTGGAGAGGGCGGCTTCCTCGATCTCCAGGCGGGTGACGCGGCGGGTGAGCTCGTCGAGTTCGGCAGGCATGGAGTCGATCTCGGTACGCAGCCGGGCGCAGGCCTCGTCGACGAGGTCGATGGCCTTGTCGGGCAGGAATCGGTCCGTGATGTAGCGGTGGCTGAGGGTGGCGGCCGAGACCAGTGCGGTGTCCTGGATCTTGACGCCGTGGAAGACCTCCAGGCGCTCACGCAGTCCACGCAGGATGGAAATGGTGTCCTCGACGCTGGGCTCGCCGACCAGGACCTGCTGGAACCGTCGTTCCAGCGCGGCGTCCTTTTCGATGTGTTTGCGGTACTCGTCGAGGGTGGTGGCGCCGATCATGTGCAGTTCGCCGCGGGCAAGCATCGGCTTGAGCATGTTCCCCGCGTCCATGGCCCCTTCGGCGGCGCCCGCACCGACGACGGTGTGCAGTTCGTCGACGAAGAGCAAGATGCCGCCCTGTGCGGCCTTGACCTCGCTGAGCACGGCCTTGAGGCGTTCCTCGAACTCGCCTCGGTACTTGGCGCCGGCAACGAGGGATCCCATGTCGAGGGCGAACACGATCTTGTCGCGGAGCCCCTCGGGGACGTCGCCGCGGACGATGCGCTGGGCGAGGCCCTCGATGATGGCGGTCTTGCCGACACCGGGGTCTCCGATGAGAACCGGGTTGTTCTTGGACTTCCGGCTCAGGATCTGGGTGACGCGGCGGATCTCGGCGTCCCGGCCGATGACCGGGTCGAGCCTGCCCTCCTTGGCCTCGGCGACGAGATCGCGACCGTACTTCTCCAGCGCCTCGTAGGCCACTTCGGGGTTGGCGGAGGTGACCCGCTGATTGCCGCGGACCTGGGTGAGTGCGCCCAGGAACGAGTCCCTGGTGATTCCTGCCTGGTTGAGCCGACGTCCAGCGGCTGTTGATGCCCCCTCTTCGGCCAGGGCGAGCAGGAGGTGCTCCACGGACACGTACTCGTCCTTGAGCCGTTTGGCCTCCCGTTCAGCGGCGTCCAGCAGGCCGGCAAGGCGCTGAGTGACGAAAACCTGGCCGGGTGCCGCACCGGAGCCGGTGACCTTCGGGCGGCGGGACAGTTCCTCGCGCACGGCCGCGCGCAGTTCCGCCGGATCGCTTCCGGCCTGCTCCAGCAGGCGTGGGATCAGACCGTCCTCCTGATCGACGAGTGCGAGCAGCAGGTGTTCTCCGTCCACTTCGGTATGCCCCATGCGGCCGGCCGCGGACTGGGCCTCTTGGAGGGCTTCCTGGGATTTCTGTGTGAGGCGGTTCATGTCCATGGCGGTGTATCACTCCTCGTGCCGCGGCCGCGCAGGGCGGTTTCGAGCAGGCTGATGCGGTCGAGCAGGTCGAGCACCAGTCCGATGGATGCGTAATTGAGGCAGAGTCCGGAGCGCAGCCGCTGGATGCGGGCAAGCACCGCGGGGGCGTCGCGGTCGAAAACCAGGCGGCCGACGGCATCGCGTTCGGCGTCGACAAGCCCGAGGGCGACGAACCGGCGGACCAGATCCGGATGGAGACGCGATCGGCGGGCGACGGCCTCCAGGGAAAGTCCTGGGACGGGAACGAGCGCATAGCGGGTAGTCGTCGGAGCCGTAGCGGCATGGGCGACCGGCTGATCCGGGCGGTTGCCGGTACCGGACCGGGCGGTGCCCGCCGCTCCCGTGGGTCGGTCGGTCATCGGGTCCTCCTGGGGTCGAACGAGGAGGTCGCGGCGAGCTCCTCGAACAGTTCACGCTCCCGGTCACCCAGGGTGGGCGGCACCATGATGCGGAGTTCGGCGTACAGGTCACCGTTCGCACCACGCGGGTTGGGCATGCCCTCGCCGCGCAACCGCAGCCGCCGGCCGCTGGACGAGCTGGCGGGCACGGTGACCTTGGCCGTACCACCGCCGGGGGTGGGCACCGGCACGGTCGCGCCCAGGGCCGCCTCCCACGGGGAGACCGGGACCTGCACATGGACATCGCGGCCGTCCAGCCGGAACTGGGGATGGGACCGGATGCGCACCCGAAGGTGCAGGTCGCCCGCGGGCGCGGCACCGCTGCCCCGCCCGCCTTCCCCCGCCAGCCGGATGCGCTGCCCGTCGGTGACGCCCGGCGGGACGTCGACCTCGTAGCGCCGCGGCTCACCGGAGGGCCCTGCGAGTGTGACGGTACGGCGGCCACCCTTGTACGCCTCTTCGACGGTGAGTGGCAGTTCGGCCTCCTGGTCGGCGCCCGGGACGCCCGCGGAGCCGGCACCTGCACCGAAGAGGGAGCCCAGCAGGTCCTCGATGTTCACATCCTCGGCCGAGAAGTCCTCGCCGAAGCCTGCGGTGTACCGGGCGCGGGGGCCGCCGGCGCCTGTGGTCCGTCGGGTACGGAATCCGCCGCCCGCGCCGGCCGCGACCCGTTCGTCGTAGTCTTCGGGGATCTTGCGGAAGTCCTCGCCGAAGCGGTCGTAGCGTGCCCGGGTCTTCGGATCGGACAGAACGCTGTACGCCTCGTTGAGGTCCTTGAAGCGTTCCTCGGCCGACGGGTCCTTGTTGACGTCGGGATGGTGTCTGCGGGCGAGCTTGCGGTAGGCCTGCTGGATCTCGTCCTGGCTTGCGGTCCGCGACACTCCCAGCACTTCGTAGAAGTCCCGTGCCATGGCCGGTCACTCCCGCTTCGCGACAGTCACGGAGGCGGGCCTGAGCTGCCGATCGCCGTCGCCGTAGCCCGGGCGCAGCACCTGCACGACGGTGCCTGGCTCGATGTCGGGGTCATCGACCACGCTGACCACCTCATGATGGGCCGGGTCGAAGGTCACTCCGGTCTCCGCATGCCGCGGGTAGCCGAGCTGTTCGAGAACGCCCACCGCTTGGTCGCGGACTGCCCGGACGCCCTCCACGACCGCACCTGAGTCGGCGTCGGCGTGGGACAGGGCGAGTTCGAGGTTGTCCAGGACGGGCAGGAAGGCGGCGGCCGTACGCGAACGCTCGACCATCCGCTCCCGCTCCAACTCCCTCGCATGACGCTTGCGCAGGTTGTCGAGATCGGCGAGGGCGCGCCGCCAGCGGTCCTCCAGCTCCCGCACCGCGGCTGCGTGCTCGTCCGCCGCGGATGCGGGGCCGGCCGCGTCGGGTCGCGCTTCGTCCGCCGTCGCTTGCGGCCAGAGAGTCGGGCCGGGTTGATGCGGCTCCTCGCCAGGAGGGCTTACGGCGTCCTTCGGAGCCGGTCCGACCGACGCTGCGCGGTCAGGTTCTTCGGGGTGGCGGGTCATGGCGGCCTCAACCCTTGTCGAACTCGGCGTCGATGACGTCGTCGTCGCCGCTGCCACCGCTCGGGGGAGCATCGGCGGAAGCACCCTGACCCGGGTCGCCCGTGGCGGCAGCACCCGGCTGGGCAGCCAGTCCGGCGAGGATCTGCTGGAGTTCGGAGGCCAGTGGCCGCACGCGCTCCACGCCGGCCTCTTCCTTGACCGCCGCCCGGGCATCGGAGATGAGCATCTCGGCACGTGCCCTCTCGTGCGAGGGGGCCGCGTCGCCCAGTTCGGCCAGGCGCTTCTCGACCTGGTACGCGACGGCGTCGAGCTCGTTCCGGGCGTCGACGGCTTCGCGGAGCTCCCGGTCCTGGCCCTGGTTGCGCTCTGCCTCCTGCACCATGCGCTCGACCTCACCGCGGTCCAGGTTGGAGCTTTCGCTGATGGTGATGCCTTGTTCCTTGCCGGTGTCCCCGTCGCGCGCCGTGACATTGAGGATGCCGTTGGCGTCGATGTCGAAGGTGACCTCGATCTGCGGTTCACCTCGCGGCGCCGGCCGGATGTCGGTGAGCTGGAACCGGCCGAGCACGCGGTTGTCGGCAGCACGCTCGCGCTCACCCTGGAGGACCACCACATCAACGGCCGGTTGGTTGTCGTCGGCGGTGGAGAACGTCTCCGTACGCCGCACCGGGATGGTGGTGTTCCGCTCGATGATCTTCGTCATGACTCCGCCGCGCGTTTCGACGCCCAGAGACAGGGGCGTGACGTCGAGCAGCAGGACGTCCTTCACCTCACCCTTGAGCACTCCCGCCTGAATCGCGGCGCCCAAGGCCACGACTTCGTCGGGGTTGACGCTCATGTTGGGGTCCTTGCCGCCGGTCAGCCGACGGACCAGGGCCTGGACGGCAGGTATCCGGGTGGAGCCGCCCACGAGGATGACCTCGTCGATGTCGCTCTCGCCGACCTTGGCGTCGGCCATGGCCTGCTTGACCGGCTCCAGGCACCGCTCCACCAGATCGCCGGTGATCTGTTCGAAAGTGGAGCGCATGACGGATTCGGTGAGGTGTTTGGGGCCCGAGGCGTCGGCGGTGATGAACGGGAGGCTGACCTGCGTCTGGGTGACAGAGCTGAGTTCGGTCTTGGCCTTCTCCGCCGCCTCGAACAGTCGTTGCAGTGCCTGCGGGTCGTTCCGCAGGTCGATGCCGTTCTCCTTCTGGAAGCCGTCCGCGAGATGGTCCACCAGGCGCCGGTCGAAGTCGTCGCCGCCCAGGTGGCTGTCCCCGGCGGTGGAACGCACCTCCACCACGCCGTCGCCGACGTCGAGGATGCTCACGTCGAAGGTGCCGCCGCCCAGGTCGAAGACGAGGACGGTCTCGTGCTCCTTCTTGTCCATGCCGTACGCGAGAGCGGCCGCCGTCGGCTCGTTGATGATCCGCAGCACCTCCAGCCCGGCGATCCGGCCGGCATCCTTGGTGGCGGTTCGCTGGGCGTCGTTGAAGTAGGCGGGCACGGTGATGACCGCCTCCGTGACACGCTCGCCCAGTTGCTTGGAGGCGTCGTCGGCGAGTTTGCGCAGCACCTGTGCGCTGATCTCCTCCGGCGCGTACAGCTTGTCGCGCACCTCGAAGCGGGCCGCCCCGCCGTCGCCCTCGACGACGTCGTACGCCACCGCTTTAGCCTCGTCGGAGATCTCGTCGAAGTGCCGGCCTATGAATCGCTTGGCCGAGTAGATGGTTCCTTTGGGGTTGAGGATCGCCTGGCGCCGTGCCATCTGGCCCACGATGCGCTCCCCTGTGTCGGTGAAGGCGACCACCGACGGTGTCGTCCGGTTGCCCTCGGTATTGGGAACCACGGACGGCTCGCCGCCCTCCCATGCGGCGATCACCGAGTTGGTGGTACCGAGGTCTATGCCCACTGCCCTGGCCATGAGGAACTCCTCCCGGTGCTGCGGCCTGCGCCGATTACCGGTTCGCTGTCGTTCGCCAACGGAGAAGACCTCCACGGAGGGCCGTGCGCACCCCGGGTTCTCACACCCGGGCTCCTGTACCCGGACCGAACGGGCCCGAGCTGGGCTACCGACTCGTAGCGCCGCTCTGCTTCGGATTCCGCTACTTCTGGCGGCGTGTACGCGGAGGCTTCCGCACGCTCCCAGCATGTCGAGCCGATTCGCCCCGCGCCTGCGCCTGGCGGGACGAAAACGGATGGGCCCACTCGCCCTGCACGTACTAAGGTGAGATTACGGACATTACGCACTGAGTGGCCTCGCGGGCAGTGACCCGGAGCAGCGCTTGTCCGGCCCTCCGACAGCTCGGGATTGGTACCCATGGGGAAGCGTCGGCCGCACAACCTGAACGGCCACTCCTACGAGAAGGGCAGCCGGTCAGCCGTCGGCCACCGCCGACCGGCCGCAACTGGTCCGAGAGAGCCGCGAGCGCTTCCTTCCGGCGGCCGCTCCCTCCAGGAACTGACGGTGTTGCTCCGCGACCTTTTCGCCACCTGGGACGAAAGCAAGATTCTGCGCCTGGCCATGGACCACGTTGCCGCCGCCGGGCCTTATACCGCCGAGGCGGGATACCTGCTCGAAGCGGGCGGCGACCTGGTCCCCAGTGCGGGGAACCGCCAGGATCACGCCCTCATGGTGCAGTCGAAGGTACGAGACCTGGGGGGGCGGGACGGCTCTGTAGCCGTACCCGGCAGGCGCGGCGGTCAGGCCCTGGCGCTGCGCGGAATCGAGGGCCTGCACGGATACCTCGTGGTGACGTCCCGCTTCCCGCCGACCGGAACCGAGAGGTTCCTGCTCGCCACACTCATCCGGCACACGGCTGCCGCGCTGTCGGTCGCCTTCGTACACCGCCGCCGCCGGGAGGAGGCAGTGGAGCTGCATGGCCTCAGGGAGGAACGTGCGGCACTCCAACGGCAGCTGGTCACCGTCGTGGGGGAGCTGGCGTACCGGCAGGCTGTACATGGGCTCACGGCCGACGTCGCAGCCTCGGGCGGTAACGAGGAGGCCGTCACCCGCGCTCTGCACGGGCTGACGGGACTTCCCGCCCTGGTCGAGGACCGCTTCGGCCGGCTGAGGTCCTGGGCAGGCCCCGATCGACCCGACCCCTATCCGGAGCCGGATCCCGTACGCCAGCACGCACTGCTCAACGCAGCCGCCCGGGAGGCGGGGCCGACGCGGATCGAGGGCCGGCTGATCGCTCTCGTGCGCCCGCACGGCGAGATCCTGGGCATGCTGGCTCTGGTCGATCCCCTGGGCGAGGCGGACGAGCACGCGGTGCTCGCGTTGGAACAGGCCGTCATGTCGCTCGCCCCGGAGCTGGCGCACCTGCGCAGCCAGGCCGAAGTCGAACTGAGGCTGCACCGCGAGCTGGCCGACGACCTCCTGGCAGGAACGGATGAGACCAGCGCCTACGCCAGGTCCGAGGCCGTCGGTCACGATCTGCACCGCAGCCACTACATCGTCGTGGTGCGGTGGTCGGACCGGGTTGCGGACGACTCCTTCGCTCAGGTCGTGGGCAGGGCGGCCTCCGCCGTGGGCATGCGCTCGCTGTTGACCCGAGGGGCCGAGCACGTGGTCCTCCTCGCTGATGACAGGCCGCACGCCGGAGCGCTGTACGAGGCGCTTGCCCTGGACACGGGGGCGCCGTGCGGGAGCATCGGCGTGAGCGCGCGGTGCGATACCCCCGACGACTTCCCTCAGCATTACCAGGAGGCGCAGCGCGCCCTGGAAGTGCTGTGCCACTCCCGCAAGCAATACGGGATGACGTTCTTCGACCAACTCGGTCTCTATCGCATCCTGGGACCCGGCAACAATCTCCGGGAACTGGAGGCGTTCGTCCACGAGTGGCTCGGGAAGCTCATCGATTACGACGCGGGAAACAACTCGGCCATGACGGAGACCCTGGCCCGGTACTTCGACTGCGGCGGCAACTACGACGAGACAGCCGCTTCTCTCTCCATCCACCGCAGCACACTGCGCTACCGGCTCCAGCGCATCCGCGAGATCAGCGGCAACGATCTCGCCAACGTCGAGGACCGGCTCAACCTTCAGGTGGCCACGCGAGTATGGAAGATCGTCCTGGGCGGATCCGGCTGATGCTTCACACCGGAGTACGCCAACGGCAGACCTCAACCGCCCCGGTGTGCGGGAACCTGGCCGAGAGCGGGGGAACGTGAGTATGGCTACTCATGTGGCGGATGTCGGCGCACGGCATCGTTCGGATCATCAGCACATCGGCCACCACACCGGGCATTCCGGTATCTCCAGGAGATCCGCCATGGACAAGAATCCTCGTTCGTTGCCTCAGACTCTCCGCCACTACCTGGTCAACCCGCTGGCTCTGGGGTATTTGGGCATCGTCCTTGCGGTGTGCGTGTGGGTGACCATCGACGCCGTCTCCGCGTCCTCCTCCGGAGACGCCAGCTTCGCCGGGTTGTGGGCGGTCCTGGCCACCGCACCGACCTCGATGCTGTTCCTCGTCGCAGGTCCCGTCGGACTGATAGGCATTCCCATCGGTGCCATCGTCCAGGCCACCGCGCTCGGAGCCCTGTACCGCTCCATCACCGAACGCCGGGCCCGCGCCACCGACGTCGGTGTGAGCAACGCCTGACCTCCCCGCGCGGTCAGCACTGGCGCTGGAGAATCGTGTGCAGGACGCTCCAGCGGCGGTGCCAACAGCTGATGGGGTTCGAACTGAAGCCCTGGTCGCCATCCTCCACGACGTCATCACGGCGGCCGTTCACCACCTCCTCGCCCCCTGGTCACGCCGTGCCTCGGCTCGTCTCAGCCGCGATCCAGAAGAGCCCGGGTCTCGACATTGATCTGCTGGGCCTCTCCCGTGGGGATGACCACGACGGGAACACGGGCGCCGGGCTCACTGACGATCTCGGGGCGTTCGGCGACCAGTGGTCGCAGGCCGCCCGTGAGGCCGAACACGGACAGGCCGGCGCACACCTCCTCACGAACCTCGGGCTGATCCTCGCCGATCTCGCCGGTGAAGACGAGAGCGTCCAGGCGGCTCAGGGATGCGGCCATCCCGGCGATGCCGCGTCGGCACTGGTGGGTGAAGACGTCCAGGGCGAGTGCGGCGCGCTCGTCGCCTGCCGTCCGACTGCGGACCAGGTCCCGCGTGTCGCCCGACGTGCCCGACAGGGCGAGCAGACCGGACCTCCGATTCAGAACGTCCTCGATCTCGTTCGCAGGCAGATTCTTCCGTGTGAGCAGCCAGGTCAGGGCACCGGGGTCGATGCTGCCGCTGCGACGACTCATCACCAGCCCCTCCAAGGGCGTGAAGCCCATCGTCGTGTCGACACTGCGCCCGTCGCGGACCGCGCAAGCGGAGCAGCCACCCCCAAGGTGCACCATCACCAGGTGCAGCTGCTCGGGGCGGCGGCCGAGGAGTTCAGCCGTCCGGGCCAGCGCCCAGGCGTAGGAGAGGCCGTGGAAGCCGTAGCGGCGCAGTCCGTACGTGTGGCGCCAATCGGCAGGTACCGCGTACTCCCTTGCCGCGGCGGTCAGGCCGGAGTGGAAGACGGTGTCGAAACAGGCGACATGGGGAACTCCCGGCAGCAGATCCCGGGCCGCGTCCACCACGGTCAGTGCTTGCGGGACGTGCAAGGGCGCGAGGTCTGCCACCTGGGTCAAGCGGGCACGGACAGCGTCGTCCAGCAGAGTGTGGCTGCGGAGCTCCGGTCCCCCGTGGACGATACGGTGTCCCGCAGCTGCAGGAGGCGGTCCTTCCTTCAGCAACTGCCGCAGCGCCTGGGTCGCCCCTTTACTCGGCGGGGACTCACTGTGGTGTTCGTTGAGGACGTGACCACCGTCGCCGAAGACCGTCAGACGCAGGCTCGATGACCCGGCGTCAGCCACCAGTACCGGGCTGGTTCGTGTACGCACACTCCGATCCTCTCCCTCGTTCCGCGAGCATCCCTCGAAAGAGGATTCATGACTGTCGTGATGGGCTCCCTCGCTCCGGCATTGGGTACCCGATCAGTCAACGCAGAGAAACAGGACGGTCCGCCGAGGGAGTCGCCTTCCGGACCAGCGGAGCCTGCTTCGAGCTACACGTTCCTGGAGCCTCGGCCCCGCCCGGGAAGTGACGCGTCACCCTGGCCCGTCCTCACGGGGTCTTAAGCGGGCTGCTTCTCCACGACCACATCGATCAGCTCGATCGTGGGTTCCTCGAAGAGCTCACCCGATTTCTGGCTGAGCGCCTGCGCGACCGCGCCCGACAGGTGTGCTTGGCGCCCGTCGTCGTCGGGAAAAGCATCGAAGATCCCGAACGACGAGGGTCCGAACTTGATTCCGAACCACCTCACCGTCCCGGGCTCCCCCTCAACGATTGACAGCCCCTGATTCAGGAAGTCGCGGACGTCGTCCTCCCTGCCGGGGAGGGCTTGAAGCCGTACCAGGACCGCTTTGCTGACCTGCGTAGCCATCTGGGGTCTCCTTAACTTCCACCTGCCCGGTTCGCGTACTCGCGACTTTTGAGCCACCGGCGCCGGCTCAGGGAGCCGTTCGCAATGACGTCATTGCCATGTCGGTCATGGCTGCCCCCTCCCCTCCGGGACCCGTACCGAGATGTTGGATTGCACCCCAAGGAATTCCTGGACCCCTCAACCCTCACCCGGTGTCCTCCCACCTGCAAACGCAGCCCACAGGCGAAACATCTGATTCATGGACCAACTGCGATTCGTGGTGGAAATAGGCTGCTCCAATGACCTCTCCGACTCCGAACGGGGCCCGAGCACGTTCCGCTGGAGCTCAGGGTCGGGACGACGCCCCGGCATGACGCCGACGAACCGCCCGCGTGGACGGCACGCCCATCCTGTGCCGTCGCCATGGACGGAGGGTGCTCGACTCATCTGATGTGTTTCGGGACGCCCCTTCGATCCTGCCGAGGTCAGAAGCCCCGGAAGACACCGTTGTCGGTGGCGTTCTCGAAGTCCTCCCAATCCATGTTGGCGAGGGAGATATTGTTCTCGACCGACCACAGTTCTGTGGCTACGACTCGGAGTTGGCTGTGCTCCTGCCTGGCCTCGCCCTCCCCACATTCGTCGTTCTCGTCGAAGAGCAGGAGGGCCAGCAGCGGCATCTCCGGCGCCGTGAGGGCTGTCTTGTCGGCCACAATGAATAGATCGGTGTCCAGCTCGCGTGCGGCCGAGAGAATCTGTTCGGTCGTCAGGTCGCGATAGGCGAGATCATCCACTGGGTGGACGTTCGCCAGGAAGCCGTCCTGGTTCGGTGTCATGACGGTCGTGAGCAGGGCTTGCCAAGCGGTCGGGTCGGAGAAGTCGGTGCGGATCAGCAGGGTCTCGTCCGTGTCCGGCAGGCTCTTCACGAGTCCTCCCCGTGCGGGCGGGTTCGGGGCGGCGGCGTGCTCGGCCACCGCCTCGCCGTCGCGCCAGACGACGGTGCCGTCGGCACGGCAGAGGATCACTCCGCCCTCCTCGACACGCAGTTCGTCGGCCGGTCCGCCCAGCGGAGGGCGTTCGTCGCCGATAACGCGCAGCATGCCGTCCTCGTCGAGCCGCAGTCCGGGCTCGGCCGCTTCGCCGAGGTGCGCGTACCAGAGCCAGGTCTGGTCGGCCCCGAACAGAACGAGGCGGCGTTCGTCCCAGTGTCCGAGCACGGTGCTTCCGTCGGGGGAGGTGAGGGAGTGCCGTCCGAGCGTCTGTCCTCGGCGCAGCACGGCACCCCGCGGGGCGTCGGCCGTGGGGCCGTGGCACGCCGTGTGTGTGCCTGTGGACCACACCGACCGGCCGTCCACGTCACGCAGTTCGGCACGGCCGTCATCTCCGACCACGAGCCGGCGGGCCCCCGAACCGGACGGGCCGGAACTCCACACCGGGACACCATGGGTGTTGCGGACCGAGAGGACCCCGTCCTCGGAGAGCTCGGCCCATCCTCCGTCCACCCACCCCGTGCCGGTCGACCACACGGCACGGCGCTCGGTGTGGCAGTACAGAGTCAGGTCGCCGTTGCCCTGGTGGGCCAGTGTGTGCGTACCGGCGGGAGACGTCAGGGACTGGTTGCGCAGGCGCCCTCCCGCCTCCAGCGCGGGCCCACCGTACGCGTAGGGCTCTCCCGGGGGGACCGGTCCCCGCGGGCGTTGGGTGCCCTCGTGCCACAGGACGGTCCCGTCGGAGTCGACCAGGCACAGCATCAGGCTTTTGGATTTCGAACCACCCGCCAGGTGCCGGCGCCAGGTGAGCACGGTGTCTTCCTGTTCGAACCAGTCGACCAGGGGACGGGTCAGCGCGTAACTCATCCCCCCGCCCTTCCCGTACTCGCAGACCCGCAGCCATCCGTCCTGCTCGCGGGCCACTGTCCGCCGCATCTTCCCCTCCTTGACCAGATACGCATCCCGGGTGATGGCAGCCGCGGGCGCCGCGTCTCCGAGCGGTACAGGGTGGGTGAGCCCGGTGCGTATGTTGCCGAGGCGGACGTGTGTGCGGTCCAGGAGTTCCAGCTCTCCGGCGTCCGTGAGGATGAGGTACTGCGCCCCGGGCGCGGCGAAACCGGAGCGCCACACCGTGTCGTCGTCCTCCCCGCCCTCGACGACGACCTCGTACCCGTGTCCGAGCATCAGCTGTCCAGCTGCGCCCGCCCGCCAGACGACCTGACCGCGGTCGGTGTCCGTGACCACGGCGATACCCTCCGAGTCGCACCGCAGCACGAACCTCTCCGAGGGGGACGTCAGCTGGACATCGGGGTAGAGACGTTCGAACATGGGCAGTTCACGCACAGGAATCCTCTTCTCCTACCGGGCGACGCCAGGTCATGGTGGCGTCGGTGAAGCGGATTCTGCCGGACGCTACTGACAACGGGGCTATGTGGCCCGTCGGCTCCCGCCCTCATACTGAGCTGCCCCGAGTTTCGTAGAGTCCGGTGGCCTTGGTTCAGGCGGACTGCGGGGTCTGCTCCTTGCTTCGCCGGAAGGCTCTCTCGTACTCGGCGGGCGGAACGTAGTCGAGCGCGGAGTGAAGCCATTCTTCGTTGTGCCAGGTGATCCATTGGAAGATCGCTCGTTCGACCTGGTCGACGTCCTTCCAGGGGCCCTGCATCTCTATGAGTTCGGCCTTGAAGGCCGTTCAGCGCCTCGGCCATCGCGTTGTCATACGAGTCCGCGACCGACCCGACGGAGGCGCCGATGTCTGCGAGCCGGTCGATATACCGAATTGACACGTATTCGCGACCCGCGGTCGCTGTGATGGATGAGGCCGTAGTCCCTCTTGATCCTCGGCCTCCACAATGCCATCTCCAGTGCGTCCAGCGGCAGTTCCGTTCCCATGTGGTTCGCGACCTGCCAGCCGACGCTCATCCGCGAGTACACGTCCAGGACGAACGCCACGTATGCCCAGCCGGACCAGGTGCGGACATATGTCATGTCCGCCATGCGAAGCCCTTCGACGGCTGATTCGTGGGAGCGTGACAGATAACGTGACGGTTGCCTTAACGGAGGTTGGTGGATACAAACACGAGCAACACCAACCGTCAGGTTCGGTTGAGCTTCTTCGGTGGGTGAGCCGATCCGGTTGCACGATAGGCGGGAAGTCCGGCCGCACCAACCGGATGCTCGGGCCGTGCCCGAACCTGTCACGCAGGCCTGCTTAAGCCCTCGCCGTGCAATCTGAGCGCTGCTCCTCACACGCTTGTTCCGCCTCCCTGCTGCTTAGTTTTGGGGGTAGCTTCTGAAGATCGTCGATTGGCTGATCACTGAACTTCGCCACCGGCTCCCTCGGCAAGGTGCCCGTGATGTCGGTACACCATCTCGTCGGGATGCCGTGTCACCCGTGCGAGCCGCCACGCCGCGTCGTACGACATGCGGCGCGGTTTCGAGCACGTAGCCACAGAGCCAGGAGGCTGGTTGCCGGCGTGAGGAAGTGGGTCGTGAGCCGCCCCGTTGACAGAGGTGGGTGGCCGCCCCGGCGGAGTCGGTCCTGCTGTCGGTCCCCCCTCAGTCGATGTCCCCGAGTCCTGCGACTCAAGGGCATGTACGCGGTCCTGACGGTCCGCTGACGGAAGTCATCCGAAGCCCGGGAGGGCGGAGATGACGAGGTCGATCAGCTTGATCCCGACGAACGGGAGGACCAGGCCGCCGAGCCCGTAGACGGCGAGGTTGCGGCGGAGCAGGTCCTCGGCGGATGCGGGCTTGTACCGCACGCCGCGCAGGGCGAGCGGGATGAGAGCGATGATGATCAGCGCGTTGAAGACGATGGCCGAGGTGATGGCCGACTGCGGGCTGTGCAGGCCCATGATGTTGAGTCCGTCCAGGCCCGGGTAGGCGGTCGCGAACATGGCGGGGATGATCGCGAAGTACTTCGCGACGTCGTTCGTGATGGAGAAGGTGGTCAGGGCTCCTCGGGTGATGAGGAGTTGTTGGCCGATCTCGACGATCTCGATGAGTTTGGTGGGGTTGGAGTCGAGGTCCACCATGTTCCCGGCCTCCTTGGCGGCCGAGGTTCCGGTGTTCATCGCGACNGCCGATCTCGACGATCTCGATGAGTTTGGTGGGGTTGGAGTCGAGGTCCACCATGTTCCCGGCCTCCTTGGCGGCCGAGGTTCCGGTGTTCATCGCGACGCCGACGTCGGCCTGGGCCAGCGCGGGTGCGTCATTGGTGCCGTCGCCGGTCATCGCGACGAGCTTGCCGCCGGCCTGTTCCCGCTTGATGAGGGCCATCTTGTCCTCGGGCGTCGCCTCGGCCAGGAAGTCGTCGACCCCGGCCTCCTNTCATCGCGACGAGCTTGCCGCCGGCCTGTTCCCGCTTGATGAGGGCCATCTTGTCCTCGGGCGTCGCCTCGGCCAGGAAGTCGTCGACCCCGGCCTCCTGGGCGATCGCCTTCGCGGTCAGCGGGTTGTCACCCGTGATCATGACCGTCTTGATCCCCATCCGGCGCAGTTCCTCGAACCGCTCCCTGACGCCCTCCTTCACCACGTCCTTGAGATGGATGATGCCCAGCACCCTCGGCCCGTCCCAGTCGTGAACGGCCACCAGAAGTGGGGTGCCGCCCGATACGGAGACGGCCGCCGACCACTGTGCGGCCTCGGGCGGCACACTGCCGCCGCGCTGCTCGACCCACTCGGCGATCTGTGTCGCCGCACCCTTCCGAATGGCGCAGCCGGCCCCGTTGGGCCACGTGAGGTTCACGCCGCTCATCCTGGTGCGCGCTGTGAACTCGACGAAACGGGGGTTGCTCAGCTCCTCCTCCCGGGGCGCGACCAGGCCGTAGCGTGCGGCCAGCGCGACCACGGACCTGCCCTCGGGGGTCGTGTCGGCGAGGGAGGACAGCTGGGCCGCGTCCGCGAGCTTCGTGTGGTCCACACCCGGCATCGGGGTGAAGGCGGCGGCCTGCCGGTTGCCGAAGGTGATGGTTCCGGTCTTGTCGAGGAGCAGGGTGCTGATGTCCCCGGCCGCCTCGACCGCCCGCCCGCTCATCACCAGCACGTTGCGCTGTACCAGACGGTCCATCCCGGCGATGCCGATCGCGGACAGCAGCGCGCCGATGGTGGTGGGGATGAGGGTGACGAGCAGGGCCACGAGAACGGTTGTGGACTGTGCGGCCCCGGCGTAACCGGCCATGGGCTGCACAGTGATCACGACGAGAAGGAACACGGCGGTGAGCGCGGCGAGCAGGATGTTCAGCGCGATCTCGTTGGGTGTCTTCTGCCGTGAGGCGCCCTCCACGAGCGCGATCATCCGGTCGATGAAGCTGTCGCCCGGCCGAGCGGTGACGCGGACCACGATCGCGTCGGACAGTACGGTCGTGCCGCCGGTGACTCCGGACCGGTCGCCGCCCGACTCTCTCAGCACCGGGGCCGATTCACCGGTGACCGCTGATTCGTCCACCATCGCGGCTCCGTCCACCACATCGCCGTCGGCGGGGACGGTCTCGCCGGTCCGGACGAGGACGAAGTCGAAGGGCTGGAGTTCCGCGGGCGTGACGGCCTCGGTCCTGGCGTGCCGCAGGTTCGCACCGTACGTCCAGTGCTCCAGCCGCAGGGCGACCGTTTCCATGCGCGTCCTGCGCAACGACGCCGCCTGGGCGCGGCCCCGGCCTTCGGCGACCGCCTCGGCCAGATTCGCGAACAGGACCGTGAGCCAGAGCCAGCAACTGATGAACCAGGAGAACACGGAAGGGTGCGCGACAGCTGAAAGGGTGGTCAGTGTGGACCCGACGGCCACCACCAACAGCACGGGTTTCCGCACCAATTCGCCGGGGTTGAGCTTGCGCAGCGCATCCCGTGCACAGTGGGCGAAGTGCCCTTCGCGAATAATGTTCACCGCGCCTGGACGCCTGCGTGACATCGGGGAGGGCGAAGACGGTGGTGCTTCCCCTCTGTTCGGAGGAGAGCTGTGCAGGGCGACGCGAGGCATGGGAACGCCTTCTCGAGAGAATCAGACGGACGCCCACCGCCGCGAAACCGGCGCGGGCGAGAGCAGAGGAGGGCCGCCGGGACCTTTCGCCATCGCCCCCCACGGGCTGACATTTGCGATGCGGGTCACCGGCGGCCGAAGAAAACATATCGCCTTCGTACAGGCAATTTTATTGCTGCGACGGGGAATTGGCGCCCCCCTGACGACTGGACAGGGATGGCGTCAGGATGCCGTCAAGAATACGTCAGGGCGATTCGGTGGTAACCCGGAAACGGAGTCGGCAGATGACCGCCGCCGTGTCCCGGCGAACGGCGTGGGCGATGACGGATCCTCGCTGATTCTGCAGCAGCCGCTGCCAGACGTGAGCCGGTTCTGCCTCCGGAATGAGCACGGTGACGTGGAATCCCGGATGCGAATCGCCCAGCGTGCGTATGTACGCGGAGAAGGGGCTGCCCAGCTCCCGGCGTTCGGAGTGGACTTCGACCAGCTCCACCCCGGGTTTCCACAGTTCCCAGTCGCGCCGCAGGGCCACCGCCGACTGACGGTCCTCGTCACCAGGGTGGGTGACGGTGACCGCGAGGACGCTGTCACCCAGGGACCGGGCAGCGGTCAGTGCCTGGCAGGTGAGCTTCGACAGGCCGGAGACGGGGACCACGACCAGCGACGGGGACCGGTGTGGAGGCTCGGGTATCCGGCCCAGTTCCAGACGGGCGCCGATCTGTTCGTACGCGCGGTGGATCCTGCCGAAGGTGAGCACCAGCAGAGGCAGGGCCAGGGCGATCAGCCAGGCGCCCTCGGTCAACTTGACGGCGGTGACGACGACGGCGGAGACACCGGTGAGCGATGCCCCGAAGCCGTTGAGGGCGGCCTTGACCCGCCAGCCGCCGGGCCGCATCACGTACCAGTGCCGCACCATGCCGACCTGGCAGATGGTGAAGCCGACGAACACCCCGATGGCGAAGAGCGGAACAAGGGTGTTCGTGTCGCCTCCGGAGAGGACCAGCAGAACACCGGAGACGGCGGCGAGCCACATCACGCCGTGCCGGTGCACCTGCCGGTCGGCCTTCAGCGCGAAGAAGTGCGGCAGGTAGTTGTCGCGGGCAAGCAGGCTCATGAGCACCGGCAAGCCGCCGAACGAGGTGTTCGCGGCCAGCGCCAGCAACACCATGGTGGCGAACTGGACCACGTAGAAGGCGGCGTTGTGCCCGAAAGAGGCGTCCGCCAGCTGGGCCAGCACCGTGACGCCCTCGACCGGCTGGAGGTGGAAGCGGCCGATCAGGACGGACAGCCCGATCAGCATCACCCCGAGCAGAGCGCCGAGCGCGACCTCGGTGTGCTGGGCCCGTCGTGCCGCCGGGGCGCGGAACGAGGGGACGGCGTTGGCCACGGCCTCGACGCCGGTGAGGGCCGAGCAGCCGGCCGCGAAGGCCTTGAGCAGCAGCAGGGCGCCGACCGTTGTGGCGCCCTCCCCGAGTGCCGAGGCGTGACCCGCGGCGGACGCGGTGCTCGCCGGACCGTCCCGGAAGAGACCGACCACGATCATCACCAGGATCGAGCCGACGAAAACGGCGGTCGGCACGATGAACGCCCTCGCGGAGCTCACCACCCCGAACAGATTGACCGCCGTGACGAGCACCAGGACACCGAGGCAGATCCACGTCCGCTCCCCGTACAGCTGAGGGAACGCGGACGTCAGAGCGGCCACCCCGGCCGTCACGGAAACGGCCACGTTCAGCACGTAGTCCAGGATCAGCGAGGCCGCCGCCACCAGACCCGTCCGGCGGCCCAGGTGCCTTTTGGCGACCGCGTACGAGCCGCCACCGTCCGGGAAAGCGGAGATCACCTGCCGGTAGGAGGCGACGAGCACGGCGAGCAGAACCGCGATCGCGAGGGTGACGGGAAGGGTGAAGCCCAGTCCGTACGCGCCGGCCGCGGCCAGGACGAGCACGATCGACTCGGGGCCGTAGGCGACCGACGCCATCGCGTCCAGCGACAGGGCGGCCAGCCCTTGGAGAGCCGTCAGCCGGTGACGTTCGCCAGCTGCCCCGGAGCTGGTGTCGGGCGGCTTGTTCGAACTGGGCGCCGGGCGGGCGGCCGCGAGCGGGTCACCTGGATGTACGGACATGGCAGTGCCTTCTGACGAGGGACGAGTGGGAGATGAGGACAGCGTCGGACCTCTCCGGACCCACCGTCGACGGGGCTTGGCGCGATCCGTACGCGCGGCCCGGCTGCTTTTCACGCTTTCGATACGCGGTTCCCGCGCGACCGGCGCTAGGGCTGCGCCAATGAGCCGGTACGCGGAGCGCGCACGGCCCGGTGGCGGGTAACGATGGGCCTGTGGATCCCGTCGGGCCCACACATGAGGAAAGGGAACGCTGATGGATGCGGAGAACGTGGTCGGGCTGATCGTCGCCCTGTGCCTGCTCGGGTATCTCGTCGTGGCGCTGGTGAAGCCGGACAGGTTCTGAACCGGAGGGACTCCTCTTGCTTGGAGTGGCCCCTTCGCACGCTGCTGCAGAGTGCCCCTCTGTCACCGATGGGTACGCTCCGTAACCGGCCCCTGCTCGTCGTTGTCAGATTGGCGTCAAAGGATGACCGGTGTTCGTATGAAGCCCGTAAAAATGGCGCATCGATGAGCTGAAGTCGAGGTTTGCTCGTATCCCGGCCACACGGCCGGTTTCTATTCCTCACGTCAATCAGGAGTTCGCGATGGCCGATCTGGCCTTCGTCGTCACCACGGTCGCGGTATTCGCACTGGTGGCTCTCATCGCCCGGGGGGTGACCAAGCTGTGAGTATCGAGAATGTCGTCGGCCTCATCGTGGCCGTTTCCCTGCTGGGTTATCTCGTGCTGGCTCTCCTTTACCCGGAGAGGTTCTGAGTGCTGATATGAGTTCCCCGATCGCTGGTGTGCTCCAGCTCATAGCGCTGATCGCCGCGCTCGCGCTGGCCTACCGTCCGCTGGGCGATTACATGGCCAGGGTCTACTCCTCCGAGAAGCACTACACACCGGAGAAGTGGATATACAAGGTCATCGGAGCCAATCCGGCCGCCGAAATGCGCTGGCCCGCCTATCTGCGCGGAGTTCTCGCCTTCTCGGCGGTGAGCGTCCTTTTCCTGTATCTGATGCAACGGGTGCAGGGATCGCTGCCCGGTTCGCTCGGTTTTTCCTCGATCGATCCGGACCAGGCGTTCAACACCGCCGCTTCCTTCGTCGCCAACACCAACTGGCAGTCCTACTACGGCGAACAGGCCATGGGCCATGTCGTGCAGACCGGCGGTCTGGCGGTGCAGAACTTCCTGTCCGCTGCGGTCGGCATGGCCGTGGCCGTCGCGCTCGTACGGGGCTTCGCCCGGTCCCGTACCGGTGAACTCGGCAACTTCTGGGCCGACCTGGTACGCGGCACCGTCCGCATTCTGATCCCCGTCTCGGTGATCGGCGCGATCGTCCTGGTCGCCTGTGGGGCGATCCAGAACTTCTCCGGCATCCACCAGGTCGGACAGTTCATGGGCGGTACGCAGGAGTGGAACGGCGGCGCGGTCGCCTCCCAGGAGGCCATCAAGGAGCTGGGCACCAACGGCGGCGGCTACTTCAACGCCAACTCCGCCCACCCCTTCGAGAACCCGAACCCCCTGTCCAACCTGTTCGAGATCTTCCTCATCCTGCTGATCCCGTTCGCGCTGACGCGGACCTTCGGCCGGATGGTCGGCTCCCTGAAGCAGGGGTACGCGATCCTCGGCGCGATGGCCGTCATCTGGATCGGGTTCGTCGCGCTGATGATGTGGACCGAGTTCGCCCACCGGGGCCCGGCGTTCGAGATCGCGGGCGGGGCCATGGAGGGCAAGGAGACCCGCTTCGGGATCGCCGGCTCCTCGTTGTTCGCGGTGAGTACGACGCTGACCTCGACCGGCGCGGTGAACTCCTTCCACTCCTCGTACACCGGGTTCGGCGGCGGCATCACCATGCTGGGCATGCAGCTCGGCGAGATCGCTCCCGGCGGGGTCGGCTCCGGCCTCTACGGCATGCTGATCATGGCGATCATCGCGGTGTTCATCGCCGGACTGATGGTCGGCCGCACCCCGGAGTACCTCGGCAGGAAGATCGGTACCCGGCAGATCAAGCTGGCCGCCTGCTACATCCTCATCACGCCCGCGCTCGTGCTCGGTTTCACCGCCGTCGCCATGGCCCTGCCCACGCCCGGCGACTCGATGACCAACTCCGGCGCGCACGGCTTCTCCGAGATCCTTTACGCCTACACATCCGGCGCCAACAACAACGGCTCCGCCTTCGCCGGGCTCAACGCCGACACCCAGTGGTTCAACACCACGATCGGGATCGCGATGCTGCTCGGCCGGTTCCTGCCGATGGTGTTCGTCCTGGCCCTGGCCGGTTCGCTCGCCGAGCAGAAGCCGGTGCCCGAGACCGCGGGCACGCTGCGCACCGACAAGCCCCTCTACGCGGGGCTCCTCGTCGGCACGATCCTCATCATCACCGGACTCACCTACTTCCCCGCCCTCGCGCTGGGCCCGCTCGCCGAAGGGCTCGCCTCATGAGCACCGTCACCCCCACCCGAGCTCCGCACGGAGACATCCCGCCGGCCGGCGGCCACGGGACCGCCGACCGTGTCGGCAGCGGCCTGTTCGACCCGCAGCAGCTGCTGAAGTCGTTCCCGGACGCGCTGCGCAAGCTCGACCCCCGCGTGATGATCAAGTCGCCGGTGATGTTCGTCGTCCTGGTCGGCTCCGTCGTCACCACCGTGCTCGCCCTCACCGACCCGACCGACTGGTTCGGCTGGGCCATCACCGCCTGGCTCTGGCTGACCACGGTCTTCGCCAACCTCGCCGAGGCGGTCGCCGAGGGCCGGGGCAAGGCACAGGCCGACACCCTGCGCCGGGCGAAGACCGGCACCGTCGCCCGCCGCGTCATCGGCGGAGACGAGGAACGGGTCGCGGGCACGGACCTGCGCATCGGGGACCTGGTGGTCTGCGAGGCCGGCGACGTCATCCCCGGCGACGGAGACGTGGTCGAAGGCGTCGCCTCCGTCGACGAGTCCGCGATCACCGGCGAATCGGCGCCGGTCATCCGGGAGTCCGGCGGCGACCGCAGCGCGGTGACCGGCGGTACGAAGGTGCTGTCCGACCGCGTCGTCATCAGGATCACCACCAAGCCGGGCGAGACCTTCATCGACCGGATGATCAACCTGGTCGAGGGCGCGGCCCGGCAGAAGACGCCCAACGAGATCGCCCTGAACATCCTGCTGGCGTCCCTCACGATCGTCTTCCTACTGGCCGTCGTCACCCTGAAGCCGTTCGCGATCTACGCGGGCGCCGACGACCAGACCTCGCTGATCGTGCTGGCGGCCCTGCTCGTCTGCCTGATCCCCACCACCATCGGGGCCCTGCTGTCCGCGATCGGGATCGCCGGAATGGACCGGCTCGTCCAGCGCAACGTCCTGGCCATGTCCGGCCGCGCGGTCGAAGCAGCCGGCGACGTCTCCACGCTGCTCCTCGACAAGACCGGCACCATCACCCTGGGCAACCGGCAGGCAGCCGAACTCGTGGCGGTCAGAGGCGTGAAGGAAGCCGAACTCGCCGACGCCGCCCAGCTCTCCTCGCTCGCCGACGAGACCCCGGAAGGCCGGTCGATCGTCGTGCTGGCCAACGAGAAGTACGGGCTGCGGGAGCGGGACCAGGGGGAACTGACCGACGCCGCATGGGTCGCGTTCACCGCGCAGACCCGGATGTCGGGCGTCGACCTGGACGGGCGCAAGGTCCGCAAGGGGGCGACCGGTTCCGTCGTGGCGTGGGTGAAGGAGCGGGGCGGGAGTGTCTCCGAGGACGCGCAGGGGCTCACGGACCGGATCGCCCAGGCTGGTGGCACGCCGCTGCTGGTGGCTGTGGAAGATGCTCACGGCGCACGCGTGCTCGGTGTCATCCACCTCAAGGACGTGGTGAAGGAGGGCATGCGGGAGCGGTTCGACGAGCTGCGTCGCATGGGCATCCGTACAGTCATGATCACGGGTGACAACCCGCTGACCGCGAAGGCGATCGCCGAGGAGGCCGGGGTCGACGACTTCCTGGCCGAGGCGACGCCCGAGGACAAGATGGCCCTCATCAAGCGGGAACAGGCCGGCGGCAAGCTCGTCGCGATGA
>NTHE01000047.1 GCA_002551355.1 Streptomyces sp. man185 | reverse complement strand
TCCCTCGCGCCATCAGCGATGTGTATAAGAGACAGGCTCGGCTCCGGCGCGGCGACCGGGCCAGGCGCCGCTTTCTCCGGCGTGGCGACCGGCCCCGGTACCGCTTCCTCCGCCGCTGCGGCCGGCCCCGGTGCCGTCGGCTCCGGCATGGCGGCCGGGTCCGGCGCTCCCGGCTCCCCGGCGGCCAAGGTGGCCCCGGCGGCTGCCGGCAGCAGCGCCGGGGTGTGGAAGGCCCCCACCACCACGGCGGGCCGCAGTCCGCTCGCCAGGGCCTCGGCGACGTGTCCGCGCATGCAGGCCTCGCGCACCAGGTCCGTGCCGTCCACGCCGCCGCGCGCCTCGGCCTCGCAGCGCAGCGCCCAGCCGGTGAGCAGGGCGGCACGGCGGAGCGCCTCGGGTGTCGAACCAGGTGCCTGGGCCTCCACCAGCCGGTCCCACAGGTCGTCGCCGTCCCGTCCGGTGAGCCGGGACCGGAGCGCGGCGGACAGCCCGAGCCCCTCCCCGGGCACGGGGGCGGAGGCGGCTCCGGGAACAGGAGCGGGGGCGCCGTCGCCGCCCTCCGCCCACGCCCGGTCGGCCAGCGGCAGATCGCAGGCCACGGCCGGGACGCCGTTTCTCGCCGCCCAGCGCAGTGCGACCAGCTCGGGCGAGAAGTCCGCGAACGGGTAGAAGGCCGGGCCGCGTTCGCCTGCCGGGCCGGCCCCGGGCCCGTCGGCGGGCACGGCGGCCAGCGCCACCGGTGCCTCGGTCTCCTCGTGGGCGAGCCAGCCCAGCCAGGGCTGGAACTCGGCGGGCAGTTCGACGAGGAGGACGTCGGGGGCCGCCGCGTCCAGCAGCGCCGGCAGGGCGGCCGCCAGCGAGGGCGCGTGGTGGCGCACCCCGATCAGGAACGGCGACCCGGGACCGGCCGCCGCGAGGGCCGCCATCGCGGCTTCTGAGGTGGCCGGCCCGCCCGCCGGGCCCCGCACCGGGGAGGCAGAAGGCCCGTCGGCGGCGGGTGACGCCTCGGCGGTGGCGCCCGGGCCGGGCGTGGTCGACTCGTTCATCCGTCAGTTCTCCAGCACCGAGCGCAGGTCCCACAGGGCACGCCAGGTGGCCGAACCCTGCTCCGCTCGCCGGCGCACCGGCCCGTCCCAGTACCCCAGCAGCCTTGCCGCGTCGGCGGGGTCGTCCTTCCGGACGACGCCGAGCAGATGACCGGGCAGCAGGGACAGTACGTCCCGGTCGCCGGGGAAATAGGCGGCGGCCAGGCCCAGGGCGCCCGCGACGGAGACGGCCTCCGCCGTGCTCATCACCGTGGAGGGGCGTTCGACCTCCCAGCCCTCCACGGAGCGGCCGTCGCGCAGGTCCCGGAAGGCGGTGACCAAGGCTTCGAGGACCGCGTCGTCCACCTGGTAGGCGGCGCCCACGCGTTCGACGGCGGCCCGCGACTGGCGCCGGACGAGCGCGGTCTCGGCGTCCACGTCTCCGATGGGTCCCACGGTCTCGAAGTTGAAGCGCCGCTTCAGCGCGGCGGACATCTCAGAGACGCCCTTGTCCCGGAGGTTGGCGGTGGCGATGAGCGTGAAGCCGGGGGCCGCGTGCATCTGGGCGCCCTCGCCGCCCGCCAGTTCGGGCACCGCGATCCGCCGCTCGGAGAGCAGGGACACGAGGGCGTCCTGGACCTCCGGCAGGCAGCGGGTGACCTCCTCGACGCGGGCGACGGCCCCCCTGGTCATGGCGGCGAGCACCGGGGAGGGCACCAGGGCCTTCTCGGTGGGCCCCTGGGCTAGCAACAAGGCATAGTTCCAGCCGTACTTGAGCTGGTCCTCGGTGGTGCCCGCGGTGCCCTGCACGGTGAGCGCGCTGGTCCCGCAGACGGCCGCCGACAGCAGCTCGGACAGCATGGACTTCGCGGTGCCCGGTTCACCCACGAGGAGCAGCCCGCGCTCCCCTGCGAGGGTGACCACACACCGTTCGACCAGGGCGCGCTCGCCGACGAACTTCTGCTCGATCACCAGACGGCGCGGCACTCCGGTCGCGGGCCGGGCCCCCTTCGGCAGGCTCAGCGCGTCCCCGGAGCTGCCCATCACGAAGGTGACGACGGCACGGGGGGTGAGCAGCCAGCCGGGCGGGCGGGGCCCGGGGTCGTGGGCGGCGAGGAAGGCCAGCTCGGTGGCGTACCGGTCCTCGGGCGGCGTGATCTGCCGTGGCCCGCGGCCGGGCGGCGTCGCCTGGTCCGGGATGCCTCCCGTGGTGGTGCTGTCCGGCGTGGTCGTGGTGTCGTTCGTCATCGGCGGCGGCCCTTCCGGGTGGCGCGGGTGTCCAGTTCTTCGAAAGCGGGGGCGTCGCCGCCGCGGACCCGTGCCCAGGCGGCGGCGAACAGCGCGGGCACGGGGAGGTGGGGCAGGGTCCGGGCGGAACCCGCCACGGGGTACAGGCTTTCCTTCCAGGTCTCCAACGGCAGCCCGGGGGCGCCGCGCTCCAGCCAGCCGCAGGGAAGGAACAGGGTGCGGCCGGCGCGGGAGCGCTTCGCCTCCACGACGAGGTCGGAGGCGGCGAGTTCCGCGCGGGCCTTCTTGATCCGGGCCGGCTTCCACTCGGTCCAGCGGACGCAGTTGCGGTCCGTGGGGTCGGGCAGGGCGAGCAGCATCAGATAGAGCGCGGCGGCGTCCGCGCTCAGGTCGAGGGCGTCGGCGGCCTCGGCCACCAGGTCCGGAACCGTACGCGTCGGGTCCTGGGCCGGGTGGGGCGCGGAGCCGTCGGGGGCGCCCGCCTCGGTCAAGAGGTCGCTGTCCTGGCTCAGCAGGGCGCGCAGGGCCAGGAGATCGCCGGTGCGCTGGGGAGCGACGGTGCCCTCGACCAGACCGAACGCCGGGTCGTCGGGGCCGTCGAGGCCTGCCGGGCGGATCAGCAGCTTCTCGCTGTCGCCGTACCCGGGGGCGAGGAGCAGGGCCGATCCGGCCCGGACCAGTCCGTCGGCCTCGGCGCCGCCGGACTCGGGGAGTCCGTGCGCGGCGCGGATCGCGGTGCCGAGCGAGAACCCCGACTCGGTCCAGTCCAGACCGAGGTCCAGCACCAGTTGGGGGTCGGCGAGGCGGGTGCGCAGGGCCGCGAGGCCGACGGGCAGGTGCGCCCGCAGGGGGTGTCCGTGCGGCAGCGTGTAGGCGAGGGTGCGCAGGGCGGTCAGGGCGGTGAAGACCGCACCGCGTGCGTTCACGCGGTGCAGGGCCGGGCGGGCGCTGCCGTCCGGCACGGGGGTGCCGTGGGCGAGCCAGTTCCGGGTTCCCGCGTTGAGGACCAGGTCGACGGAGGCGGCCGTGGCGCCGGTGAGGTCGAGGTCCAGTTCCTCGGGGACGCGGACGAGGGAGCCCAGCCGGTCCCGCCACACCTCGGCGGCGGCTTGGACGTCGGGTCCGGTGGACCACAGCCCGGCCGGGTCCGCGGGCAGGAGCGCCCTCAGCACGGCGTGCCGGTCGTCGCGGGGCAGGGCGTGCAGCCGGTCCCGGGCCGCCTCGAAGGCACGTGTCTTCGTGCCGAGCAGGGCCAGCGCCTCGGCGCCGGGCTCCCCGACGGCAGCCGACACCAGCGCGGTTGCCTGGAGGGATCCGATTCCGGTGGCCGTGTGCAGCGCCTCGGCCGCCTCCGGTCGCCAGGGCGCAGGGCCCTTGTCCCGCACCAGAGCGGTGAGCCGGGTGAGCCGGTCTGGGGCGATGCCCTGCCGGTAGACGTGCTCACGGTCCAGGGTGAAGCCGGGAACGGGGCCGAAGGTTCCGGTCGGGTCGTGGTCCAGGGCGAGCCAGCGGGCCGAGTCGTCCCGGGAGTTGCGCCCCTGGTTCGCGAGGACCACGACGGTGCGGGAGCCCTTGCGCAGCACCTGGCCGAGGCGGTGCACGGCCTCGGGGCGTCCCGTCCGCCCGAGTGTGGCCGTGTCGAGCGGTTCGACGAGCTCAACCCGCCGGACCGTGCCCGCGGGGTCGGCCAAGGGGCCCGCGGCGAGTGCTTCCAGCAGCACCAGGAGCCCGGCGCGGTGCTCGGGGGAGGTGGCCTCCGAGGCGGCCCGGTAGGCCAGTTCGGGCAGCTTGTCGAGGAGGGAGGTCCAGGCGAGGGATTCGCCGGGCACCGTGTATTCGTCGCGCTGCCAGCCGTCCACGGGGGTGAAGGGGACCTTCGACGGCGTGGGCGGGCCGAAGGCCGGCTCACCGCCGAGGACATGGTTGACGGCGAGGATCTGCCGGATCGCCGTCCACCGGTTGCCGCCTCCCCACCAGGTGCCGCGCATCTGCTCGGAGCCCCAGGCGGTGGCGTCCCGCAGGGTCGTGTCGTCGCCGTGCTCGGGCTCGTGGTCGAAGAACATGCCCTGGGTGCGTGCGGTGTTCCGGGGCGTGACCGGCTGCGCGGGCGCGGGCGGCTCCAGGTACAGGGCGACCGCGACGGCCCGGTCCACCGCGTTCCGCACGAGCGCGGTGACGCCCGCGAGGAGCCGTACGTCGGACACCTCGGGCAGGACCCGGGCGACGGCCTCCTCACTCATCTCCCTCGACGAGGGGCCGGTGTACTCCTCGACCGCCCGGAATGCCTCCAGGTGCCGGGCGACGGCGGCGGCGACCTCGTCGAACAGTTCCTGGGCCCGCTCGTCCGTCAGCTTCCGCAGGGTGGCGGAGCCTTGCTCGTCCCTCGGGCGCAGGGCGTGCCAGTACGCGACGGGGGGCACATAGGGGGTGCCCGCCGCGTCCTTCCCGCCGGAGGAGTCGGTGCCGACGGACCACAGGTCGGCGGTGCCGTCGGTGTCCGCCGCGTGCGCTTCGACGGACCGGTGGCGCAGGACCGCGACGGGCCGTGAACCGCCGGGCAGGGTGAGGGCGCCGAGCGGCACCGCAGAGGCTCCGTCGGGCAGCGGGTGCGGCAGGGCGACCGTGTGGCCGTCGGGGGTGCCGGCGACGATCCGGCCGCCGTCGGCGGGGGCGGCCGTGCCGGGCTCGGTGGCGGTGCGGCGGACCCAGCGGCCGAGGACCGTGCCGTCCGTGCCGAACGGGGTGGTCTCCAGGCCGGGCTGGAGGGGCAGCACCTGGCAGTGCTCGGCGAGCAGCCGGGTGCCGTCCCGCACCCCGGACCGGAGGAAGGCGGGAAGGGACGCGCGACCGTGTGTGCCGCCGGCCGGGTCGTACTCCAGCCACACCCGCTGGGTGCCCTGGTGGCCCTCCCGCCAGTGACCGGTGCCGTCGGAGAGCACGGCACGCTGGGGCGGGAGAGTGGTGTCGCCGGCGTGCAGAGCCTTGCCGCCGGTGGCGCGACCGCCGCCGGGCAGCGGCACGCAGACCTCGTCCGCGAGGCCGGAGCCGCCCCAGCGGGGGACCTGCTCACCGCCGACGGTGAACACCTCGGCGGGGCGGTGCGACCAGTAGCCGCGCTGCTTGCCGTCCTCCCACCAGATCACCAGCAACTCGCCGTCGACGAAACGGAAGGCGGTCGTCCGCCACTGGTCGGTGGTCGGGGGCAGGCGCAGGGTGTGCCGCAGCAGCACGCCTTCCGGGCCGACGACGACGGCCCGCTCCGGCGTACTCAGGATCAGCGCGGGCCAGGCGCCGGTCACACCGACGTTCTGCGACCGGTTGTTCCGCCCCCGCGATGCGGCGGCGGCCTCGGCGGCCAGTTCGGCGTAGGCCTCGTCCAGTGCGGGCCAGCCCAGTTCGTCGAAGACGCCCGTGCGCAGGGTGGAGACAAGCAGCGGGACGACGTCGTGGTGTTCGAGGAGGCGCGCGGCGTCCGGGGCGACGTCCGCGACGACGGCGCGGAAGGGCGAGAGTTTGTTGAGGGCGATGCGCAGCCCGGGGAGTCCGCGCGCGGCGGTGTACTCCTCGGCGCAGCCGGTCAGCCACTCGCGCAGGAGCACGGAGAGCACCGGGTGCTCCGCCAGCTTCGTCATGCCGGCGTCGCTCAGCCGCTGACCGCGCCCGTCGCCGAGGCCGCCGACGTTCCGGCGCAGGAGGTCGCGGAAGCCCGGGTGTCCGGCGACGGCGGCGAGATCCCGACGTCCGGGCGCGTCGTCGGCGAGCCACTGGCCCAGCGAGAAGCCGTGCGACCGCCCGTGGCCGCGGCCCGTCTCCTCGTCGTCGGGCTCGGCCACGGGGACCCCCGAGGCCAGGCAGAGGTCGAGGAGGTCCAGGTCGGCGGTGCGCTGCCAGCGGCCCTGGAACAGTTCGACGGGGCGTCCGTCGGCGCGCAGCCGGTCCGCCATCCGGGCGGCGAGGTCCAGGGTGCGCGGGCTGCGGCCCGAGGTGGCCCGGTTGCGCCGCCGGTACGCCTCCCAGCGGGCGAGCCAGTCGGCCGGGGAGACGGACGGGTCGAGGGAGCCGGCGGAGGCGGAGGAGAGCTGGTCGGAGGCGCCCGGGAGGGCGGTCAGCAGGTCCTCGGCGCCGGACTCGGTCAGCAGCGCGAGCCAACCGGACTCGCCGTCCGTGTCCAGGCCGCTCTCGCTGAAGGTCTCCGGGAAGAACCCGAGGAGCCGGGCCCGCACGGACCCGTCCGCCCGCGCGAGGGCGATGAGCGCGGAGCCGTAGGTCGCCCAGAACGAGGCGGGGGCGCGGACGACTCCGGGAGAGGCGATCAGATCGGCCACCAGCTCGCGTTCGGCGCTCTCGCGGTCCAGCCCGGCGGCCTTGACCAGCGTCCGTACGTCCTGGGGCAGCGCCGCGTACGGCGGCATGCCGGCCGCGCAGCGCTCCACCAGCAGCCGGCGGAACTGCGCCCAGGCGTCCGCCGGAGCGAGCCGGGCCACCAGGTCGCGCACGTACTGCCGCAGCGCCTTGACGGTCAGCGCGCCGGCGAGGGCGAACTCCAGGAAGACGGCGCGCTGCCGGTCCTCGTCCACGACCAGGCCGTGGACCCGCTCGGCCTCGCGGGCCTTGCCGAAGAAGGAGGCGGCGTACGTGGCGTTCTCGGCCTGGAGGAAGAGGCGTGCCACCTGCTCGTAGAAGGTGGGGAGGAAGTGCGGCACGGCCCGGCCGAGCCGGGTGCCGAGCTCGTCGAAGCCCTCCTTGGCCGCGCCGGCGCGGGTCTTGGCCTGTCGGCCCAGCCGCTCGATGTCCTTGACCAGGGCGAGGGCGTGGTGTCCGTTGGCCGGGTCGTTGACCAGGGCCCAGGCCGGGAAGCCCAGCGTCTCGCGGCGGACCTGACCCACGACGGGAGCGTCCGCGGTCCGGGCCAGCCCAAGGAACTCCAGGGCCAGGTCCTCGGCTTCGCCGAGTGTGCCGGGCACGAGCCGGACCACCGGCCGGTCCCCGAGGCCGGTGTGCGTGTAGGTGCGCGCGGTCAGCGTGTCGGCGTCGTCCCGGTCGGTGGTACCGGCCGGGAGGATCGCACCCGCGTCCAGCAGGGTCGCCGCGCGGGCCTCGTCGGCGAGGACGGAGGCGCTCCGGCCCCGGTTCTGGGCGGGAAGGGGCGCCGAGCCCGCTGCCGTCGTGTTCTCTTCGGTGTTCGTCGTGATGTTCATGCAGCCCGCTCCTCGTCCGCCACGTCGCGACCGGCGTAGAGCGCCGCCGCCATGCGCATCCCCTCGGACCACGCCACGGCGCCGACCTCGGCCGCCGTCAGTGCGCGCCCCGACGCGTCGCTCCAGCCCAGGGGGCCCGTCTCGGTGTCGTACGCGTCGTATCCGTCGTGCTCGCCGATCCAGATGCGCGCCTCGACGCCGGCGCCGTCCTCGACGACCGGGCAGACCGCGTATCCGCCGCGCGACCGGTACCCGAGCTGGGTGACGCGGCCGTGCAGGAAGCGCAGTTCCTTGAACACGCCGCCGGCGTAGGTGTCCACGGAGGTGGTGTCCGGGGCGAGGCCGGCCGGGCGGTGCCAGACCTCGCGGAACAGCTGCTCCACGTTCTGGCGCACCTCCAGCTCGACCGCGAACTCCCGCAGCTCGTCGAGGTCCTCGAGCAGCACGGGGTGGGGGACGCTGACGACGTCCGGAGTGATGCGGACCGTGTCACCGTCCAGGTCGACGAGGCCGAGACCGCGCTCCGGGTCGACATCGCGCAGGAATCCGGCGATCCCGCCGTCCGCGCCGGTGACCACCACGTCCCGCAGGGCCGCCTGCCACGCCGGGTCGGGCCAGACCCGGGCGAGGACGGCCGTGGGAACGGGCAGCGAACGCACCATCCACTGCTCGACGTCGCTCAGGCACCGGCGCTCGTGCCGGTCCAGCCACTCGGTCAGCTGCCGGAGACCGACGACCGCCGGGTCGTCCTTCAATGTGGCCGGAACGGACTTCAGCCGTCGGCCCTTCCCGTTGCGGCAGACCACCTTGCCCGCCTCCAGAGCGACTTCGTAGTCGCCCGCCGAAACCCACCCCATGCGCTGTTCTCCCCGTTGCTCCGGACGGCCGCCGCACCGGCGGCATGCTGATGCGTCCCGTCGACGGCGACGCACCGTGACGAGTGGGACAGACTCTAAGCGGCACCAGTGACAACGCGTTCGGGCCCCCGTCGCACGGACCTGCGGCCCACACCCCGGACCGGCCGCCCGGCGATCGAGAACCCCCGGAACTGACATCCGGACGCGCCGGTCGGACGCTTCCGGGCACCGGGCCTGACCACGTGCGGGCAGGGGAGGGAAACGGGGGGGCGGAAGGGGTCGGGACAGGAAGCGTGTGACACTCCCGAGTGGGCTTCGGCGCCCGGTTCGGCCGAACCATGCCGACAGTCGCTTTGATGGAGATTTACGTGAGAAAGCAGGTTGGGTACCGGTGGACAGACCCAGCACGGTCGAGCGCTTGCTGCGCTCGGCCGCGCCCCAGGAGATCTTCGACGTCGTCCGCTCCGTGATCGAGCAGCGCCATCACGCCCGGTCGGTGGAGCTGTTGTTGGCCGACTACGCGATGACGAGGCTGCAGCCCGTCGGGGTGCTGCCGCACACCCGCTCCCCCGTGCCGGTGCACGACAGCGCTCCGGGGCGCGCGTTCGGCGCCCAGGAACCGCACTGCGTGTACGACCACGCGACATCCACGGTGGCGGTGCACCTGCCGGTCAGCGTCCGAGGTGACCGGCTGGGCATCCTGAGCGTCACCGTGCCGGTGGAAGAGGGCGACGGGCCGGCGGCGGACGTGTTGGAGGATCTGCAGGAGTGCGCCGACGCACTGGCGCACGAGGTGGTCGTCGCGGAACGGGACACCGACCTCTTCCTACAGGCACGGCGGGCGGAACGGCTGACCCTGGCCGCCGAGATGCAGTGGCAGCTGCTGCCCGGGCGCTCCTGCACCCGCCCGGAGTACAGCCTGGGAGCCCAGCTGGAGCCCGCCTATGCCATCTTCGGTGACTGTTTCGACTGGTCGGCCTCGGCCGATGACCTGTATGTGACCGTCAGCAACGGCATGGGCGAGGGGATCGACGCCGCGTTGTTGACGAACCTCGCGGTCAACGCGCTGCGCAACGCCCGCCGCGCGGGCCTCAGCCTGAGCGACCAGGCGTATCTGGCCGATCAGGCGGTCTACGGGCAGCACCGGGGCAGCCAGTATCTGTCGACGCTGCTTTTCCGCTTCCACCTCCCGACCGGGAACGTGGAGATCATCGATGCCGGCTCCCCACGGGTCTGGCGGGTACGCGAGGGGGTCGTCGAGCCGATCGAACTGGAGGCGCAGATGCCTCTGGGCATGTTCGAGGACACCGACTACGTCCCGCAGCACTTCCGGGTCGAACCCGGAGACCGGCTGCTCTTCATCAGCGACGGCGTCTACGACGCCCTGTCCCCGGGCGGCGAGAAGTACAGCCTCCGCGCACTGGCCGCGTCCATGAACAGCACTCGCCTCCTGCCCGCCCCGCAGGTGCCCAGAGTGATGCTGCAGGAACTGCTGGGTCACCGCGGTTCCGGCCCGGCGGCGGACGACTCCCTGGTGATGTGCCTGGACTGGCACGGGCGTACGAGCCACGACCGCTAGCTCTTCTCGCGGCGACGGTTGCGTGGTCCTCACGTGAAGAAACTGCGACCTTATCCCCCCGAAGCCCGCCCGGAGGGGGAGGCCGGTTGTCAGGCAGTGGCCTCATGAGAGATTGTTGCCTTCAGGCAATCGTCTAGTTGATGAGGTGAGGGATCCGTTCAGCGGATCCTCGACATTTGGTACCCACTCAAGCGCAGACAGTCGCGGACACGGGGTCCGACCTCCTATGGGGTGGGGCCCCGAACCCGGTTCTGATCGCCGACGTCGAGGGCGCTGTCGTGCGGCGCAATGAAGCCGCAGGTCTTCTTCTGCCCGCCGCGGCCCCGGGGACACCGCTGATGGACGTGGCTCCGGACTGGCTCTGTGCCGCGCACACCACGCTGACCTTCCCCGGCCCGCACGCCGTCCCGGACACCGAGGGGCCGCTGCGTGGCGTGATCGGCGCCCGACGTTTCGAGGCGCACCCGACCGTGCGGAAGGACGGTTCCGTGGCGTGGTGGCTGGTGGATGACACCGATCACCAGCTCGCCAGGGAAGCCCTGCACGTGGAGCGGGAGCGGACCGCGTTCCTCGCGAAGGCGTCCAACGTTCTGCTCTCCTCCCTCAATCTGGGGCGCTGCATGGATGTGACCGCGCAGATGGCCGCCGAGAGCCTCGCGGACGCGGCACTGGCGATCGCGCCGCCTCGCGGACACAGGCTGTCGGTGGTGACCTGTCTGCGCGGCGGCTCCCCCGTCCTGTCCACCCTGGCGGTGGCCCCTGACGACGTGCCAGGGCTGGGAGAGGCGCTGCGGGGGTTCCCGCCGGTGCCCTCGCGGTGGATCGACCCCGCGACGGCGCCCGCGTGGATGGTGCCCGAGGGGTTCGGGCCGATCGGCTCGATAGTGATCACTCCGCTGCCCGGGCACGGTGTGGCGGCCGGGGCGCTGATCCTGTTGCGCAAGACGGAGAACGCCGCCTTCAGCGACGAGGAAGAGACCTTCGCCCGGCTGTTCGCCGCCCGCGCCGGGGCGGCGATGTCGGCCGCACGCCTCTACGCGGAACAGACCGCGATCACCGACGTCCTCATGCAGGAGCTCCTGCCCCCGACCCTGCACCACATCTGCGGAGTGGACTTCGCCGGCCGGTACCGGCCCTCCGCGGAACACGAGCGTATCGGCGGAGACTTCTACGACGTCCACCCTGCCGCCGTCGAGGGTGAGGCTTCTCTGGTCTCGCTCGGGGACGTGTGCGGCAAGGGCCTGGAGGCAGCCGTGCTGACGGGCAAGATCCGCAACACGCTGCATGCCCTGCTGCCCCTGGCCGATGACCACCAGCGGATGCTCAGCCTGCTGAACACCGCGCTGCTCAGCTCCCGCCACACCCGGTTCGCGACTCTGGTACTGGCCTCCGCCGTACGCCGCGGCAACGCGGTGGATCTCAAGTTGACCAGCGGCGGCCACCCCAGTCCGCTGATCATCCGCTCGGACGGAACCGTCGAGGAAGCCGACACGAACGGCACCCTGATCGGGGCCCTCCCCGACATCACGGCAAGCACCGCTACTGCATCCCTCGCCCCCGGGGAGTCCTGCGTCCTGTACACCGACGGCATCACCGAAGCCAAGGGCGGGCCCATGGGCGACGCCTTGTTCGGTGAGGATCGGCTCAAACGCACCCTCGCCGGGTGCGCGGGCATGCCGGCCGAAGGGATCGTGGAGCACGTGCAGATGATGGCCGCCCAATGGCTCGGCAACCGCCCTCATGACGACATGGCCGTCGTCGTGATCTCCGCCCCCCGCACCCACCATCTCAGTGCGGTGAACGGCCGTACCCGGGGCAGGTTCACCGCGTGAACACCAGCACGCCGCGGCGCCCTCCCCGCTCCGAGCACGCACAACAGCCGGCGGAACTCCTGTGGAAGGCCGTCTCGGCCGCGGACGGGGGCGCGGCCACCGAGCTCGTACAGGGCATGCTCGACGAAGGGACCGATCCGGAGAGCGTCCTGCTGGATGTGATCGCCCGGGTGCAGGCCAGAGTCGGTGAGGAGTGGGCGGCCGCCCGGATCAGCGTCGCCCAGGAGCACGCGGCGACCGCGATCAACGAGCGCGCCGTCGCCGCTGTCAGCGCGCACCCCGCCGCCCGTACCCCTGCCACCCGGGGCCGGATCACGGTGGCCTGTGTGGACGGCGAATGGCACGGGCTGCCCGCCCGTCTGCTGGCCGAGGTCCTCAAACTGCGCGGCTGGCAGGTCGACCACCTCGGCGCTCAGGTCCCCACCCCGCACCTCATCGCCCATCTCCACCGCACCCGGGCGGACGCGGTCGCGCTGTCCAGCTCGATCGCCACCAGACTGCCCGCCGCACACGCGGCGGTCACTGCCTGCCAGGCCATCGGCGTCCCCGTCCTCGTCGGCGGCGCCGCCTTCGGCCCCGGGGGCCGCTATGCGAAGCTGCTGGGCGCCGACGCCTGGGCCCCGGACGCCCGTGCCGCCGCCGACCACCTCGCCCAGGGGCGGCTGCCGCGGCCGGAGTCCGACCACCAGCAGTTCGACGACCTGCCGCATCTGGCCGACCAGGAATACACCATGGTCGACCGCAACAGCGCCTCTCTCGTCCGGAGCGTTTTCACCGCACTGGAGGACGCCTTCCCGGCGATGCGCTCCTACAACGATCTCCAGCGCGAGCGCACCGCGGAGGATCTCGCCCACATCGTGGAGTTCCTGGCCACCGCGCTGTACCTCGACGACGAGGAACTCTTCACCTGGTTCATCTCCTGGACCGCGCAGATCCTCGTGGTCCGGGGCGTCCCCGTCCACAGTCTGCCCCCGGCCCTGGATCTGCTGGCCCGCGAGCTCAAGGACTTCCCCCGGGCCGCCCGCATCCTCCGGGCCGGGACGCACTCCCTCACCACCGCCCCCTTCACCGCCGCCGGGAACATCGCATGACCACACACCCCCAGCACCTGCGCCTGACCACGGTCGACACCGAGGACAGCGTCCGTATAGAGGCGCACGGAGACCTCGACTACGACAGCGCCGACCTCCTCCTGAACGAGGTCACCGCCCAGCTCGCGGCCCGGCCCGCTCTGACGGACCTGCATCTGCACTGCGCGGAACTCGGCACCGTCGATTCCACGGGCCTGTCCGCCCTGTTGATGATCTGCCGCCGCACCATGGCGGCCGGGGTGCGGCTGCACATGGACGCCCGGCCCGCGAAGCTGGACCGGCTCCTGCGTCTCACCGGTACGCTTGACCACCTCACGGCCTCGGTCCTCGGCGGCGCGGTGAGGTCCTCGGCAACCGAGGAGAGCGTTGTGGCGACTCGCCTCAACGGACCGGACGTCACCATCTGAGCCACTTCCCGGCCGTTCACCGGGCAGAAGCACACACCGACGGGCAACCATGACCGCACCAGAGGCAGCCGCAGGCGGAATCAGGCGGGAGGCAACCGACTCCGCGACCTCCATCATCGAGATCCTCGACGTGATGTGGGATCACGCCAGAAACTCCACCGCGGGTATGGCAGCGCCCGGCTCCACCTCCCAGCTGCGTCTGATGTATGTCGTCGACCGCGAGGACGGCATACGGATGCGCGCCGTCTGCGAACGACTCGCCTCCGCGCCCCCGACCGTGACCCGCATGTGCGATCGCCTGCAAGCCATCGGCTTCCTCGAACGCCTGCCGAGCCCCGACAACGGCCGCGAGATCACGCTGCGACTCACCCCCACCGGCAGAAGGCACCTGCAACGCATTCGTGAGCAACGCGACACCATGCTCCACCGCGCCATCGACAACATGCCGACCACCGAACTGCGCGCCCTGGCCCATGGGCTCGCAGGACTGCAGACACAGCTCGACGCCGCCCACGGACAGGAGCGCCACCCGCCCGGCAGTCACTCCGCAGCCTGAGGCAGCAGGTGCGCGCTGCCTCTCAGCTCTTCCGGGTGTCGATGGCGAGTTCGGCCAGGACGGCTCCCGTCATGGCGGCGACTCCGTGGTCGAGGACAGCGGGGGCGGGGCGACGAAGTTCGGTCCGGAGTCCGGAGTGTGCAGGTAGCCGCGTTTCGTGCGCGAGCCGTGAACCTTGTCAGCCCTTGCCTTTCCGCCTCAGCCGATCTGACGCGCCGCCGCCCGGTCCGCGGCGCGGTCGGAGAACAGGCGCCCGCCGAGGAAGAGGAAGGAGCCTTCCAGCGCGATGTAGCCGCGGACACCCCCGCCGCGACGGAAGCTCCTCGATGCCACGACGGCCGGCAACGGCTCCGGCACCCGCCCCCGCCCCCGCCGGGCGGGGATTTCGACCTCGCTCCGCGGAGCCCCAACACCGGGATGGCAGGGAAGCCGCACGCTAGCGCTGCTCGTCCGCGTAGCCGAACGCGTTCCGGTGCTCGTCGACGCTCTCGACGCCGTCACGTGCGCGCAGAGTCAGGTCACGGGCCAGGTGCCGGGCCAGCTCGCGCAACTCGCCGTGCGGGGTGCTTCCTTCGACGTACTCCAGGAGGCCGGTCAAGGCCTTCAGCTCGCCGGTGTGGAGCGCGACATCAACGATCTCCTGGCCGGTCGCGGTGAGAGCCTCCACCGCACGCCGCTGGTGGGCCGAGCTCCGAAGGCAGGCGAATCGGCTGTCCCCGGTCCACGGCTCGGCGCACTGACCCGCCGTGTCGAAGACCCCGAGCCGCGTGAGCAGTACGTCCGGCTCGCTGTGGGGAGCGCGGTAGAAGGGCCGCTCGCCGCTTCCAGCGTTGCGGGCGTCGAGCCGCACCTCGGAAAGGAAGGCGGCGACGCGCCTGGGCTCGGGCGTCAGCCCGCCCCCCATCCAACGGGCAGAATCCAGGAGAGACCGGCCCGAACCCTCCGGTATGTGAAAGAAGCACCATCCAGAGACGCCGCACCAGAGGAGCCCCGCTTCCCCGCCGTCACCGAGGGCTCTTCTCCTGAAGGCGTGCGCGAACTCCACACTTCCTTCGACGTCCCCCTCAAAGGCGTCCTGGGTCAGGTCGTCGAAGTCGCCGTACGCCGAGACGGAGGTCACCGGAACCTCTTCGTCGAGCAGAACCCCGGCCACGACCACCATGTAGCCGCCGATAGCGGCTTCGAGGTCGCTCCGCAGCCGGGCTGCACGGTCTTTGGTGTACGTCACGATCATTCTCCTGGGTCAGCCGCGGCGGTGAATCCGCCATGATCTTCGCTGCCCCGACAGCGCCCTTTCACACGGGTGCGGCTCGGTCGAGTGCACGTCAGCCCTCGTTCGCGGGCGGCGTGTCCGTCCAGCGCTACGGCCGGCGGGCAGGAGGACTGGGGGTGCCCGTCCGTGCGGGCACCCCCAGGGTGGTTCAACCGTGATCACCCGAAGGCGACCGGACGGTGGTGGTGCGCGGCGTCAGAGCGTGCGGGCCGCCGAGGCGATGGCGGACGCGAAGGTCGAGACCTCGGCGTAGACACCCGGGTAGCCGGGCCGGGCGCAGCCGTAGCCCCAGCTGACGATGCCGACCTGGATCCACTCACCGGCGTTGTCCCGGCGGAACATCGGGCCGCCGGAGTCGCCCTGGCAGGTGTCGACGCCACCGGTGTCGGGGTATCCGGCGCAGATCTCCTCGTTGGCCACGAGATCGTTGCCGTAGGCGGAGCGGCAGGCGGCGTCCGAGACGAACGGGACGTTGGCCTTGAGCAGGTAGCGCTGCTGGCTGCCACCCTCGCGGTTGGCCCCCCAGCCGGCGACGGTGAACGTGCCCTGGTTGTAGGCGGTGGTGGAAGCGATCTTCAGCGTGGGCTGGTTGATGGGCTGGGCGAGCTTGATGAGCGCCCAGTCCTTGCCGGTGCCGTTGTAGCCGGGGGCCTGGAGGACCTTGGTGGAGCGGACCTTGATCGCGTTGGACGACTGGAGGTCGACGACGCCGCCGGTGGCGGTGATCGAGGTGTTGTTGCCCGATCCGCTCACGCAGTGGGCGGCGGTGAGGACGATGTCCTTCGCGTACAGGGCGCCACCGCAGCCCATGGAGAGCCGGACCATGAACGGGAACTCGCCCTGGGCGGCGCGGGTTCCGCCGACGACGGGGTTGGGGGCGGCCGAGGCCGTGACGGGCTGGAGGCCGACGACTGCGATGGCGGCGGTGGCGACGACGACGGAGCATCTCTTCAGCGCACGCAGAAGGTGATTCATGGACTGCCTTCTTTCATGGGGGGCTGCTGTGGGAACCACGACAGGAGCGCGACGGACATCCTGGTCATGCACCCGTCAAGACGATCTGATTGTCAGGAATGGGTGACCGCTGCCACAAGGCACACTTTTCGGCCAAGCCCAGACCGAGCAGGCAGCTCCGCTCGAACTCGCCGAACCGCGCCGACTCGAGCGTCGTGCGCAAGTCCGCTGCGCCCCATCCGGCGTGGCCGGTTCGTCCGTCTCGGCGGCTGCGTCCCGCGCCCGCGGGGACAGTGACTCTGTCGGGACGGCGGTGAGCCGGGCGGCGCGGCGCCCACGAAGATGGCCCCCGCTGTCCTCCGTGGGCAGGCCGTCACCACGCAGGATCAGATGCGTGTTTGCGGGGTAGACGAAGTGTCTGCCCCACAAGGAGGAATCATGCCCGGACTGATCGCCCGCCTCAACCGGTTCACCCGCAGTCCCCAAGGCAGGCGGACCATCGAGTCCGTCCGGCGTGCCGCGGCCGACCCGCGCAAGCGCGCCCAGGCTCGCGGCCTGTTCGGCCGGCTGCGCGGACGCCGTTGACAGCTGCGCTTCGACGGACGGCCCGAAGTGCCTGCCGGGACCACCCACCGGCCTTCGGGAACTCCCCCGCGCCCGCGGACCTCGACACGCCCCTTCCCACGCATCCCGTGGGACAGGGGCCGGCTCATCGCCCACGGGGTCGGCATCGAGCTGCTGGAGCGCGGTCACGTCTGCGCGGCACTGCGCATGGCCGAGCAGACGTGCGCCGCTTCCTGATGTGCCCGGAGGCCGCGGAGCACTCCGGGAGCACACCGATGGAGCATGAGGAGGAGGCTGCCGACGACCGCGCCGACGGCGCGACGACCGGGTAGCCCCGCAAGAAGTTCCTCAGCTTCGAGGAAGGGTTCCGCCAGGACGCCATCAGCCTGAGCGTCGAACAATGCCACCTACCGGATCAGCACGGATGCGACCCGCTCCACCAAGGTCGCCGGCCGCCTCGTCTCCGGGGCCCGGCCTCGGCACCGCCGAACGACAATCACCCTCGCCGCCGCCACCTCCTACCCTCACGACTTTCCGGGCGCCCCGAGGACGTGGACGTTCAGGTCACCGCGACCATCAGTCCTCGTACGGGGTACGGGCAACTCGCTTCAGTCGCCGGCCTGGAGGTGCAGCCCCGCCAGGGTCAGGTCCAGCGCGGCGCGGAACTGCTCGATGTCGTCGTGCCCGTCGAACTCGTCGACGATCGGGAGGGTCCGGAGGACGGCGTGAGGATCGTGCCGTCCCACGCGCTGGACGTGGTGGACACCGCTGATGTGGTGGTGGTGCCGGGATTCGGTGACCCGCGCGTCCCGCCGCCGGACGTCTACGTGGATGCGATCGGCCGCGCAGCGGGGCGGGGCGGGGCGCCACCGTGGGCGGCATCTGCACCGGCACGTTCGCCGTGGCCGCCAGTGGGGCCATGGACGGTCACAAGGTAACGGCGCGCTGGCGTTACACCGAGCAGCTGAGAGAGCTGTGCCCGGGCCGCAGGGCCCGGTGGACGAGCAGGGCCGGGTCACCGACTTCGGCACCATGGAAGAGCAGATGCGCACGACCTACGCGAACGCCGGCAAGCTGCTGGCCCGGTTCGGCGCGACCATCGACGACGTGCTCGAGGAGGTGGTCTACGTACTCGACATGGACAGCGCGTTGGCGGCAGCGGGACCCGTGCGCAGGGCCGCCTTCGGCACCGAGACGCCCCAGGTCGCGACCACCATCCTGGTGACACCGGGGCTCGCACAGCCCGGGCAGCTCGTGGAGATCAGCTTCACGGCCAGGCTGTAGGCGTAGGCGACGGGATCGGGCGCACACATCGAGGTGGTCGATCCTCGTACACCCGTGGTACGCCGGCTCGCGTTGTCCAGGTCTTCCGGGACGCGCGCAGTGATCGGCGATCCGCGGCTGATCGATCCGCACGGCCCGGTCGGTAGTCTGGCCACGCGACCGACAGGCGCCGCGGAGACGTCCCGGCAGCAGGACGCAGCACACAGTCCGGACGCACCCCGCGCCGGAAATCGGTGGTGCGAACGGAGAGGTAAGAATGCGGCCCATCATTCCCGACTATCTGGCCGAGGCACTGGGAGATGTGGAGCCCGACGCCTCCGGAGAACCGGCGGCCTACATCCCCGAGCTGGCTGCGGCGGACCCCGAGCGCCTCGGCGTGGCCTTCGCCACCGTCGACGGTCGGATCCACGGCGCCGGTGACATCGACGTCCCGTTCACCATCCAGTCGATCTCCAAGCCGTTCGCGTACGCACTGGCCCTCGCCGACCGTGGATTCGCTCCGGTGCTGGCCAAGGTCGGCGTCGAGCCGTCAGGGGAGGCGTTCAACGAGATCTCCCTCGAAAGCGGCACCGGACGACCGTTCAATCCCATGATCAACGCCGGCGCCATCACCGTTCACTCACTGGTCGGCGTGGAGGGTTCCGGTCCGGCGGAGCGGGTGGAACGCGTGCTCGACGGCCTTTCGGCCTTCGCCGGCCGTCGGCTGGCGATGGATGAGGAGGTCTGTGCGTCGGAGATGGCGCACGCGCACCGCAACCTCGCGATCGCGCACATGCTGCGCGGCTACGACGTCCTGACCGAGGACGCCGGGGCGGTCGTGGACGGCTACACGCGGCAGTGCTCCGTGCTCGTCACGACGCGGGATCTGGCCATGATGGCGGCGACGCTGGCCAACCGCGGCGTGAACCCGCTCTCGGGTGAACAGGTGGTGCCGGAACGGGTGGTGCGCCAGGTGCTGAGCGTGATGTTGAGCTGTGGCATGTACGACGCGGCCGGTGACTGGACAACCCAGGTCGGCATCCCCGCGAAGAGCGGGGTGGCCGGTGGCCTGATCGGAGCGCTTCCCGGACGACTCGGCATCGCCACGTTCTCGCCGCGTCTGGACCGCCACGGCAACAGCGTGCGCGGGGTGTCCCTGTTCGAGCGGTTCTCCTCGGACATGGGCCTGCACGTGATGGAGGTCCCCTCCGCCGGACGGGCGGTCCTACGGTCCAACCACGTCGTCGGCAGCGGACCGGGCGCGCTCCGTGTTCTGGAACTCCAGGGCGGCATCGGCTTCGCGGGAGCCGAGCGCGTGGTGCGGGAGGTCCTGGAGACCGCTCCCCCGGAGACGCGGGTGGCCATCGACCTCACACGCGTCCATGCGATCGACGACGTGGCACGGCGGATGGTGCTGGAAGTCGCGCGCCGGCTGACACTGGACGGCCACGAGGTCTACCTGGTCGACCCGGAAGCGGTGGTTCCTGACCCCGAACCCGGAGACGGCGGCCGGGTCACCGTCGTCCGCGAGGTGGATCAGGCGATGCTCCCCTCTGTGTGAACACCGATCTTTCGGTGCCGGCTGCTGCGTGTTTCCGCGCCGGGGCTCCAGCACCGGATCGTGATGGCGCCGACGCGCCTTGGGCGATCTCCTGGCGGGCAGGTCGTATCGCCGGTCAGTTGCTCCGACTTGTCGGGGCGCCGAGAATCTGCTTCAGCCCGCCCTCCTCACGGGTCGGCATCCAGAGGTCACCACGGGATGCCCGGGAAGTCGCAGCCACCTCTGCCCGCGGCACCGCACTGTCGAGCATGACGAAGGACTCTGTGAATCACTCCGATCTGCGCACCAAAGCTCCCTCGCTCGCGGCCGGCATGGCCGCCGCCGATCACAGCCCGGACGTCCAGCTGTCCCAGACTCGCCACCGCGCCGCGCTCGTGGCGGGCTGGGACATCACACCAGGCTCAACCGTCCTCGAACTCGGCTGCGGTCAGGGCGACATGACCGCCGTCCTCGCAGAAGCGGTCGGACCCACGGGGCGCGTGGTCGCCACCGACGTGGCCGAACCCTCCTACGGGGCACCTGTCACCCTCGGAGAATCGTCGGCCCGGCTCTCAGCCGGCCCGCTCGGGCCCCGCATCGACTTCCGCTTCTCCACTGACGTGCTCGACTCATCAGTCGAATTCCCCGAGAACACCTTCGACCACGTCGTGCTCGCACATTGCTCTTGGTACTTCGCCTCGCTTGCACAGCTGCGAGACACACTCGCCCGGGTACGGCCGTGGGCGCGACGCCTTTGGTTCACCGAATGGGACTTGACACCCACATCCGACGGCCAGCTGGCGCACCTTCTCGCCGTGCTGATCCAAGGACAGATCGAGGCCGCAGGATCACACGGCCAGGGAAACGTTCGCGCGCCCTTCTCCCGCGAGGCGCTGCTGCGACTCCTGCCGGAGGCCGGCTGGACGGCCGAAGGGAGCAGGCCGGTCGACACCGAGGATCTGCGGGACGGCGACTGGGAAGTCGCCGCTTGCCTCGACCTGACCAAAGCGCGGGATCGTATGGCCGCGCTGCCCGAGCCGCTGCGACAGCTCGTCCTCAGCCAGACCGACGTTCTCCAGGCCATCGCCAAGCCGCGTGGCAATCCCCCGCTCCCCGCGTACACGGTCACGGCGACCAGGCTGTGACGCGGGCGATGGACGCTATGACACCGCCTGGCCCTTGCCGAGGGCGATGACGCCGTTGTGCGAGACGGTGTAGAGCTCATGGTCCCGTTCGGGGTTCACGCCTATCGTCGCCCCGGGCGGGACATCGACGTTCTTGTCGAGGATCGCGTTCCGCACGATTGCTCCCCTGCCGACGCGCACACCGTGGTGCAGCACGGAGCCCTGGACCACCGCGCCCTGCTCGACGATCACACCGGGCGAGAGCACGGACCCGGTGACCTGGCCGCGGATCACGCAGCCCGGGCTGACGATCGACTCGCCGGCGATGCCTCCGGAAACGAAGCGGGCCGGGGCCTGGTGGCCCGCGTGGGTGTACATGGGCCAGCGTTGGTTGTAGAGGCTGAACAGCGGCTGCTCGGAGATGAGGTCCATGTGGGCCTCGTAGTAACTGTCCAGAGAACCCACGTCCCGCCAGTACCCGCGCTCGCGCTGGGTCTCGCCCGGCACGTGGTTGTCGTCGAAGTCGTAGACGTGCGCGGCCCCGCGCTCGGTGAGCATGGGCAGGATGGATCCGCCCATGTCGTGGACGGAGTCGTCGTCCTCGGCGTCCTGGTGGAGGGCGTCGACGAGAACCTTCGTGGAGAAGAGGTAGTTGCCCATCGAGGCGAAGACCCTGGTCGGGTCGTCGGGCAGGCCGGGCGGGTCGGAGGGCTTCTCCAGGAAGCGTTCCACGCGTGAGCCGTCGGAGGCCGGGGTGATGACGCCGAAGGCGGAGGCTTCCGCACGGGGCACCTTGATGCCGGCGACAGTGACGCCCGCGCCGCTCTCGATGTGCCGCTCCAGCATCTGGCGGGCGTCCATGCGGTAGACGTGGTCGGCTCCGAACACCGCTATGTAGTCCGGCTGTTCGTCGTGGACGAGGTTGAGCGACTGCAGGATGGCGTCCGCGCTGCCGAGGTACCAGCGCGGGCCGAGGCGCTGCTGGGCCGGGACCGGCGTGACGTAGTTGCCGAGCAGACTGGACATCCGCCAGGTGGTGGTCACATGGCGGTCCAGCGAGTGCGACTTGTACTGGGTGAGGACGCAGATCCTCAGGATGTCGGCGTTGACGAGGTTCGACAGGACGAAGTCGACCAGCCGGTAGGTTCCGCCGAAGGTCACCGCAGGCTTCGCCCGGTCGGCGGTCAGCGGCATCAGACGTTTGCCCTCTCCTCCCGCAAGTACGATCCCGAGCACCGAAGGTCCAGCGCGCATGGCCACTCCCCCTCCTGAAACACCGAACCGTTCCCGGCTACACCTTTTTGACGATCTCCTCGTACACCTCGAGAGTCCGCCGGGCGACCAAGTCCCAGCCGAACTCCCGCACCGCACGTTCCCGGCCCGCCTCACCCATCCGCCGGGCCGTCGGACGGTCTGCGAGCACCTGGCCGACCGCTTCGGCGAGATCCGCCTCGAACCGGGCCGATTCGTCGGCCTCGTACGGCACGAGCAGTCCCGTGTCGCCGTCGGAGACGACCTCGGGGATGCCGCCGACCGCGGAGGCGACCACCGGGGTGCCGCAGGCCATCGCTTCGAGATTGACGATGCCCAGGGGCTCGTACACCGAAGGACAGACGAACACGGCTGCTCTGCTGAGGAGTTGGATGACATCGGGGCGCGGAAGCATGTCCGGGATCCAGTGGACCCCGTCGCGCGAGCGCTTCAGTTCGCCGACGAGTTCGCGGAACTCGGCCTCGATCTCCGGGGTGTCGGGCGCACCCGCGCAGAGCACCAACTGTGCTGAGGGATCGAGCCGGTGGGCGGCGCGCAGCAGGTGCGGAACGCCCTTCTGGCGCGTGATGCGGCCGACGAACAGGACGAAGGGGCGGTCCGGGTCGACGCCCAGGCGGCGCAGTACGTCGACTCCGGGAACAGGCCGGTACAGGCGGGTGTCGATGCCGTTGTGGACGACCCTGACCCGGTCGGGATCCAGCTGCGGGTAGCAGCCGAGGATGTCGGCGCGCATGCCCCGCGAGACGGCGATCACGGCGTCGGCGGACTCCACGGCGGTGCGCTCGGCCCAGCTGGACAACGCGTAGCCGCCGCCGAGCTGTTCGGCCTTCCAGGGCCGCAGAGGCTCCAGCGAGTGGGCGGTCACCACATGCGGGATGTCGTAGAGCAGTTTGGCGAGGTGGCCCGCGAGGTTGGCGTACCAGGTGTGCGAGTGCACGAGGTCGCGGCCTTCGAGCGCGGCGGCGATGGACAGGTCCACGGAGAAGGCGCGCAGCGCGTCGTTGGCGCCCTCCAGCTCCCGGCCGGGCCGGTGCCTGACGAGCCCGTCCGAGGCTCCTTCGCCCCAGGAGTGGACCTGCAGATCGGTGAGCGCGCGTAACTCCCCTGCCAGGAACTCGACATGGACACCGGCGCCGCCGTAGACGTCCGGCGGGTACTCGCGGCTCAGCAGTCCCACCTTCACGTCTGTCCCCCCTGTCGTCGATGACCTTCTGCCCTTGATGGTCACTCACATACCTCTGCGGGGGAAGAACACGGCGGCGCACGGTCCCTCCACATGACGCGTCACGGTGATCGAGTGGACGACTACCCCGACAGGGCACGACCCCGACCGCGCTGGTACCTGCGACGGAATCCGAGTCCCAGAGCGCAGCGAGGCGTCTACCGCTGTATGTACGTGACGGCTGTTGCTACCCCCTGAACGTCTCCAGCAGCCGCAGCCACACCTCGCTGATGGTCGGGTACGCCGGAACCGCGTGCCAGAGGCGGTCGATGGGGACCTCCCCCGCGACCGCGATCGTCGCCGAGTGCAGGAGTTCGCCGATGCCCGGGCCGACGAACGTGACGCCGAGCAGGATCTCGCGGTCGAGGTCGACGATCATCCGGGCGCGGCCCCGGTAGCCGTCGGCGTAGAGGCCCGAGCCGGCGACCGAGGCGAGGTCGTAGTCGACGGCGCGTACGCGGTGGCCCGCGCGTTCGGCCTCGGCGAGGGTCAGGCCGACGGATGCGGCCTCGGGGTCGGTGAAGACGACCTGGGGGACGGCCGCGTGGTCGGCGGTGGCGGCGTGGGCGCCCCAGGGGGCCGTGTCCAGGGGGGTTTCCCCGGCGCGGGCGGCGATCGCCGCGCCCGCGATGCGGGCCTGGTATTTGCCCTGGTGGGTCAGCAGGGCGCGATGGTTGGCGTCCCCGACCGCGTACAGCCAGTCCGTACCCTCGACGCGGCAGCTGTCGTCCACGGTGAGCCAGGAGCCGGGTTCGAGGCCGATCGTCTCCAGGCCCAGGTCGTCCGTGCGCGGGGCCCTGCCGGTGGCGAAGAGGATCTCATCCGCCTCGATGCGGTCGCCGTCGTCCAGCTCGACGGTGACCGGGGCGTCGGGGGCGGGGCGGTGGACGGCGGTGACGGAGACGCCCGTACGGATCCGGGCGCCGGCCTCCGTCAGCGCGTCGGCGACCAGCTCGCCCGCGAAGGGCTCCATCTTCGGGAGCAGGCCGCCGCCACGGATCAGGAGGGTCACCTCGGAGCCCAGCGCCTGCCAGACGGTCGCCATCTCCACGCCCACGACTCCCCCGCCGACGATCACGAGCCGACCCGGGGCCTCCTTGGCGCTGGTGGCCTCGCGGCTGGTCCAGGGGCGGGCCTCCTCGATGCCGGGGAGGGCGGGGACCACGGCCCGGGTGCCGGTGCAGACGGCGACGGCGTGCCGGGCGGTGAGCCGGTGCTCCGTGCCGTCGGGGGCGGTGACGGTGACCGCCCGGGGGCCGGTGATCCGCCCCGTACCCCGGTAGACGTCCGCTCCGACGCTGTCCAGCCAGGCGACCTGGCCGTCGTCCTTCCACTGGCTCGTCTTCTCGTCCCGGTGGGCGAGGACGGCCCCGGTGTCCAGGGGGCCCTGCACGGCGTCGCTCAGTCCCGGCACCCGGCGGGCGTCGGCGCGGGCGACGACGGGGCGCAGCAGCGCCTTGCTCGGCATACAGGCCCAGTAGGAGCATTCACCACCGACCAGTTCGGATTCCACCACCGCTGCGGTGAGCCCGGCGGCGCGGGCCCGGTCGGCCACGTTCTCCCCCACCGGTCCCGCACCGATGACCACCACGTCGTACGACGAGCTCTTGGAGGTCTTCCCTGTATCAGTCATGGAGCTGCCTGCATCAGTCATGGAAACAGTGTCCTCGCGGGTGTGCGCCCCGGCCACATGGGCAGGCGGAATAGCGCAAGTGACGTCACCGTTGTGCCGGACAGGACCGTCAGGATCCCCGGCAGAGGAAGAGGTATCCGCCACATGAGCACCGTCGAGCTCACCAAGGAAAACTTCGATCAGGTCGTCAGCGACAATGATTTCGTCCTGATCGACTTCTGGGCTTCCTGGTGCGGCCCCTGCCGGCAGTTCGCGCCGGTCTACGACTCGGCGTCCGAGCGCCACCCGGACCTGGTCTTCGCCAAGGTCGACACCGAGGCGCAGCAGGAGCTCGCGGCGGCCTTCGAGATCCGCTCCATCCCGACGCTGATGATCGTCCGGGACAATGTCGCGGTCTTCGCGCAGCCCGGTGCTCTGCCGGAGGCGGCGCTGGAGGACGTCATCGGGCAGGCCCGGAACCTGGACATGGACGAGGTCCGCAAGTCCGTCGAGGAGCAGAAGCGGGCGGCCGAGGCGGGGCAGGACCAGCCGGAGCCCCAGTAGCCGCCCGACCGACGCACGAACGACCCCAGAGGCCCTGACCGACACCGAGGACGCGGTGTGCGCGGTCGGGGCCTTTGTGGTGCCCGGGCGCGCGACGAGCCCGTGGCCTCGTCGACGGTTGGCGGCGTCCTCGGTCCTGCCCGGGCGCGGGGCGGTACGCAGGTGTCTCAGGACGCGGGGCGGTGTCTACGTGCTCTCAGGACGCGGGAGGCTCGCCCTCGGCCCCGGCGACGCGGACCGACATGCCGTAGTCGAGTTCCTCGCCGTCGATGAGCACGGCCTCCACCGTCCGGGTCTCCGGATCGACGTCCGCCTCCATGCCCGCGCCCGCGTACCTGGGGTAGCCAGAGGCCCCCGTCTCGCCGGTGGCGGCGACGACCGCGGACCGGATCGGCCGGCCGGGGGCTCCGGACCGCGTCCTGCTGTGGTCGGGGATCAGGAGGAGCTCGTAACTCTGCGGATGGCTCATGCCTCCGACGCTAGACATCCGCCGTGCACCGCGCATGTCGTCGCGCCGGAGGCGGTCAGCTGGATTCCCGGTGGACGGCGCTGGTGCGGAGCAGGTCGTGGTGGACCGTTGGCCCGCCCGGGTTCTGGACCATGCGGTCGATCGTCTCGGCCATCGGCTGCGGCAGGGCGAGCTCCATCCGGACCGTGCTCAGCCGGGGGCGCAGCAGCCTGCCGATCAGGGAGTCGTCCGCGCCGATCACCGCCGTGTCGGTGGGAACGGCCACTCCCGCGTCCTGGAGGGCCCGCATCATCAGCATGGCGTACTCGTCGTTGTACGCGAACACCGCGTCCAGTCCCAGTTCCGGCCAGCGGGCGGCCAACTGCTGCGCGGACTCCTCCTCGTACCGCAGCGGCAGTGGGCATACGCGCGCCCCCGCGGATTCGGCGGCACTCCGCGCACCGGCGAGGCGGGGTTCGGAGAAGGACGCCCGGCACGGTTCCTGGGGCATGACCACGCCGATGTGGCGTCGGCCGCGGGCCAGCAGGTGTTCCACGGCGCTTCTTCCGACCCGGCGCTGGTCCATGACCAGGCCGTGCGCCCCTGGCACCGGTTCGGGCCCCAGGGTGATCACCGCCTTGGCGCCGGAGCGGGTCAGGATGCCCGTGCCGTGCGGGGTGAGGGTGATGCCGGGTGGTACGACGACGGCGACGGGCCGCAGTTCGGCCCAGGCCGTGGCCGCCTCGTCGGCGGTGAGGCCGACGCTGCCGTACTGGACGACGGTGTAGTCCAGGCGGCGCAACCCGGACTGGAGTTCCTCGAAGAAATACTGGTGCGGTGGCCCTCCGGGTATGTGGCCGGAGGGCAACAGGACCATGCGGCTGTGTCCGGCGCGCAGACTGCGGGCAGCCGCGTGCGGCACGTAACCCAGTTGGAGGGCGGCCTCCCTGACCCGGCGTCGGGTGGGATCGCTGATCCGGACGGTGGCGTTGTTGTTCAGTACGTACGACACGGTGGCCCGGGACACTCCGGCGAGGCGCGCGACATCGGCGCTGGTCGGGACGGAGACTTCGGCGGGCTGATGGGGTAACTGGCTCATGGCGTCGGGCAGTCTTCCAGACCCGTGGGAGCGGGTTTCGGCCCGGGGCCCGCAGGTCCGGTCACGGTGGCCGGAACGCCGCCCCGCGGCCCCGGTCCGACGCCCCGCTCCCGGGATCGGGGGTCAAGCGTTCTACGGTGATGCGATGACGTTCCACGACAGCGCGTACCGTTCCGACAACCCCTTTGACGTGCCCGGCAGCAGCGGGCCGACCGCCACGGCGCAGGCCGATCCCGCCGACGTGGGGTCCGTGCGCACCTCCTACGCCCCCGATCGCGACGGCGATCCCGACCCCGGCGAGATCGTCTGGACCTGGGTGCCTTTCGAGGAGAACGACGGGCGCGGGAAGGACCGGCCAGTGCTCGTCGTGGCCCGTGAGGAGGCGGGCACGCTGCTCGCCGTCCAGCTCTCCAGCAAGCAGCACGACCGGGACCACGAGTGGGTGGCGCTGGGCGCGGGACCGTGGGACAGCTCGGGACGGCCGTCCTGGGCCGATCTGGACCGGGTGCTGCGGGTCCACGAGGACGGGATGCGCCGGGAGGCGTGCGCCCTGGACCGGGACCGCTTCGACCGGGTCGTCGGGCGGCTGCGCGAGCGGTACGGCTGGAGCTGAGCGCTCTTCCGTCGCGTGGACGGCCCGCCCTAGGCGAAGGTCCGGGCGAAGGCGGCCCGGACCGCCGAGTCGGGGTCGCGGTCCAGGACGCCGAAGACGATCTGCTCGAAGTGGCCGCCGAATCGGCCGCCCTCGACGAGCAGGGCCCGGAACGCCTCCGCCACCTGGCCGGGGTCGTTCCGGAAGACTCCGCAGCCCCAGGCGCCCAGGACGAGCCTGCGGTAGCCCCGTACGGCCGCGACCTCCAGCACCCGTTCGGCGCGGGCGGCGAGGGCGGCCGGGACGCGGTGGGCGTCCTCGGGGGTCCGTCGTCGGATCACTCCGGCGTTCGGCGCGGGCGAGGTGAGGAATCCGGCCGCGTACGGGGCGTCCAGGAAGGCTCCCCGGTCGTCGCGGAAGACCGGCACGGCGGGCGAGTGGATCACCCGGTCGGTGTAGAAGGCGCTGCGCTCCGCGCGGTGGTGCGCGTAGTACTCCGGGGCGCACAGGAGGGTCGTGTGGAGGGCCGATCCGCGGCACAGGGCCTCCTCCTGGGCCTGCGCGCCGTTGAGGTAGCCGCCGCCGGGGTTGCGGGCGGAGGCGAAGGTGAGGACGGCGACCCGGCCGGAGGCCTCGCCGGTCATCCGGCGGGCCGCGGCGAGGCTGCTCTCGGCGGTGACCTCGATGTGCGGGACGCGGTCGGTGTCCAGGGCCGCGACGGGCACCGGATCCGGGCCGTAGAGCCTGGTGCCGGAGCGTGCGGCGGCCACGGCACGCTCGATGGACACGTCCTGACCTGCCGCGTTGCGGTACCGCCCGGCCTCGACGACCGCTTCCGTCTCGCGCGCGATCCCGCGCAGCCGCGCGCTCACCGGCGCTCCCCCCTGTGGTGCATACGGGGCATGCTCACGGGGAGCACGGCCTGGGCGCAACCGTATTTTCTTGGCTCGGGGGCACTCTTGTGCGATCTCCGGGTACGGGTTTGGCTGGTACGTACGCAGCTGCGAAGGAGGCCCTCATGGGCTTGGACATTCCTGGCGCGACGGGCGCTTGCCCGGACGCCGCCCACCTCGACGAGCGCGGGGCGGAGGATCTGCTGCGCGGCATATGTTTCAAGACGGGCCCACCTCGAACCGTCGGGGTGGAACTCGAATGGCTCATCCACGACCGGGCACGTCCTGACCTTCCGGTGGAGCAGGACCGGCTGGACAGCGCCGTCGATGCGGTCCGGGCGCTGCCGCTGAGCGCGGCGCTCACGTTCGAGCCGGGCGGGCAGCTGGAACTCAGTTCGCAGCCGGCCGGCTCGCTGATGGAGTGCGTCGAGACGACGGCGGCCGATCTGGCGGCGGTCCGCGGTTCGCTCGGAGCGGCGGGGCTCGCGCCGGTCGGGCTCGGCGTGGACCCGTGGCAGAAGCCGCGGCGCAGACTGCGGGAGCCGCGCTACGAGGCGATGGAGGCCGCGCTGGACCGTGCGGGGCCCGCCGGGCGGGCGATGATGTGCACCTCCGCTTCGGTCCAGGTCTGCCTCGACGCGGGCGAGGAGGAGCCGGGGCCGCTCGGTTACGGACGGCGCTGGCAGCTCGCGCACCTTCTGGGCGCGGTGCTGGTGGCGGCGTTCGCGAATTCGCCGTTCCGGCAGGGCCGCCGGACCGGCTGGCGCTCCACCCGGCAGTCGCTCTGGGCCGACCTCGACCCGGGCCGCACCCTCGCCCCGGGCCACGGGCGCGCCCCGCGCGAGGCCTGGGCCGCGCATGTGCTGGACACGCCCGTGCTGTGCATCCGGCGCGAGTCGGGCCCGTGGGACGTGCCGGAGGGGCTCACCTTCCGCGAGTGGATCCGCACCGGGTCGCCCCGGCCGCCGGTGCAGGCCGATCTCGACTACCACCTCACCACGCTGTTCCCGCCGATCCGGCCGCGTGGGCATCTCGAACTGCGCATGATCGACGCGCAGAGCGGGCCCGACGGGTGGCTGGTGCCGCTCGCCGTCGCCACGGCCCTGTTCGACGACCCGGAGGCCGCCGAGACCGTGTACCGCGCGGTGAAGCCGCTGGCGGAGACGGCGGGCGCGGCGGCCGCCCCGCGCAATCCGCTCTGGACGGCGGCGGCCCGCGAGGGTCTCGCCGACCCGGAGCTGCGGGCCGCGGCCACCGCCTGTTTCGGGGCGGCGCTCCCGGCGCTGGAGCGGATGGGCGCGAGCGAAGCGGTGCGCGGCACGGTGGCCGCCTTCACCGAACGCTATGTCGCCCGGGGCCGATGTCCGGCCGACGATCTGCCGGACCCCGGCGACCTCACCGATCCGAGCCTGCTGAGCGATCCGAGCACACTCACGGACGCGAGCACGCTCTTTGATCCGAGCACGCCCTCCCGTCCCGGTCCGCCCGAGCGGCCCGCGCGCACGCACGAGGACCTCGTCTCCGGCCGGCCGACGATCCCGCCGCATCCCGGAAAGGCGGCCTCCGCATGACCGAGCCCCGTGAGGACTCCGCACACCGCGAGCACTCCGACGCGTTCGACCCCGCCCGTGCCACCGCCTCGGCGGGCTTCCCCGTCGCCTCCGGCATCGATCCGGAGACCCTGCGGCGACGTGCTCTCGACGCGCTGCTGACCGCGCGCGATCGCACCGCCCTGCTCACCGACAGCGTGGACGACGGCGAACTGACCGCGCAGCACTCCCCGTTGATGTCGCCGCTGGTCTGGGATCTGGCGCACATCGGCAATCAGGAGGAGCAGTGGCTGCTGCGCGCCGTCGGCGGCCGGGAGGCACTGCGCCCGGAGATCGACGGGCTGTACAACGCCTTCGAGCACTCACGCGCCTCCCGCCCCTCGCTGCCCCTGCTGGCCCCGGCCGAGGCCCGGACGTACGCCTCCGACGTGCGGGGGCGGGCGCTCGACCTGCTGGAGGGCGCGCCGCTGCACGAGGGCGGCCGGCCGCTGGAGCGGGCCGGGTTCGCCTTCGGGATGATCGCCCAGCACGAGCAGCAGCACGACGAGACCATGTTGATCACCCATCAGCTGCGTGCGGGCCCGGCGGCGCTCACCGCACCCGCCCCGCCCGCGCCCGTCGACGTCGAGGCGTTCCCGGACGAAGTCCTGGTACCCGGGGGTCCGTTCACGATGGGAACCTCCGCCGAGCCGTGGGCCCTGGACAACGAACGCCCCGCGCACCGGCGCGACGTGGCCGCGTTCCACCTGGACACCTCGCCGGTCACCTGCGGCGCGTACCTCCGTTTCGTCGAGGACGGCGGCTACGGGGACGAGCGCTGGTGGGCTCCCGACGGGTGGGCGATGGTCCGGGAACACGGCCTGTTCGCACCGCTGTTCTGGCGGCGGGAGGCGGGGCAGTGGCTGCGCCGCCGGTTCGGGGTGACCGAGCCGGTGCCGGACGACGAGCCGGTGCTGCACGTCAGCTGGTACGAGGCGGACGCGTACGCGCGCTGGGCGGGGCGGCGGTTGCCCACGGAGAGCGAGTGGGAGAAGGCCGCCCGGCACGACCCGGCCTCCGGTCGTTCCCTGCGCTACCCGTGGGGCGACGAGGATCCGACGCCGGAGCGGGCCAATCTGGGGCAGCGGCATCTGCGTCCGGCGCGGTCCGGGGCGTATCCGCAGGGCCGGTCGCCCTCCGGGGCGGGGCAGTTGATCGGCGATGTGTGGGAGTGGACCTCCAGCGACTTCCTGCCCTATCCGGGGTTCGCGGCGTTTCCCTACCGCGAGTATTCGGAAGTGTTCTTCGGTCCGGGGCACAAGGTGCTGCGCGGCGGCTCGTTCGCCGTGGACCAGGTCGCGTGCCGGGGCACCTTCCGCAACTGGGACCTTCCGGTGCGGCGCCAGATCTTCGCCGGTTTCCGAACGGCGAGGGATGCCTGATGTGCCGTCATCTCGCTTATGTGGGCGAGCCGGTGGCGCTCGGAGAGGTTCTGCTGCGGCCTGAGCACTCCTTGGTGCGGCAGTCCTGGGAGCCGCGCCGCCAGCGCTACGGAACGGTCAACGCGGACGGCTTCGGCGTCGGCTGGTACGCGGACGGGGATCCGGTGCCCGGACGCTACCGCCGACAGGGCCCCATATGGGGCGACGAGACCTTCACCGATCTGGCCCGGGTGGTCCGCAGCACCGCGCTGCTCGCCGCCGTACGGGATGCCACCGAGGCGGGTGCGGACGGGGAGGCCGCGGCCGCGCCGTACGCCGCCGGGCGGCTGTTGTTCAGCCATAACGGGGCGGTGAAGGGCTGGCCGGGTTCGCTCGCCGGCCCGGCTGCCGCCCTGCCCGCCGAGAAGCTGCTGTCGCTGGCCGCTCGTAACGACTCGGCGCTGGTCTGGGCGCTGATCCGCCACCGGACCGATGCCGGGGACGACGTGCCGCGCGCCGTCGCGGAGACGGTCCGCGAGGTCGCGGCCGCCGCGCCCGGCTCCCGGCTGAATCTGCTGCTCACCGACGGCGCCACCATCACGGCGACCGCCTGGGGCGACACCCTCTGGTATCTCACGGAGCCGGGCCGCCGCACCGCGGTCGCCTCGGAACCGTACGACGACGACCCGCTCTGGCGCGAGGTCCCCGACCGCACCCTGCTGGTCGCGACCTCCTCGGACGTCCTCCTCACCCCGCTCAAGGAGCCCACCGCGTGAGTCCCTTCCTGCTGACCCGTACCCTGCCGGTGGACGCGACGGACGCCGCGCTGCGCGCCGACGTTCTGAGCGGCCTGACCAGGCACCCCAAGACGCTGCCCCCGAAGTGGTTCTACGACGCCCGCGGCAGCGAGTTGTTCGAGGAGATCACCCGGCTGCCGGAGTACTACCCGACCCGCGCGGAGCGGGAGATCCTGCAGACACGTGCCGAGGAGATCGCCACGGCTTCGGGCGCCCGGACCGTGATCGAGCTGGGCTCGGGGTCGTCCGAGAAGACCCGCCATCTCCTCGACGTCCTCCCCGAGTTGCACAGTTACGTGCCGGTGGATGTGAGCGAGAGCGCGCTGACGGGGGCGGCCGAGTCACTCCTCGCGGAGCACCCCGAGCTGTCCGTGCACGCGCTGATCGCGGACTTCACCGGCGGCCTGGCCCTGCCGGGGACGCCGGGGCCCCGGCTGGTGGTGTTCCTGGGCGGCACGATCGGCAATCTGCTGCCGGAGGAGCGGGCGACGTTCCTGCGGTCGGTGCGCTCGCTGCTCTCCCCCGGCGACGCGCTGCTGCTGGGCACGGATCTGGTGAAGGAGGAGGAGACGCTGGTGGCCGCGTACGACGACGCGGCCGGGGTGACGGCGGCCTTCAACAAGAACGTCCTGAGCGTCGTCAACCGTGAGTTGGGGGCCGATTTCCCGCTCGACGACTTCGATCACCTCGCAGTGTGGAATCCGCGGGAGCGGTGGGTCGAGATGCGGCTGCGGGCCCGCCGGGCGCTGAGCGTCAAGATCCGGGAGCTGGACCTCGTGGTGCCGTTCGAGGCCGGCGAGGAGGTGCGTACGGAGGTGTCGGCGAAGTTCCGGCAGGAGGACGTCCGGGAGGAGCTGGCCGCCGCCGGCATGCGGCTGACTCAGTGGTGGACGGACTCGGCGGGCCGGTTCGCTCTCTCGCTGGCTACGGCGGTCTGACAGCAGCGGCAGGCGTTCTCCGTGTTGAGGACGGCCGTTCGTGCCCTGCCGGCCAGGGCGCGACGGCCGTCCCTCCCGTCTGCGGGGATCGGCGCGAGCACGTCGATGTGGGCCGTGAGCCCGGCCGCCCGCACCACCCGCCACAGGGAGACGGCGAGCGGGTCGGACCCGACGAACGCGGCGGCGCCCGCGGCCGGTCCGCGGTGGTGTGCCGTGGTGCGGTAGGCGATGCGGACCGGCCGGACCGTCGCGCCGGCGTCGATCGCCGCCTGGAACGCGGCGGGCCGGAACGCCCCTCCGCGCCCCCGTCCGCACCAGGTGCTGCCCTCGGGGAAGATGACGACCCGGGAGCCGGAGCGCAGGACCGTGGCGATGGTCCGCACGGCCGCGGGCAGGGCACGCAGCCGGTCCCGGTCGATGAACAGGGTGCCGCCGAGCGCGGCGAGCGGCCCCAGGAGCCGCCAGCGGCGGATCTCGCTCTTGGCGACCATGCGGCCGGGCAGGACGGCGGCGACCAGCGGTATGTCGAGCCAGGAGATGTGGTTGGCGACGACGAGTTCGCCGCCCGGGGCAGGGTCCGGCGCCTGCTGCCGGACCACGACATCCACGCCGAACGCCCGTGGAACCGCGTGCGCCCAGCGCCGGATCAGCCGGCCCCGGAGGGCCGCACCGAGCAGCCGGACCAGCGGGACGCAGGCCACCCCGAGCAGGACCAGCGTGCAGCCGGACAGCAGCAGGAGGGCGGCGGGGACCGGAGCGCGTACGGCCCCGGCGTGCCGGGCGCAGCCGGCCGGTGTGCACGGGGCGACGGGCAGCCAGACGCTCATCGCAGGGGGGCCAGGGAGAGGAAGTGGCGCAGGTAGCGCGGGTCGGTGCGGCGCAGCGAGAGCAGCACGTACAGGTCGGCGACGTTGAAGTCGGGGTCGTACGCCGGGGCTCCGCAGACCTGGGCGCCGAGCCGGAGGTAGCCGCGCAGCAGGGGCGGGAGGTCCGCCCGGGAGCCGGGTTCCGTGCCGTGCGCGGAGGAGTCCCAGAGGCGGTGCGGGGTGACCCAGTACGTCTCCGGCGCGAGGTGTCCCGCGCGTACGGTGTTCCAGCTCCGGGCGGCCGACGCGCCGCCGTCGGTCAGCGGCAGGGAGCAGCAGCCCGCGATCCAGGTGTGGCCGGTGCGCTCCATGTAGCGGGCGAGTCCGGCCCAGACGAGGGCGATGACCGCGCCGTCGCGGTGGGCGGGGTGGACGCACGAGCGGCCCACCTCGACGAGGTCGTCACGGATCGGGGCGAGCCGGGTGAGGTCGAACTCGCCCTCCGCGTAGAGGCGTCCGGCGATCCGGGCCCGGTCCGGGGGCAGCAGCCGGTAGGTGGCGACGACGTCCCCGGTGGCGGCCTCCCGGACCAGCAGGTGGTCGCAGTAGGCGTCGAAGGCATCGCTGTCCAGGCCGGGTTCGGGTCCTTCCAGCCGGGCTCCGAGCTCCCCGGCGAACACCAGGTGGCGCAGCCGCTGCGCCGCGCGTACGTCCTCCTGGCAGGTGGCGAGGGAGACCCGGTAGGCCGGTTCCGGGGCGGCGCCGGCCGACTCGGGGGCGGAGGCAGGGGTAGGAGCCGGGACGGTGACGGCAGCGGGGGCGGGGACGGAGGCAGGGACGAGGGTGGCAGCAGGGGCCGGGACGGAGGCGGGAGCGGCGGGGTGCGGGGCGACGGGCAGCACGGTCATGGCGGTCTCCGGGGACGGGATCGGCGAGGGTCGCTGCCGGGCTGTCGCGGGGTGCGAGCGCCCGGCCCCTTACTTCTTCCGTCACCGGCTGGATTCGACATGACCGCTGCGGGGAGCGGGGATGTGCGACGGCTGAATCCCCAGGGATGCCGTGTCCCGGGGGACACGGCATCCGGGAGGGATCAGCCGCTGCCGGTGAGCATGGCGGTGATGCGCTCGGATGCGGCCTTGGCCTCCCGGGCCGGTTCGCCGCCCTGGAGCACGGCCGTCATGTAGGGCTTGATCGGGTTCTCCGCCTCGACCCTGGCCCACTGGGAGGAGTTGGGGGTGGCTCGCCCGCGGGTGGCGCCTTCCGCCATCGCCGCGGTGCCTTCGTCGCCCTCGATGACATGGGCCAGGCTCGGCTTGTTGGGGACGTAACTCATGCTCCGGGCCAGCTCCGTCTGCCACTTCTCGCTCGCCAGTGCCTTGACGACGGCGATGCCGGCGCTGCGCTCGTCGGCGTTCTTCGGGACGATCAGGTCGGAGCCGCCGGTGAATACCGAGCCGGGGGCCTTCGCGGTCTTGCCGGGAATGGGGAAGTAGCCGAGCTTTCCCTTGAGTTCGGGATTCTTCTGCTCGATGAGCGCGGCGCTGCCCGGCACCGAGATGATCTGCGCGACGTCGCCCTTGGCGAATACGTCGGTCTGCGGGGGCTTCTCCTCGTCGGCGTCCTTGGGGCCTTCGCCGAGCGCCTGGAGTTTCTGGTAGAAGTCCATGCCCGCCAGGGCCTGAGGGGTGTCCAGGGCGCCCTGCCAGTCGCCGCCGTTCTCGTCGGCGAGCTCGCCGCCCTCGTCCCAGATGAATCCGGCGAGCACGTACCAGTTCTGCCCTGCCAGGTAAATGCCTTGGTTGCCCGCGTTGTTGAGCTTCTCGGTGGCGGCGATCCACTCGGTGCGCGTCTTCGGGACGGAGCCGATGCCCGCTTCCTCGAAGATCTCCTTGTTGTAGATCACCACCCGGTTGGCGGCGTACCAGGGGATTCCGTACTGCACGCCGTTGATGCTGCCGGGCTGGGCCAGGCCGGGCAGCCAGTCCTCGCTGCCCAGGTCGCGCATCGATTCGAGCGTCAGATCCCGCAGGCCGCCGCTCTCCGCGTACTGCGCGACCTGCGTGTTTCCGACCTCGATGACGTCCGGGGCGTCGTCGCCCTCCAGCGCGGAGATGACCTTGGGGCCGATGCCGCTCCACTCCTGGATCTTGAAGTCCAGCTCGATCGAGGGGTTCTCCTCCTCGTACGAGCGGGTGAACTTGTCCAGGAAGCCGGGCGAGACGCTGTCCTTCATCAGCCAGACCGTCACGGTGCGGTCTTCGCCGCCCGACCCCGATATGTAGCCGCATCCGCCGAGTGCGACGGTCGAGACGAGCGCGACGGCTCCGGCCAGGATGCGGTTCTTCACGTGGTCACCTTCTGCGAAACGGCACGACGAAATCGGACCCGGTGTGGGGGATTGCGGGCGGGGCTCGCACGGGTGGTTGGCTGAATTTTGGTATGGACCAATCAGTAGGTCAAGGTGGGCGCCCGCCCCGATGCGCTCCACCCTCCCTCTCGCGGGACACCCCTGATTGGGGCACCGTGGTCACAGGAGAGGAGACAAACAATGGCTAACCACACCTATCGGGTCACCGAGATCGTAGGAACCTCCGAGGAGGGCATCGACGCGGCGATCCGGAACGGCGTCGCAAGAGCGGCGGAAACGTTGCACAATCTCGATTGGTTCGAGATTAATCAAGTTCGGGGGCATATCGAAGATGGCCGAATCGCGCACTATCAGGTCGGCCTGAAGGTGGGCTTTCGGCTCGACGAAAACGCCTGATCAGGTCCGCCCTTCGCGTTCCTGGGCGCCTTTCAGCGCGGCCGAAGGATCGGCCCAACGGGCCCGCACCACAGCGAATCCGGCCACCTCGGCCGCATCGCAGACCAGCTCGTCGTCGTCCACGAGCGCGCCGTCCAGTCGAATACGGCCGGCGGCCGTGCGTCGTTGTCCACTCCCCCAGCTCAGGAAGCCCGCCGCCGGGAGGCATCGGCCGACGGGACCGACCCGGGGCATCGGCCGGCGTGCGGGAATCCTGGGCGGACGGCGGTGTTGAACAGGACGTGAGCTCTGTGATCGCGTCGACCCGCTTCTCCGTCCTGGACCGTTCCCGCACCCGCGAGGGGCACGACGCCCCCCGGGCGCTGCGGGACACCGTGGACCTGGCACGGGAGGCGGAAGCGCTGGGCTTCCACCGCTTCTGGGTCTCCGAGCACCACGGCGTGCCGGGGGTCTCGGGGTCCGCGCCGACAGTGCTGGCCGCCGCCGTCGCCGCCGCGACCTCCACCATCCGGGTCGGCACCGGCGGAGTGATGCTGCCCAACCACCGGCCGCTGGTCGTCGCCGAGCAGTTCGGGGTGCTCGCCTCCCTCTTCCCCGGCCGGATCGACATGGGGCTCGGCCGCTCCGTGGGCTTCACCGACGGCGTCCGCCGGGCGCTCGGCCACGGCAAGGAGGACGCCGAGGACTTCCCCGGACGCCTGGCCGAGCTGCTCGGCTGGATCGACGGCACCCAGCAGGCCCACCCCCGGGTGCACGCCCATCCGGCGGAGGGCCTGGACATCCCCGCGTATGTCCTGGCGATCGGGGAGGGCGCGTCGGTCGCCGCGGCCGCCGGGCTCCCCCTCGTCATCGGCGATCTGCGCGGCCGGGACAAGGTGCTCCGCGCCATCGAGGTCTACCGCCGCGACTTCCGCCCCTCCGCCCGCGCCGAGCGGCCCGAGGTGATCGTCGCGGGCACGGTGGCCGTCGCGGCCTCCGATGAGGCGGCCCGCAGGCTGCTCGTACCGGAGGCGTGGGCCATGGCGTACTCCCGTACGCACGGGGACTTTCCGCCGCTGGCCCCCGCCGAGCGCGTCGAGGCCCTGACCATGACGGCCAAGGAGCGGTCGCTGTACGAGCGGGGGCTCGAAGGCCATGTCCACGGCACCGAGGACCAGGTGGCCGCGCAGCTGGAGCAGGCGATCGGGGAGACCGGGGCGGACGAGGTGCTCGTCACGACCAGCACGTACGACCGCGAGGCGCTGGTGGACTCGCTGCGGCGGCTCGCCCGGATCGCCCGCCCGCCGGTCCGGGCCGACGAGCGGGACCCGGGCCTGCGCCCGGTGAGCCGCGCGGCCGGATCCCACCGGGCCGCCACCGGCACCGACGCCTAGAATCGAACTGTTTGTCCCACCAGGCGTCAGCACCCCCACGCGTACGGAGCCGAGCCCCATGCACTCCCCCCACGATCCGTACGTCCGGGTGCGCGGCGCCCGCGAGCACAACCTCAAGGACGTCCGGGTCGACATCCCACGCGACACCCTGACCGTCTTCACGGGCGTGTCGGGGTCGGGGAAGTCCTCGCTGGCGTTCGGGACCCTCTACGCGGAGGCGCAGCGCCGCTACTTCGAATCGGTCGCCCCCTACGCCCGGCGGCTGATCCATCAGGTGGGCGCGCCCGCGGTCGGGGAGATCACCGGGCTGCCGCCCGCCGTCTCGCTGGAGCAGCGGCGCTCCGCCCCGGGGGCCCGGTCGTCCGTCGGGACGGTGACCACGCTCTCCAACTCGCTGCGGATGCTCTTCTCCCGCGCGGGGGAGTATCCGCCGGGGGCCGAGCGGCTGGACTCCGACTCCTTCTCCCCCAACACGGCCGTCGGGGCGTGCCCGCAGTGCCATGGGCTGGGGCGGATCCACCGGACGGACGAGGAGCTGCTCGTCCCCGATCCCTCGCTGTCGATCCGGGAGGGGGCGATCGCCGCCTGGCCGGGGGCGTGGCAGGGGAAGAATCTGCGCGACGTGCTGGACGCGCTCGGGTACGACGTCGACCGGCCGTGGCGCGAGCTGGCGGCGAAGGACCGGGAGTGGATCCTGTTCACCGACGAGCAGCCGGTGGTGACGGTGCATCCGGTGCGGGACGCGGGCCGGATCCAACGCCCTTACCAGGGCACGTACATGAGCGCGCGGCGCTATGTGCTGCACACCTTCGCCGACACCAAGAGCCGGTCGCTGCGGGCGAAGGCGGAGCGCTTCCTGACCAGTGCCCCGTGTCCGGTGTGCGGCGGGAGCCGGCTGCGGCCCGAGGCGATGGCGGTGACCTTCGCCGGGCGGACCATCGCGGAGCTTGCCGGGCTGCCGCTGTCCGTCCTGGCCGAAGTGCTGTCCGGGGCGGGTGCGGGCGGCGAGGAGACGGCCCGGGTGCTGACGGGCGATCTGCTGGCGCGGATCGGGACGGTGACGGAGCTGGGGCTCGGCTATCTGAGTCTGGACCGTACGGCCCCGACGCTGTCCTCCGGTGAGCTGCAACGGCTGCGGCTGGCGACGCAGCTGCGGTCGGGGCTCTTCGGTGTCGTCTACGTCCTGGACGAGCCGTCGGCCGGGCTGCACCCGGCGGACACCGAGGCGCTGCTCGGGGTCCTGGGCCGGCTGAAGGAGGCCGGGAACTCGGTCTTCGTCGTGGAGCACCAGATGGACGTGGTGCGGCGGGCGGACTGGCTGGTGGACGTGGGCCCGCTGGCCGGGGAGCACGGCGGGCGGGTGCTGCACAGCGGGCCGCCCGAGGGGCTCGCCCAAGTCCCGGAGTCGGCGACGCGCCGCTTCCTGTTCCCCGAGGACGGCCGCCGCACCGCTCCCCCGCATGAGGCCCGCACACCGTCCGGGTGGATCCGGCTCACCGGCGTGGAACGGCACAATGTGCGGGGCGTCGACGCTGCGTTCCCGCTCGGGGTGTTCACGGCGGTGACCGGGGTGTCCGGCTCGGGCAAGTCGACCCTGGTCGGCCAGGTGCTCGCCGGCGTGCTGGCGGACCGGCAGGCGGGCGAGGAGCCGGGGCCGGGGCCGGGCGAGCGGTACTGCCGGGCGGCCACCGGCCTGGAGGCGGTGGACCGGCTCGTCCAGGTCGACCAGAAGCCCATCGGGCGTACGCCCCGGTCCAATCTTGCCACGTACACAGGACTGTTCGACGCCGTGCGGAAGCTGTTCGCCCGGACGGAGGTGGCGCAGGAGCGGGGCTACGGCGCGGGGCGGTTCTCGTTCAACGTGAGCGGCGGGCGGTGCGAGACCTGCCAGGGCGAGGGCTTCGTCTCGGTGGAGCTGCTGTTCCTGCCCAGCACCTACGCGCCCTGCCCGGACTGCCACGGTGCGCGCTACAACCCGGAGACCCTGGACGTCACGCTGGACGGACTGACGATCGCTCAGGTCCTGGACCTGACCGTGGAGTCGGCGGCGTCGTTCTTCGCCGGGACACCCGCCGCCGAGCGTGCGCTGAGGACCCTGCTGGATGTCGGGCTCGGCTATCTGCGGCTCGGTCAGCCCGCGACGGAGCTGTCCGGCGGTGAGGCGCAGCGCATCAAGCTGGCGGCGGAGCTCCAGCGCACCCGGCGCGGGCACACGCTGTATCTGCTGGACGAGCCGACGACGGGACTCCATCCGGCCGATGTGGAGGTGCTGATGCGGCAGCTGCACGCGCTGGTGGACGGCGGGAGCACGGTGGTGGTCGTGGAGCACGACATGGCCGTGGTGGCAGGCGCGGACCATGTCATCGACCTGGGGCCCGAGGGCGGGGACCGGGGCGGCCGGATCGTCGCGGCCGGCACCCCGGCCGAGGTGGCGCGGGAAACCGGGAGCCGTACGGCCCCGTACCTGGCGAAGGCGCTGCGGCGCTGAACGTACGGCGCTGATCCCGTACGGCTGCGGGTGCGGACCCGGGTCCGTACGGGGTCAACTCCCTTGTCAGCGGCGGACTTTACGGGTCGCCCGCAGCCACTCCTTGTTCATCGCGGCGATCGACGGCAGCGGGATGCCCTTGGGGCAGGCCGTGGCGCACTCTCCGGTCAGGGTGCAGCCGCCGAAGCCCTCCTCGTCCATCTGGGCCACCATGTCCAGGACGCGGGTCTCGCGTTCGGGGCCGCCCTGCGGCAGGACGTTGAGGTGGTTGACCTTGGCCGAGGTGAACAGCATCGCCGAGCCGTTGGGGCAGGCGGCGACGCAGGCTCCGCAGCCGATGCACTCGGCGTGCTCGAAGGCGAAGTCGGCGTCCGGCTTGGGGACCGGGGTGGCGTGGGCGTCCGGAGCGGTGCCGGTGGGGGCGGAGATGTAGCCGCCGGACTGGATGATCCGGTCGAAGGAGGAGCGGTCCACGACCAGGTCCTTGATGACCGGGAAGGCGGAGGCGCGCCAGGGCTCGATGTCGATCGTGTCGCCGTCGGCGAAGGACCGCATGTGGAGCTGGCAGGTGGTGGTGCGCTCCGGGCCGTGGGCGTCGCCGTTGATGACGAGGCTGCACGCGCCGCAGATGCCCTCGCGGCAGTCGTGGTCGAAGGCGACGGGCTCGTCCCCGGCGAGGGTGAGTTCCTCGTTGAGGGTGTCGAGCATCTCCAGGAACGACATGTCCTGCGAGATGTTGTCGACTTCGTAGGTGGCCATGGCGCCGGGCTCTTCGGCGTTGCGCTGACGCCAGACGCGCAGGGTGAGCTTCATGCGTAGCTCCGCTGGGTGGGGTGGACGTACTCGAAGACCAGGTCTTCCTTGTGCAGGACAGGGGCGCCGCCGGTGACGGTGAACTCCCAGGCGGCGGCGTAGGAGAACTCCTCGTCGCGTCGCTCGGCCTCGCCGTCCGGGGTCTGGGACTCCGCGCGGAAGTGGCCGCCGCAGGACTCGGCGCGGTGCAGGGCGTCGAGGCACATTAGCTCGGCGAGCTCCAGGTAGTCGACGATGCGATTCGCCTTTTCCAGCGACTGGTTGAACTGTTCGCCGGTGCCGGGGACCTTGATGCGCCGCCAGAACTCCTCGCGGATCTCGGGGATCTTGGCGAGCGCCTTGCGCAGTCCGTCCTCGGTGCGGGCCATCCCGCAGTACTCCCACATGAGTTCACCGATCTCGCGGTGGAAGGAGTCCGGGGTGCGGTCGCCGTCGACGGAGAGCAGCAGGTTGATCCGGTCCTCGGTCTCCGCCACCACCTCGGCCACGGAGGGGTGTTCGGCGTCGACGTTCTCGGTGTGCGGGTTGCGGGCGAGGTAGTCGTTGATCGTGGAGGGCAGGACGAAGTAGCCGTCGGCGAGGCCCTGCATCAAAGCGGAGGCCCCGAGCCGGTTGGCCCCGTGGTCGGAGAAGTTCGCCTCGCCGATGGCGAAGAGGCCGGGGACGGTGGTCTGGAGGTCGTAGTCGACCCAGAGGCCGCCCATCGTGTAGTGCACGGCGGGGTAGATCCGCATGGGGACCGTGTACGGGTCCTCGTCGGTGATCCGCTGGTACATGTCGAAGAGGTTGCCGTACTTGGCCTCGACGGCCTTGCGGCCCATCCGGCCGATGGCCTCGGCGAAGTCGAGGTAGACCCCCTGCCCGCCGGGGCCGACGCCGCGTCCCTCGTCGCAGACGTTCTTGGCGGCGCGGGAGGCGATGTCGCGGGGCACCAGGTTGCCGAAGGCGGGGTAGATGCGCTCCAGGTAGTAGTCGCGCTCGTCCTCGGGGATCTGGTTGGCGGGGCGGGTGTCGCCCTTGGCCTTGGGGACCCAGATGCGGCCGTCGTTGCGGAGCGACTCGCTCATCAGGGTCAGCTTGGACTGGTGGTCGCCGGTGCGCGGGATGCAGGTGGGGTGGATCTGGGTGAAGCAGGGGTTGGCGAAGTACGCGCCGCGCCGATGGGCCCGCCAGATCGCGGTGGCGTTGGAGTTCATGGCGTTGGTCGACAGGTAGAAGACGTTGCCGTAGCCGCCGGTGGCCAGGACGACCGCGTCGGCGAAGTAGGTGTCGATCTTCCCGGTGACGAGGTCGCGGGCGACGATGCCGCGCGCCTTTCCGTCGACCACGATCAGGTCCAGCATCTCGGTGCGGGCGTGGAGTTCGACGCCGCCCGAGGCGATCTGGCGGGAGAGCGCCTGGTATGCGCCGAGGAGGAGCTGCTGTCCGGTCTGGCCGCGCGCGTAGAACGTACGCGAGACCTGGACGCCGCCGAAGGAGCGGTTGTCGAGGAGGCCGCCGTACTCGCGGGCGAAGGGGACGCCCTGGGCGACGCACTGGTCGATGATCTCGACGGAGATCTGGGCGAGCCGGTGGACGTTGGACTCCCGGGCGCGGAAGTCGCCGCCCTTGACGGTGTCGTAGAACAGCCGGTGGATGGAGTCGCCGTCGTTGCGGTAGTTCTTCGCGGCGTTGATGCCGCCCTGGGCGGCGACCGAGTGGGCCCGCCGGGGTGAGTCCTGGAAGCAGAACTGGACGACGTGGTAGCCCTGTTCGGCGAGCGTGGCCCCGGCCGCTCCGCCGGCGAGGCCGGTGCCGACGACGATGACCGTGTGTTTGCGCCGGTTGGCGGGGTTCACGAGTTTGGCTTGGAAGCGGCGGGTGTCCCAGCGCTCGCTGACGGGGCCTTCGGGGGCCTTCGTGTCGACGGCGGGCTCGCCCGTGCGGTACTGCGTGTAGTCGGGCATGTCAGCTCACCACTCCGGTCATGACGGCGACGGGTACGGAGATGAAGCCCAGGATCAGCACAACCGCCAGGAGGTTGGCGAGGGTCTTCAGGATGCGGTCGCGGGTCGCGTTGCCGACGCCCAGGGTCTGCGCGGCGCTCCAGAAGCCGTGCTGGACGTGCAGGCCCATGGCGAGCACCGCGACGATGTAGATGACGTTGCCGTACCAGGTGGAGAAGGTGTCGATGACGTTCTGGTACGGGTGCCCGGCCTCGAAGCCGGTGTGCACGGTGCCGGTCGTCAGGTCGAGGATGTGCCAGACGATGAAGAGCGCGAGGATGATGCCGCCCCAGCGCATGGTGCGGGTGGCGTAGCTCGCGCGGGGCCTCTTGTGGACGTACTTGGCCGGGCGCGCCTTGATGTCGCGCCGGCTCAGCTGGTACGCCGAGACGCCGTGCAGCACGACGGCGGCGACCAGCCCCACGCGGACGATCCACAGCGCCCACTCGTAGTGCAGGATCGGTTCACCCATGGTGCGCAGCCAGTGGGCGTACCCGTCGAACTCACCGGGCCCGAAGAAGATCTTCAGGTTTCCCGCCATGTGGGCGACGAGGTATCCGAGCATGATCAGACCGGTCACAGCCATGATCGTCTTCTTGCCGACGGTCGAGTCCCAGAGCGTACGCGTCATCGACGGCCGTCGGTCCGTCCGCGTTGCCAATGCCATGCACACGACGGTAGAGGTGGGGGCCCGATCAGTCCAAGACATGGCCCGGCTGATCTCCATAGGCATGGCCTATCGGTGAGGGTTATCGTCACCCTATGCACTTCCAGCAGCTCACCTACTTCGTGGCCGTCGCCGAGGCCCGGCACTTCACCCGGGCCGCCGAGGCAGTGCATGTGTCGCAGCCCTCGCTCTCCCAGCAGATCCGTTCGCTGGAGGCGGAGTTGGGCGCGGATCTGTTCAGCCGGGCCCGGGGCAACATCACCCTCACCGACGCGGGCGAGGCGCTGCTGCCGTTGGCCCGGCGGATCCTCGCCGACGCGGAGACGGCGCGCCACGAGGTCCAGGAGCTGGTCTCGCTGCGCAGCGGCCGGGTACGTCTCGGGGCGACGCCGAGCCTGTGCACCGGGCTGCTGCCGGACATGCTGCGGGCCTTCCACGACCGGCACCCGGGGGTGCGGCTGCTGCTGGAGGAGGGCGGCTCGCACGATCTCGTACGTCAGCTGGCGCGGGGGGCGCTCGACCTGGCGCTAGTGGTGCTGCCGCTGCCGGCCGCCTCCCCCGCACTGACCACGGTGGAGCTGCTGCGGGAGGACCTGGTGGTGGTGTCAGCGGCGACGGAGCCGCCCCCGGGGCGGGGCGGATCGATCCGGATCGCGGACCTGGAGGGGGCCCCGCTGGTGATGTTCCGGCACGGGTACAACCTGCGGGAGCTGACGCTCGCCGCGTGCCGGGCGGAGGGCTTCGAGCCGACGTTCACCGTCGAGGGCGGTGAGATGGACGCGGTGCTCGGTTTCGTACGGGCGGGGCTCGGCATCGCCGTGGTGCCGAGCATGGTCGCCGCCCGGGCGGGCCACGACCTGCGCAGGACCCCGCTGGCGGGCGGCGGGCTGCGGCGCACCATCGCGCTGGCGCACCGCAGCGATGTGGACCCGCCCCGGGCCGCGCGCGAACTCCAGCGGATGCTGCTGGAGCACCGGCCGGTCTCCGGCTGACCACGCGGCGGGCCGGACCCCGGGCCCGCCGGGCGGGGTACCCCGCCCGGCGACGGCTCAGACCGCGTCCGCCAGCAGCAGCGAGTGGATACGGTCCGGGGCGCCGGGCCGGGCGTAGTACCAGCCCTGGGCGGTGTCGCAGCCCAGCAGGCGCAGCTGCTCGGCCTGGGCCCCCGTCTCCACGCCCTCCACCGTGACGGCCAGCTCCAGGCTGTGGGCCAGCGACACGATCCCCTCGACGATCTTCATGTCGACCGGGTCGGCCGGGTGCTGCTGCATGCCCCGGGTGAAGGACCGGTCCAGCTTGAGGACGCTCACCGGCAGCCGCCGCAGGTTGGCCAGGTTCGAGTAGCCCGTTCCGAAGTCGTCGAGCGCGATGTCGACGCCCATTTCCGCGAGCTGCCGCAGCGGCTTGAGGAGGTCGTCGTCGGCGCCGATCAGGGCGGACTCGGTCACCTCCAGGCAGAGCGCTCCCGGCTCCAGACCGGAACGTTCCAGCACGTCGACCGTCTCCGCGACGAGGCGGGGATGGTGCAGCTGGGTCGGCGAGAGGTTGACGTTGATCCGCAGCGGGCCGCCGTCGCTGTGCCGCTCCTGCCAGAAGTTCGCCTGCCGTACGGACTCCTCCAGCACCCAGCGGCCGAGCGGCACGATGAGACCGGTGTGCTCGGCGAGCGGGATGAACCGGTCGGGGCCGAGCACGCCGTGCTGCGGATGGCACCACCGTACGAGCGCCTCCGCGCCGTGGACGGTGCCGTCGCCCAGGTGCACGAGCGGCTGGTACTCGATGAAGAACTCGCCCCGGTCCAGGGCGGCCGGGAGCGCAGTGGTCAGCCCGTGCCGGGTGATGGCGCGTGCGTCGGCCTCCGCGTCGGCGAGCTGGAAGCGGTTGCCGCCCGCCGCCTTGGCCCGGTACATCGTGATGTCGGCGCTGCGCAGTACCTCGGCGGCGGTGCGCTCCCCGGAGGGCCCCTCGACGATGCCGACCGAGCCGCGGACGGTGAGCTCGCGGCCGTCGAGGCGGATCGGCGAGGCGAGCGCGCCCAGGATGCGGCCGGCCAGTTCGTGCACCTCTTCGGCGGTGTCCGGGCCGGTGGTCAGCGCCACGAACTCGTCGCCGCCGAGCCGGGCGACCATCTCGCCGGGAGCGGTGGCGCAGCTCTGGAGCCGGTCGGCGACCTCGACCAGGAGGCGGTCGCCGGCGGCGTGCCCGAGGCTGTCGTTGATGGCCTTGAAACCGTCGAGGTCCAGGTAGCAGAGGCCGAAGCGGAACCCCTCCTGGGCGGCGAGGGCCTTCTCCAGACGCTCGAAGAACAGGGTCCGGTTGGGCAGCCCGGTCAGCGCGTCGTGCGTGGCCTCGTACCGCAGCCGCAGGTTCAGCAGCCGGCGCTCGGTGGTGTCCTCCATCAGCGCGAGCTGGTATTCGGGACGGCCCTCGGGGTCCCGCAGCAGCGAGACAGTGAGGTTGGTCCACAGGACGGTGCCGTCGTTGCGGTAGTACGCCTTCTCGACCCGGTAGTGCTCGCGCTCGCCGCGCACCAGTTCGTCGTAGTACTTCCACACCTGCGGCGAGTCCTCGGGGTGGACCCACTCGTTCACCTTGTGGCTGCGGACGTGGTGCTCAAGGCCGCCGAACATCTTGGTGAGGGTGTCGTTGATCTCCAGGATGTTGCCGTCCAGGTCGGCGATGCCGATGCCGATGGCGGCGTCCTTGAAGACCGCGCGGAACCGGGCCTCGGTGGCGTGCAGGGCCTGTTCGGCGTGCGAGCGGGCGGTCAGCGCCGAGCGGGCGATGGCCTCCTGCTCGGCGAGCGTGCGCTCGCGCAGCGCGCCGGTGAAGCCCGCGGCCAGCGTGTGCTGGATCCGGGCGCAGCGGGCCCGGCCGTCCTCGGTGGAGAGCGTGCCGGGTCCGTTGCCGCCGCAGTACAGGACGAGGTAGGAGTCGACGACGCCGAGCGTGGAGCTGAGGGCGTCCGGATCGGTGCAGTGCGCCTCGATCAGGGCCGCGCCGACCCGCTGGGCGGGCGAGGCGTCGAAGGGGTGGGCGTGCAGGATGCCGCTCAGCTCGCGTGCCAGGGGCAGCAGATGCTGTTCGAACTCCGGCCGGGTCAGGGAGGTGGCCGTCAGGGGGAAGATGGCCCGGCTCCAGATCCTGGCGAATCTGCGGAGCCGGCCTTCCGGGCCGTCGGGTTCCGCGTCCGGTTCCCCGGACGCCTGGGCGGGAATGCTCACGCCTTGCGCCCGACCCCTGCGAAGCCCGAGAAGGCGTACGGGTCTTCCTGCTCCGGCGACTGCGGGGTGTCGGGCCGCCATTCGGGCATCGACACGAGTCCCGGCTCGACCATCTCATAGCCCTCGAAGAACCGGCCGATCTCCTCGCGCGAGCGCATGATCAGCGGGTTGCGGATGTTCTTGTAGACGCCGACCGTGCCGGCCGCCTCCTCCTCGGGCAGCGGGATGCCCTCGTACGAGGCGTGGGTCAGGACGATCAGGCTGCCGGGGGCCAGTGCCTCGCGCAGTTCGGCGACCGCGGCGCGCGGGTCGTCGGCGTCTTCGACGAAGTGGAGCACCGCGACCAGCAGCAGGGCCACCGGGCGGTCCAGGTCGAGCAGTCCGGTGATGTCCGGGTTGGCCAGGATCTCCTTGGGGCGGCGCAGGTCGGCGGCGGCGATGACCGCGCGGTCGTTGCCCTCCAGCACGGCCTGGCTGTGGGCGACGGCGACCGGGTCGTGGTCGACGTACGCCACCCTGGCAGCGGGGTCGGCGGCCTGGGCGACCTCGTGGACGTTGCCGAAGGTCGGTATGCCGGAGCCGATGTCGAGGAACTGGTCGATGCCCGAGTCGACGGCGAAGCGGACGGCCCGGCGCATAAAGGCACGATTGGCCTGCATGATCTTGGGAAGGCCCGGAAGGAACTCCATGGCCTTGCGCGCGGCTTCCCGGTCCACCTCGAAATTGTGCGATCCGCCCAGATAGAAGTCGTACATGCGAGACACGCTCGGCACCGAAATGTCAATGCCCTGCGGTGCCCAGGCGGGACGCTCCATCGATGTCTCCAACAAGTCGCCACGGCGATCCGGCCATGTTCATGGTCAGTGTTGACCAGAGGCTACTGATCGGCCGCCAAGAGAGCGAGTGGAAACGGAAATTAGCGATCCGTTATTGGTCACACTCCGGTGGCATCCGCGGCCGGTCCGTCGCTGCGCGTATGCGGGCAGCGACGGACCGGCACTCCGGGCACCGTTTCCCGGTGGTTCGGGGCCACTTGGGGCTCCTGGGCGATTGTTCTGCGGAGTCCGTGATTACTTGGCGGCGCCGACGAGTTTCGAATCCGGGGAAACGGCATACCAGGTGCCGCCGACGCCCTGTCCGTTGGTGTCACCGGGCTTCTCGTCGCCCGCGAAGGTGTAGATGGGCCAGCAGTCGATGGTCTGCTGCTTGATGCCGTCGGGGCGGTCGAAGGTGACGAATCCCTTCGTCGTGACTCCGTCCACCGCGTTCTTGGCCATGGGGGCGACTACCGGCCACTTCTTGAGGCACTCGCCCGTGCAGGCGGTCTTCATCGGCCAGGCGGAGTCCTTCGTGAAGCGGTAGACCGTCATGCCCCGGCCGTCCACCACGATGTCGCCGAGTTCCGGATCCTTGCGGACCGAAAGCCCCGCGGGGTCGGCCGGTTCGGCGGCCCCCGCGCTGTCGGCGTTCTTCGCCGCCTTCTTGCCGTCGGGGGCCGCGGCGAACCAGGTGCCGCCGACTCCCTGCCCGTTGACCTGGCCCGGGGCGGTGTCCTTCGCGTACCGGTACATCGGCCAGCCGTCGACGGTGAGTTGGCTGGTGCCGTCGGGGCGGGTGACCTCCCCGAGCAGCTCCTCGTCGGTGCCGGCCGCGGCGGTGGCGTTGCCCGAGGCCACCACCGGCCAGGCCGCGGCGCATTCGCCCTCGCAGTTCGACTTCGGCGGGTTCGCGGTGTCCTTGTCGAAGCGGTAGAGCGTGAAGCCCTCGCTGTCGGTGAGCACCTTTCCGAGCTTCTTGCTTTCCTGCACGGCGAGTTGACCGGCCTCCTTCGGTTCCGCCGCCTCCGTGTCGGCCCCGGAGCCGTATCCCCCGCCGGCCGACCCGTATCCGCTGTCGGCGGGCTGCTGGGCCGGGGCCGCGTTGCCCACCGCCTGGCCGTTGGGGGAGGTGCCTCCCTGCTCCTGACCGCACGCCGTCGTGAGCGTCAACAGAGCCGCGGCGGTGACCGCGAGCGAGGCGTTGCGCCAGGTGTTCATGTCGACTCCCGTGGTGCTTCGTCGTAGCGCTTTCGATGCCGGCGCGGGACCGCGCCGTTCATGGCCCTAGGTACGGGACACCGACGGGGTCGCGTTCAAAGGAAGGCCGAGAAGAATTCGGCGGGTCGGGGTCGGCCGCGCAAACACGAATGGCCCATTAACCGCACGATCAGGCGAATCACCTGCGGGTACCGCGTGTTCCCCGGCGGCATGGATCATGCTGCCCGTCGTGTACGGATCACGCATCGCGCGGCTCGCTACGGCCGCCGCACTCCTCTGGCTGACAGCCGTACCGCTGCCCGCGACCGCCGACAACTGCGCGGTGGCCTCGATCGGGCAGGGCGACGGCAGTTCGTCCATCGCCGTGGCGGGCGACGGGGGCTGCGTCGCGGTCACCGAGCCGGAGCCACCTCCGCCGCCGCCCCCACCGAAACCGCCACCTCCTCCCCCGCCGCCACCACCGCCACCACCGCCTCCGCCTCCGCCACCGCCGCCACCGCCACCGCCACCGCCGGTCGTCGCGGAACCACCGCCACCGCCGCCACCGCCTCCCGCACCACCGCCCCCTCCCCCGCCGGCTCCGGCTCCGGCACCACCCCCGAAGCCCTCGCCCTCACCGAAGCCCCCGGTGCGGACCGAGCCGCCGGAACCTCGGGCCGTCGCCCTGCCGACGTACCGCAAACCGACCCGCAAACAGCCGCGGAGCGGGCCTTCGCTGGTGTCGCTGACTCTGCTCATCACCGCCCCGGCGGTGTTCGCCGTCGCCGTGCTGCGGCCGCGATCGTCCCGCTGACCAGGAGAGATGCATGTCCGAATGGCTCGTACTGAGCATTGCCATGGCGTCCGCCTGCGCGGTCGTCCTCACCATCGCCGTCCTGAACAACCGGCGGATCGGGGATGACGACGACCCCTCCGAGACGCCTGACGTCATCGAGTACATGACGATGATGATCGGCGTGGTCTACGCGATCGTCCTGGGGCTCGCCATCGCCGGGGTCTGGGAGGGGCGCAGCGCAGCCCAGGAGTCCGTACGCATCGAGGCGCAGGCGCTGCACGAGGTGCATGCTCGGGCGTCCGTCTACCCGGTGGAGGTCCGCGACCGCATCCGGGCGGACGTCGACGCCTATGTCAGCCATGTCGTCAACGACGAGTGGAAGGTGATGTCGGAGCGGAACACGCTCACCGAGCGCGGCACCGAGCTGCTGGACAAGCTGCGGGCGGACGTGACCGACTACGAACCGAAGACCGATCACGAGGGGCAGGCCTACCAGCCCCTGGTCGACCAGGTGGCGGCGGCGGACGACGCCCGCAGCTCACGGGCGCAGAACGCCGGGGCCACGATGCCCGGGGTGGTCTGGTTCGGGCTGATCATCGGGGCGCTGGTGACCGTGGGGCTGATCTTCACCCTCCAGATCCGCAGGACGTTCCGTGAACTGCTCCTGGCGGGTCTGTTCAGCGCGTTGATCGCCTTCCTGCTCTTCCTGATCTGGGACTTCGACGCGCCCTTCGGCCGGGGCATCTCGGCCACCGCCGATCCGTTCATCGACATGTTCCCGGGGGTCACCGGCTGAGGTCCGGACCCCCGGCCGGTGCGCCGGTCGGGGGACAGACTGACCCATTCGCCGGACCCCGATCGCGGGCCGGGGGGAGCGCTCCTAGCGTGTCGAGCATCGAGGTGCATTTTTCCTGCTATGTGGAAATTGGTTCCGCAGCTGCCCCTCGGGGAACCCGGAGGATCCACCATGCGCGCGATACGTGTCGCACCGCTCGCCCTGCTCGGCGCCAGTGCCCTGACGCTGATCGCCCCGTCCACCGCCTTCGCCGCGCCGGACGGGGCCTCCAGCACGTTCAATCCGACGATCACGCCCTCGGTCATCGCACCGGGCGGCCGGGTCACCCTCGGCGCCGGTGGATGCACGGGCGAGACGACCGTCAGCTCGGGCATCTTCGACACCGCGACCATCCCGAGCGGCTCCACGTCGGCCACCGCCACCGTCGACACCGACGCCCGCCGGGGCGCCGTCTACGCGGTGACGTTCACGTGCGGCTCCACCGGCACCTCCCGCAACGTCAACCTGACGATCACCGGTGGCGCCACGAGCAGCCCCACCCCCACCGCGACGCCGACCACGGTGCCGACAGCCAGCTCGACGGCTCTCGTGCCGGGCGGGGTGCGCGGCGGTCTCGGCGGCAGCTCCGGCTCGACCGGCACGGTGGAGGTCGCCGCCGGCGCGGCCCTGGTCGTCGCGGCGGCATCGGGCGCGCTCTACTTCGCGCGTCGCCGTAACGCCGACCGCCGCCACTGACCGCGAGCATGCGGCGCACGACAGTCGCCCCGGGTCCTGATCCAGGACTCGGGGCGACGGGCGTATCGGGCCGGACGGGAAGTCCGACGCCTTAGAACCCCGCATGGCTCGTCTGCCGACGCCGGACGAGGAAGACAGCACCGCCGACAGCCGCGGCGGCCACCAGACCGCCGCCGACCTGCATCTCCACGGAGCTCGGACCCATCGAGCCGCCGAGCCCGCCCTGCGCGCCGTTGCCGGCGAGCACGGTGAACTGCGCCGTCGCGACCCGCTCGTTGTCATCGCACTTCACGGAGAGGTGGTACTGCCCCGGCGTGGTGTTGTTCCGGACCCGGGCATGGGCGTAGTTGGTGCCGTCACCCGCCGACAGGCTGGTCGTCGGGAACGCGTTCGACCAGACCTTGCCGCCGTGACCGCAGCCTCGCGCGGTGATCTTCAGCGTGCCGCCCTGGTGGACAGACTGAGGGTTGACGGCGACATTGACCGGGCCGTTGGTGGCGGCGGCCATGGGGGCCGCGAGCCCGACGGCCGCGAATGCGGTCGCGGTGACCGCGAGAGCGCGTGAAGCACGCATCGTGTGAACCTCCAGCGGGAAACGCCCCCGGGGGCTTGTCCCCCGGGCTGGATCGACGAGAACGTCTCCCATGACGAACACTCACCAGTGGACCGGTGGATCGCACTTCGGCATTGCTCCACCCCGGTGATGCGACACGCCGTACGAAAACCCCCGAATCTGACGGAGCCGCAGGTCACGGACCGTCAGAAGTTTTATCTGCTCATTACTCCGATGGGCAGTCATCCATCAGAGGTGCCACCCCGTCGCCACCCGTTCGCCTCTCCCTGATCGCCGCCCGGACGTTGCGCCCCTAACGTTCACAGCGTCGCGACGAAGGGAGAGCCATGGGCCGGGACTACGCTGGCGCCGAGCGGACCAGACGTGTGCCATGGGGTGCGATCGCCCTGGTCATGCTCAGCGGCCTCGCCCTCATGCGCAACGGCACGGAGTTCGGCGAGGCGGGCCCGCCGCAGCCCGCGGCGGCCGCCTCGCTGGACCTGGGCAAGGACGCCGCGGGCCCCCCGGTGGAGGGCGAGCCCGTGCAGCCGCTGCCGTACGCCCCGGCCTCCCGGGTGAAGATCGGTTCCATCAACGTGGACGCACCGATCATCGACGTCAACCTGGACGCCAATGGATGGATCGACGCCCCGCCCGCCGAGGACCCCAACCTCGCCGGCTGGTACCAGAACGGCATCGCCCCCGGCCAGCGGGGTACCGCCGTGGTCGTCGGCCACGTCGACAACACGTCAGGGCCCGCCGTCTTCTACGGCCTCGGCTCGCTCCAGAAGGGCCACCGCGTCGAGGTCGCCCGCTACGACGGCCGGGTCGGGATCTTCGAGGTGTACGGGGTGGAGGTCTTCTCCAAGAACGACTTCCCCGGTCCCCGGGTCTACGGCGACACCGGTCACGCGGAACTGCGGGTCATCACCTGCGGCGGGGGCTACTCCAAGGCGGGCGGCTACGACGGCAACGTGGTGGTCTTCGCCCGGCTGGTCGACACCCGCTGACCGGCGCGCCCCGCACGGTTGTGTCCCCGGCGATCCGCCGGGGACACAACCGTGCGCGCACGCGCTCCTCGGCTCAGACGCGGTGCGGCACCGTGATGCGGTAGCCGGAGTCCAGCAGCCGGGGGAGGTAGCGGCGCAGGGCCGCGACGCTCTGCGAGCGGTCGCCACCGGCGTCGTGCGAGAGGACGACGACGCCGGGCGCGGCTCCGTCCAGCACCCGGCGGACGATCGCTCCGGTGCCCGGCGTCTTCCAGTCGAGCGTGTCCACGGTCCAGGCCATGGGCTCCATGCCCAACTCCGCCCCGATCTCGAAGGAGTTGCGGTTCCAGGCACCGTAGGGGGCGCGGTACCACAGCGGCGGGGCGCCGAGCACCCGTTCCACCACCTCGCTGGTACGCCCCAGTTCGTCGTGGATCGCGGGGCGGGAGAGCTCCGGGATCAGCGGGTGGGACCAGGAGTGGTTGCCCACCACGTGCCCGTCGTCCGCCATCTCGCGCAGCAGGTCCGGGTTGCCGTCAGCCATCTCGCCGCAGACGAAGAACATCGCGCGGACGCGGTACTCGCGCAGGGTGGCCAGGATGTCCGGGGTGTAGAGCGGGTCGGGGCCGTCGTCGAAGCTGAGGACCATCGAGTGCCCGAGGTCGGGAAGGTGCTCGAAGGGCCGGGTGCGCACGGGCGGCCTGGCCGGTCGGAACCGGGGCGGGCTGCCCGCGGTCATGGGATCGAGCCGGTACGGGGAGGGCCGGCCCCGCACGTTCGCCGGGGGCCCCGCGGCGGGTGCGGGCGGGGTCCCCGCGGTCCGGGCGGGGCCGCTGGGCGTCGAGGCCGGATCGGCGACGACCAGGTGCACGGCGGCGGCGGTTCCGAGGCCGAGGGCGATCCTCAGCAGGGTGCGGCGCTCGGGTCCGGTGTGATCACTTGTCATGGCCAACTGCTCGCACGGCCGGACACCCGTCCCGGCCGCCGACACCGGATGGCGACCGTTTTGCACCCGATCGACGCAGTATGTTCATCTTCATCGGAGCCCGTCGCCGTCCCCCGGAGTCTCCCGGCGGCCCGTCGGGAGCCCGGAGCGTCGCCGCCGGGACGAGCCGATAGCCTCGGAGCCGTGACAGAGCAGCAGCCTCATCGGTTCGAACGCGGTACGGACGGCCCCAAAGTGATCGTCGCGGGGCTGGACGGCTCCGATTCCTCGATGCGCGCGGCGGCTTACGCCGCCGGACTGGCCCGCCGGCAGAACGCCATGCTGGCCCTGGTTTACGTCCAGCCGGTCATGACGGCGGGCGCCGCCCTGGGCGTGCCGGTCGGCGATACGACGGGCGAGGTCGCCGATGCCCTGGTCACCGAGATCCGTGAGGCGACCGAGCGCTTCAGTGACGCGTGGGACATGCGCTGGGAGTTCCACACCTTCCGGGGCGATCCGTACAACGGCCTGGTCACGGCGGCCGACGAGCTGAAGGCGGACGCGGTGGTGGTCGGGGCCTCGGAGTCGGCCGGGCACCGCTTCATCGGTTCGGTGGCCGTACGCCTGGTGAAGGCGGGGCGCTGGCCGGTCACCGTGGTGCCGTAGGACAACAGGCCCCAGGGCGTGTCCGGCGGACCTCGGCCGGGTCCGCGACGCCTGACTGTCCGGCCCTGATCCGCCGGACACGCCCCGGGCCCCCGCCGCCGATCGCCACTCGCCCGTGCCGACCGCTACTCGCCCATGCGGAGCCCGTCCTTGTCCGCTCCCCGCCCGAGGACGACGGTACGGATGCGGTCGCGGACCTCGCGGAGGTGCTCGGCCCCGTCGCCGAGCGAGGCGTTGAGGTTGACGGCGCGCCCGGTGGCCGTGTCGTACCACTGCGGGACGAACTCCGCCTTCTTCACGCTCCAGCGCTCGCCAGGTTTCGCGGGCGGCGCGAAGGTGAAGCGGCCCATCGAACTCTGGTTGCCGCGCGGGTCCTGGACCCCCTCGTAGTTGATCATCGCTCCGGCGATCTGGTCGCCCATGCCGTAGACGACCCAGGTGCCGTTGACCTTCTCGTACGCCTGCGGCACATGGGCATGGGTGCCGATGATCAGGTCGATGTCGGGGCGGCCCCCGTCGGCGGAGGCGGTGAGCCGCTCGGCGAGCTCCAACTGCCGAGCGTCGGGCTCGTCCTGCCATTCGGTGCCCCAGTGGGCGGAGAGGACGACGACATCGGCGCCCGCGCGCCGGGCCGCCCGGGCCTCTTCGATGATCTTCCGCTCGTCGGTGACGTTGACCGTCCAGGGCCGGCCGGCGGGCAGCGGGATGTCGTTGGTGCCGTAGGTGTAGGCGAGGTGGGCGACCTTGGCCGCCCCCTTCCCCGGTCCGGCGGGCAGGATCGTGGGCCGGGAGGCCTCGGCGGCGGTGCGGGCCGAGCCGGCGTGCCGGATGCCCGCCTCGTCCAGGGCTCCGAGCGTGCGCGAGACCCCTTCGGCCCCGTCGTCGAGGGTGTGGTTGGAGGCGGTGGAGCAGGAGTCGAACCCGGTGGTGCGCAGGGCAGCGGCGACCTCGGGCGGCGACTTGAAGCTCGGATAGCCGGTGTAGGGGCCGCCCTCCTTGCCGTACACGGTCTCCATGTGGCAGAACGCCAGGTCCGCGCCGGAGACGGCCGGGGCGACGCCTGCCAGCATCGGCGCGAAGTCGTAGCCGGCGCCGCCCGCGTCGGCGGCGGCCTGGTCGATCACGGAGGAGTGCGGCAGGACGTCGCCCGCGGCGAGCAGCGTGAACGGGCGGGGCCCCGCGGCGCCCTGGCCGCCCGCGCCCCGGGCTGCCGGCGGTGCGCTCGGCGCGGGAGACGCGGGCTGTTGCCCGGTGCAGCCGGTGGCCGCGGCGAGCAGGAGGGCGATGGCGGCCACGGTGCCCGGTCGGATGCGCTGCGTCATCTGCTCGACTCCATGTTCGGATGATTACGACCATCCGACTACACAGATCTTCATACCGCATAAGCAAGGAGCATTGCCGCATACCTAGCTGAACTGGTCGTACCGGCCGACCCCGACGGCCCCTCGACCGTTCACCGCACCATTCGCCGCACTGAGCGACCGCTCGTCGCACGCCTCGGTGCACCGCCTGTTCCCGCGCGGCCGAATGCGTTCGTATACGCCAGTCGGCAACGCGGCCGTCAGGGGCCTCGGCGGGAGAGGACGTTCATGAAGACCACCACGACGACCGACGAGCGGACCCTGGCGGAATTGCAGCGGGAACACGGCCCCGCCCTGTTCCATTTCCTCCTCGGCCTGACCTTCGGGGACCGGCAGCGGGCCGAGGACCTGGTGCAGGAGACCCTCGTACGTGCCTGGCAGCACCCCGAGGCCTTCGACGCGCCCTACGACTCGATGCGGCCGTGGCTGTTCACCGTCGGCCGCCGCCTCGCCATCGACGCCCGGCGCTCCCGCCAGGCCCGCCCCGTCGAGGTCAGCGACACGGTGCTGGAGAGCACCCCGGACTCCCTGGACACCGCGGACTCGGCCGTCCGCGCCCTGGACGTCCGCGAGGCGGTCCGCACACTCAGCCCCGAGCACCGTGCAGTGCTCGTGCAGATCTACTTCCGCGGGCTGAGCGTCGGCGAGACGGCCACGGTGCTCGGCATCCCCGCCGGAACCGTCAAGTCCCGTTCGTACTACGCCCTGCGGGTCCTCTCCCGCACGCTGCCCGGCTACTCCCGCAGGTCCTCCGCCCGGAGCAGCGCCAGCAGCGCGGAAGCCTCGGCCACCTCCACGTAGACCCGGGCGCAGCCGTCGCAGCTCCGGAGATGACGGGCCACCCGGCATGTCTCCTCGGCGTCCAGGGCGTCCAGGACGTACGCGCCCAGCAGCAGGCGCACATGCGGGTCGTCGCCGGGGTCGGCACTCATTCACAGCCTCGTATCTCCTGGGCGATCCTCCCCTTCTGCCCACGCGGGGCGCCCGCCCCCGGTTCAATGCTGCGTGAAGCCCGGTACCGAGCAAGGAAAGAGGCGAGACGGGATGCGTCCCGAGGATATGGATGGGACCGGTGGGAACGGGCTCCAGGTGCCGATGACCTGGCTGTCCACCGAGTACACCGCCGACGAGCTGTTACGGACCGGCGATCTGATGGAGCCGACGACCCTGGAGTTCCGGGCGGGGCGCGACGCGCTCGCGCTGACGATGTTCCTGTGCGGGTTCCCCCGGGACGCGCCCGCCGCGCGCGCCCTGCCCGAACCGCGGGTCGACGAACTGCGCGTGCTCACGGCGTACGAGTGCACCTGGCGCGGCTGGATCTGCGAGCGGCTGGCGGAGACGGAACGGTGCGCCGAGCCCGACGACCCCGATTTGGCGCTCGCCCGGTCGGCCTGGCGCTGGCTGGAGGAGACCGAACTGCTCGCGGCGGACCTGGACGCGATCGGCCCCGCCCCCTGGGAGGCGGCGACCGACCCGGCGGGCGGCGATCAGGAGGTCCGGGTCTGGACGCCCGCCTGGCAGTTGGGGCTGCCGCTGGGACATCTGGCCGTCCACCTGTGCTGAGCCGCCCGTTTCAGGAACCGTGGACCCCGGCACGGTACTTGGGCAGCCGCAGGGTGATCTTCATGCCCGCCCCGACCCCGGTCTCGATGACGAGGCCGTAGTCGTCGCCGTAGACCTGGCGCAGCCGCTCGTCCACGTTGAGCAGGCCGATGCCGGTGGACGCTCCGCCCTCGCCGCGCAGGATCTGCCGCAGCCGCTCGGGGTCCATGCCGGTCCCGTCGTCCTCGATGACCACCTCGGCCTCCGAGCCGGCGTCCAGAGCGCTGATGGTGATGCGGCTGCGGGTGACCGCCCCTTCGAGGCCGTGCTTGACGGCGTTCTCCACCAGCGGCTGGAGGCAGAGGAACGGCAGGGCGACCGGCAGCACCTCGGGGGCGACCTGGAGGGTCACGGCGAGGCGTTCGCCGAAGCGGGCGCGGACGAGCGCCAGATACTGGTCGATGGAGTGCAGTTCGTCCGCCAGGGTGGTGAACTCGCCGTGGCGGCGAAACGAGTAGCGGGTGAAGTCGGCGAATTCCAGGAGCAGTTCGCGAGCCTGCTCGGGGTCGGTCCGGACGAAGGAGGCGATGGCGGCGAGTGAGTTGAAGATGAAGTGCGGGGAGATCTGCGCCCGCAGCGCCTTGATCTCGGCCTCGATGAGCTGAGTGCGGGAGCGGTCCAGCTCGGCCAGTTCCAGCTGGACGCAGACCCAGCGCGCCACCTCCCCCGCCGCCCGTGCCAGCACCGCCGACTCGCGCGGGGCGTAGGCGACGAGCGCGCCCAGGACCCGGTTCTCGACGGTGAGCGGGACGGCGACGGCCCAGCGCAGCGGGCAGTCGAGATCCGCGCAGCCGCTGTCGAAGGCGGTGCCGCGGCCGTTGTCCAGCAGCACCTTCAGGTGCTCCATCACGTCCTTGCCGTGGTGGTGGCCGGCTCCGTCCCAGACCAGCACCTGCTCCCGGTCGGTGAGGCAGAGGGCGTCGGTGCCGAGCAGGGAGCGCAGCCGGCGGGCGGCGCGCCGGGCGCTCTCCTCCGTGAGGCCGGCACGCAGCGGCGGGGCGGCGAGCGACGCGGTGTGCAGGGTCTCGAACGTGGCGTGCTCGACGGGCGTGCCGACGTCGCTGGGGCGCAGCGGGCGGGCGGTGCGGCGGCCCAGCCAGAACCCGGTGCCGAGCAGCAGCCCGACCAGCACGACGAGGACGGCGATCCCGGCCCCGGTCATCGTTCCCTCACCGTTCCGCGCGCCGAGGTCAGGGCCTCGGGGAGATGGAAGCGGGTCATGGCGGCGTTGGTGCCGGGGGGTATGCGTCCCGGCGTGGCGAGCGAGACGAGGATCATCGCGAGGAAGCCCACGGGGACGGACCAGACGGCGGGCCAGGCGAGCAGGGCGTGCGGCCAGCCGGGTGGGCGTACGGCTCCGCTGACGGTGATGGCCACGGCGAGAAGCGCGGACCCGCCACCGAGCAGGAGCCCGGCTGTCGCGCCCGGTGGGGTGAGCCGCCGCCACCAGATGCCGAGGACGAGCAGCGGGCAGAAGGAGGAGGCGGAGACGGCGAAGGCCATGCCCACCGCGTCGGCGACCGGCACCCGGCTCACCAGCAGTGAACCGGCGAGCGGCACGGCGATGGCGAGGACGGTGGCGAGCCGGAAGTGGCGTACCCCGCGGGAGGGCAGGACGTCCTGGGTGATGACGCCGGCGACGGCCATGGTGAGCCCGGAGGCGGTGGACAGGAACGCGGCGAAGGCCCCGCCCGCGATCAGCGCCCCGAGGAAGTCTCCGCCGAGTCCGCCGATGACCCGGGCGGGCAGCAGCAGGACGGCGGCGTCCGCGTCTCCCCCGTGCCGCAGTTCGGGGGTGTAGAGCCGGCCGAGCGCACCGTAGATCGGCGGCAGCAGATAGAAGAGGCCGACCAGGGCGAGGACGGCGACGGTGGTGCGGCGGGCGTCGCGGCCGTTGGGACTGGTGTAGAAGCGGACGACGACATGGGGCAGGCCCATGGTGCCGAGGAAGGTCGCCACGATCAGCCCGTACGTCGCGTAGAGCGGATGGTCGGCGCGGAAGACGGCGAGCTGGTCGTCGAAGCTGACCCGGGGCCGGCCGTCGCCCTGCCAGGCGAGGACCAGGAAGAGGGCCGGGACGAGGAGGGCGGTGAGCTTCAGCCAGTACTGGAAGACCTGGACGAAGGTGATGGAGCGCATGCCGCCCGCGGCGACGGCGGCGGTCACGACGGTGGCGACCAGCACGTCGCCGAGCCAGCCGGGGGCGCCGGTGAGGATCTTGAGGGTGAGTCCGGCGCCCTGGAGCTGCGGTACGAGGTAGAGCCAGCCCGCGCCGACGACGAGGGCGCTGACCAGGCGGCGGACCTGGCGCGATTCGAGCCGGCCCTCGGCGAAGTCCGGCAGCGTGTACGCCCCGGAGCGGCGCAGCGGTGCGGCGACGAAGACCAGGAGCACCAGGTATCCGGCGGTGTAGCCGACCGGATACCAGAGCATGTCGGGTCCGTGGACGAGGACGAGCCCGGCGACGCCGAGGAAGGAGGCGGCCGAGAGGTATTCGCCGCTGATCGCGGCGGCGTTGAGGCGGGGGCGCACGGTGCGGGAGGCGACGTAGAAGTCGGAGGTCGTGCGGGAGATGCGCAGGCCGAAGCCGCCGACGAGGACGGTGGCGAGCACGACGAGGGCGACCGCCACCCAGGACGCCATGTGGTCGGGGTTGCTCACGGGGCGGGGCGGCCCTCCACCAACCGGGCGAAGTCGCGTTCGTTGCGCTCGGCCCGGCGGACGTACCACCAGGCGGCGAGGGTGAGCGGCGGGTAGGTGGCGAAGCCGAGGACCGCCCAGACCAGTGCGGAGCTGTTCAGCGCGGCGAACAGGAGCGGCAGGGTGCCCGCGACGAGGGCGAGGACGCCGAAGACGGTGAGCCCGGCGCGCAGCTGGCCGCGCATCAGCGAGCGCACATAGGCGCCGCCGAGAGCGGTCTGCTCGTCGATCTCCGACTGGGTGCGGTAGCGGGGCAGCGGGCGCACCCGCCGCGGCGCCCCCGTGACCACTTCGCGCCGGGGGGTTGGCTCTGCGGACATGGGCTCGGAGTGTAGGCGTCGGCGGGTGGTGCTGGGAAGGGATCGCGGAAGGTCTCCCCAGGTCAGCGGCGGCCCGTGCCGTCTCCCCGTGACGGCCCGCTGCCGTTTCTCAGCGGCCGCCCTGACGCATCAGGAGGTCGCGCAGGGCGCGGGTGTGGCGGCGGCTGACGGCGAGTTCGGCCTCCCCGATGCGCACGCTCATGCTGCCTGCGTCCAGGCGCAACTCGTCGATCCGGCCCAGCGCCACGAGGTGGCGACGGTGGATCCGGACGAAACCGCGGGAGCGCCAGCGCTCCTCCAGGGTGGTCAGCGGTATGCGGACGAGGTGGCTGCCGCCGGCGGTGTGCAGGCGGGCGTAGTCGCCCTGCGCCTCGGCGTACGCGATCTCGTCGATCGGGATGAAGCGGATGACTCCGCCGAGCTCGACCGGGATCTGGTCGATGCCCGTGTCGTTGACCGTCGCCGACCGGTCCCCCACCTGTTCGGCGACCCGGCGGACGGCTTCGGCGAGGCGTTCGCGGCGGACCGGTTTGAGGACGTAGTCGACGGCCTTGAGGTCGAAGGCGTGGACGGCGAAGCCCTCGTGCGCGGTGACGAAGACGATGAGCGGGGGCGCGGCGAATCCGGCGAGGAGCTGGGCGACGTCGAGGCCGGTGAGACCGGCCATGTGGATGTCGAGGAAGACCACGTCGATCGCGGACGGGTCGTCCGGTCCGGCGTCCACCGCGCCACCGATGCGGCGCAGCGCCTCGGTCGCACCGGTGGCGCCCTCGGCGCTGCGGACACGGGGGTCGGCGCGCAGGAGGTAGAGGAGTTCCTCCAGAGCGGGTTGTTCGTCGTCGACGGCGAGTACGCGCAGCATGAGGCCGGAGTTTAGGGGGTGCGGGGCGGATCAGGGACGGAAAAGACCGCGTCGTCTGGTGCGGTGCATCGCAAGGCGCCGGAGCGTCCTCATCGCGGAGCGATGCGGGCGCTGTGGCAACGCCGCGAGGTGCCGTGCCAGGCGTCGCGGGCCCGGCCATGATCCGTCCCGTGCCCCCTGGGGGCTCGCCCGGCCGATGGCTTGAGTGAATCCCGGGTTGTTCCCGTACCGCAGTACATGCAGACGACCGAACCCCACATCCGGGTGGGGGCCTATGCGCTGGGCGTGCTCGGGAGCACCGACGCCTTCCAGTTCGAGGAGCATCTGGCGGACTGCCCCGGGTGCCGGCTGCGGGCCGGGGAGTTCGCCGGGGTGAGGGCAGGTCTGGCGGTGGTGGGCCCGCCGGTGGACCCGGGGCCCGGGCTCGCGGAACGCCTGACGGCCGCGGTGGCGGCGGGGCGGCGCAGGGCGGGGCGGCGCCGGCTCGCGCTGGTGGCGGC
>NTHE01000046.1 GCA_002551355.1 Streptomyces sp. man185 | reverse complement strand
CCGAGCGGGCCGAAGGCAGGAGCGCGGGCGCAGCCAGAGCCGGGAAGCGCGCCCGGCGGAGCGGAGCGCAGCCGGGTGCCTTGATGAGGTAGAGAAACCCGTAACACCGAGCCGCTTAGAGCTTGGGCTGAACGGGCTCGGGCAAGTGATCAACCCACGCGGCTAGGACTTCAAGGGCTTGACCGTGCAGCGCATTGCTCGCCGTTTCAGCAATAAGGGTGCGGCGCTCTGTTGGCTGCGCCAACTCCCGGTAGAACTGCACGTCCTCAAATCCGCTGCGCGCGACATCGAGGCTGCTGGCTCCATAGATAAGTCGGGGGATTCGAGCCCAAAGGCAAGCGGCCAAACACATTGGGCATGGTTCGCTGCTGGTATACATGACGCCATCCTCGAACAGATGTCGTTTCAGCTTCGCCCCCGCTTCCCGAAGTGCCATGACCTCGGCATGCGCGGTGGGATCCCACCTCTCTACGACGCTACTCTCACCTTCACCAACGATATCTCCGTTGACGACGATGAGCGCTCCGAAAGGCGTTCCCCCACGACTCAAAGAATCTGCTGATATCTGGATAGCTCGCTTCAGATAGTCTTCATCTTCCCGAGCGATCTGACCGCTCACTTCTGGGCCTCCTTGCGGGTGACCTGCTTCTTCTTGCGCCAGGGCCTCAACGGGGTAATGAACCTGAGTTCGGTTCTGTCAGCCGGGTACTCTGCATCAGAAATTTCGACGATTCGATCGTCTGCATCTAGCGAGATTCTGCGGCAGAACAGCAAGGGAATTCCCTCTGTCAATCCCCACGCTTGAGCCTCCACTGTGGTTGGCATGCGACCTGTCACTTCATCTACGATCTGCATTACTTCTACACCTACAGTGGAAAGTTGGTGCATGGTCCCACCCGGCCAAGGCTCCTTCTGCTCGTCTAGCAGATCAGGATTCCCTGAGACAATTTCCAGAGGAATGTAGGAGGTGCTAGAGGAAAGCAGACGCCCGCTCTGCGGGTCGATTGACTTATAGGTCCTACGCAGAAGCGCGTCTCCCGCAGCGATGTTCAGGGCCGCAGCCAGGGATTCATCCGCCTCAATGGTCGCGTACTTCGTGGTGAATTCCTGCTCCTGTATGGACATGCCGAGATTGGTCTCAGCCTCTCCGACAGACGAGCGCTCCCGCTCGGGTCGCCGCGCGAGATCCTTCTCAGCCTGATGGCGCTCGGAGGATCGAACGACCCGCGCCGGCGGAACGCGCACTCTAGGTGCCTTGCCTCGCCCGGCAGTGATGAGCCCCTGCGACTTCAGGAGCGACACGGCTCCACGGGCCGAGTTCATCGAGCACGCCCAGCGCTCCATGATCTCGCCAAGCGTCGGAAGCTCATCCCCGGGCTGGAGCTCTCCGCTCTCGATCCACATGCGGATGTCGTCGGCGATCTTCAGTTGGATGGGGCGCGTTGCGGCGGTCGGTTGCGGGTCCATGAGGCCATGATGCTGCTTCGCAAGTTTGTGGGCAAACCCCTTGTGCAGCTTTCCAGGCATCGCTAGCCTTCGAGTAGTTCGCGGGTTTGCCCACAAACCCGCAATCCGGGGCGGCACCCCTACGGCCAAGCAGATGTGCCGCCCCTCGTCCCCTGAGGGAGCTTCCATCATGCCTGCAACGCTCTTAGCTACGCGCCCCAGTTCGGATTCTGCCGCTGAGCGTGCCCTGCTCACGGTCTTGCGGATGACGGGTGCCGAACGGTCGGTCGCGCTGTACGCCTCGGACATGCCCACGGGCTTCTCCTGGTCGCGGGGCGTCACGCCGCAGGTGATCGCCTGGGTCATGCAGGGCGTTGACCGGCTCGGCTTCGACGACGTGTACCGCTCCGGCATCGAGGTGCAGCACTACAGGGTTCTGCGTCTGGCCGGTCAGGTTCCGGCAGAGACGCGGCGCTGGCTCCGTGGTCGCTTCCCCGACCGTGTCCGGCTGGGCTGTGTCGAGCGGGCCGACGCCATGCTGACCTTCCGCCTGGGCGGCCACGAGCCGGTGTCCGGCTTCGTCGGGGACGACACCTTCCGGGTCTACCGCGCCTACGGCGATGACGTGGACGAGGTGGGCGTGTGACCGCCTTCCCTGATGACGCCCTGCACGCGGCCGAGTGGGCCGACGAGAGGCGGGCCGAGCAGATCGGCATGTACCTCGACGCTCACGACGTCCGCCCCTACACCCGGTTCTTCACCGTGGTCGATGACGCGCACTACGCCGAGGAAGACGCCAAGGTGCGCGGTCTCTACCCGCCGATCGGGCACGGCTACCCGAGGGAGGACGGCCAGTGACCTCCTTCCCCGTAGAGCCCTCGGCCGTGGCCGGTACCGCCGCCATCGTGGGCACCGATCCGCTGACGTTGGCTGACCTGTTACGGGTCGCGAACGCCCCCGGCTTCGACCGGTGGCAGGAGCAGGTCCGGCGTACCGGTGGCTGCTCGGACCCGATCCACCTGGAAGGCATGACCACCACCCGGGACACGAAGTCCGGGCAGGTGCTCTACTCCTACAGCACCCAGGGCGAACCCGGCGGACGCCTCCGTGTCGCGTGCGGAAACCGGCGGGCCTCCCGCTGCCCCTCCTGCGCCTGGACCTACGCCGGAGACACTTTCCACCTGATCCGCGCCGGGCTCACCGGTGACGTGGCCAAGGGCACCCCGGTCACGGTGCGCACGCACCCCAAGGTCTTCGCCACCCTCACCGCCCCCTCCTTCGGCCCGGTCCACAACCGGCCCGCCCGTGGTGTCTGCCGGTGCGGCACCGACCACCCCGAGGACTCCCCGCTCCTCGGCACAGCGCTGAACCCGGGGACGTACGACTATGCGGGGGCGGTGTTGTGGAACAACCACGCCGGGGATCTCTGGCGACGGTTCACCATCTATCTCCGCCGGGAGATCGCGAAGCGGTCCGGGCTCACCCAGAAGGACATGGCGGAAGTGTGCCGGGTCTCCTTCGGGAAGGTCGCCGAGTTCCAGAAGCGCGGCGCGGTCCACTTCCACGCCATCGTCCGACTCGACGGCCCCGACGGACCCGACACCCCGCCCCCGGGCTGGGCCTCCGTCGCTCTGCTCACGGATGCGATCCAGGCGGCTGCCAACCGTGCCACGGTTCCGCTCCCGCCCTCCGGCGACCACCCCGCCCGGACCCTGGCGTGGGGCACGCAGGTGGACGTCCGCCCCATCGGCGCGGGCAGTGCGAATGAGGATCTGTCGGAGGAGGCGGTGGCCGCGTACGTGGCGAAGTACGCCACCAAAGCCGCCGAGACCACCGGCACCGTCGACCGCCGCATCGGGGAACTCGGGGAACTGGACAAGCTCACAGACCTGCCCGACCACGCCCGGCGTCTCATCGAAGCCTGCTACGCCCTGGACGACGCCTACCCGGACCGGATGCTGTGGCGCTGGGCTCACATGCTCGGCTTCCGAGGGCACTTCTCGACCAAGTCCCGCGCCTACTCCACCACCCTGGGCGCACTGCGTCAGGTCCGCGCCGACTATCGGGCCCGTCAGGAACGCCGTGAACGGGGCCTTCCCGACCCTGACGACGCCCCGGAGGGCTCCACACTGACCCTCGCCCACTGGACCTACGCCGGACACGGCCACACCCCCGGCGAATCCTGGCTCGCGGCCACCATCGCCCGCGACATCCAGACCGGCCGCACCACCGCCCGCGAAGCACGCGCCGAACTCGAAGACCTGGACCACCTCGACGCGGCGGAGGTGTGGGCATGAGGCGTCCGCTGCCTGACCGCTACCTGACGCCGCTGGACCTGGCGGACCTCCTGGGCGTGCCCGTCGAGACGGTCTACCAGTGGCGGCGCAAGGACACCGGTCCCCGCGGTTTCCGCGTCGGCCGGCATCTGCGCTACGACCCCGAAGACGTCCGCGCCTGGGTCGCCACCCTCATGGACAAGGAAGCCGCCTGATGGCCGGACACATCCAAGACCGCTGGTACAAGACCGAGCCCGGACCGGGCGGCAAGGCAGTACGCGTCAAGACCGACCGCCACGGCATCGGCCTGCGCTACCGCGCCCGCTACATCGGCCCCGACGGCACCGAGAAGTCCAAGAGCTTCCCCGACAAGCAGAAGCGCAAGGCTGAGACCTGGCTGTCCAACGTCGAAGCCGACATGTCTCGTGGTGACTACATCGCGCCTGAGGCAGGCAAGGTCACCTTCGAGCAGTACGCAACGCGCTGGATGAAGACGCAGATGACGGACCCTGCGACCCGCGAAGCCGTCGAGATGCGGCTGAGGCTGCACGCTCTCCCGCACATCGGTAAGCGGCCCATCGGGTCGTTCAATCCGACGCACCTTCGTCTCTGGATGCGGGGCCTGGAAGACGGGGGCCTATCCGCCGCATACCGGCGCGGGATCTTCGCTCACGTATCGACGGTCTTCACGGCCGCAGTCGAGGACCGAGTCATCCGGGCGAATCCGTGCTCGGCGCGATCGGTCAAGGCTCCTCGTCTCGACCCCCGAAAGATCAAGCCCTGGCCTGCCGAGCGCGTCAAGGCTGTTCGGGAAGCTCTGCCGGAGAAGTACCGCGCGATGGTGGACCCCGCTGCCGGATGCGGTCTGCGTCAGGGGGAGGTGTTCGGACTCGCGGTTGAGGACGTGGACTTCCTCGGTGGCGTCCTCCACGTGGTCCGGCAGGTCAAGTTGCTCCGGGGGCGGCCCGTCTTCGCTCCGCCCAAAGGAGGGAAGGAGCGGGACGTTCCTCTGCCCGAGTCCATCGCCTTCGGGTTGGCCGGCCACCTGACGCGGGTGCCCGCTGCTGAGGTGACGTTGCCGTGGAAGACGTTGGATGGCCCGCCCGTCACTGCGGCGCTGATCTTCCGGAGCTCTGAGGGGCACGCACTGAACCGCAACAAGTTCAACGACCGTCAGTGGCGGCCCGCCCTCCGTGCTGCTGGTGTGGCTGAGGGGCGGGACAACGGGATGCACGCGCTGCGGCACTTCTACGCGTCGGTGCTCCTGGACGCGGGGGAGAGCATCAAGGCTCTGAGCGAATACCTGGGGCATCACGACCCCGGTTTCACGCTGCGGACCTACACCCACCTGATGCCGTCGAGTGAGACTCGTACGCGCGCTGCTGTCGACGCAGTCTGGGCCGCCCCGGCTACCGATGACGGCCCGGAGACGGCCCAGAAGGGGCTATAGGTCGTTGACCTGCGGGATTCTCAAAAGCCGAAGTTCTGGACCCACCAGGGGCCGCCGGAGCCCTCGTGGATTCCGACGCCGATGGTCTTGTAGTCGCAGTTGAGAATGTTCTCGCGGTGGCCTTCGCTGTTCATCCAGGCCTCCATCACGGCCTTGGCGTCCGCCTGGCCGCGGGCGATGTTCTCCGCGCCCAGCCCCTGCACGCCGGCCTGCGCGGCCCGGTCCCAGGGAGTGTCGCCGTCCGGGTCCGTGTGGTCGAAGAAGCCGCGGGCCGCCATGTCCTCGCTGAAGTTCTGCGCGAGCGAGGTCAGCGGGGCGCTGGTGGACAGCGGGGAGCAGCCGACCTTCGCGCGCTCCTGGTTCACCAGGGTCAGCACCTCGGTGCGTGCGGAGGCGTCGGTCGGGGAAGGGCTCGGCTTCTTGCTGGGCGGCGGGGCGGCGGAGGTCTTCGGTGGCGCCGGGGCCTTGCTCGCCGGGGCGCTGCTCTTCTCCGGGGCCGAGGTGGGCGCCTTCGACTTCTTCGACGGGGTGGCGGCCGGCTTCTTCGACGTGGCGGGCGCGGCCGACTTCGACGGCGTCTTCGAGGGCGAGGCCGAAGGCGTCTTGGACGGCGTCTTCGACGGCGACTTGCTCGGCGCATCCGGGCGCTCGCTGCCCCGGCTGGTGGGGGAGGAGGACCGGTCGGCCGGCGCGGTGGAACTGCCGCCCTGCGTCAGGAGGTCCGGCGCGCCGCCGCTACGCACCTGGTCGGCGGCGGTGGTGTTGCCGGAGGTGTAGGTGTCGCCACCGGGGATCAGGCCCGAGGCGACGGCCACCGCGCCGACGGCGACGGCCGCCGAGACGCCGAGAAGCCCGGTCCGGATCGGCACGGCGGACTTCTTCCGGCGCGTGCCCCGGTGCCGGGAAGCGGCCCCGGCCGCGGGTTCTTCAGCGGCGGGGCCTGCGGCGGATCGTCGGTGGCGTCCCATGCGCTGTGCCTTCCTGATACTCGGGACGTCGTCGCGACGTCACTCGACTGCCCCGTTGATCGAATTCGGTGGCACGCGGAGCGAATGCCGCTTGATCGACTTTCCAGTCGACACCTGCCCGATACTCACCCGATCGAGTGAGGCTGTTGCGACGGGACTGTAGCCCATGGGCGAAAGGGGGCGACGTGCTTCGAGAGCAATTGGCCAGTTAGCGTTCGGGCATGAACGAAGAAGCACGCCTCGTCGTATGGGTACGCGGCCGAGTACAGCAAGTAGGCTTCCGCTGGTTCACCAGGGCAAACGCTTTGGAGATCGGCGGGCTCATCGGGTTCGCCCTCAATCTCGACGACGGCCGGGTGCAGATCGTGGCCGAAGGGCGGCGTGACAATTGCCACCGTCTGCTGGACTGGCTGCGGTCCGACGACACACCCGGGCGCGTGGACGGAGTCACTGAGATCTGGGACACCCCGCGCGGTGGATACGACGGATTCGCCATCCGCTGATCCCGCCCCGCGCGGCCCCTGTGGATCCGCTCCGTGAACGCCGCGCGCCGAACGGTCACCGGGCCGCCCACGCGGGCCCCGCACCCGAAATGACCTGCGACGGGACCCGGCTGCGGTCGATGGTTGCCAGATACCGGATGTCGTGCAAGGCTGCGGCATTGACGAAGATCCGCACACCCCTCGGGGTCCCGCAGGAGAGTCGCGCCGCATGATCGTCCGGCCGCGCGCCCCCGGGACACCCGGGTACACAGGGTGTGATCGTGTTGACCGTCAAACTTTTTGGTGAGACGCTGAAAACCCCGCGCACCTTAGCTGTTCGGTAGAGCTGATTAGCAGCAGAACCGCAGTGGTGACAGAGCCCTGCCGAGCACCGCGGGTGCGATCCCCTGACGACCCACACCGCATCGGTCGGTCACTCATTGTGGAGGACCATCCATCATGGCAAAGGCGCTTCTCGGTTACGTCGGCGGTTCCGACCCGCGACTCCTCGCCGAGATGCGACGGCTCCAGCAGCGCGTCCAGGACCTGGAATCCGAGCTCACCCGGATCCAGGACGAGAACGACGCGCTCAACGCCGCCGCCCAGCACCAGGAGTCGCTGCTCGACAGCATCGACATCGACGTACCCCAGGGCGAGCCTGCACTGACCTGACCAGGACGGCCCCTTCGGGCCGGTCGGGCCGGGCACGCTCAGTAGCCTCGGAACACCTCTGATCCGTCCTGCGTCACGGATCGCCGTACCCGAACACCGGGGTCCCCGCATCGACGGGGATGCCGATGTCCGGTGTTCTGTGATGCACGCGCAGGGCCAGCAGCTGGATTCATGTAGACGCCAGCAAGATTCACAGGGACGCTTCGGCGTCCCTTTTTCTTTGCCCGACCCCCACCCCGGGACATACCGGCCTTCGCTTACCGTCTGATGTGCCCTGCACCTTCATCAGCGAAACCGAGAGCGAAAGGTAGAGTCCGGCGGCGTGCACCTCAAGGCCCTGACCCTGCGTGGTTTCAAATCGTTCGCGTCCGCCACCACCCTGCGGTTCGAACCGGGGATCACCTGCGTCGTCGGACCCAATGGATCCGGAAAGTCCAATGTGGTGGACGCGCTGTCCTGGGTCATGGGGGAACAGGGCGCCAAATCCCTGCGCGGCGGCAAGATGGAAGATGTGATCTTCGCCGGGACGACCGGGCGGCCGCCGCTCGGCCGTGCCGAGGTGTCGCTGACCATCGACAATTCCGACGGCGCATTGCCCATCGAGTACGCCGAAGTGACGATCACTCGGATCATGTTCCGCAATGGCGGCAGCGAATACCAGATCAACGGCGACACCTGCCGGCTGCTCGACATCCAGGAACTCCTCTCCGACTCCGGCATCGGCCGCGAGATGCACGTCATCGTCGGGCAGGGACAGCTGGACTCCGTCCTGCACGCCGACCCGATGGGCCGCCGGGCCTTCATCGAAGAGGCCGCAGGTGTCCTCAAGCACCGCAAGCGGAAAGAGAAGGCGCTGCGCAAGCTGGACGCGATGGGCGCCAACCTGGCCCGGGTCCAGGACCTCACCGACGAACTGCGCCGCCAGCTCAAGCCGCTCGGCCGGCAGGCCGCCGTCGCCCGCCGGGCCGCCGTCATCCAGGCGGACCTGCGCGACGCCCGGCTCCGGCTCCTCGCCGACGACCTGGTGACCCTGCGGAACGCGCTGCGCGACGAGATCGCCGACGAGGCCGAGCTGAAGAAGCGCAAGGACGCGGCCGAGGCCGAGCTGAGGGCGGCGCTCGCCCGCGAGGCCGAGCTGGAGGGCGAGGTACGCCGGCTCGCGCCCCGGCTCCAGCGGGCCCAGCAGACCTGGTACGAGCTGTCGCAACTGGCCGAGCGGGTCCGCGGCACCGTCTCGCTGGCCGACGCCCGGGTCCGCAGCGCCTCCGAGGCGCCGGCAGAGGAGCGCCGGGGCCGCGATCCCGAGGACCTGGAGCGCGAGGCCGCTCGGATCCGTGAGCAGGAAGCGGAACTGACGGCGGCCCTGGAGGCGGCCGAACACGCGCTGGAGGACACCGCCGCCCACCGCGCCGACCTGGAACGCGACCTGGCCGCCGAGGAGCGCCGGCTCAAGGACGCCGCCCGCGCCATCGCGGACCGGCGCGAAGGGCTCGCCCGGCTGAACGGCCAGGTCAACGCGGCCCGCAGCCGGGCCGGTTCGGCACAGGCCGAGATCGACCGGCTGGCCGTCTCCCGCGACGAGGCGCAGGAGCGCGCGGTCACCGCCCAGGAGGAGTACGAGCAGCTCAAGGCCGAGGTCGAAGGGCTGGACGGCGTCGACGAGGAGCTGACCGCCCGCCACGAGAAGGCCAAGCAGGCACTCGCCGAGGCCCAGGCCGCCCACAGCGCGGCACGCGACGAGGCCACCGCCGCCGAGCGCAGGCGGGCGGCGGTCGCGGCCCGGCACGAGGCTCTCGCCCTGGGGCTGCGCCGCAAGGACGGCACGGGGGCGCTGCTCGGAGCCCGCGACCGGCTCGCCGGAATCCTCGGGCCCGCCGCCGAACTCCTCACCGTCGAGCCCGGCTACGAGATCCCCGTGGCGGCCGCCCTCGGCAGCGCGGCGGACGCCGTGGCCGTCACGGACCCGGCCACGGCCGCCGACGCGATCCGGCTGCTGCGCGAACGGGACGCGGGGCGCGCGGCGATGCTGCTGGGCGGGGAGCCGACGCCCGCCCCGGCCGCCGCGGAGGCCCGACCCCGCCACGTACCGGAACAGTCCGGTGAGCAGGTGCCCGTGCGGGAAGAGGCGGCTGGGCCCGCCCCCGCGGTGCTGCCCGGTCAGGGCGGCGCTCCCGCCGAACCCGCCGGCCCGGACACCGCCGCCCTCCCCAGCGCCCGTGCCGAGGCGAACACGGCCACCGCCCTCGCCGCGCCCGCCGTGGCCGACCTCCTGCGCGGGCCCGCCGCGCTGCTCGGTGGCGTACGCCGCCTCGTACCGGACATGGTGGTCGTCGGGACGCTGGAGGAGGCCGAGGAACTGGTCGCCGCGCACCCCGGGCTGACCGCGGTCACCGGTGAAGGGGACGTGCTCTCCGCCCACTTCGCGCACGGCGGATCGGCCGGGGCGCCCAGTCTCCTGGAGGTGCAGGCCTCCGTCGACGAGGCCGCCGCCGAGCTGGCCGACCTGGCCGTACGTTGCGAGGAGCTGGCCCGGGCCCAGCGTCTTGCGGGGGAGCGGCGCACGGAGCAGGCCGCGCTCGTCGAGGAGTTGGGGGAGCGCCGCCGGGCGGCCGAGCGGGAGAAGTCCGGCTTCGCCCAGCAGCTCGGGCGGCTCGCCGGGACGGCCCGGAGCGCGGCGGGCGAGGCCGAGCGGATGACCGCCTCCGCCACCCGCGCCCAGGAGGCCCTGGAGCGGGCGACCGAGGAGGCCGAGGAGCTCGCGGAGCGGCTGCTGGTCGCCGAGGAGACGCCGGCCGACGAGGAGCCCGATACCTCCGTGCGGGACCGGCTCGCCGCCGACGGGGCCAACGCCCGCCAGACCGAGATGGAGGCCCGGCTCCAGGCTCGTACGCACGAGGAGCGGGTCAAGGCGCTGGCCGGGCGCGCGGACGGGCTGGACCGGGCCGCCCGCGCCGAACGGGAGGCACGTACCCGGGCCGAGCAGCGCCGGGCCCGGCTGCGGTACGAGACCGAGGTCGCCTCCGCCGTCGCCTCGGGCGCCCGTCAGCTGCTGGCGCACGTGGAGGTGTCCCTCGTACGGGCCGACCAGGAGCGGACGTCTGCCGAGGCGGCGAAGGGCGAACGGGAGCGCGAGCTGGCCGTCGAGCGCGACCGGGGCCGGGAGCTGAAGGGCGAGCTGGACAAGCTCACCGACTCGGTCCACCGGGGAGAGGTGCTGGGAGCGGAGAAGCGGCTGCGGATCGAGCAGCTGGAGACGAAGGCCCTGGAGGAGCTCGGTGTGGAGCCCGCGGGGCTGGTCTCCGAGTACGGCCCCGACCAGCTCGTCCCGCCGTCGCCCGCCGCCGAGGGCGAGGAGCTGCCGGAGGACCCGGAGGACCCGCGCAACCAGCCGAAGCCGTACCGGCGGCCCGAGCAGGAGAAGAGACTGCGGTCGGCCGAACGGGCGTACCAGCAACTCGGGAAGGTGAATCCGCTCGCGCTGGAGGAGTTCTCCGCGCTGGAGGATCGGCACAAGTTCCTGTCCGAGCAGCTTGAAGACCTGAAGAAGACCCGGGCCGATCTGCTCCAGGTGATCAAGGAGGTCGACGAGCGGGTCGAGCAGGTCTTCACGGAGGCCTACCACGACACCGCCCGGCAGTTCGAGGGCGTCTTCTCGCGGCTCTTCCCCGGGGGCGAGGGGCGGCTCATCCTGACCGACCCGGACAACATGCTCGCCACCGGAGTGGACGTCGAGGCGCGTCCGCCGGGCAAGAAGGTGAAGCGGCTCTCCCTGCTGTCGGGCGGCGAGCGGTCCCTGACGGCGGTGGCGTTGCTGGTCTCGATCTTCAAGGCCCGGCCCAGTCCGTTCTACGTGATGGACGAGGTCGAGGCCGCGCTCGACGACACCAACCTCCAGCGGCTGATCCGGATCATGGAGGAGCTCCAGGAGAGCTCCCAGCTGATCGTGATCACGCACCAGAAGCGGACGATGGAGGTCGCCGACGCGCTGTACGGCGTGTCCATGCAGGGTGACGGCGTCTCGAAGGTCATCAGCCAGCGGCTGCGCTGACTTTCATCGATACACCAGGAGTTCAAGGCACCTATCGCGCGCTCCTGGGTACACGGGCGGGGACCCACTGTTTGACTTCGTTTCTTGAAGACATAACCTCTGCGAAGTTGATTTCGCCTTCAAGTGGTGGCGGGCTGAATGGTGTGCGCCACTGGGAAGGCTCACACCCCACGTCTGACCCCCGGCCAGGCATCAGGAGTTCACGTGACCAGCAGCACAGCGAACGGACCCGAGTCCGGGGCGAGGGCGGCCCACCCGGACCACCTCGGCCATGTCATCTTCATCACCGCGGCCGCGGCGATGGGCGGCTTCCTCTTCGGCTACGACAGCTCCGTCATCAACGGGGCCGTCGAGGCGATCCGCGACCGGTACGACATCGGTTCCGGAACGCTCGCCCAGGTCATCGCCATCGCGCTGATCGGCTGTGCGATCGGCGCCGCCACCGCCGGCCGGATCGCGGACCGGATCGGCCGCATCCGCTGCATGCAGATCGCCTCGGTGCTCTTCACCGCCAGCGCCATCGGCTCCGCCCTGCCGTTCGCACTCTGGGACCTGGCGATGTGGCGCATCATCGGCGGCTTCGCCATCGGCATGGCGTCCGTGATCGGCCCGGCCTATATCGCCGAGGTCTCCCCGCCCGCCTACCGCGGTCGGCTCGGTTCCTTCCAGCAGGCCGCGATCGTCATCGGCATCGCCATCTCCCAGCTGGTCAACTACGCCGTCCTCCAGATCGCCGACGGTGACCAGCGCGGCGAGATCCTGGGCCTGGAGGCCTGGCAGTGGATGCTCGGCGTGATGGTCGTCCCGGCGATCCTGTACGGCCTGCTCTCCTTCGCGATCCCCGAGTCCCCGCGCTTCCTCATCTCGGTCGGCAAGAAGGCCGAGGCCCGCAAGATCCTCGAAGAGGTCGAGGGCGACAAGATCGACCTCGACGCGCGCGTGGCCGAGATCGAGACCGCCATGCACCGTGAGCACAAGTCCTCCTTCAAGGACCTGCTGGGCAGCCGCTTCGGCTTCCTGCCCATCGTCTGGGTCGGCATCGGCCTCTCGATGTTCCAGCAGCTCGTCGGCATCAACGTCGCGTTCTACTACTCGGCGACGCTGTGGCAGTCCGTCGGCGTCGACCCGACCGACTCCTTCTTCTACTCGTTCACCACCTCGATCATCAACATCATCGGCACGGTGATCGCGATGGTGCTGGTGGACCGGGTCGGCCGCAGGCCGCTCGCCCTCGTCGGCTCCGTCGGCATGGCGGTCGCGCTCGCCGTCGAGGCGTGGGCCTTCTCCGCCGACCTGGTCGACGGGAAGCTGCCCGAGACCCAGGGCGCCGTCGCCCTGATCGCCGCCCATGTGTTCGTGCTCTTCTTCGCGCTGTCGTGGGGTGTCGTCGTCTGGGTCTTCCTGGGCGAGATGTTCCCGAACCGGCTCCGCGCCGCCGCCCTCGGCGTCGCCGTCTTCGCGCAGTGGATCGCCAACTGGGCGATCACCGCCAGCTTCCCGAGCCTGTCCGACTGGAACCTCTCGGGGACGTACATCATCTACGCCTGCTTCGCCGTGCTCTCGATCCCCTTCGTGCTCAAGTTCGTGAAGGAGACCAAGGGCAAAACGCTGGAGGAGATGGGCTGACTTCCCCGCTGCCCCTCTCTTCCTTGCCGACGGCCCCGGCTCACCCTTGAGCCGGGGCCGTCGGCTTTCCCGCCGCCTCGCAGAACAGCCGCAGACTCCGCCACCCCTCCTCCACCGGCATCCCGCCGCACAGCGGATGCAGCACCAGCGAATCCGCCTCCAAGCCGGCCAGCTCGGCCGGCGTGACGATCCGATACACCCCCTCCTCGCGCAGCTCCGCCACCGTCGTCGCCGCCGAGCGCACCGCCGAGCGGATGTCCTTGGACTGCCAGGAGGCGTACGTCCGTGCCTCGTGCAGCAGGTGCTCGCCGTACAGCGCCCACGTCCGCTCCGGGTCGTCCGAGACGTGCAGCAGCGGCGTACGTTCCGCGGGCATCATGCAGAAGCCCTCCGTCCCGTGGGCCGCGCACTGCTCCCGGTAGTACGCCTCCAGCTCCGGCAGATGCGCGCTCGGGAACAGCGGCAGTCCCAGCCGGGCCGCCCGCCGCGCCGCCGCCCGTGAGCTGCCGCCGACCAGCAGCATCGGGTGCGGACGCGTGAACGGGCGGGGGGCGACGCGTACCGTACGGCCCCGGTACGGGAACGGCTCCCCGCTCCACGCGGCCAGCAGCGTCTCCAGCAGCTCGTCCTGGAGCCTGCCGCGCCGCCCCCACTCGACCCCGGCCCGCTCGTACTCCTCCGGGCGGTAACCGATCCCCGCGACCGTCACCAGCCGGCCCGCGCTCAGCAGGTCCAGCACCGCGATGTCCTCCGCGAGCCGCAGCGGGTCGTGCAGCGGGCCGATGATCGCCGAGACGGTCACCGCGATCCGGCGGGTGGCGCCGAAGACCGCTCCGGCGAAGGTGAACGGGGAGGGCAGCCAGGAGTTCGCCACCCCGTGGTGCTCCTCGGTCTGCACCGTGTCGACGCCGTGCTCGTCCGCGTACGCCGCCATCTCCAGGGCGGCGCGATAGCGGGCCGAGAGCGATACAGGGGTGGCGTCGGGCTCGACGAGATTGAACCGGACCACTGTGAAGGCCATCGGAGGCGTCCCTTCGCCGGGGCGGGCGTCTGTACGGGCAGACAGGCGGGCGGCTGTGCGATCGGGCGGGCGCACCGTACCTGACGAGGCGTCAGAAGTGTAGGGGCCCGTGTTCGCATTGCGGCCAAAAGGTGCATATGGCCCCGCCGGATCGCCGGGGGGTCAGCCGGGGCAGCGCCCGCGGCACGGCCGTGGCCGATACTGGACGGGTTATGGAACTCGTCGAAATCGTCATCCTCGCTGTAGTCATCGCCCTGGTCGCTGTCGGCCTGGTCGGCGGGCTCGTGGTCGGCAGCCGCAAGAAGAAGCAGCTGCCGCCCCCGCCGCCGAGCACGCCGACCATCACCCCTCCCGCCGAACCGCAGGTCGGCGAGGAGGCCGAGACGCCGCGCGACGAAGCGCGGCGCACCATCGACGAAGTCGGCCTCCCGGACGCCACCGCGCCCGTGGAGGAGGCCCCGGTCGCCGAGGCCCCCGCGCCACCCGCGCTGGAGATCCCCGAGCCCACCGCCGGCCGGCTCGTCCGCCTGCGGGCCCGGCTCGCCCGCTCGCAGAACTCCCTGGGCAAGGGGCTCCTCACCCTGCTCTCCCGGGACAACCTCGACGAGGACACCTGGGAGGAGATCGAGGACACCCTCCTCACCGCCGACGTCGGCGTCGCCCCCACCCAGGAACTGGTCGAGCGGCTCCGCGAGCGCGTCCGCGTGCTCGGCACCCGCACCCCGGACGAGCTGCGCACCCTGCTCCGTGAGGAGCTGATCACCCTGCTCGGCCCGGACTTCGACCGCGAGGTCAAGACCGAGGGCGGGGCCGAGACGCCCGGCGTCGTCATGGTCGTCGGCGTCAACGGCACCGGCAAGACCACCACCACCGGCAAGCTGGCCCGGGTGCTCGTCGCCGACGGCCGCAGCGTGGTGCTCGGCGCGGCCGACACCTTCCGCGCCGCCGCCGCCGACCAGCTCCAGACCTGGGGCGAGCGCGTCGGAGCCCGTACGGTCCGCGGGCCCGAGGGCGGCGACCCGGCGTCGATCGCCTACGACGCGGTCAAGGAAGGCATCGCCGAGGGCGCGGACGTCGTCCTCATCGACACCGCGGGCCGGCTGCACACCAAGACCGGTCTCATGGACGAGCTGGGCAAGGTCAAGCGCGTCGTGGAGAAGCACGGCCCGCTGGACGAGATCCTGCTCGTCCTGGACGCCACCACCGGACAGAACGGTCTCGTCCAGGCCCGGGTGTTCGCGGAGGTCGTGGACATCACCGGCATCGTCCTCACCAAGCTCGACGGCACCGCCAAGGGCGGCATCGTCATCGCGGTCCAGCGCGAGCTGGGCGTACCGGTGAAGCTGATCGGCCTCGGCGAAGGGGCGGACGACCTCGCCCCGTTCGAGCCGGGCGCCTTCGTGGACGCCTTGATCGGCGACTGACCTGCTCCGCTTCCGGTACGGCGGACGGGCGGCGGCTCCTGCGAGGAGCCTGCCGCCCGTCCGCCGTTTCCGTGACTTCTAGGACCGGTGGCAGACGTACGCCAAGGTCCCCAGCAGCAGCCGCGCCTGCGGGGGAGCGGCCGCCGTGTCCAGCACCGGGGGCCGCAGCCAGCGGACCGGGCCTAGGCCGCCGAGGTCGCAGGGCGGGGCGGTGATGTGCGTCCCCGGGCCGAGGGCGCGCAGATCCAGGTCCGCGTCGTCCCAGCCCATCCGGTAGAGCAGCTCGGGCAGCTCGGCGGCGGCCCCGGGGGCGACGAAGAACTGCGCCCGCCCGGTCGGCGTCACCGCGACCGGGCCCAGCGGCAGCCCCATCCGCTCCATCCGCACCAGCGCCCGCCGCCCGGCCTGCTCCGCGACGTCCAGGACGTCGAAGGAACGGCCCACCGGCAGCAGCATCGCCGCGCCGGGCGTCTCGGCCCAGGCGTCCGCCGCGCGGTCCAGCCCGGTGCCCGCCGGGACCTCCCGGGCGAAGCCCAGCGGGTGGGCCCCGGGGGAGGGGCACACCGGATCGCCGCACGAGCAGGAGCCGGCCTCGGCCCGCGCCCCGGGCGTCACCGCCCAGCCCCACAGTGCCGTGTACTCGGCCACCGCCGTTCCGTCGGTGCCGCGGTGGCGTCGCCGCGCACCGGATCGCATCTCCCGGATGCCGCCGATCGTGAAGCCCATGCCCCCTCCAACGGGTCCGGCTCGTCGGTGGTTACGACCCGCGCCGCTCGGGTAACCCTCCGTCGCTGCAACTCGATCGAGTGGCGTGCGCGGTAGTGCGAAAGGGAGTGCGAGACGGTGTACGCGCCCCCGAGTGCTTCCGTCCGCTCGCCCTCGGTCCTGATCCCTCAAGTCAAGCGCGCACAGCGGCAGTCGGGTTCATTCGAAGGGGTGGCGAATGGTGGCGTTTCCTCAATTCCCCTCGCGAGAGGGGTGATCGTAGGATTACCGTCGGTACACGAAGCCTGGGAGCATGTGCGCCCATGGGTATGCCGCAGGCAACTCGATTTCCTGTTCGATGATGTCGGTGGGTTCCAACTCCCGTACGGGCAGCACCGATGCACGGCATTCTGATAATGGTTCGCGCGATGAGGTTTCAGCGGGATGGGGGCGTTCCAGTGAGTGGCAGCGGCGCAGGCGACACGGATGCCGGAAAGCGTCCCAACGGTCAGTTGGGGTCGTGGTTCGTCCGAAGTGGCTGGTCCAAGGGCGAGCTGGCTCGCCAGGTGAACCGGCGGGCGCGGCAGATGGGCGCCCACCACATCAGCACCGACACCTCCCGGGTGCGGCGCTGGCTCGACGGCGAGCAGCCTCGGGAGCCGATCCCGCGCATCCTCTCCGAGCTGTTCTCGGAGCGCTTCGGCGCCGTCGTCGCCGTCGAACAGCTCGGGCTGCGCACCGCACACCAGTCACCCTCGGTGGCCGGGGTCGACCTGCCCTGGGCCGGCCCGCAGACCGTCGCCCTGCTCAGCGAGTTCTCCCGCAGCGACCTGATGCTCGCCCGGCGCGGCTTCCTCGGCAGCTCGCTGGCGCTGGCCGCGGGGCCCGCGCTCATCGAGCCGATGCAGCGCTGGCTGGTGCCTGTCCCCGTCCCCGTCCAGGGCACCGGCGAGCCGGAGGCCCCGGCCTCCGACCACCGCCCCTCCCGGCTCTCCCGGCCCGAGCTGGACCTGTTGGAGTCGACCACCGCGATGTTCCGGCAGTGGGACGCCCAGTGCGGCGGCGGGCTGCGCCGCAAGGCCGTCGTCGGACAACTGCACGAGGTCACCGACCTGCTCCAGGAGCCCCAGCCGGGCCCCACCGCCCAGCGGCTCTTCCGCTGCGCCGCCGAACTGGCCGAGCTGGCCGGCTGGATGAGCTACGACGTCGGCCTCCAGCCCACCGCCCAGAAGTACTTCGTGCTGGCCCTGCACGCCGCCAAGGAGGCCGGGGACAAGCCGCTCGGCAGCTACATCCTCTCCAGCATGAGCCGGCAGATGATCCACCTGGGCCGCCCCGACGACGCCCTGGAGCTGATCCACCTCGCGCAGTACGGCAGTCGTGACTGCGCCACCTCCCGTACGCAGGCCATGCTGTATGCGATGGAGGCCCGCGCCTACGCCAACATGGGCCAGCCCAGCAAGTGCAAGCGGGCCGTCCGGATGGCCGAGGACACCTTCCTGGACGCCGGACTCGACGGCGAGCCCGAGCCCGACTGGATCCGCTTCTTCTCCGAGGCCGAGCTGAACGGGGAGAACGCCCACTCCTACCGCGACCTGGCCTATGTCGCCGGCCGCAGCCCCACCTACGCCTCGCTCGCCGAGCCCGTCATGGAGAAGGCCGTCGAACTGTTCGGCGAGGACGACGAGCACCAGCGCTCCTACGCGCTCAACCTCATCGGCATGGCCACCGTCCATCTCCTCCAGCGCGAGCCCGAGGAGTCCACCGTGCTCGCCACCCGCGCCCTGAAGATCGCCAAGAAGGTCCGCTCCGAGCGCGTGAACACCCGCCTGCGCAAGACCGTCGACACCGCTGCCAGGGACTTCGGCGATGTCGCCGACGTCGCCCGGCTCACCGAACTGCTCCACGAACAGCTGCCGGAGACCGCCGAAACGGTCTGACCGGCACCCCCGGCCCCGGCCGCGGCGCCCCTTCCGTACAGCCCGACTCGGCTCCCCCATCGCCTGGTCACACGGAGGGCCGCCGTGGCCGGTTTCGTGCTTTCCGGCCCCAAGAGCCGTCCCCCGGGCGTTTCAACCGCACCGTATGCGGCGTGCGCTGCATGGTAGGCAGGGCACCGGACGCGCCACCCCCGATTCATTCGGCCGTAACACGCGATCCCTCTTCGTCACGCTCGCGAAACATCGTGCGGCATCCCATGAAACGGCCCTCCGCCAACCTCGTGGCTCATAACCGGCCCGCACCTGTTCCCCAGTGGTCCCGCAGCATTCCCCCGCACGCCGCGGCCGCACCGACGACTAGGAGACGCCGATGCCCCCAGGCATCACGACGCTTGCCGCAGACGCCCCTGAGCTGTCTGCCGCCAACACCGGGTTCATGCTCATCTGCTCGGCCCTGGTGATGCTCATGACCCCCGGCCTGGCCTTCTTCTACGGAGGCATGGTCCGCGTCAAGAGCACCCTCAACATGCTGATGATGAGCTTCATCAGCCTCGGGATCGTCACGGTCCTGTGGGTGCTCTACGGATTCAGCCTCGCCTTCGGCTCCGACGTCGGCTCGGTCATCGGCTGGAGCTCCGACTACGTCGGCCTCAGCAACATCGGCGTCACCGAACTCTGGGACGGCTACACCATCCCGGTGTACGTCTTCGCCGCCTTCCAGCTGATGTTCGCCGTCCTCACCCCGGCCCTGATCAGCGGTGCGCTCGCCGACCGCGTGAAGTTCACCGCGTGGGCGCTGTTCATCGTCCTGTGGGTCACCATCGTGTACTTCCCCGTCGCCCACTGGGTCTGGGGCTCCGGCGGCTGGCTCTTCGAGATGGGCGTCATCGACTTCGCCGGCGGTACGGCCGTCCACATCAACGCCGGCGCCGCCGCCCTCGGCGTCATCCTGGTCATCGGCAAGCGCATCGGCTTCAAGAAGGACCCGATGCGGCCGCACAGCCTGCCGCTCGTCATGCTCGGCGCGGCGCTCCTGTGGTTCGGCTGGTTCGGCTTCAACGCCGGATCCTGGCTCGGCAACGACGACGGCGTCGGCGCGGTCATGTTCCTGAACACCCAGGTCGCCACCGCCGCCGCCGTCCTCGGCTGGCTCGTCTACGAGAAGCTGCGCCACGGCTCCTTCACCACCCTGGGCGCCGCCTCCGGCGCGGTCGCCGGCCTCGTCGCCATCACTCCCGCGGGTGGCTCGGTCAGCCCCCTCGGCGCGATCGCGATCGGCGCCATCGCCGGTGTCCTGTGCGCCATGGCGGTCGGCCTGAAGTACAAGTTCGGCTACGACGACTCCCTGGACGTCGTCGGCGTCCACCTCGTCGGCGGCATCATCGGCTCCATCCTGGTCGGCTTCTTCGCCACCGGAGGCGTCCAGTCCGACGCCAAGGGCCTCTTCTACGGCGGCGGCCTCGAACAGCTCGGCAAGCAGACCGTCGGCGTCGTCGCCGTCCTCGCGTACTCTCTGCTCGTCTCCGCCGTCATCGCTCTGGTGATCCACAAGACGATCGGGATGCGGGTCTCCGAGGACGACGAGATCTCCGGCATCGACCAGGTCGAGCACGCCGAGACGGCCTACGACTTCAGCGGCACGGGCGGCGGATCGGTCTCCCGCACCACCGCCCCCGCGACGGACCCGACGGCAGCACCGAAGGCAAAGAAGGTGGACGCATGAAGCTCATCACCGCGGTCGTGAAGCCCCACCGGCTGGACGAGATCAAGGAGGCCCTCCAGGCCTTCGGCGTCCAGGGGCTCACCGTCACCGAGGCCAGCGGTTACGGGCGGCAGCGCGGCCACACCGAGGTCTACCGGGGCGCCGAGTACACCGTCGACCTGGTCCCCAAGATCCGCATCGAGGTCCTCGTCGAGGACGAGGACGCCGAACAGCTCATCGAGGTCGTCGTCAAGGCCGCCCGAACCGGCAAGATCGGAGACGGCAAGGTCTGGAGCGTCCCGGTCGACACCGCCGTCCGGGTACGGACCGGCGAACGCGGCCCGGACGCCCTCTGACCGACGGCCCACGAACGGAAGGCAACTGGGTGACGAGTACCGAAGTGACCACCGAAACCGAAGGCTCGGGACCCAGCGGCTACGCGGCGGCCCGGCTGCGCCTCCTCCAGCAGGAGGCGCGGTCCGGGCCGCCGCGCCGTGAGGCCCTCGCCCGCCTCACCGACGACTGGCTCACCGCCCTGTTCACCGCCGCCGCGACCCGCACCGGCGTGCGCGGCGCCGCCCTCGTCGCCGTCGGCGGCTACGGCCGCGGCGAGCTCTCCCCGCGCAGCGACCTCGACCTGCTCCTGCTGCACGACGGCAGTGCCGACGCGGCGGCCCTCGCCGCCCTCGCCGACGCCGTCTGGTACCCGGTCTGGGACCTGGGCCTGGCCCTCGACCACTCCGTACGCACCCCCGGCGAGGCCAGGAAGACAGCGGGCGAGGACCTCAAGGTGCAGCTCGGCCTGCTGGACGCCCGGCCGGTCGCCGGAGACCTCGGGCTCGTCGCCTCCCTGCGCACCGCGATCCTCGCCGACTGGCGCAACCAAGCCCCCAAACGTCTCCCCGCCCTCCTCGAGCTGTGCCAGGAACGGGCCGAGCGGATGGGCGAGCTCCAGTTCCTCCTGGAACCCGACCTCAAGGAGGCCCGAGGCGGCCTCCGCGACGCCACCGCCCTGCGCGCCGTGGCCGCCTCCTGGGTCGCCGACGCCCCCCGCGAGGGTCTCGACCGGGCCCGCCGCACCCTCCTGGACGCCCGCGACGCCCTCCACCTCACCACCGGGCGCGCCACCGACCGGCTCGCCCTCCAGGAACAGGACCAGGTCGCCCAGGCCCTCGGCCTGCTCGACGCCGACACCCTGCTCCGCCAGGTGTACGAGGCCGCGCGGACGGTCTCGTACGCCACCGACGTCACCTGGCGCGAGGTCAACCGGGTGCTGCGCGCCCGCTCCGCCCGCCCCAGGCTCCGCGCCCTGCTCGGCGGCGGCCTCGGCGCCAAGCCCGCCCCCGAGCGCACCCCGCTCGCCGACGGTGTGGTGGACGCGGACGGCGAAGTGGTCCTCGCCCGCGCCGCCCGCCCGGAACGCGACCCCGTCCTCACTCTGCGCGCCGCCGCGGCCGCCGCCGAGGCCGGACTCCCGCTCTCCCGCCACCTCGTGCGCCACCTGGCGACGACCGCCCGGCCGCTGCCGGTCCCGTGGCCCCCCGAGGCCCGCGAGGAACTCGTCACCCTGCTCGGCGCTGGGGAGGCAACGGTCGGCGTCTGGGAGGCGCTCGAAGCGGAGGGGATCATCACCCGGCTGCTCCCCGACTGGGAACGCGTCCACTGCCGCCCCCAGCGCAACCCCGTCCACACCTGGACCGTCGACCGGCACCTGGTGGAGACCGCCGTCCGCGCCGCCTCCCTCACCCGCCGCGTCCACCGCCCCGACCTCCTCCTGGTCGCCGCCCTCCTCCACGACATCGGGAAGGGCTGGCCCGGCGACCACTCGGTGGCCGGCGAGGTCATCGCCCGGGACATGGCCACCCGGATCGGCTTCGACAAGCACGACGTGGGCGTCATCGCCACCCTCGTACGCCACCATCTGCTGCTCGTCGACACCGCCACCCGGCGCGACCTCGACGACCCCGCCACCGTGCAGTCGGTCGCGGCCGCCGTCTCCACCGCCTCCACCCTGGAGCTGCTGCACGCCCTCACCGAGGCCGACGCGCTCGCCACCGGGCCGGCCGCCTGGTCCGCCTGGCGGGCCTCCCTCGTCGCCGACCTGGTCAAACGGGTCGGAGCCGTCCTCGCCGGGGAGTTCCCCGAGGAGCCCGAGGAAGCGCTCCCCAGCGCCGAGCACGAACGCCTCACCATCGAGGCCCTGCGCACCGGCGAACCCGTCCTCGCCCTGCACACCCAGCCCGAGGAGCCCGCCGGGGACGGCGAAGTGGAACCCGTCGGCGTCGAACTCCTCATCGCCCTGCCCGACCGCCCCGGGGTCCTCCCCGCCGCCGCCGGAGTCCTCGCCCTGCACCGCCTCACCGTGCGCGCCGCCGACCTGCGCGCGGTGGAGCTGCCGAACGAGCTGGGGGAGCGGGCGGACCTGCTGCTGCTCAGCTGGCGGGTCGCCGCCGAGTACGGGTCCCTCCCGCATGCCGCCCGCCTGCGCGCCGACCTCGTACGCGCCCTGGACGGCTCCCTGGACATCCGGGCCCGCCTCGCCGAGCGCGAGGCGGCCTATCCGCGACGGCGCGGTGTGAAGGCCCCGCCGCCCCGGGTCACCGTGGCCGCCGCGGGCTCCCGCCGCGCCACCGTCATCGAGGTCCGCGCCCAGGACGCCCCGGGACTGCTGCACCGGATCGGCCGGGCCCTGGACGGGAGTGCGGTACGGGTGCGGAGCGCCCACGTCTCGACCCTCGGCGCCAACGCCGTGGACGCCTTCTACGTCACCGGGACCGACGACGAACCGCTGTCCCCGGCCCGGGCCGCCGAGGTAGCCCGGGAGGTCGAGAAGGCTCTCGGCTGACCCGTACACCACCTCTCCACAGCCCTCGCCGGACTCCGGATCCGGGCGAGGGCTTGGTGTTCTCCGGGGGACGGATACCCTGGAGGGCGATTGACCTGCCCCGCCCCCGACCCTGAGGACCGACGAGCGCCGTGTTCGATACTCTCTCCGACCGCCTTAGCGCGACTTTCAAGAACCTCAGGGGCAAGGGCCGCTTGTCCGAGGCGGACATCGACGCCACGGCACGCGAGATCCGTATCGCCCTGCTGGAAGCCGACGTCGCCCTGCCCGTGGTCCGGGCCTTCATCGCCAACGTCAAGGAGCGGGCGCGCGGCTCCGAGGTCTCCCAGGCGCTGAACCCCGCCCAGCAGGTCGTCAAGATCGTCAACGAGGAGCTCGTCTCCATCCTCGGCGGCGAGACCCGGCGGCTGCGGTTCGCCAAGACCGCCCCCACCGTGATCATGCTCGCCGGTCTCCAGGGTGCCGGTAAGACGACGCTGGCCGGAAAGCTCGGCCTCTGGCTCAAGGGCCAGGGCCACTCCCCGCTGCTCGTCGCCTGTGACCTTCAGCGCCCCAACGCCGTCAACCAGCTGAGCGTCGTCGCCGAGCGCGCCGGCGTCGCGGTGTACGCCCCCGAGCCGGGCAACGGCGTCGGCGACCCGGTCCAGGTCGCCAAGGACTCCATCGAGTTCGCCAAGGCCAAGGTCCACGACATCGTCATCGTCGACACCGCCGGCCGCCTCGGTATCGACCAGGAACTGATGCAGCAGGCCGCGGACATCCGCGACGCCGTCAGCCCCGACGAGATCCTCTTCGTCGTCGACGCGATGATCGGTCAGGACGCGGTCAACACCGCCGAGGCCTTCCGCGACGGCGTCGGCTTCGACGGCGTGGTGCTCTCCAAGCTCGACGGCGACGCCCGCGGTGGCGCGGCCCTGTCGATCGCCCATGTCACGGGCAAGCAGGTCATGTTCGCGTCGAACGGCGAGAAGCTGGAGGACTTCGACGCGTTCCACCCGGACCGGATGGCCTCCCGCATCCTCGACATGGGTGATCTGCTCACCCTGATCGAGCAGGCGGAGAAGACGTTCAGCCAGGAAGAGGCCGCCAAAATGGCCTCCAAGCTCCAGTCGAGCAAGGGGGGGAAGGACTTCACCCTCGACGACTTCCTGGCGCAGATGGAGCAGGTCCGCAAGATGGGCTCCATCTCCAAGCTGCTCGGGATGCTGCCCGGCATGGGGCAGATCAAGGACCAGATCAACAACATCGACGAGCGCGACATCGACCGCACCGCCGCGATCATCAAGTCGATGACCCCCAAGGAGCGCGCCGAGCCGACGCTCATCAACGGTTCGCGGCGGGCCCGTATCGCCAAGGGTTCGGGCGTCGAGGTCTCCGCGGTCAAGAGCCTGGTGGAGCGCTTCTTCGAGGCCCGCAAGATGATGTCGAAGATGGCCCAGGGCGGCGGCATGCCCGGGATGCCGGGGATGCCCGGCATGGGTGGTGGTCCCGGCCGCCAGAAGAAGCAGGTCAAGCAGGCCAAGGGCAAGCGCAAGAGCGGCAACCCCATGAAGCGCAAGGCCGAGGAGGCCGCCGCCGCCGAACGGCGTGAGCAGGCGGCCCAGGGCGGCGCGTTCGGTCTGCCCGCCCAGGACGACAAGAACTTCGAGCTGCCGGACGAGTTCAAGAAGTTCATGTAACCGGACCCGGGCACGCAGGTAAGGGGCGCCCTTTCTCAAGGGCGCCCCTTACCTGCGTCCGGAAGCGGAGGCGGCCGCTCAGGTCACGCAGACCAGATAACGGAAGACGTTCGGCATCCACACCGTGCCGTCCTGGCGCCGGTACGGATGCAGGGCCTCCGCGACCTCCTTCTCCACCTGGGAGCGGTCCGTGGCCCGTACGGCGGCGTCGAAGAGCCCGGTGGACAGCAGCCCGCGCACCGCGCTGCCCACGTCCGCGTACCCGAACGGGCAGGACACCCGCCCCGAACCGTCCGGCTTCAGCCCGGCCCGCGCCGCCACGTCCTCCAGGTCGTCCCGGAGCGTGGGCCGCCACCTGCCGGGCTCCGTACGCGGCGGACGCGCGGACTCCGCCATTCGGGCGGCCACCCGCAGCACCGCGGCCGTGGCGCAGCGCTCCGGCGGACCCCAGCTTGTCAGCACCACGGCCGCGCCCCGGACGACCAGCGGCACGGCCGACCGCAGCGCCGGCACCAGCCCCTCGGAGTCCCCGGCCGCGCAGCCGATCGGCTCGAATACCGTGATCAGGTTGTACGGAGCGCCGTCCGCGCCGGCGGGCGCGGGCCGCCCGTCCTCCAGCAGCCGGGCCCGACGCCGGGCCAGGTGCGGGGAGTGCGCGGGAGCGTCGTCCCAGCCGGCGTCGGGCAGCAGCCGCGCGCGGGCCAGCGCGAGGCGCTCCCGGTCGGAGTCCACACCCGTGACGTGCGCCCCCCGGGCCGCCGCGACGAGCATCGCGAGGCCCGAACCGCAGCCGAGGGACAGCATCCGGGTGGCGGCCCCGACTTCCATCCGGTCGTACACCGCCTCGTACAGCGGCGCGAGCATGCGTTCCTGGATCTCGGCCCAGTCGCGTGCGCGGGTACCGGCGTCCGCCGGCGCGGAGGCATCCGCGCCCAGCTGGTTCCGGACGAGCGTTGGTGTCATGGAAAGTGCCCCAATCCGCCAAGAGGTCGGTCGTGCCCGAGTGGACGTCCCCCCGTGTGCGTGTGTTCCGCACCCCCGTAGCCAGAGAACTGCGCATCCGCCGTTCCGTCCAGGGGTTGTGGAGCAGTGCTTGCGTGCCCCGGTCGTGCGCCCCGTCCCACGTCTGCTCTCCGACCAGTCTTACCCGACACCCCGCGCCGGGCACGTCGAGCGGACGGAAGGGTAGTCTTCCGGGCGGATTCGTCAGGAGCGCGGGTTGCCGGCGCACCTCACATCCGAAGCCGCCGGGCGTACCGCACGCTGTGCACCACCTTGGTGCGAGCTGTGCGCCTTCTCCGCAGTTCTGCGTACCCGCCCTCGTCCGGACGCATCAAGGGCAACTGACTGGTACGTGCAAATTATTTGGGATGCCCCGGAATAGGAACACCGGGGCACTCGGGCTCGTTGTCACGACGTGAGCACGACACCACCTGTACTTGCCGCAGAGCTGGCACAGGCGTGGGCCGACATTCAGCGGTACCACCCCGAGCTGCCCGATCTAGCCGCGCCCGAGTCCCTGATCGGAGAGTCCTCGTCCGCCTGTGGCGCCGAGCTCTCCTTCGAGCGACTGCTCCATGAGGCAGTCCACGGCATCGCCGCCGCGAGAGGAGTCCGAGACACCTCCCGCGCCGGCCGCTACCACAACCGACGCTTCCTCGCGATCGCCGAGGAGCTGGGCCTCGATCATGCCGAGGAACCCCACCCCAGCAGCGGATTCTCGCTGGTCACGCTGAATCCGGAGGCCAAGCGCCGGTACCGCCCGACCACCGAACGGCTGCAGCGCGCCCTCAAGGCGCACACGGTCGCCACCGCCGCCGACACCAAGCGCTCCTTCCGGGGCCCTGCCGCCCGGCACGGTTCCTCCGGGGGCGGGGTCCGCGTCAAGGCCGTCTGCGACTGCGGACGCAACGTCCGCGTCGTCCCGTCGGTCCTGGCCCAGGCCCCGATCGTCTGCGGCGGCTGCGGCAAGCCGTTCCAGATCCCGGAAGCGGCGGTCGCGGTGGGGTGAGCCGAAGTGGTGTGGCACAATGGCTAGCTGTACTCGACAGTCGCACAGGACCCCTCTCTCCTCCGGCTGACGCGTCCATCGGGCACTCCGAGTACCGCAACCCCACGTGGCATCTAGTTGTGCCCAACCACGTCTGAGACCAGGAGACACCACTTCCGTGGCAGTCAAGATCAAGCTGAAGCGTCTGGGCAAGATCCGTTCGCCTCACTACCGCATCGTCGTCGCCGACTCCCGTACCCGCCGTGATGGCCGGGCCATCGAGGAGATCGGCCTGTACCACCCGGTGCAGAACCCCTCGCGCATCGAGGTCAACGCAGAGCGCGCGCAGTACTGGCTGTCCGTCGGCGCCCAGCCGACCGAGCCGGTCCTCGCGATCCTGAAGCTCACCGGTGACTGGCAGGCCCACAAGGGCCTCCCGGCCCCCGCGCCGCTGCTGCAGCCGGAGCCCAAGGCTGACAAGCGCGCGCTGTTCGAGGCGCTGTCCTCGGACGGCGACGAGGCCAAGGGTGAGGCCATCACCCCCAAGGCCAAGAAGTCCGACAAGAAGGCGGACGAGGCGGCTGAGGCCCCCGCGTCCACCGAGTCGACCGAGGCCTGAGCATGCTCGAGGAGGCTCTCGAGCACCTCGTGAAGGGCATTGTCGACAACCCCGACGACGTGCAGGTTGCCGAGCGCACCCTGCGCCGCGGGCGCGTGCTGGAGGTCCGGGTCCACCCCGACGACCTCGGCAAGGTGATCGGCCGTAACGGCCGCACCGCTCGCGCTCTGCGCACGGTCGTGGGTGCCATCGGCGGCCGTGGGATCCGCGTCGACCTCGTCGATGTGGACCAGGTTCGCTGATCAGCGAGTTGAACACCGGCCAGGGCCGGGGAGGGCCTTCGGGCCGTCCCCGGCCTTTGTCGTCGGCCACCCGGACTGTCGTCGGCCACCCGGACCCTCGGGGCGTTTCCGTGACGGGCCGACTCCCCCACCCACCAATCGGAGAACAGCGTGCAGTTGGTAGTCGCGCGGATCGGCCGCGCCCACGGCATCAAGGGCGAGGTCACCGTCGAGGTACGAACGGACGAGCCGGAGCTGCGGCTCGGACCCGGCGCCGTCCTGGCCACCGAACCGGCGGCGACGGGCCCACTGACGATCGAGACGGGCCGGGTCCACAGCGGCAGGCTCCTGCTGCGCTTCGAGGGTGTGCGCGACCGCACCGCCGCCGAGGCCCTGCGCAACACCCTGCTGATCGCCGAGGTGGACCCGGAGGAACTGCCCGAGGACGAGGACGAGTTCTACGACCACCAGCTGATCGACCTCGACGTGGTGCTCGCCGACGGCACCGAGATCGGCCGGATCACCGAGATCTCCCACCTGCCCTCGCAGGATCTGTTCATCGTGGAGCGCCCCGACGGCAGCGAGGTGATGATCCCCTTCGTGGAGGAGATCGTCACCGAGATCGACCTGGAGGAGCAGCGCGCGGTCATCACCCCGCCGCCCGGCCTGATCGACGAGAGCGAGGCCGTGATCGCCTCCTCCCGCGACGAGGAGGCCGACGAGGCGGCCGGCGGGGGCACGGACGAGGCGCCGAAGGGCGACGCCTGATGCGGCTCGACGTCGTCACGATCTTCCCGGAGTACCTGGAACCGCTGAACGTCTCCCTCGTCGGCAAGGCGCGCGCCCGGGGCGTGCTGGACGTCCACGTCCATGATCTGCGGGAGTGGACGTACGACCGGCACAACACGGTCGACGACACCCCCTACGGCGGCGGTCCCGGCATGGTCATGAAGACCGAGCCCTGGGGCGACGCCCTGGACGAGTCCCTGGCCGACGGTTACGAGGCCGGGGCGCACTCCCCGGTGCTCGTCGTGCCCACGCCCAGCGGCCGGCCGTTCACCCAGGAACTGGCCGTCGAGCTCTCCGCCGAGCCCTGGCTGCTCTTCACCCCGGCGCGGTACGAGGGCATCGACCGACGGGTGATCGATGAGTACGCCACCCGGCTGCGGGTCGTCGAGGTCTCCATCGGGGACTACGTGCTGGCCGGCGGGGAAGCCGCCGTCCTGGTGATCACGGAGGCCGTGGCCCGGCTGCTGCCCGGGGTCCTCGGCAACGCCGAGTCCCATCGGGACGACTCCTTCGCCCCGGGCGCGATGGCGAACCTCCTGGAGGGCCCCGTCTACACCAAGCCGCCCGAGTGGCGCGGCCGGTCCATCCCGGACGTCCTGCTCAGCGGCCACCACGGCAGGATCGCGCGCTGGCGGCGGGACCAGGCTTTCGCCCGTACCGCCCTCAACCGGCCCGACCTGATCGAGCGGTGCGAGGCGAGCGCCTTCGACAAGAAGGACCGCGAGATCCTGTCCATCCTCGGCTTCGCGCCGGAGCCCGGCGGCCGATTTTGGCGCAGGCCCACCGCCGTGGAAGAATAGGCCGCTGCTGTACGTCCGGTGTGCGCCCCTGCCACAGGGGGAAAGACGCCCGCCCGACGCGATCAGCGCTCCGAACTCTTCAACGACATTCCGTCGATGACCTGTGGCATCGGCGAAGAAAGCAGAAACCATGACTTCCCTGCTCGATGGCGTCAACGCCGCCTCCGTCCGTACGGACCTCCCGGCGTTCCGTGCCGGTGACACCGTCAACGTCCACGTGCGCGTGATCGAGGGCAACCGCTCCCGTATCCAGCAGTTCAAGGGCATCGTCATCCGCCGCCAGGGCTCGGGCGTCAGCGAGACCTTCACGGTCCGCAAGGTCTCCTTCAGCGTCGGCGTCGAGCGCACCTTCCCGGTGCACAGCCCGATCTTCGAGAAGATCGAGCTCGTCACCCGCGGTGACGTCCGTCGCGCCAAGCTGTACTTCCTCCGTGAGCTGCGCGGCAAGGCCGCGAAGATCAAGGAGAAGCGCGACAACTGAGCTGTCGCCCGGTCATCCCCCTGCGGGTGACCCGTCCACAGGGCGGCCGGATAAGCTTCGGCCGCGATGGACACGCAAGCACAGCACTCGGAGCGCGACCGCTCCTCGGAACCCGACACGGGGCCCGAGGAGAGGTCGCGCTTCTCGCGTACGCGGGCCCGCGTCGCCTCCGTACTGTCCTGGCGGCGGGTGCTCGCCGGGGTGGTACTGGCCACCGTCGCCCTGCTGCTGTTCAGCTCCTTCGTGGTCCAGCCCTTCCTGATCCCCAGCCGCTCGATGGAGCCCACGCTGCAGGTCGGCGACCGGGTACTGGTGAACAAGCTGGCGTACCGTTTCGGCGCCGAGCCCGAGCGCGGCGACGTGGTGGTCTTCGACGGCACCGGCTCGTTCGTACGGGAGGACCTCGACGCGAACCCCCTGGCCGGGCTGGCACGCGGGGCGGCGGCCTCCCTGGGGCTCGCGGAGCCCGCCGACACCGACTTCGTGAAGCGGGTGGTGGGCGTGGGCGGCGACCGCGTCGTCTGCTGCGACGTGCGGGGGAGGCTCGCGGTCAACGGCACCGCGGTGGACGAGCCGTATCTGTACCCCGGTGACACCGGCTCCCGGGTGCCCTTCGACATCGTGGTGTCCGCCGGCGCCCTGTGGGTGATGGGCGATCACCGCAGCCGCTCCAGCGACTCCCGGGACCACCTCGGATCGCCCGGCGGCGGCATGGTTCCCGTCGAGCGCGTGACCGGCCGGGTGGACTGGCTGGGCTGGCCGCCCGCCCGGGTCGGCTCGCTGGCGGGGACCGGCGCCTTCGGCGACGTACGGGCGCCGGGCGCGGCCCATGGGTAACCGCGGGCGTCCGCGCGGCGCCTCCGACCCCGGCGCGTCCCTGCCGACCGGGACCAGGCCGACCGGGCCGCGCTCGCTGCCCACCCGGGCGGAGCGCCGCAAGCTGGCCAAGAAGGTCCGGCGCAAGCGCCGCAGGTCCGCGGTGAAGGAGATACCCGTCCTCGTCGTCGTGGCGCTGCTGATCGCGCTCGTCCTGAAGACGTTCCTGGTCCAGGCGTTCGTCATCCCGTCCGGGTCGATGGAACAGACCATCCGGATCGGCGACCGGGTGCTCGTGGACAAGCTGACCCCGTGGTTCGGGTCGAAGCCGCAGCGCGGCGACGTCGTGGTGTTCAAGGACCCCGGCGGCTGGCTCCAGCAGGAGAACGCCGGGCAGACGAAGGACCCGCCGATCGGCGTCAAGCAGGCCACCGAACTGCTGACCTTCATCGGGCTGCTGCCGTCCGACGACGAGCAGGACCTGATCAAGCGGGTCATCGCGGTCGGCGGCGACACCGTGAAGTGCTGCGGCGAGGACGGCCGGGTCACCGTCAACGGCGTACCGCTGGCCGAGACGTACCTCCACCCCGACGACCGGCCCTCGACCATCTCGTTCGAGGTGAAGGTCCCCGAGGGGCGGCTGTTCGTGATGGGGGACCACCGGTCCGACTCCGCCGACTCCCGCTTCCACCTCGACGAACCCGACCGGGGCACGGTCTCCGAGGAAGAGGTCGTGGGGCGGGCCGTCGTGATCGCCTGGCCGTTCGGCAACTGGAGCACTCTGGAGGAACGCGACGCCTTCACCGCGGTCCCGGACTCGCGCGCATCGGAGGCAGCGACTTCGGCCCCGTCGAATAGTGTGGCACCTCCGGATCGCGATGGAATGGTCCGGCTCCCGACCCCTGCGGAACTCCCGCTCGTTATGGGAGTGGTGGGCCTGCGTCTGATGGGGCGCGGGCAGTGGCACGTATTGAGGAGTGGATGTGGGGGATTTGGCGGTCGGCGCACGATCCGGACACGACGAACCCGAGGACCGGCCGGAGCGCGACGAGTCTCCCGCGGGCGGGGCGGCGGTTCCGCCGGAGGGTGAGGGCGATCCTCCGGGCGGCGACGGTGGCAGGCGCCCCAAGAAGCAGCGTTCTTTCTGGCTGGAGCTGCCGCTGCTCGTCGGTATCGCCCTGGTCCTGGCGCTGCTGATCAAGACGTTTCTGGTCCAGGCGTTCTCGATCCCCTCGGACTCCATGCAGAACACCCTGCAGCGGGGCGACCGGGTGCTGGTCGACAAACTGACCCCCTGGTTCGGCTCGGAGCCGGAGCGCGGCGAGGTCGTGGTCTTCCACGACCCGGGCGGCTGGCTGGAGGACACCGCGACCCCGGAGCCCAACGCGGTGCAGAAGTTCCTGAGCTTCATCGGCCTGATGCCCTCGTCCGAGGAGAAGGACCTGATCAAGCGGGTCATCGCGGTCGGCGGCGACACCGTGGAGTGCAAGGAGAACGGCCCGGTCACGGTCAACGGGAAGAGCCTGGACGAGAAGTCGTTCATCTTCCCCGGGAACACCCCGTGCAACGACAAGCCCTTCGGACCGATCAAGGTGCCCGACGGCCGGATCTTCGTCATGGGCGACCACCGGCAGAACTCCCTGGACTCGCGCTACCACCAGGAGCTCCCGGGACAGGGCACGGTCTCCAACGACGAGGTCGTCGGCCGCGCCGTCGTCGTCGCCTGGCCGCTGGGCCGCTGGGCGACCCTGCCGGTCCCCGACACCTTCGACCAGCCCGGCCTGAACGCGGCCGCCGCGATGGCGCCGGCGGCACTGGGCGTAGCCGGAGCGGTGCCCCTCGTGTTGTGGCGCCGCCGGAGGCTGACCGCCGGGCGTACCGCCGGGTAGGGTGCCGACTCGGATCAGCGATTGTCGATCTCCGACGGGGGAGCGCTGGGATGAGCGGTACAGGGAGCAAGGAAGACGGCCGCGGCCGGCTCGGCGCCATGGTGTCGGGTCTCGCCGTGGCCGTCGGCTGTGTGCTCTTCCTCGGCGGTTTCGTCTGGGCGGCGGTGGTGTACCAGCCGTACACGATCCCGACCGACTCCATGGCCCCGACGGTGAACCCCGGCGACCGGGTGCTCGCCGAGCGGATCGACGGCGCCGAGGTTCGGCGCGGTGACGTGGTGGTCTTCACCGACCAGGTCTGGGGCGCCACACCCATGGTGAAGCGCGTCGTCGGCATCGGCGGCGACAAGGTCGCCTGCTGCGACCGGGAGGGCCGGCTCACCGTCAACGGGACCCCCGTCGACGAGCCGTACCTCGACCGGGGCCCGGCCGCCCCGGACGGGAAGGCGCCCGCCTCGCCCCAGGACTTCTCCGCCACGGTGCCCCGGGGCCAGATCTTCCTCCTCGGCGACGAACGGGCCACCTCCCTGGACTCGCGGGTCCACCTCCAGGACGCCGACCAAGGCTCCGTGCCGTTGAGCGCCGTGCAGGCCCGGGTGGACGCGGTGGCCTGGCCGATGGACGGCATGATCGGCCGCCCCTCCTCGTTCGCCGCGCTGCCCGGCGGGGTGTCCGCCGCCGGGCCCCTGCCGCTCCAGCTGGGCGCGATCCTGGTGGGCGTCGCCCTGATCCTCGCCGGTGCGGTGTACGGGCCCGTGGCGGCGCGTCTGGCCCGTCGCGGGACGGCGACCGGAGCGGCCCGGTGACCGCGGTGGCCCGCAGGGTCGCCCGCGTCGTCCTCCTGGACCCCGACGACCGCGTACTGCTGCTGCACGGCCATGAGCCGGACGACCCCGCCGACACCTGGTGGTTCACCCCGGGCGGCGGCCTGGAGGGCGACGAGACCCGGGAGCAGGCGGCCCGCCGCGAGCTCGCCGAGGAGACCGGGGTCACGGACATCGAGCTGGGCCCGCTGCTCTGGACCCGGATCTGTTCCTTCCCGTTCGACGGACGCCGCTGGGACCAGGACGAGTGGTACTACCTGGCCCGTACGGCGCAGACCGCGACTGCCCCGCAGGGCCTCACCGACCTGGAACTGCGCAGCGTCGCCGGTCTGAGGTGGTGGACTTCCGCCGAACTGCTCGCGACGCGTGAGACGGTGTACCCGACCAGACTCGCCGAGCTGCTGCGCACGCTCCTCGACGAGGGTCCCCCGCGTGATCCGCTGGTTCTGGCCCCCGAAATCGTCTAATCGTCCAGGGGTGCCGACGGCTGACGCACAATGGGGGCACGCACGGCTGAAGGGGAAACATGCCATGAGCGCCGAGGACCTCGAGAAGTACGAGACCGAGATGGAGCTGAAGCTCTACCGGGAGTACCGCGATGTCGTCGGTCTGTTCAAATATGTGATCGAGACCGAACGGCGCTTCTACCTCACCAACGACTACGAGATGCAGGTGCACTCCGTCCAGGGTGAGGTTTTCTTCGAGGTGTCCATGGCGGACGCCTGGGTCTGGGACATGTACCGGCCCGCGAGGTTCGTCAAGCAGGTCCGCGTGCTGACCTTCAAGGACGTCAACATCGAAGAGCTCAACAAGAGCGATCTGGAACTTCCGGGAGGCTGACCCCGCGCGGCCCGCGGTGCCGGGCCGCCGATACGCGCGTTGCAGGAACGACCCGGTCACCCGTGTGGGTGGCCGGGTTTTCCACATCCGCGGAGTTGTCCACCAAGATCCACAACTTCGGACGGGCCGGGTCACAGTCGGTGCCGGAGGTGGTGCCGATATGAACGCACGGGGGGCACTCGGGCGGTACGGCGAGGATCTGGCGGCGCGGCTGCTGGCCGAAGCCGGGATGACGGTGGTCGAGCGCAACTGGCGCTGTCGCGCCGGAGAGATCGACATCGTGGCCAGGGACGGCGACGCCCTGGTCTTCTGCGAGGTGAAGACGCGCAGGTCGGACGCGTTCGAACACCCCATGGCCGCGGTCGGCCCGGCCAAGGCGGACCGGCTGCGACGGCTCGCCGAGATCTGGCTCGACCGGCACGGCGGGCCACCGCCCGGTGGGGTCCGCATCGACCTGATCGGGGTGATCGTTCCCGGGCGTGGAGCCCCGGTCACGGAGCACGCCCGGGGGGTGTCCTGATGGGCTTCGCGCGAGCGTGTTCCGTGGCGCTGGTCGGCGTCGAGGGCGTGGTGGTGGAGGTCCAGGCGGACCTGGAGCCGGGGGTGGCGGCCTTCACCCTCGTCGGGCTGCCGGACAAGAGCCTGGTCGAGAGCCGGGACCGGGTGCGCGCCGCGGTGGTCAACTCCGGGGCCGAGTGGCCGCAGAAGAAGCTCACGGTCGGGCTCTCCCCGGCCTCCGTTCCGAAGAGCGGTTCGGGCTTCGACCTCGCCGTGGCATGCGCGGTCCTCGGCGCTGCGGAGCGGATCGACCCTGCCGCGATCGCCGATGTGGTGATGATCGGCGAGCTGGGTCTGGACGGCCGGGTGCGCCCCGTGCGGGGCGTGCTGCCCGCCGTCCTCGCGGCCGCCGAAGCCGGGTACGAACAGGTGGTCGTCCCCGAGCAGACGGCCGGGGAGGCGGCCCTGGTGCCGGGGGTCTCGGTCCTCGGCGTCCGGAGCCTGCGCCAGCTCATGGCCGTCCTGTGCGACGAACCGGTGCCCGAGGAGCCCGTCGACGGCCGGGGGCGCCCCGACGCCATGCCGGCCGGGCTCATGATCCCCGGCACCGGCCTCGGTACGGGGCTCGCACCGGCCGCCACGCGGGGCGACGGGCACCGGCCGGACCTGGTGGACGTCGCGGGGCAGGCGCGCCCCCGCCAGGCCCTGGAGGTGGCCGCGGCCGGCGGGCACCATCTGCTGTTCACGGGCCCACCGGGGGCGGGCAAGACCATGCTGGCCGAGCGGCTGTCGGCGGTCCTGCCGCCGCTGACCCGGCAGGAATCCCTCGAAGTGACGGCGGTCCACTCCGTGGCCGGCATCCTCCCCCCGGGTGAACCGCTGGTCTCCCGAGCGCCCTACTGCGCCCCGCACCACTCGGCGACCATGCAGTCCCTGGTCGGCGGGGGCAACGGGATGCCGAGGCCCGGGGCGGTGTCCCTCGCCCACCGGGGGGTGCTGTTCCTCGACGAGGCCCCGGAGTTCTCGGGAAAGGCGCTGGACGCGCTGCGTCAGCCCCTGGAGTCCGGGCACGTGGTGGTCGCCCGGGCGGCGGGGGTGGTACGGCTGCCCGCCCGCTTCCTGATGGTGCTGGCCGCCAATCCGTGCCCCTGCGGCCGGCACACGCTCACCGGCGCGGGCTGCGAGTGCCCGCCCTCGGTGGTCCGCCGCTACCAGGCACGCCTGTCCGGGCCGCTGCTCGACCGGGTGGACCTGCGGGTCGAGGTGCAGCCCGTCGACCGCGCGGACCTCCTGGGGCAGGGCGGCCGGGGCGAGTCGACGGCCGTCGTCGCCGCACGGGTGCGGGACGCAAGGACGCGGGCGGCCGAGCGGCTGGCCGGCACCCCGTGGGCCACGAACAGCGAGGTGCCGGGCCACGAGCTGCGGACCCGGCTGCACGCGGCCCCGGGGGCGCTGGCGGCAGCGGAGCGGGACCTGGAACGCGGGATCCTCACGGCCCGGGGCCTGGACCGGGTGCTGAGGGTGGCGTGGACCGTGGCGGACCTTCGGGGAGCCGCGTGCCCGGACGCCTCCGACGTGGCGGTCGCCCTGGAGCTGCGGACGGGCATCCAGCGCGGGGCGCCGATGGGGGTGGGGGAGCGGTGACCCGGCCGACGGGGGAGCGCGGGCACGGGACGGAGCGGGGCGGGGTGCACGGGCCGGGCGGGGAGCGCGGCCTCGGGCCTGGCCCTGGCGGGGAGTGCGAGCGGGAGCGGGGGCTGGGCGGGGAGCACGGCCTCGACCGGGATCGTGACTGTGACCGGCGGGCTCGGGGCCGGGGGCCTGAGCGTGGGCAGGGGCCGGGCGGGGAGCGCGGCTTCGACCGGGATCGTGACTGTGACCGGCGGGCCCCGGACCGGGACCCGGGTCGTGAGGCGGCGCAGGACCCGGGCTCGGGACCGGTGGCGGAGGCGGAGGGGGACCGGGACCCTGGCCGGGATGCGGAGCGGTCGGCCAGGGCCGCGTTGACCCGGGTGCTGGAGCCGGGGGACGAGCGCGCCGGGCGCTGGCTCCGGCTCACCGGTCCCGTCGAGCTGCTGCGGCGGCTCACCGCCGAGGACGGCTCCGCCGAGACGCTGCCCGGCATGACCGCCGCACGGCTCGGGGGCTACCGGCTGCGTGCGGCCGGCGCCGAGCCGGGGCGGGATCTGGCCGCGGTCGCCGCGATGGGCGGGCGCTTCGTCTGCCCGGGGGACCGGGAGTGGCCGAGCCAGCTGGACGACCTGGGCGACGCCCGGCCCGTCGGTCTCTGGGTGCGGGGGCGGCCCGACCTGCGGCTGTGGTCCCTGCGCTCGGTCGCGGTGGTCGGCGCGAGGGCCTGCACCCCGTACGGGGCGCATATGGCGGCGACCCTCGGCTCCGGTCTCGCGGAGCGCGGCTGGGTGGTGGTGTCGGGGGCGGCGTTCGGGGTGGACGGGGCCGCCCACCGCGGCGCGCTGGCCGCGGGCGGGGCCACGACGGCGGTGCTTGCCTGCGGCGTCGACGTCCCCTACCCGCGCGGGCACGCCGAGTTGCTCGGGCGGTTGGCCCAACAGGGTCTCGTCGTAGCCGAGTTGCCGCCGTCCGCCCACCCCACCCGCAGCCGGTTCATCCAGCGCAACCGCGTCATCGCCGCGCTGACCAGGGGGACGGTCGTGGTCGAGGCCGAATACCGCAGCGGTTCGCTGTTCACCGCCCGCCAGGCGCAACGGCTGGGCCGCTTCTCCATGGGGGTGCCGGGGCCGGCCACCAGTGGGCTGTCAGCAGGGGTTCACGAGTTGTTGCGCGGCGAGGGAGTCCTCGTCACCGACGCGGACGAAGTGGTCGAGCTGGTCGGGGACATCGGCGACCTTCCGCCGGTCCGCCGCGGCCCGGTGCTGCCCAGGGACCACCTCGACGCGGTCACCGCGCGGGTCCTCGACGCGCTTCCTTACCACGGGCTCGCCCACCCCCGCGACCTCGCCCGCACCGCGGGCACGTCCACCGACGAAACGCTCGGTCGACTGTACGAACTGCACTCACTGGGGTTCGTCGAACGCGAAGGCGACGGCTGGCGGTTGACGCCTCCTTCTGCACGCAACGACGACGCGCGGCGAGGCGGTACTTGACCTGGAGCATTCGGGTGAAAAGGTGAGGCCGATGACCTCGCACGATCGATCGGTGACCTGCTCGGGGCCCGCGCCCACGGCGACGGGCCCGGCCCCCGGCAGGCGCGGACAGCGTGAACGGGGATACGCAATCACGCGGCATGGATCTCCCGTCCTGCGCGGACTGCGACGCCGCAGTCACGCTACGCTCACAAGGATTCCGCCCCAGACACAAGTCCCCCAGCACTTCACGGCAGAACGGCTCAAGGCACCACATGCCCCAGCACACCTCCGGGTCTGACCGCGCGGCAGTACCACCGGTTGCGCGTGGCACTGTGCGCCCTCCCGCTCCCTCCTCCCTCGACGAGTTGTGGCGTTCCTACAAGACCACGGGCGACGAGCGGCTGCGGGAGCAGCTGATCCTGCACTACTCGCCGCTCGTGAAGTACGTCGCGGGCCGGGTGAGCGTGGGGCTGCCCTCCAACGTCGAGCAGGCCGACTTCGTCTCCTCCGGGGTCTTCGGACTGATCGACGCCATCGAGAAGTTCGACATCGAACGGGCCATCAAGTTCGAGACGTACGCGATCACCAGGATCCGCGGCGCGATGATCGACGAACTCCGGGCCCTGGACTGGATCCCCCGGTCCGTCCGGCAGAAGGCGCGGAACGTGGAGCGCGCGTACGCCACGCTGGAGGCGCAGTTCCGGCGTACGCCCTCGGAGGCCGAGGTCGCCTCGGAGATGGGCATCGCGCTGGAGGAACTGCACGCTGTTTTCAGCCAGTTGTCGCTGGCGAACGTGGTCGCCCTGGAGGAGTTGCTGCACGTCGGCGGCGACGGCGGCGACCGGCTGAGTCTGATGGACACCCTGGAGGACACCGCCGCCGACGATCCGGTGGAGGTCGCCGAGGACCGCGAGCTGCGAAGACTGCTCGCGCGGGCCATCAACACCCTCCCCGACCGGGAGAAGACGGTGGTGACCCTCTACTACTACGAGGGCCTCACCCTCGCGGAGATCGGCAACGTCCTCGGGGTGACCGAGAGCCGGGTCAGCCAGATCCACACCAAGTCCGTGCTCCAGCTCCGGGCGAAGCTGGCCGACGCGGGCCGCTGACGTCCCGCCGCGGTCCTCACCGCCCCTCTCCGGCCATCCGATCGGCTCCCGTGCCCTTCCACCGCGCGCCTGCCGCCGTAGAGTGGATGCGTGCCCAGGATTCGAGCGGCCTCCGTGGCCGAGCACCGGACCATGCAGCGCGGCGCCCTCCTGGACGCCGCGCGCTCCCTGCTGTCCGAGGGCGGTACGGAGGCGCTGACCTTCCCCGCACTCGCCGAGCGCACGGGCCTCGCCCGGTCCTCCGTGTACGAGTACTTCCGCTCCCGTGCCGCCGTCGTCGAGGAGCTGTGCGCCGTCGACTTCCCCGTCTGGGCGGCCGAGGTCGAGAACGCCATGCAGCGCGCCGAGACGCCCGAGGCGAAGATCGAGGCGTATGTGCGCCGCCAGCTGGACCTCGTCGGGGACCGCCGTCACCGCGCGGTCGTCGCGATCTCCGCGAGCGAGCTGGACGCGGCCGCCCGGGAGAAGATCCGGGCCGCGCACGGCGGGTTGATCGCCATGATCGTCGAAGCGCTCGGCGACCTGGGCCACACCCAGCCGAGGCTGGCGGCCATGCTCCTGCAGGGTTCGGTCGACGCCGCCGTGCGCCGTATCGAACTGGGCGTCGCGGAGGAGCCGGGCGTCATCGCGGACACCGCCGTCGCGATGGTCCTGCGCGGTGTGAGCGGCTGACCCGGACGGCGGTCCCGCGCGGTGTCAGCGGGCGGTCCTGACGGCGTCCGGCTCGGGCACCCCGAACACCGGCAGCAGCCGCGAAGGGCCTCTCCGCAGCAGTGCGGGCGGCAGCAGCGAGAGCGGGTCCAGATAGGCGTCCCCGCGCCGCAGCCCCCAGTGCAGACAGCCCGTCGCGCAGTGGAACGGCCCCGCCTCCAGCACCCCGACCGGCTGACCCGCGCGCACGCTCGCGCCCTCCTCGACCAGTGCTCGCACCGGCTCGTACGTGGTGCGCAGCGGTGGCGAACCGCTGCCGGCCACCTCGATGGCGAGCACCCCGCGCCCCGCCACCCGCCCCGCGAACGACACCCGGCCGCCGGCGGCCGCCAGCACCCGTGCCTCCGGCCCCGCCGCGAGGTCCACGCCGCGGTGGCCGGGCCCGTACGGGCCGGCGGGCGGTTCCCATCCCCGTAACACCGAGGGTCTCCCCGCCAGCGGCCAGCTCCGGGCACCACCGTCCGCATCCGCATCCGCATCGACGACCGGAGCCGACCCTTCCGGCGCGGACGCCGTGGTGCCGGCCGGCACCACGGCTCCGGCCGGTCCCGGCGGCGCTCCCGGCGCGGGCGGCCCGTCCGGCAGCAGCGCGGACAGCAGGAGCGCCAGGAGTGGCAGGAGCAGGGTGCGGTGGGCGGGGCAACGGCGTGGGCCGGGCTGATGGCGCATGCGGCCACGATGTCCCGGAGACCGGGATCCCGGGGATCATGAACCGGTCCTGTGGACTACTCGCCGGTTGTGGATATCGCGGCCCCCCCGGCCGTGGACGTCGCCGTCGTCCGACCCCGGAAGTCGCCGTCCCCCGGTTGTGGACATCGCCGTCACCCGGCACCCAACCGGTCCCGTACACTTCTTACGGCGATCCGGGTCACCGGGTCGACTTCGCACGCCCCGCCACCTTCCTCTTCGCGGAGGTGGCCGCGCCTCTCGGTCCCTCGTGGCACGGCGCGTCGGGGCGTCAGGCGCGAACGCAAACCTGCGGTCGCGATAACCGAGTACCTCAAGGAGTACGGCCATGGCCGTCGTCACGATGCGGGAGCTGCTGGAAAGCGGCGTCCACTTCGGTCACCAGACCCGTCGCTGGAACCCGAAAATGAAGCGCTTCATCTTCACCGAGCGCAACGGCATCTACATCATCGACCTGCTCCAGTCGCTGTCGTACATCGACCGCGCCTACGAGTTCGTCAAGGAGACCGTCGCCCACGGCGGCTCCATCATGTTCGTGGGTACGAAGAAGCAGGCCCAGGAGGCCATCGCCGAGCAGGCGACGCGCGTCGGCATGCCGTACGTCAACCAGCGTTGGCTCGGTGGCATGCTCACCAACTTCTCCACCGTCTACAAGCGCCTTCAGCGTCTGAAGGAGCTCGAGCTCATCGACTTCGAGGACGTGGCCGCCTCCGGCCTCACCAAGAAGGAGCTCCTGGTCCTCTCGCGCGAGAAGGCCAAGCTGGAGAAGACCCTCGGTGGTATCCGCGAGATGCAGAAGGTGCCCAGCGCCGTCTGGATCGTCGACACCAAGAAGGAGCACATCGCCGTCGGTGAGGCGCGCAAGCTCCACATCCCGGTCGTCGCGATCCTCGACACCAACTGCGACCCCGACGAGGTCGACTACAAGATTCCGGGCAACGACGACGCGATCCGCTCCGTCACCCTGCTCACCCGCGTGATCGCCGACGCCGTCGCCGAGGGCCTCATCGCCCGCTCCGGTGCCGCCACCGGTGACTCGAAGCCGGGCGAGAAGGCCGCCGGCGAGCCCCTCGCCGAGTGGGAGCGCGACCTGCTCGAGGGCGACAAGAAGGACGAGACCGCGGCTGCCGCCGAGGTCCAGTCCTCCGCCGAGACCGAGAAGGTCGCCGACGCCGAGGAGCCGGCCGAGGCCGTCGCCGAGGCCGAGGCCGAGGCCGCTGTCGAGGCCCCGGCCGCCGACGCGGACGCCGAGAAGGCCTGACACCCGTCCCGGTCAATGACGGCGGGGGCCGACGCCACAAGCGTCGCCCCCGCCGTTCACCCGTAGATCTTTCAGACTTCGAGAGAGACATACAGACTCATGGCGAACTACACCGCCGCTGACGTCAAGAAGCTCCGCGAGCTCACCGGCGCCGGCATGATGGACTGCAAGAAGGCGCTCGACGAGGCCGACGGCAACGTCGACAAGGCCGTCGAGGCGCTCCGTATCAAGGGCCAGAAGGGCGTCGCCAAGCGCGAGGGCCGCTCCGCCGAGAACGGTGCCGTCGTCTCCCTCATCTCCGAGGACAAGACGTCCGGCGTTCTGCTCGAGCTGAAGTGCGAGACGGACTTCGTCGCCAAGGGTGACAAGTTCCAGACCGTCGCCAACACGCTCGCCGCTCACGTCGCCGCGACCTCCCCGGCCGACATCGACGCGCTGCTCGCCTCCGAGATCGAGGCCGGCAAGACCGTCCAGGCGTACGTCGACGAGGCCAACGCCAACCTCGGCGAGAAGATCGTCCTGGACCGCTTCGCGCAGTTCACCGGCGAGTACGTCTCCGTGTACATGCACCGCACCATGCCCGACCTGCCCCCGCAGATCGGCGTTCTGGTCGAGCTGGACAAGGCCGACGCCGAGCTGGCCAAGGGCATCGCGCAGCACATCGCCGCCTTCGCCCCGAAGTACCTGTCCCGCGAGGACGTCCCGGCCGAGCTCGTCGAGGCCGAGCGCCGTGTCGCCGAGGAGACCACCCGCGCCGAGGGCAAGCCCGAGGCCGCCCTCCCCAAGATCGTCGAGGGTCGGGTGAACGGCTTCTTCAAGGAGGCCACCCTCCTGGGCCAGCCGTACGCGCTGGACGCCAAGAAGTCCGTCCAGAAGATCCTGGACGAGGCCGGTGTCACCCTGAAGCGCTTCTCGCGCATCAAGGTCGGCATCTGAGTCCGTCCGGGCGAACAGCGCCGGACCCGATAGGGTCTGGTGCAGTCGACGGCCGCACTCACGCCGGACGACCGCAGATCTGACGAGGAGGCCATTGCCGCTGTAGGGACACCAGACCCACCGGCAATGGCCTTCTTCGTATGTGCACGAGGAGAATTTCCATGGACAAGGGCGCGGACGCCATTCAGGCCGACGGCAAGGGCGACGACGACAAGGGTTCCGGGCGCTTCATGCTGAAGCTCTCCGGTGAGGCATTCGCCGGCGGCGGCGGCCTCGGCGTCGACCCCGACGTCGTGCACACCATCGCCCGCGAGATCGCCGCCGTCGTACGCGACGGCGCCCAGATCGCGGTGGTCATCGGAGGAGGCAACTTCTTCCGTGGCGCCGAGCTCCAGCAGCGCGGCATGGACCGGGCCCGGTCCGACTACATGGGCATGCTCGGCACCGTCATGAACTGCCTGGCGCTCCAGGACTTCCTGGAGAAGGAGGGCATCGACTCGCGCGTCCAGACCGCCATCACCATGGGCCAGGTCGCCGAGCCGTACATCCCGCTCCGTGCCGTACGGCACCTGGAGAAGGGGCGCGTGGTGATCTTCGGCGCCGGTATGGGCATGCCGTACTTCTCCACCGACACCACCGCCGCGCAGCGCGCCCTGGAGATCGACGCCGAGGCGCTGCTCATGGGGAAGAACGGCGTGGACGGGGTCTACGACTCCGACCCGAAGGCCAACCCCGACGCGGTGAAGTTCGACGCACTGGAGTACGGCGAGGTGATCGCCCGCAATCTGAAGATCGCGGACGCCACCGCCATCACGCTCTGCCGTGACAACCAGCTCCCGATCCTCGTCTTCGAGCTGACGACCGAGGGCAATATCGCTCGCGCGGTCAAGGGTGAGAAGATCGGCACGCTCGTGAGCGACGAGAGCACCCGGGCCTGACGGCCCCCCAGGATGGACAACGGCCTGCCGGTCGGACACCGTGCAGGTGAGGACGCGACGCAGGACCCGCAGGGCGCGGCGATGACGACGCCGGGCCCACCCAAGACACGCAGGAGCACGTGGTGATCGAAGAAATCCTCCTCGAGGCCGAGGAGAAGATGGAGAAGGCCGTTGTCGTCGCGAAAGAGGACTTCGCCGCGATCCGTACCGGCCGCGCGCACCCGGCGATGTTCAACAAGATCGTCGCCGACTACTACGGCGCGCTGACCCCGATCAACCAGCTGGCCTCGTTCTCGGTTCCCGAGGCGCGGATGGCCGTCGTGACGCCGTTCGACAAGACCGCGCTGCGCAACATCGAGCAGGCGATCCGCGACTCCGACCTCGGCGTCAACCCGAGCAACGACGGCAACATCATCCGGGTGACGTTCCCCGAGCTCACCCAGGACCGCCGCAAGGAGTACATCAAGGTCGCCAAGACCAAGGCCGAGGACTCCAAGATCTCGATCCGCTCCATCCGCCGCAAGGCCAAGGAGACCCTCGACAAGCTCGTCAAGGACAAGGAGTCCGGCGAGGACGAGGTGCGCCGCGCCGAGAAAGAGCTCGACGACACCACCGCGAAGTACGTCGCGCAGGTGGACGAGCTGCTCAAGCACAAGGAAGCCGAGCTGCTCGAAGTCTGATGAACGACTCTTCCTGGGGCGCCCCGCAAGGAGCCGGTTACTGGGGCACGCCCGAGATGAGGGCTGCCCCGGCGGGTCCTGCCCACGATGTGCATGGCGCCCAGCAGACTCGGCCCATGCCCAACGTGCCGGACGTTCCCGACGCAGGTAGAGACGCAGGTAGAGAAGCAGAGAGCCGCGACGACCGGGACAGGGATGCCGCTCATGTCAGCGGCCCCCTGTTCCGTGACGAGATGCCGCAGGAGCCCATGTCCACCCCGCTGCCGCCCCCGCCGCAGAAGAAGCGCGCGGGGCGTGATCTGCGCGCCGCCATAGGGGTCGGCGTGGGTCTCGGCGCCGTCATCGTCGCCTCGCTGTTCATCGTGAAGGCCGTCTTCATCGGCGTCATAGTGGTCGCCGTCGTCGTCGGCCTGTGGGAGCTCACCTCCCGCCTCCAGGAACGCAAGGGCATCAAGGCGCCCCTGATCCCCCTGGCCGTCGGCGGAGCCGCGATGGTCATCGCCGGGTACGCCCGGGGCCCCGAGGGCGCCTGGATCGCCATGGCTCTGACCGCCCTCGCGGTGCTGGTCTGGCGGATGACCGAGCCACCCGAGGGGTATCTCAAGGACGTCACGGCCGGGGTCTTCGCGGCGTTCTACGTCCCCTTCCTGGCCACCTTCGTCGCCCTGCTGCTCACGGCGGACGACGGGTCGTGGCGGGTCCTGACCTTCCTCGTCCTCACCGTGGTCAGCGACACCGGGGCGTACGCGGTCGGCTGGCGCTTCGGCACGCACAAGCTCGCCCCGCGCATCAGCCCCGGCAAGACCCGTGAGGGCCTGCTCGGCGCGGTCGCCTTCGCGATGGTCGCCGGCGCCCTCTGCATGGAGTTCCTGATCGACGGCGGCGCCTGGTGGCAGGGTCTGCTGATCGGCTTCGCGGTCGCGGCCAGCGCCACCCTGGGCGACCTGGGCGAGTCCATGATCAAGCGGGACCTCGGGATCAAGGACATGGGCACCCTGCTCCCCGGCCACGGCGGCATCATGGACCGGCTGGACTCGCTCCTGCCGACCGCACCGGTGGTGTGGCTGCTGCTCGTGGTGTTCGTCGGCTCCGGCTGAGCGGCACCGCACCACGGGCCCTCGTTCCGGAGCGCTACAGCACCCGGGACCCCGTCCCACCTGCACGTTTCACGAGTGAGGGTCCGTCGTCCACAGGGCGGCGGGCCCTCACCCGTCTGTCTGCGACACTGGATGAACCATGCCTAAGCCCGGAGAACTCACTTTCGTCGCGCCCCGCGGAGCCAAGAAGCCGCCGCGGCACCTCGCCGACCTCACGCCCGCCGAGCGCAAGGAAGCGGTCGCCGCGACCGGCGAGAAGCCGTTCCGCGCCCAGCAGCTCTCGCAGCACTACTTCGCGCGGTACGCGCACGACCCGGCGGAGTGGACCAACATCCCGGCGGCGTCGCGGGAGAAGCTGGCCGAGGCGCTTTTCCCCGATCTGATGTCCGTGATCCGGCACATCAGCTGCGACGACGACACCACGCGCAAGACCCTGTGGAAGCTGCACGACGGGACACTCGTCGAGTCCGTCCTGATGCGCTATCCGGAGCGCGTCACGATGTGCATCTCCTCGCAGGCCGGCTGCGGAATGAACTGCCCGTTCTGCGCCACCGGGCAGGCCGGCCTCGACCGCAACCTGTCGACCGCCGAGATCGTGCACCAGATCGTCGACGGCATGCGCGCCCTGCGCGACGGCGAGGTTCCCGGCGGTCCCGCGCGGCTGTCCAACATCGTCTTCATGGGCATGGGCGAGCCGCTCGCCAACTACAACCGCGTGGTCGGCGCCATCCGCCGCCTCACCGACCCGGAGCCGGACGGCCTCGGCCTCTCGCAGCGCGGGATCACCGTCTCCACGGTCGGGCTCGTCCCGGCGATGCTGCGCTTCTCCGACGAGGGCTTCAAGTGCCGCCTCGCCGTCTCGCTGCACGCCCCGGACGACGAGCTGCGCGACACCCTGGTCCCCGTCAACACCCGGTGGAACGTGCGCGAGGTGCTCGACGCCGCCTGGGAGTACGCGGAGAAGTCCGGCCGCCGGATCTCCATCGAGTACGCCCTGATCCGGGACATCAACGACCAGGCCTGGCGCGGCGACCTGCTCGGCCGGCTGCTCAAGGGCAAGCGGGTGCACGTCAACCTGATCCCGCTGAACCCCACGCCCGGCTCCAAGTGGACCGCCTCGCGACCCGAGGACGAGAAGGCGTTCGTCGAGGCCATCGCGGCCCACGGCGTGCCCGTCACCGTCCGGGACACCCGGGGCCAGGAGATCGACGGGGCCTGCGGTCAGCTGGCGGCCTCCGAGCGCTAGCGCTCCCGGGTGCCGGCCTCCCCCGGGCGGCCGAAATCCGCCGGTGTAGCCTGGGCCCGAAATCAACTTCATATTCCGACAGGGGAGCGCCACAGCGCTGAGAGTGCGGCACCAAGGACAGGTTGGCCGCAGACCCTCTGAACCTCGCCCGGGTCATTCCGGGTAGGAAGTTCGGACCTTACTCAAGCTGTTGCGCCCTGCCCGCTTCCGGTTCGCCGGACAGCGGGCGGGGCCGCGTCTCTTCCTGGTCACCTCCAGGAGGAATCACATGAACACCACCACGAAGTACGCGGCGACCGCGCTCGCCGCGGCGCTCGGCGTCACCGTGCTCGCGGGCTGCGGCGGCGACGACGGCCCGTCGGGCTCCGGGGCCTCCAAGGGCAGCGGCTCGAAGACCGTGACCCTGGTCAGCCACGACTCCTTCAACGTCTCGGACAAGGTGCTGAAGGCGTTCACGAAGGAGACCGGCTACACGGTCAAGACCCTCAAGAGCGGCGACGCCGGGGCCGCGCTCAATCAGGAGATCCTGACCAAGGGCTCTCCGCGCGGCGACGTCTTCTTCGGCGTCGACAACACCCTGCTCTCCCGCGCCCTCGACAACGGTCTGTTCACCGCGTACGAGGCCAAGGGCCTGGACCGCGTCGCGGCGGACACGCAGACGGACGACAAGCACCGGGTCACGCCCGTCGACACCGGTGACATCTGCGTCAACTACGACAAGGAGTACTTCGCCGACAAGAAGCTCGCGCCGCCGAAGACCTTCGCGGATCTGCTCAAGCCCGCCTACAAGAACCTCCTCGTCACGGAGAACGCGGGCAGTTCCTCGCCCGGTCTCGGCTTCCTCCTCGGCACCGTCGCCGCCGAGGGCGAGGACGGCTACGAGGCGTACTGGAAGAAGCTGAAGGCCAACGGCGTGAAGGTCGTCGACGGCTGGGAGCAGGCGTACAACGAGGAGTTCTCCGGCTCCGCCGGCGGCAAGAAGGCCAAGGCCGACCGGCCGCTCGTCGTCTCCTACGCCTCCAGCCCGCCCGTCGAGGTGCTCTACGCAGACCCGCAGCCGAAGGAGGCCCCCACCGGGGTCGCCACCGGCACCTGCTTCCGGCAGACCGAGTACGCCGGACTGCTGACCGGGGCGAAGAACGAGGAGGGCGGCAAGGCGCTGCTGGACTTCCTCATCAGCAAGACGTTCCAGGAGGACATGCCGCTGAACATGTTCGTGAACCCGGTTGTGAAGGACGCCGAGCTGCCGGAGCTGTTCACGAAGTTCGGTGAGACAGTCGAGACGCCTCCCACCGTCGCGCCCGAGAAGATCTCCGCCAACCGTGAGCAGTGGATCCAGTCGTGGCAGTCGCTGGTCCTGAAGTAGGGATCGAGGAGAAGGCCGCCCGGCCCGCCGGCCGCGGGTCCGGGCGGCGCGGAGCCGCGGTGCGGCTCGGCCTGATGGCCGTGCCCGTCGCGTTCTTCGCGCTGTTCTTCGCCTACCCCGTGACCGCGATCGTCGGCCGCGGGCTCAAGGCGGGCGGCGACTGGCAGTTCGGGCGGATCGGCGAGGTGCTGGCCCGCCCGGACATCCTCGACGTCCTCTGGTTCACCACCTGGCAGGCCCTCGCCTCGACCGCGCTCACTCTGCTGATCGCCCTGCCCGGGGCGTATGTCTTCGCACGGTTCGACTTCCCGGGCAAACAGGTGCTGCGGGCGGTCGTCACCGTGCCGTTCGTGCTGCCCACCGTCGTCGTCGGCACCGCGTTCCTGGCGTTGCTCGGGCGTGGCGGGCTCCTCGACGAGGTGTGGGGCGTCCGCCTCGACACCACCGTGTGGGCCATCCTGCTGGCCCACGTCTTCTTCAACTACGCCGTGGTCGTGCGCACGGTGGGCGGGCTCTGGTCCCAGCTCGACCCGCGTCAGGAGGAGGCCGCCCGGGTGCTCGGGGCCGGGCGGTTCGCGGCCTTTTGCCGGGTGACGCTGCCCGCCCTCGCCCCGGCCGTGGCCGCCGCCTCGCTGATGGTCTTCCTCTTCACGTTCACCTCGTTCGGCGTCGTGCAGATCCTCGGCGGACCGGGGTACTCCACCCTGGAGGTGGAGATCTACCGGCAGACCGCGCAACTGCTGGACCTGCCGACGGCAGCCGTGCTGACCCTGGTGCAGTTCGCCGCGGTCGGCGCGATCCTCGCCGTGCACGCCGCGACCGTACACCGCCGGGAGCGGGCCCTGAAGCTGGTCGACGCGGCGCAGACCTCCCGTCGGCCGCGCGGCGCCGGGCAGTGGGCGCTGCTCGGCGGCGTCCTGCTCACCGCGCTGCTGCTGATCCTGCTGCCGCTCGGCGTGCTGGTGGAGCGATCCGTCGACGGAGCCGACGGAGCCGACGGGCCCGGGGGTTACGGCTTCGGCTACTACCGGGCCCTCCAGTCGGCCGGTTCCGGCGGCTCCTCCACCTTCCTGGTCCCACCGCTGGAGGCCGTCGGCAACTCCCTGCGGTACGCGCTCGTCGCGACGCTCATCGCCCTCGTCGTCGGCGGGCTCGCGGCGGCGGCCCTGACCCGGCGGGCCGGCCGACTGGTCCGCGGCTTCGACGCGCTGCTGATGCTGCCGCTCGGGGTGTCCGCCGTGACCGTCGGCTTCGGTTTCCTGATCACCCTGGACAAGCCGCCGCTCGACCTGCGGACCTCCTGGATCCTGGTCCCGCTGGCCCAGGCGCTGGTCGGCGTCCCCTTCGTCGTACGGACCATGCTGCCCGTGCTCCGCGCGGTGGACGACCGCCTGCGGGAGGCCGCCGCCGTGCTCGGGGCATCTCCGCTGCGGGCCTGGCGTGAGGTCGATCTGCCGCTGGTGCGGCGGGCGGTGCTGGTCGCGGCGGGCTTCGCCTTCGCTGTCTCCCTCGGGGAGTTCGGCGCCACCGTCTTCATCGCCCGGCCCGACAATCCGACCCTGCCGGTCGCCGTGGCCCGGCTGCTGGGCAGGTCGGGGGAGCTCAACTACGGCCAGGCGATGGCCCTGAGCACGATTCTGATGCTGGTGTGCGCGGTGTCGCTGCTGCTTCTGGAGCGTGTCCGCACCGACCGATCCGGGGAGTTCTGAACGACATGCTGAGCTTGCGGGCAGCCACCGTACGGTTCGGGAAGCGGGCCGCGCTGGACGCGGTGGACCTGGAGGTCGCCGACCACCGGATCGTCTGCGTCCTCGGCCCCAGCGGCAGCGGGAAGTCGACCCTGCTCCGGGCCGTCGCCGGACTCCAGCCGATGGACGGCGGCCGGGTGCTGCTGGCCGGACAGGACCAGGCGGGCATCCCGGTGCACCGGCGCGGCCTCGGCCTGATGTTCCAGGACCACCAGCTCTTCCCGCACCGCGATGTCGGCGCCAATGTCGCCTTCGGGCTCCGGATGCACGGCGTCGGACGCGGCGAGACGAACGACCGGGTCCGCGAACTGCTGGAACTGGTCGGCCTGCCCGGGGCCGAACGCCGCGCGGTCGCCGCCCTGTCCGGCGGCGAACAGCAGCGCGTCGCACTGGCCCGGGCCCTCGCCCCGCGTCCGAAGCTGCTCATGCTGGACGAGCCGCTCGGCCAGCTCGACCGGAGCCTGCGCGAGCGGCTCGTCGTCGAACTGCGCACGCTTTTCCAGGAGTTGGGCACCACCGTGCTGGCCGTCACGCACGACCAGGGCGAGGCGTTCGCGCTCGCCGACCGGGTCGTCGTGATGCGGGACGGCCGGATCGCGCAGGAGGGCAGCCCGCTGGACGTCTGGCAGCGCCCCGCCTCCGCCTTCGTCGCCCGGTTCCTCGGCTTCGACAACGTCACCGGGGCGACCGTGACCGGACAGGCCGCGGCCACCGCCTGGGGCAAGGTCCCGGTGCCCGAGGGCTCCCCCCAGGGCGAGGTCGATCTGCTGGTCCGGCCCGCCGGGGTCCGGATCGGCGCCCCCGAGGACGGCCTGCGCTGCACGGTCGGCGTCCGCACCTTCCGCGGGAACCACGTGACCGTACGGCTGCTGCCCGAGAACGCGCCGGTGCTGGAGGCCGAATGCGCTCTCCGGGACACCCCGGACGAGGGCGCGGCCGTGGGCGTCCGCTTCGACGCGGCGGAGACGGTGGTACTGGCGGCCGGGGCGGACGCCGACTGAGAGGCCGGGCGGGCACGCCCCGAGGGACCGAGCGGACCGTCGCCGGACGGGCCGCCGCGGTCCCCGGCGGCGTGGCAAGCGGGCGCCGGGCCGGGCAAGCTGGAGGTGGACACCCGCCGGACGCGACCCCGCCCGGTGGGGACGGCCGAACCGACAAGGACCGTGATCATGACCGGTGGCACCCGCGAGGGCATCGACCTCACCCGCGTCCTGCACGCCCCGCAGCAGCGGGTCTTCGCAGCCTGGACGTCACCGGAGGACTTCGCCGCCTGGTACGGGGGAGAGGCGGACGTCCCCCTGGACCGGGTGGCGATGGACGTGCGGCCCGGCGGCACGTGGAGCCTGGTCATCGTGATGCCGGGCGTCGAGATGCCGTTCCACGGGGTCTACCACGAGGTCAGCGAGCCCGACGGGCTGGTCTTCACGCTGAAGGACGGCTCCGCCCCCGAGGACGCCGAAGGTGAGACCGTGACCGTCACCTTCAGCGACCTCGGGGGCGGCCGGACCGAACTGGCCTTCCAGCAGCGCGGTGGGAACCTCACCCCCGAGCAGTACGCGGCGGCCGAGGACGGCTGGGAGGCCTTCTTCGACACCCTCGCCGACCGCCTCGCCGCCTACCCCTGAGGCGGGGCTACTTCGCCAGCGGAAGCGCCGCCAGCTGCGCGATCACCCAGGTCAGCGGGGCGAACAGGGCCAGCAGCGCGCCCGCCCGCAGCAGCGTCGCCCGGCGCAGCGTGGCGGCCGGGGCGCCCATTCTGAGCAGCGCCTCGGCCGTGTGGGCGCGGGCGTGCTTGGCCTCCAGCGCCGAGGTCAGCAGCGTCGCCGTCGTACAGCCGAGGACCAGCACCGCGCCGAGTGCGGTGAGCGGACCGTAGGGGCGCTCACCGCCCCCGTACAGCGCCGAAGCGGCGATCGCCGCGGACACCACCGCGCAGACGATCCCGAGCGGGCGGCCGATCCGGTGCGCCTCGTCCATCAGGACCCGGCCCGCCAGCAGCCGTACGGCCCCGGGGCGTACCGCCTGCAGTGCCCGTCCGCAGAGGTAGGTCAGGCTCGGGCCGGCCATCGCCAGGCCGACCGCGGTGAGCGTCCACCCGATCAGTACCGCCACCGGGGTGGAGTCGAACCGTCCGGGCAGCGGGAACGCGTTCCCCGCCGCACCCCGTGAGGCGATCGCCTCGACCGCGAGTCCCGCGGCCGTCAGCGCCACGCCCCAGGGGAGTCCGGCCGGAGCCGGTGCGGGCTCCGGCAGTTCCTCGGAGCCGAAGGTGTCCCGTGCCGGGTCGGGCCGCGAGCGCAGGGCCAGGGCGCTCGCGGTCGACGCGGCCACCGGTACGAGCGCCAGCAGCATCAGCGCGGCGGCCGGCGGCAGCGGAGTGCCCGCGCCGAGGAACTCCGCCGCGCCCCCGTCGAACGGCATCCCGGTCAGGTCGCCGCGCAGATGCAGGAAGAACAGCAGGGCCACCGTCGAGCCGAGCGTGGTGGAGACGGCCGTGGAGACCGCGGCCAGCGCGGACAGCCGGACCGGGCCGAGGCCCAGGGACGAGAGGCCCGGCCGGGGCCGGGTGCTCGGGTCGGTCCGGGCCACCGCCACGGCGAACTGCACGGTGGCGGCCAGCGGGACGAAGCACCACAGCAGCCGCAGCACCGAACCGGCGGACGCGGGGTGCGCGGCGGCGTACCCGAGGGCGCACAGGAGGAGGAATCCGACGCCGGCCGAGGCGGCGGCCACCAGCAGGCGCCGGACCAGGACGAGGGGATGGGAACCGCGGGCTAGACGGAGAGCGAGCACGCCGCGCGGCCCTCCGCTTCCGGTTTCGCGGGCAGGGTGACGGTGGCGACGCAGCGGCCGTCCAGCATGGGCACGGTCCGGTCGGCCAGCGCGGCGACCTCGGCGTCGTGCGTGGCCAGCACGACGGTGATGCCGTGCGAGCGGGCCGCCGTGGTGAAGGTGCGCAGCACCTGGGTGCGGTCCACGCGGTGCAGGGTCGCGGTGGGCTCGTCGGCGAAGATCACGGCAGGCCCTGCGGCCAGGGCCCGCGCCACGGAGATTCGCTGGCGCTGCGCCTGGAGCAGGGCGTGCGGCCGCTTCCGGGCGAAGGCCGCGATGTCCAGGCGCTCCAGCCACTCGGTGGCGGCCTTCCGGGCGGCCCGGTGCGAGACACCGCGCAGCAGCAGGGGAAGCGCGGCGTTCTCCCAGACGGTCAGCTCCGGGACCAGCTCAGGGTCGGAGGCGATCCAGCCGAAGCGCTCCCGGCGCAGCTGTTCGCGGACCCGGGGGGCCATGGTGTGGACGGGGACGCTGTTGAACCAGACCTCGCCCTCCTGGGGCACGAGCCGGCCCGAGAGGCAGTGCAGCAGCGTCGTCTTCCCGCTGCCGCGCGGGCCGGTCACGGCGAGGATCTCCGCGTCCCGGACGCCGATGGAGACACCGCCGAGACCGGGCGATCCGTTGTGGGAGTAGTGCAGTGAACGCGCCCAGATCACGTCGTTGTCCGGCGGGGCCACCATGGCGTACACCTCGGTTCAGGTCAGATTTCCCGTCCCCCGTACGGGGGAACGAAGACGCGGCCGATCGGTCACTGGGCACCGTAGATAGTCGGACCGGTCCGGGGGCACAGCACGCGGCCCGGATACCCCCCTTGTCACTCGAAGGGGGGTATCCGGGCCGGAGAACCGTATGAAATGACCGCTGGGCGGCGATCAGCCAGGGGGCCTGGTGACGGTCAGAGCTTCGTCCAGGCCTCCGTGAGGACGGCCCGCAGGATGCCCTCGATCTCGTCGAACGTGGACTGGTCGGAGATCAGCGGCGGAGCCAGCTGGATGACCGGGTCGCCACGGTCGTCGGCCCGGCAGTACAGGCCGTTCTCGAACAGCGCCTTGGAGAGGAAGCCGTACAGGACGCGCTCGGTCTCCTCGTCGGTGAACGTCTCCTTCGTGGCCTTGTCCTTCACCAGCTCGATGCCGTAGAAGTACCCGTTGCCGCGGACGTCGCCGACGATCGGCAGATCGTGCAGCTTCTGGAGCGTGGTCAGGAAGGCGTTCTCGTTGTCGAGGACGTGCTGGGTGAGGTTCTCGCGCTCGAAGATGTCGAGGTTGGCGAGGCCCACCGCGGCGGAGACCGGGTGGCCGCCGAAGGTGTAGCCGTGCAGGAAGGTGTTGCCGCCCTCGTAGAACGGCTCCGCGATCCGGTCCGAGACGATGCAGGCGCCGATCGGGGAGTAGCCCGAGGTCATGCCCTTCGCGCAGGTGATCATGTCCGGCACGTAGCCGAACTTGTCGCAGGCGAAGATCGTGCCGAGCCGGCCGAAGGCGCAGATGACCTCGTCGGAGACGAGCAGCACGTCGTACTTGTCGCAGATCTCGCGGACCCGCTGGAAGTAGCCGGGCGGCGGCGGGAAGCAGCCGCCCGCGTTCTGCACGGGCTCCAGGAAGACGGCCGCGACGGTCTCGGGGCCCTCGAAGAGGATCTCCTGCTCGATCTGGTCGGCGGCCCAGCGACCGAAGGCCACCGGGTCGTCGCCGAACAGCGGGGCGCGGTAGATGTTGGTGTTCGGCACCTTGTGCGCGCCGGGGACCAGCGGCTCGAAGGGGGCCTTGAGGGCCGGGAGGCCGGTGATGGACAGCGCGCCCTGCGGGGTGCCGTGGTAGGCGACGGCACGCGAGATGACCTTGTACTTGGTCGGCTGGCCCTTGAGCTTGAAGTACTGCTTGGCCAGCTTCCAGGCGGTCTCGACGGCCTCGCCGCCACCGGTGGTGAAGAAGACCTTGTTGAGGTCGCCCGGGGCGTGATCGGCGAGCCGCTCGGCCAGCTCGACGGCCTTCGGGTGGGCGTAGGACCACACCGGGAAGAAGGCGAGCTCCTGGGCCTGCTTGTACGCCGTCTCGGCGAGCTCGTGACGACCGTGACCGGCGTTGACCACGAACAGGCCGGAGAGGCCGTCCAGGTAGCGCTTGCCCTTGTCGTCGAAGATGTACGTTCCCTCGCCACGCACGATGGTGGGAACGGGCGCGTTCTCGTAGTCCGACATGCGGGTGAAGTGCATCCACAGGTGGTCGTACGCGGTTCGGCTGAGGTCCTTGCTCACGGCTATCGGGTTCCCCACATATAGGTCTGCTTCTTGAGCTTGAGGTAAACAAAGCTCTCGGTGGAGCGCACGCCGGGAAGGGTCCGGATGCGTTTGTTGATCATCTCCAGCAGGTGGTCGTCGTCCTCGCAGACGATCTCCACCATCAGGTCGAAGGAGCCCGCGGTCATGACCACGTACTCGCACTCGGCCATGGCCGACAGGGCTTCGGCCACCGGGTCGAGGTCGCCCTCGACATTGATGCCGACCATCGCCTGGCGCCGGAATCCCACGGTGAGCGGGTCCGTGACGGCGACGATCTGCATCACGCCCTGGTCGAGCAGCTTCTGGACGCGCTGGCGCACAGCCGCTTCGGAGAGGCCGACGGCCTTGCCGATCGCGGCGTACGGACGCCGTCCGTCCTCCTGGAGCTGCTCGATGATTGCGAGGGAGACGGCATCGACCGCTGGCGGTGATCCGTTCCCGGTCCTGGAGTCTGCGCTGCGACTGGCCACGCACCCACCATGCACCGCTCCTCGTCTGTCTCGCAACCCCGGATCGATGAAATTCGTTGTTCTGAGGTCTGGATCTGACTGAATCCGAAGTTGGGGGCGGTTGGGTATGTCGAAAGCGTCACCGGAACGATTAGGGTGGACATCTCACCCATCGGACAGCCGACAGGAGGGGTGGTTGTGACCACCGAGGTGCGCCGTCTGCGCAACTACATCAACGGAGAGTTCCGGGACGCCGCGGACGGGCGGACCATCGATGTGGTCAGCCCGGTGACGGAAGAGGTCTACGCAACCTCGCCGCTCTCCGGCCAGGCCGACGTCGATGCCGCCATGGAGGCCGCAGCGGCGGCCTTCCCCGCCTGGCGCGACACCACGCCCGCCGAGCGCCAGAAGGCCCTGCTGAAGATCGCGGACGCCTTCGAGGAGCGGGCCGAGGACCTGATCGCCGCCGAATCGGAGAACACCGGCAAGCCGCTCGGACTGACCCGTAGCGAAGAGATCCCGCCGATGGTGGACCAGATCCGCTTCTTCGCGGGGGCGGCCCGGCTGCTGGAGGGCCGCTCGGCCGGCGAGTACATGGAGGGCCTGACCTCCATCATCCGCCGCGAGCCGGTCGGCGTATGCGCCCAGGTCGCGCCGTGGAACTACCCGATGATGATGGCCGTGTGGAAGTTCGCCCCGGCGCTCGCCGCGGGCAACACGGTCGTCATCAAGCCGTCCGACACCACCCCGGCGTCGACGGTCCTCATGGCCGAGATCATCGGCCAGATCCTGCCCAAGGGCGTCTTCAACGTCCTGTGCGGCGACCGGGACACCGGCCGCGCCATGGTCGAGCACCCGACCCCCGCGATGGCCTCCATCACCGGTTCGGTACGGGCCGGCATGCAGGTCGCCGAGTCCGCCGCCAAGGACGTCAAGCGCGTCCACCTGGAGCTCGGCGGCAAGGCGCCCGTCGTGGTCTTCGACGACGCCGACATCGCGAGGACGGTCTCCGGCGTATCCGAGGCGGGCTTCTTCAACGCGGGCCAGGACTGTACGGCCGCCACCCGCGTCCTGGTCCACGAGTCGATCCACGACGAGTTCGTGACCGCGCTCGCCAAGGCCGCCGCCGACACGAAGACCGGGCAGCCGGACGACGAGGACGTGGCGTACGGCCCGCTCAACAACGCCAACCAGCTGAAGCAGGTCACCGGCTTCATCGAGCGCCTCCCCGCCCACGCCAAGGTCGAGGCGGGCGGCCACCGGGTCGGCGACAAGGGCTACTTCTACGCCCCGACCGTCGTCTCCGGCCTCAAGCAGGACGACGAGATCATCCAGAACGAGGTCTTCGGGCCCGTCATCACCGTCCAGTCCTTCACCGACGAGGACCAGGCCGTCGCGTACGCCAACGGCGTCGAGTACGCGCTCGCCTCCTCGGTCTGGACGCAGAACCACTCCCGCGCCATGCGCATGTCCAAGAGCCTCGACTTCGGCTGCGTGTGGATCAACACCCACATCCCGCTGGTCGCCGAGATGCCGCACGGCGGGTTCAAGAAGTCCGGCTACGGCAAGGACCTCTCCGCGTACGGCTTCGAGGACTACACCCGCATCAAGCACGTCATGACGTCCATCGAGGACTGATCCACGGATCGTCGTCGCGGTGCACGGCCCCGGGCTTCGGCCCGGGGCCGTCTCCGTACCCCCTGTACAAGGTGTGCGGGGCGGGCCCGTCCCGCTGGACGCTTGGTCCATTGTCCGCGCGCCCGCCGACGGGCATTCTGCGCGGGTGCGAGCGATCAGGAAGAACCCCATGTCCCGCCGTTCCCTGCTGCGCGCCCTCGGGGCGGGAGCGGCCGGCGCCACGCTGGCCGGCTGCGGGGTGCCCGCGGCCTTCGTCGAGCCGGGGGACCGCGCCGGACGCGACAGTTCGGCCACCGACCACACCCTGCACTTCGCCAACTGGCCGCTCTACATCGACACCGACGACGACAACGAGTCGAAGCGGCCCACCCTGGACGCCTTCTCGAAGCGGACCGGGATCTCCGTCACGTACACCGAGGAGATCAACGACAACGACGAGTTCTTCGGGAAGATCAGCCCCGCGCTGATGAACCACCAGCAGACCGGCCGGGACCTGATCGTCATCAGCGACTGGATGGCCGCCCGCTTCGTCCGGCTCGGCTGGGTCCAGGAGATGGACCGGGCCAAGCAGCCGAACGTGGCCAAGTACCTGGACCCGCTGCTGCGTTCTCCCGCCTTCGACGAGGGGCGCCTGCACAGCGTCCCCTGGCAGTCCGGGATCACCGGCATCGCCTACAACCGCAGGAAGCTCGGCCGCGAGATCCGGTCCACCAACGACCTGTGGGCGGACGACCTGCGCGGCCGGGTCACCCTGCTCTCCGGGCTCGACGAGTCGTTCGCGCTGCTGATGCAGGGCAACGGCGTCGACATCACCCGCTGGAAGTCCGACGACTTCCACGAGATCTGCGAGCAGACCGAGCGGCGCGTCCGCTCGAAGCACATCCGTCGCTTCACCGGCAACGACTACATCAAGGACCTCGCCACCGGCGATGTGCTCGCCTGCCAGGCGTACTCCGGCGACGTCATCCAGCTCCAGGCCGACAATCCCGACATCGAGTTCGTCGTCCCCGAGGAGGGCGCCGAACTGTGGGCGGAGTCCCTGATGATCCCCAACCTCGCCCGTCACAAGCGCAACGCGGAGCGCCTGGTGGACCACTACTACGAACCCGAGGTCGCCGCCGAACTCGCCGCCTGGGTCAACTACGTCTGCCCGGTCCCCGCCGCCCGTGACGTCCTGGCCTCCGCCAAGGACGAGGAGACGGCCGCGCTCGCCGAGGATCCGCTGATCTTCCCCGACGGCGCGATGCGCGAACGGCTCGCCATCGCCCGCGACATCACCTCCGAGGAACGGACGGAGTTCGCCAAGAAGTGGAACTCCATCGTCGGCTTGTGAACCCGTAACAGGGGTGGCGTGAAGGGGGCGTAAAGGCGGGCGTACGCTGCGGATATGAGCGAGCGACACGCCCTGACGCGACGTATACGCAGGTGGTTGGTCTTCTTCATCGTCTGTCTGGTGCTGAGCGGGCTCACGGCCTTCCCGCTCGTCACCGAACTCCGCTGGGCCGAGGACCTGCTGAGCGCCTCCGCCTCTCCGGTCCCCGAGCACTTCCCGGGCCTGATGGAGTGGATCACCCGGGTCCGCGAAGGGCTCGACACCATCGACCGCGAGCAGCCCTTCATGCTGTACGGCACCGACTGGCTGGCCTTCGCCCACCTGGTCATCGCGGTCGCCTTCTACGGCCCCTACCGCGACCCGGTCCGCAACATCTGGGTCATCGAGTTCGGCATGATCGCCTGCGCCGGGATCATCCCGCTCGCCCTGATCTGCGGCCCGATCCGCGGTATCCCGTTCTGGTGGTCCGTGATCGACATGTCCTTCGGGGTCTTCGGCGTCATCCCGCTGCTGATCGTCCGTCGCATGATCAAGCGGCTGGAAGGGCTGGAGCAGGCGGCCGCCGCGACCCCGGCGTCCGTCCCGGCGAGCGCCTGAGTCAGGAGCGCGACCGGTCCAGGCGGCGGGCGGCTCGTGCGGCGATCGGCTCACACGGCGGGCGGCGGGCCGAAAGCGGCCACCATGATGCCCACCGCCGTGGCGTTCATGTCCTTCCCCTTCGCGTCCGTCGCGCCGACGCTGTAGACGAGCGTGCGGGAGAGGTCGCGGGTGGCCGCCACCGCCGTGTTGTACCCCCAGCGGCCGCCGCTCTTGCCCCACACCTGGCGGCCGCCCAGGGTGAGCACGGAGAGGCCGGCGCTGAACCGCGCGGGCTCCCCGGAACCGTAGGTGCGCACCGAGGCGTCGGGCAGTGTGAACATCTCCTCCAGCAGCGGCCCGCGCACCACCCGCCCGCCGAACAGGGCGGTGGTGAAGCGCTCCAGATCGGCGGTGGTCGAGATGATGTCCCCGGCCGCCCACCCGTCGGTCGGCCCCCACACCGTGACATCCCGCAGCTCGACGCCTCCGCCCGGCTTCGCGAAGACCTGGTAGCCGCGGTTGTGCGGGCCCCGGATTCTGGGGTCGGCGCCGGGGAAATACGTGGACCGCAGGCCGAGCGGGCGCAGGATCCGGGCCGAGACCTCCTGCGCGTACGCCTGTCCGGTGACGCGCTCGATCAGCAGCCCCAGCACCGTGTAGTTGATGTTGAGGTAGTGCTGGCTGACGCCCGGCGCGAACTCCCGCTCCTTCGCTGTCGCGGAGGCCACCATGGAGCGCGGGGTGTGGACGTCGAAGCGGTGCGCGTACCACTCCTCCGGGTTCGTGCCCGGCAGGTCCGCGGCGGGGATGCCGCTGGTGTGGTCGAGCAACTGCCGTACGGTCACCTCCCCGTACGCGGCGGGGATCAGGTCCGGCAGGTAGTGCCGGGCGGTGCGGTCCAGGGACAGCTTCCGCTCGCCCGCCAGTTGCAGCACCGCGGCCGCCGTGAACACCTTGGTCACCGATCCCGCGCGGAAGCGGGCCGCCGGGTCCGCCGGCCGGCCCGAGGGCAGATCGTGCAGACCGGCGCTGCCGTGCCACGACCCGCCGGTGCCGCCGACCCGGACGAGCGCCGCGACGGCGTCCTGGCGCGGCAGCCCGGCGATCGCGGCGCGCAGGGCCCGGACGTCCGGAGCGCCATGGGTCCGGGGCGCTCCGGACGCCGCCGGGCGGGAGCCCGGAGCGCCGTCGGCGGGGGCGGCGGCGGGGACGGGGCCGNAGGGGCCCGGACGTCCGGAGCGCCATGGGTCCGGGGCGCTCCGGACGCCGCCGGGCGGGAGCCCGGAGCGCCGTCGGCGGGGGCGCCGGCGGAGACGGGCCCGGCCGCCCCGCCGGCGATGCCGAGGACCAGAGCGGTTGCCAGGAGTGTGCGGACAGATCTGTTCACCGGGTGCCTCCGAGGGAGAGAAGTCGTCAACTGCGTCTCCGCTCCATCCTGTTGGCTCGGCCGCCCCGGCGGATCACCCGCCCGGGCGGTCCTCGGCGGGGGTGTGGCTCCCGCGCCCGGGGGAGGCCGCGCCGATGGCTCCCCCGCCCGAGGGAGCCACCAACCCGGTCTCGTAGGCGCAGATGACGGCCTGGATGCGGTCGCGCAGCCCCAGCTTCGACAGCACGTTGCCCACATGGGTCTTCACCGTGTGCTCGCTCACCACGAGGGCCGCCGCGATCTCGGCGTTGGACCGGCCCCGTGCCAGGTGCAGCAAGGTCTCCCGCTCCCGGGCGGTCAGGACGTCCAGCCGGCCGGCCGGGGGCGCGGGTGGGCCCGCCGGGCGCGAGGTGTACTCGGCGATCAGCCGCCGGGCCACCGAGGGGGCGACCAGCGACTCCCCGGCGGCCACCACCCTCACCGCGTGCACCAGATCGTCCCGGCGCACGTCCTTGAGCAGAAAGCCGCTCGCGCCCGCGTGCAGAGCCTCGTACACGTACTCGTCCGCGTCGAACGTGGTCAGCATGATCGTCCGGCAGCACCCCGCGGCGGCGATCTCCCGGCACGCCGCGATGCCGTCCAGCACGGGCATCCGGATGTCGAGCAGCGCGATGTCCGCACCGAGCCGGCCCACCGCCGCCACGGCCTGCGCCCCGTCCTCGGCCTCCGCGACCACCTCGATGCCCGGCTGGGCGTCCAGGATCATCGCGAAGCCGCTGCGCACCAGCTCCTGGTCGTCGGCGACCACCACCTTGATCGTCACGTCCGCGCCCCCTCGGCCCCGGGTACGAGCGGCAGCCCGACGACCAGCTCGAAGCCCCGGCCGCCGGGACCGCCACCGGCCCGCACGGTGCCGCCGTGCGCGGCGGCCCGCTCCCGGATCCCGATCAGCCCGAGCCCCTGGGTGGTCCCGGGCCCCTGCCCGTCGTCCCGCACGGTGATCATCAACTCTCTTTCTCCATAGGCCAGCTCCACGTCCGCGTGACCGGCCCGCGCATGCTTGACGACATTCGTCAGCGCCTCCTGCACGATCCGGTACACCGTCGCCCCGGTGTCCCGCGGCAGCGGGCGCACCGTCCCGGTCGTCGTGAAGGCGACCTCCGGGCCGCCGGTGCGCACCCGCGCCAGCAGGGCAGGCAGCTCCGCGGGCCCCGGCTGCGGCGAACGGGGGGCTGCCGCCTGTCCGGGGCCGTCCTCACGCAGCACCCCGAGCATCCGGCGCAGCTGCACCATCGCGTCCCGGCCCGTCTCGGAGATCGCTTCGAACGCGGCCTCCGCACGCTCGGGGGCGGCGCGGACCGCCACCGGACCGGCCTCCGCCTGCACGATCATCAGGCTCACCGCGTGCGAGAGGATGTCGTGCATCTCCCGCGCGATCCGCGCCCGTTCGCGAGCCGCGGCCCGCTCCGCCTCGATCCGCCGGCCCAGCTCCGCCTGCCGGGCCCGGTCCTCCACCGCCGCCACATAGGCCTTGCGGGTGTGGCTGAGCCGCCCGAAGGCGTACGCGGCCCCGAACACGAAGAGCGAGAACAGCAGCTCGCGAGCCTCACCGGTGTTCCAGGCCACCGACGGGAACACCGCCGCGCCGACCAGCACGGCGACGGCCAGCCGTTTGCGGGGCGGGGACAGTTCGGCGACCGTGTAGAAGGTCACCAGACCGGCGTACGGCAACGGCTGGCCCGGACCGTCGATGGCCAGCTTGTACAGCGCGCCGCCCGCGAGCGTCGCCAGCAGCGCGCCGACCGGCGCGTGCCGCCGGGCGACCAGCGGCAGCACGGTCAGGGTCGTCAGACCGTACGCGCCCCAGGTCGCCTCCGGCAGATCCGGTGCGCGCGGCACGACGAACGGCATGGTCACGGCGGCCTGGACCGCGAGAGTGATCCACAGATCGACGGCCCACGGCGCGCGCAGCCGCGCCGACAGGCCCGCGAAGCGCATCAGGGCTTCCGGGCCACCACACCGAACTGGGCGACCTCCGGCTCCCGGGGGTTCGTACGCCAGCGGGAGCAGGAGACGATCCCCGGCTCCAGGATCTCCAGACCGTCCAGGAACGAGGCCACCTCCTCCCGGCTGCGGGCGGTGATGGGCGGGGTGGCGTTCTCGTTCCAGAAGCGCATCGCCGCCTCGTTGCCCTCGCCGCCCAGCTCCAGCGTCGGGTGGGTCAGCACCAGGTGGCTGCCCGGGGGAACGGCCGCCATCAGCGTCCGGACGACGGACAGGGCCTCGTCCGTGTCCAGCACGAAGTTCAGGATGCCGAGCATCATCACCGCGACCGGCCGCCCCAGGTCCAGGGTGGGCTCGGCGGCCCGCAGGATCTGCTCGGGGCGGCGCGCGTCCGCGTCGATGTACTCGGTCGCGCCTTCCAGCGAACTGGTCAGCAGGGCGCGGGCGTGGGCCAGCACGATCGGATCGTTGTCCACGTACACGATGCGCGCGTGCGGCGCGGTGTGCTGGGCGATCTCGTGGGTGTTGTTCCCGGTCGGCAGCCCGGTGCCGATGTCGAGGAACTGGTCGACGCCCGCGTCGCCCGCCAGATGGCGCACCACCCGGCCGAGGAACGCCCGGTCCGCGCGCGCCACTTCACCGATGCTCGGGTACATCCCGGTGACCTGGTCGCCCACCGCCCGGTCCACCGGGTAGTTGTCCTTGCCGCCCAGCCAGTAGTTCCACACACGGGCGTTGTGCGCGACGTCGGAACGTATCCGGGCGGGGGCTGTCTGCGGGCGGGGGTCCATGACGTCTGGCTCCTCGATGGCGGAGGGGGCCCGCGTTGCCGCGTGAGGCGGTGCGGCGGCGGGCGTGCGGGCCCTCCATCATGCCGGACCGATCAAGAGCCGCCGCGTCCGGGCGAGTTGGCCAGCAGGCGGTGGAGGGTGTCGATCCGGTTGGTGGTGATCGAGTCGACGCCCCGGTCGATCAGCCGGCGCATCGTCCGCTTCGTGTCGGCCGTCCACGCGGAGACGAGCAGTCCGTCCCGGTGCGCCCGGTCGGCCAGCTCCCGGCTCACCAGGCCGAAGCGGTAGTTCAGCCAGCGCGGCTTCACCGCCGCCAGCAGCTCCGGGCGCGGCGGGGCGAGCGTGGTCCAGGTCAGGGCGATCTCGGCGGAGGGGTCGGCGGCGCGCACCCGCAGCATCGCGTCCGCGCTCGCGCAGTAGTACGCCCGCTCGCCCGCCCCGCACTCCCGGACCGTGCCCACGATCTTCTTCACCGAGGCGTCCGTGGAGCCCGGCAGGTCCACCATCACCCGATGCGCCCCGGCGGCGAGCAGCGCCTCACGGAGTGTGGGCACCCCGCCGCCGGTCAGCTCCTTCAGCTCCGCGTGGTCCAGCCGGTCCAGCCGCCGGTCGTGGCCCCACAGCCGTTCCAGCGTCGCGTCGTGCAGCAGGACGGGCACCCCGTCGCGGGTCACCCGTACGTCGATCTCGACCGCGTCCGCCCCCCGTTCGAGGGCGGAGCGGATCGAGGGCAGGGTGTTCTCGCGGGCGAGATACGGATCGCCGCGATGCGCTACGGCGGTGACACGGGAGACGGTGCTGTCCATGAGGCCATTGTGACGACCGGGGTCAGCGGCCGGGGGCCCGGAGCCAGTTCGTCGTGTACGTGTCGATCTCCTCGGCCAGCTTCCGCTTGCCGGCCGGGTCGAGGAACGAGGCCTCCACGGCGTTCTTCGCGAGGTCCGCGATGCCGCGCTCGTCCAGCTCCAGCAGCCGGGCGGCCACCGCGTACTCGTTGTTGAGGTCGGTGCCGAACATCGGCGGGTCGTCGCTGTTGACGGTGACCAGCACGCCCGCCTGCACCATCTCCCGGATGGGGTGCAGCTCGATGTCGGTGACCGCGCGGGTGGCGATGTTGGACGTCGGGCAGACCTCCAGGGCGATGCGGTGCTCGGCGAGGTGCTCCAGCAGCTTCGGGTCCTGTACGGAGCTGGTGCCGTGGCCGATGCGCTCGGCGCGCAGCGCGGTCAGCGCGTCCCAGACCGTCTGCGGTCCGGTGGTCTCCCCGGCGTGCGGCACCGAGTGCAGGCCCTCGGCGATGGCCCGGTCGAAGTAGGGCTTGAACTGCGGGCGGTCCACGCCGATCTCGGGCCCGCCGAGGCCGAAGGATACGAGCCCGTCGGGCCGTCGTTCCACCGCGAGCCGGGCGGTCTCCTCGGCTGCCTGGAGCCCGGCCTCGCCCGGAATGTCGAAGCACCAGCGCAGCACGACGCCCAGCTCGGCCTCGGCCGCCTTGCGCGCGTCCTCCAAGGCCTCCATGAACCCGACCTCGGGGATGTTCCGCTTCGTCGAGCTGTACGGGGTCACGGTCAGCTCCGCGTACCGGATGTTCTGCCGGGCCATGTCCCGCGCCACCTCGAAGGTGAGCAGCCGGACGTCCTCGGGGGTGCGGACCAGGTCCACCACCGAGAGGTAGACCTCGATGAAGTGCGCGAAGTCGGTGAAGGTGAAGTAGTCGACCAGCGCCTCCGGATCCGTGGGGACCTTGGAGTCCGGGTGGCGGGCGGCCAGCTCGGCGACGATCCGGGGCGAGGCCGACCCGACATGGTGGACGTGGAGCTCGGCCTTGGGCAGCCCGGCGATGAAGGGATGCGGATCGGTCATCGGAAATCTCCCGGTTCGGCGTGACGTCGGCCGGGCATACCGGCCGCACCGATCATCGCAGGCGGCGTCCGGGGCCGTCGGTCCTGGCCGTAGCATGACGGGACCACGATGGGGGAGGCCCATGTCAGACAACACAGAGCAGCCCGGGGGCGGGGCCGCGCCGCGCGATCCGTGGGCACCGCCGGACAGCAGGGTGGATCTGGGCAAGCAGGGTGCGCAGACGCCGCCGCCCGCGGTCCACGACCAGCCGACCGTGACGTCGATGCCGAGCGCCGGACCGGCCGCGGGGGACGGCACCGGGCCGATACCCCAGCACGGAGGCTTCGGGCCCGCGCCCTCGGACGTACCGCCGCCGCCGATCGGCCCGAACGGCCCCGGCCACCCGGCCCAGCCGCCGGCCGCCGCGCACTACGGCTATCCGGCTCCGCCTCCGCAGCCCTACGGCGGCTACCCGGGTTACGGCGCCTACGGCGTTGGTCCGGGCGCCTGGGGACCGGCGCCCAACAACGGTCTGGGCACGGCCGCGATGGTGATCGGCATCGTCTCCGTGGTCGGCTTCTGCCTCTACGGACTCAACATCATCCTCGGCATCCTCGCGCTGATCTTCGGCATCATCGGCCTCGGCCGTGCCAAGCGCGGCGAGGCCACCAACCGGGGCATGGCGCTCGCCGGCGTCATCCTCGGCTCCGTCGGCATCGTCGTCGGCGCCGCGATCCTCGGCGTGATCATCTGGGCCGCAACGACGGCCGACGACCGGGACAGCGACTACAACGACACCTACGACGACCCGTTCGCCACGTCGTTGGTCGTCGAGGACCGCCGCTAGCGCGACGACTGCGTACGTCACCGGCCGGGCAGGGACCGTTCCCCGCCCGGCCGGTCGTCGTAGGGGCGAACCCGCCGCGCGGTTCCGCCTCAGCCCGCCCGCAACTTCTCCCGCGCCTCCATCAGCGCGAAGCCCAGCAGATTCAGCCCCCGCCACTCCTGCGGCCGCTCCACCCGCTCGTCGTCCGGCGCGAGCCCGATGCCCCAGATCCGGTCCAGCGGGGACGCCTCCACCAGCACCCGCTCCCCGGTGCCCAGGAGATAGCCGGCCAGCTCCGGGTCCTGCCCGAACTTGTGCGCGCTGCCTTCCACGACCAGGGCGAACCGCTCCCGTATCCACACGTCCTCGTCGAAGCCGCGCACCAGGCGCCCCGCCTTCTTCGCGGCCGCCGGGCTTTTCGCCGACACCGCCGCCCGCTCGGCCTCCGGATCGCCGAAGAGCCGCGCCTTGCCCGCCATCATCCAGTGCTCGGCGCTCGCGTACATCACCCCGTCCGCCGTGAACGGCGCCGGCCACCACTGGCTCAGACAACTCGGGCCCAGCCGTCCGTCCGGGCGCGGGCGGTGCCCCCAGAAGGGCAGATACTTCACCCGCTTGCCCCGCGCCACGTCCGCCAGGAGGTCATCGATCGGTCCCATGGCATGTGAGTGTGGCATCCGCCACTGACACTCCGTACGGGGATTTCCGCACTGACACGACACATGGTCGACAGATTCCGTCGCGTAACCAAAAGGCAACAACGGAATCACTTGTTGGGCGTGAACCCCTCTGTCAGGATCGGCACTCAATTCACGAAGAAGCTACGCCGACCCCGCCCAGCGGGTACAGCGGCGGAGGAGAGCGTCATGAGCAACGGCTTCCAGGTTCAGGACCGCTTCGCGGAAGGTGCGCAGTACATCGGCGGCAAGCTGCTCCCCGGCACGTCCGGCCGCCACCACGAGGTGGTGAACCCCGCGACCGGCGAGAGCGTGCTCCGCTACGAGCTGGCCGGCCCGGAGGACGTGGACGCGGCCGTCGCGGCCGCCCGCGCCGCTTTCCCCGGCTGGTCCGGCGCCACCCCGGGCGAACGCTCCGAGGCGATGCACCGCTTCGCCGCCGTCCTCGCCGAGCAGGCCGACGACTTCGCGTACGCCGAGTCCCTCCAGTGCGGCAAGCCCATCAAGCTCTCCACCGAGTTCGACGTCCCCGGCACCGTCGACAACGCCGCCTTCTTCGCGGGCGCGGCCCGCCACCTGGAGGGCAAGGCCGCCGCCGAGTACGACGGCGACCACACCTCCTACGTACGGCGCGAGGCGATCGGTGTCGTCGGCTCCATCGCCCCCTGGAACTACCCGCTCCAGATGGCCGCCTGGAAGGTCCTCCCGGCCGTCGCCGCGGGCAACACCATCGTCCTCAAGCCGGCCGAACTCACCCCGCTCACCTCGCTGATGTTCGCCCGGGCGGCCACCGAGGCGGGCATCCCCGACGGCGTCATCAACATCGTCACCGGCGCGGGCAAGGACGCCGGCGAGCACCTCGTCGGCCACCCCGACGTCGTGATGACCTCCTTCACCGGCTCCACCGCCGTCGGCAAGCGCGTCGCGGAGATCGCCACCGCCACGGTCAAGCGCCTCCACCTGGAGCTCGGCGGCAAGGCCCCCTTCGTGGTCTTCGACGACGCCGACCTGGAGGCCGCCGTCCACGGCGCGGTCGCCGGCTCCCTCATCAACACCGGCCAGGACTGCACCGCCGCCACCCGCGCCTACGTACAGCGCCCCCTCTACGACGCCTTCGTCCGCGACGTCGCCGCCCTCATGGAGACCGTCCGGCTCGGCTCTCCCTTCGACGCGTCCACCGACCTCGGCCCCCTCATCAGCCACGCCCAGCGCGACCGCGTCGCCGCCTTCGTCGAGCGGGCCCGCGGCTACGCCCAGGTCGTCACCGGCGGCGAGGCACCCGGCGGCGACCTCGCCGACGGCGCGTACTACCGGCCGACCCTGATCGCCGGGGCCGCCCAGGACAGCGAGGTCGTCCAGTCGGAGATCTTCGGCCCGGTCCTGGTGGTGCTGCCCTTCGACACCGACGACGAGGGCATCGCGCTCGCCAACGACACCCCGTACGGACTGGCCGCCTCCGCCTGGACCCGCGACCTGTACCGCGCGAACCGCGCCACCCGCGAGATCCAGGCGGGCTGTGTGTGGGTGAACGACCACATCCCGATCCTCTCCGAGATGCCGCACGGCGGATACAAGGCCAGCGGCTTCGGCAAGGACATGTCGGCGTACTCCTTCGAGGAGTACACGCAGGTCAAGCACGTCATGTACGACAACACCGCGGTCGCCCGCAAGGACTGGCACCGCACGATCTTCGGGGACCGATAGCAGCTGCCGCACGAGCGGGGCCCGTCCACGGCGACGGGCCCCGGCGGCCTCCCACCCGAAAGGGCGAACAGCGTATGGAGAGTTACGAGCCCGAGCGCCTCACACCGGCCCAACTGGCCGCCATGAGGCGATCCTTGAACAACGGCAGGGGCGCCCTCACCCGCCGCTCCCTGCTGCGTGCCTCCGGCATGGGCGCGCTCGCGATCGGCGGCATAGCCACCCTCGGCGCGTGCGGCATCCCGCCCGCCGGGCGCGCCGAGGGAGCAGCGGCCGCCGACGACCACTCGGCCAAGGAGAAGGTGCTGAACTTCTCCAACTGGACCGAGTACATGGACGTGAGCGAGGACGAGAAGAGCCGACCCACCCTGGAGGCGTTCACCGAACGCACCGGGATCAGGGTCAAGTACACCGAGGACATCAACGACAACGTCGAGTTCTTCGGGAAGATCAAGCCGCAGCTGGCGGCCGGGCAGGACACCGGGCGCGACCTCATCTGCGTCACCGACTGGCTCGCCGCCCGCATCATCCGGCTCGGCTGGGCGCAGAAGCTCGACCCGTCGAACCTCCCGCACGCCTTCGCCAACGTGTCCGCCCAGTTCCGCAGCCCCGACTGGGACCCCGGCCGCGCCTACTCCTATCCGTGGACGGGCATCCCGACCGTCATCGCGTACAACAAGAAGGCGACCGGAGGCCGCAAGGTCGACTCCGTCACCCAGCTGCTCGACGACCCGAAGCTCAAGGGCCGCGTCTCCTTCCTCTCCGAGATGCGCGACACCGTCGGCATGACCCTCCTCGACCAGGGCAAGGACCCGGGGAAGTTCACCGACACCGACTTCGACGGCGCGATCGGCCGCCTCCAGAAGGCCGTCGACAAGAAGCAGATCCGCCGCTTCACCGGCAACGACTACACCGCCGACCTCAGCAAGGGCGACATCGCGGCCTGCGTCGCCTGGGCGGGGGACGTCATCCAGCTTCAGGCCGACAACCCGGACATCGAGTACGCCATCCCGGCCGCCGGATACATCACCTCCAGCGACAGCCTCCTGGTCCCCGCCCAGGCCCGGCACAAGACCAACGCCGAGAGGCTCATCGACTACTACTACGAGCCGCCGGTCGCCGCCCAGCTCGCCGCGTACATCAACTACGTCTGCCCGGTCGACGGCGTACGCGAGGAACTCGCCAAGATCGACGAGTCGATGGCCTCCAACACGCTGATCCTCCCCGACAAGGAGATGGCGGCGAAGTCCCGCTCCTTCCGCTCCCTGAGCACGGAGGAAGAGACGGCGTACGAAGAGAAGTTCGCCAAGCTCATCGGCGCCTGACCAGGCATCCACCGGTGCCCCCACCGGCCCTGCCCTCCCCGAACTCCCCCCGAACACACTGGGACTGCGACCCATGACACAGCAGCAGCAGCAGACCGCGGGCGGCGATGTCCGCCTCGCCGGGATCAGCAAGACCTACGGCTCCTTCACCGCCGTGCACCCGCTCGACCTGACCGTGCCCCAGGGCTCGTTCTTCGCCCTGCTCGGCGCGTCCGGCTGCGGCAAGACCACCACCCTGCGGATGATCGCGGGCCTGGAGGAGGCCACCACCGGCACGGTCTTCCTCGGGGACAAGGACATCACCGACCTGCCCCCGTACAAGCGGCCGGTCAACACCGTCTTCCAGAGCTACGCGCTCTTCCCGCACCTGGACATCACCGAGAACGTCGCCTTCGGGCTGCGCCGACGCGGCATCAAGTCGGTCAAGAAGCAGGTCGACGACATGCTGGAGCTGGTCCAGCTCGGCGACTTCGCCCGCCGCAGGCCGCACCAGCTCTCCGGCGGCCAGCAGCAGCGCGTCGCCGTCGCCCGCGCCCTCATCAACCACCCCCAGGTCCTGCTGCTCGACGAACCCCTCGGCGCCCTCGACCTCAAGCTGCGCCGCCAGATGCAGCTGGAGCTGAAGCGGATCCAGACCGAGGTCGGCATCACCTTCGTGCACGTCACCCACGACCAGGAGGAGGCCATGACCATGGCCGACACCGTCGCGGTGATGAACGGCGGCCGCGTCGAGCAGCTCGGCGCCCCCGCCGACCTCTACGAGAACCCCCGCACCACCTTCGTCGCCAACTTCCTCGGCACCTCCAACCTCATCGGGGGCGAGATCGTCTCCACCGGCGAGGACCTGGTGGTGGCCGCGGGCGGCGGGAAGCTCGCACTGCCCCGCGAGCGATGTTCGGCCTCCTCCACCACAGCCGGCGGCCGTCTCCTCCTCGGCATCCGGCCCGAGAAGATCTCCCTGGCCCACGCGGACGACGCCGACGGCATAGCCGCCGGCCGCAACCGCGTCACCGGCCGCATCACCGACTCCAGCTTCATCGGCGTCTCCACGCAGTACGTCGTCGAGAGCCCGGCCGGAACGGCGCTCCAGGTGTACGAGCAGAACATCGAGAGGGACACGCGCCTGACCCCCGGCGCCGAGGTCGTCCTGCACTGGAACCCCGCCCACACCTTCGGCCTCGACGCCACCCAGGACATCGACGCGGGCGCGCTGAGCGTGGAGGACGCCGAGTGAGCGCCACCGAGGCGCCGCCCGCGCCCCCCGCCGATCCCCAGGAGCCCCGGAAGCTCACGCTCCGCAAGCCCTCCACCCGCAAACGGCTCGTCCCCTACTGGCTGCTGCTCCCCGGCATCCTCTGGCTGGTCGTCTTCTTCGCCCTGCCGCTCGTCTACCAGGCCTCCACCTCCGTGCAGACCGGCTCGCTGGAGCAGGGCTTCGAGGTCACCTGGCACTTCCAGACGTACGTGGACGCCCTGCGCGACTACTACCCGCAGTTCATCCGGTCCCTGCTGTACGCGGGCACCGCCACGCTCCTGTGCCTGCTGCTGGGCTACCCGCTCGCCTACCTCATCGCCTTCAAGGCGGGCCGCTGGCGCAACCTCGTCCTGGTGCTGGTCATCGCCCCGTTCTTCACCAGCTTCCTCATCCGTACGCTGGCGTGGAAGACGATCCTCGCCGACGGCGGCGCGGTCGTGGACGTCCTCAACACCCTGCACGTCCTGGACGTCACCAGCTGGCTCGGCTGGACCGAGTCCAACCGGGTCCTCGCCACCCCGATGGCCGTCGTCTGCGGTCTGACGTACAACTTCCTGCCGTTCATGATCCTGCCGCTCTACACCTCGCTGGAGCGGATCGACGGCCGGCTGCACGAGGCGGCGGGCGACCTCTACGCCACCCCCGCCACCACCTTCCGCAAGGTGACGTTCCCGCTCTCCACGCCCGGCGTCGTCTCCGGCACCCTGCTGACCTTCATCCCGGCCAGCGGCGACTACGTCAACGCCGAGCTGCTCGGATCCACCGACACCAAGATGGTCGGCAGCGTCATCCAGAGCCAGTTCCTGCGGGTCCTGGACTATCCGACGGCCGCCGCGCTCTCGTTCATCCTCATGGCGATCGTCCTGCTGGCGGTCACCTTCTACATCCGCCGCTCCGGGACGGAGGACCTGGTCTGATGCCCGTACTGCGCTGGATACGCCGGAACCTGGTCGTCATCGCGGGTCTGCTGACCCTCGCCTACATGATCCTGCCGAACATCGTCGTGATGGTGTTCTCGTTCAACAAGCCCAACGGGCGCTTCAACTACGCCTGGCAGCAGTTCTCGCTGGACGCCTGGAAGGACCCGTGCGGCGTCGCCGACCTGTGCGGCTCGCTCTCCCTCTCGCTCCAGATCGCCTTCTGGGCGACGCTCGGGGCGACCGCGCTCGGCACGATGATCGCGTTCGCGCTGGTCCGCTACCGCTTCCGGGCGCGCGGCGCGATCAACTCGCTGATCTTCCTGCCGATGGCGATGCCCGAGGTCGTCATGGCCGCATCGCTGCTCACGCTCTTCCTGAACATGGGCGCCAAGCTCGGCTTCTGGACCGTGCTGATCGCGCACATCATGTTCTGCCTCAGCTTCGTGGTGACCGCCGTCAAGGCGCGCGTGATGTCGATGGACCCGAGACTGGAGGAAGCCGCCCGCGACCTGTACGCGGGCCCCGTGCAGACCTTCGTACGGGTGACCCTTCCCATCGCCGCCCCCGGCATCGCGGCGGGCGCGATGCTCGCCTTCGCGCTCTCGTTCGACGATTTCATCATCACGAATTTCAACGCGGGCTCCACCGTCACGTTCCCCATGTTCGTCTGGGGTTCGGCACAGCGCGGCACGCCCGTGCAGATCAACGTCATCGGCACCGCGATGTTCATCATTGCGATAACGGTGGTTCTCGTCGGCCAGGTCATAGCGAGCCGACGCAAGAACAACGCTCGACCCTGAAATTCCTGAAGGAGTTGGAAATCATGGCCCCAGCTGCCATGCGTAATGCCGCACATGCACTCTCCGGCGCCAAGCCGTTCTCCTACTGGCTCGACGACCCGGCCAAACCCGACGCGCTCCCCGCCCTCACCGGCGACGAGCACACCGACCTCCTGGTCATCGGCGGCGGCTACAGCGGCCTGTGGACCGCGCTCATCGCCAAGGAGCGCGACCCCGACCGGGACGTCGTTCTCATCGAGGGGCACGAGGTGGGCTGGGCCGCCTCGGGCCGCAACGGCGGCTTCTGCGCCGCCTCCCTCACCCACGGTCTGGCCAACGGTGTGGAGCGCTGGCCGGACGAGATCGGGAAGCTGGAGGAGCTGGGGGAGCGGAACCTCGACGCCATCGAGGCGGCCGTCGCCCGCTACGGGATCGACTGCGCATTCGAGCGGACCGGCGAGATCGATGTCGCCACCGAGTCCCACCAGCTGGAAGAGCTGCGGGAATGGCACGAGGAGCTGGTGAAGCTCGGCATCACCGGTGTGGACTTCCTGGACCGCGACGCCCTGCGCGCCGAGGTCGACTCGCCCACCTTCCTCGGTGGCCTGTGGGACCGGAACGGCGTCGCGATGCTGCACCCGGCCAAGCTCGCCTGGGGCCTGAAGCGGGCCTGCCAGGACCTGGGCGTACGGATCTACGAGTCCACGCGCGGCCTGGACCTGGTCCGCTCCGGTACGGGAATGGCGGTCCGCACCCCGTACGGCCGCGTCTTCGCCCGCCGCGTCGCGCTCGGAACCAACATCTTCCCCTCGCTCGTCAAGCGGGTCCGCCCGTACACCGTGCCGGTCTACGACTACGCGCTGATGACCGAACCGCTCACCCCCGAGCAGCTCGCGTCCATCGGCTGGAAGGGCCGCCAGGGGCTCGGGGACAGCGCCAACCAGTTCCACTACTTCCGGCTTTCCGCGGACAACAGGATCCTGTGGGGCGGATACGACGCGATCTATCCGTACGGGGGCCGGCTCAGCGCCGATCTCGACCAGCGCCCGGAGACGTTCCTGAAATTGGCGGAGCAGTTCTTCACCTGCTTTCCGCAGCTTTCCGGGCTGAATTTCTCGCACGCCTGGGGCGGCGCGATCGACACCTGTTCCCGCTTCACGGCATTCTTCGGAACAGCCCATCAGGGGCGGGTCGCCTACGCCGCCGGATTCACCGGTCTCGGCGTCGGGTCGACCCGGTTCGGGGCCGATGTGATGCTCGACCTGCTCTCCGGCGAGGAGACCGAGCGGACCCGGCTGGAGATGGTCCGCTCCAAGCCGATGCCCTTCCCGCCGGAGCCCTTCGCCTGGGCCGGCATCGAGATCACCAAGCGGTCCCTGGCCCGCGCCGACAGCAACGGCGGACACCGCAACCTGTGGCTGAAGGCCATGGACCGGCTGGGTCTCGGCTTCGACAGCTGACACTCTGTCCAACAGTGTGACCCACTTCACTGCCAACTGGTAGCCCGAACCCGCGTCATAGTCGCGGCCGAACGCTCTCTCGCACGTGTACGCACCGGCAGGACCCTGCCGGTGCCCACGTCAACGGGAGGCAGGTCATGACGGGACCGGAAACGAAAGCCGCGGTCGAGTGGCTCACATCGGTGGCACCGGACCCCAGTGCCTGCCGGTGGGAATGGGAGCGCAACCTGCAGGGGATCGCGCTCCTTCCCGCCGGCAGGCGCTGGGACGTGCTGATCCTTCCGGGTGAGCTGGGCTATCCGACGCTCGACGTCCTCACCCGCCTGATCGACCGTCCGGGTCCTGTCCTCGCCGACTTCGGGGAGTCCCGCATGGGCTTCTTCGTCCCGCCGGGCACGGTCTCCCGCTGGATCGGCACCGGGATCAGGGGCTGCGGCCAGGGCACCTGGATCGTCGTCCCGTACCCGGGGCGCGCCACCGGGGGCGTGCGCTGGCTGGTCCCGCCGGACGGCTCGGGGGCCCTCACCGACCCGGCACTCCTCGAACTCGCGATGCACGAGGCGGCGGGTGCCGCCGGGGGCGTCCGCGCGGAGGGCCGCCGTCCGGGGAGGCGCCCGGAGGGCTGAGGCCGGCCGCCAGAGGTCTTGACAACCTCATTGGTCTGGACCATGTTGTGCGCACGTCACTCGCCGACTTCCCCCTGCGCGGAGGCTGTTGTGGAACGCACCGGACCAACCGTCAGATTCTCCGGACTTCTGGCCGCCTGTACGGCTGCCGTGCTCGCCGCCGGCGGCCTGGTCGCCGCGGCACCGGCGGCCGGCGCGGCGGACGTGGACGTGGCGCGCAACGGCGGCTTCGAGTCAGGACTCGACGGCTGGACCTGCACGGCCTCCAGCGGCGCGGCCGTCACCACCCCGGTGCGCGGCGGCACCAAGGCGCTGAAGGCGACCCCGGCGGGCAGCGACAACGCCAAGTGCTCCCAGAGCGTCACCGTGAAGCCCAACTCCCGCTACACGCTGAGCGCCTGGGTGCAGGGCAGCCACGTCTACCTCGGCGCCACCGGCACCGGCACCACCGACGTCTCCACCTGGACCCAGTCCTCCGGAGCCTGGAAGCAGCTCACCACGACGTTCACCACCGGCCCGAGCACCACCTCGGTGAGCGTCTACACCCACGGCTGGTACGGCACCCCCGCCCACTACGTCGACGACCTCACCCTCGTCGGCCCCGGCGGCGACCCCGTGGTGATCCCGGCCGTCCCCGCGGGCCTCAAGCAGACCGCGACGACCTCCACCTCCGTAGCGCTCTCCTGGAACGCCGTGTCCGGCGCGAGCGGCTACCACGTCTACCGCGGCGGTACGAAGGTGGCCACGGTCACCGGCCCCTCCGCCACGGTCACGGGCCTGACCCCCTCCACCGCGTACAGCTTCCAGGTCTCCGCCACCAACGCGGCCGGCGAGTCCGCGAAGTCGGCGGCGCTCAGCGTGACCACCACCGCGGGTGGCGGAGGCGGCGACACCAAGCTCCCCGCCCGCGCACTGGTCGGCTACCTGCACTCCAGCTTCGCCAACGGCTCCGGCTACACGCGGATGGCGGACGTGCCCGACTCCTGGGACGTCATCAACCTGGCCTTCGGCGAGCCCACCTCCGTCACCTCGGGCGACATCCGCTTCTCGCTCTGCCCGGTCGCCGAGTGCCCGAACGTCGAGTCCGAGGCGGAGTTCAAGGCCGCGATCAAGGCCAAGCAGGCGGCGGGCAAGAAAGTGCTGATCTCCATCGGCGGCCAGAACGGGCAGGTGCAGCTCGCCTCCACCGCCGCCCGGGACGCCTTCGTCACCTCGGTCTCGAAGATCATCGACACCTACGGTCTCGACGGCCTCGACATCGACTTCGAGGGCCACTCGCTCTCCCTGAACACCGGCGACACCGACTTCCGCAGCCCCAGCTCACCGGTGATCGTCAACCTGATCTCCGCGGTGAAGTCCCTCAAGGCGAAGTACGGCTCCGACTTCGTCCTCACGATGGCGCCGGAGACCTTCTTCGTCCAGCTCGGCTACCAGTTCTACGGCTCGGGCCCCTGGGGCGGCCAGGACCCGCGCGCCGGGGCGTACCTGCCGGTGATCCACGCGCTGCGCGACGACCTGACGCTGCTGCACGTCCAGGACTACAACTCGGGCCCGATCATGGGTCTGGACAACCAGTACCACACCATGGGCGGCGCGGACTTCCACATCGCGATGACGGACATGCTGCTCGCCGGCTTCCCGGTCGCGGGCAACACGAGCCGCGTCTTCCCGGGGCTGCGCCCCGACCAGGTCGCCATCGGCCTGCCGGCCTCCACCCAGGCGGGCAACGGCCACACCACCCCGGCCGAGGTCAACAAGGCGCTCAACTGCCTCATCAAGAAGACCGACTGCGGCTCCTACCAGACCCACGGCACCTGGTCCGACCTGCGCGGCCTGATGACCTGGTCCATCAACTGGGACCGCTTCAACAACGGGGAGTTCAGCCGGAACTTCGACGCCTACTTCGGCAACTGACCCACCACAGGGGCGCCAGCACCAACGGCCCCAGGCACCAACTGGCCAGCACGTCCAGCGGCCAGTGGTAGCCGTGCAGCACCAGACCGATGCCCGTCGCCGTGGTCAGCAGGATCGCGGCGACGGGCATCATCCACGCCCGGGGCCAGGAGGCCTCCCGCAGCCACGCCGGACGGGGCAGGGCCAGCAGCACCAGGGCCGAGGCCCCGTACGCCACGGCGGCCGTCGCCGTATGACCCGACGGGTAGTAGTTCACCGCCTCGGTCAACGGTCCCTGCCGGGCGGTGGCCACCTTGAGCGGGATCACCAGCGCGGGCACCGCCGCCATGGTGAGGGCCGCGTACACGGCGAGCCGGAGGGCGCGGCGCCACAGGGCGTACGCGAGCGCGCAGGTCAGCACCGGCAGCGCCACCGCCATCCCGCCGAGGTCGGAGAAGACCTGGGTCAGCCCGGCCGGACCGCGCTCGAACAGCTTCGCCCCCACCCGCTCGTCCAGCCGCAGGAGCGGACCGTCGACGGCGACCTGCCAGGTGATCAGCGCGAAGATGACCGCGAGCAGACCGAGGACGCCGAAAACGAGAGGGGCCGGCCACCCGGGAACAGGGGGGGTTGTTCCGGGATGGCCGGCTGGATCGGTTCGCCGCGCGCCCCGGGGGGTATGGGGCGGGCGGCCGTCCGATCGGTGAGGAGTCCCGGAGCCATCGGCTCCGGTGTGCGCGAACGCACGCCCCGGACGGCGCTGGGGAAGCCCCGACCCGGAGTCGGCCGCGGTTTCCCGCGGCCGAGGTGTTTCTCTCATCTGCAGGAACCGTACGGCAGCGGAGGGGCGGCCGACAGTCGCGACCGCCTCCCGCCATCGCCCCCGCACACGTTCTTCACAGGCCCTCACCCGGATGCCGGACGGACGCGCCGAAACCGCCCGCCACCCGCATTCCGGTTCGACGGATACCGGCTCGAACCCTCGACGACATCCTCGGCGGGATCGTCGACGACACCTTCGACGACATCTCCGGCGGGATCAGAGCCGGCCGAAAGCCTGCTCGATCAGGTCCAGGCCCTCGTTCAGCAGGTCCTCGCCGATCACCAGTGGCGGCAGGAAGCGCAGGACGTTGCCGTACGTGCCACAGGTCAGGACGATCAGCCCCTCGGCGTGGCAGGCCTTGGCGAGCTGCGCGGCCGCCTCCGGGTACGGGTCCTTCGTGCCGGACTTCACCAGCTCGATCGCGATCATCGCACCGCGGCCGCGGATGTCGCCGATGATGTCGCCGTTCGGGAGCTTCGCCTGCATCTCGGCGAGCCGGCCCTTCATGATCTCCTCGATCCGCTTGGCCTTCCCGTTCAGGTCCAGCTCGCGCATCGTCTCGATGGCCCCGAGCGCACCGGCGCAGGCGACCGGGTTTCCGCCGTACGTACCGCCGAGGCCGCCCGCGTGCGCGGCGTCCATGATCTCGGCGCGGCCCGTCACGGCGGACAGCGGCAGACCGCCCGCGATGCCCTTGGCGGTGGTGATCAGGTCCGGGACGATGCCCTCGTCCTCACAGGCGAACCACTGGCCGGTGCGGCAGAAGCCCGACTGGATCTCGTCGGCGACGAACACGATGCCGTTGTCCTTGGCGAACTGCGCGATCGCCGGGAGGAAGCCCTTGGCCGGCTCGATGAAGCCGCCCTCGCCGAGGACCGGCTCGATGATGATCGCGGCGACGTTCTCCGCGCCGATCTGCTTGGTGATCGCGTCGACGGCCTGCGCGGACGCCTCGGCCCCGGCGTTCTCGGCACCGGTCGGCCAGCGGTAGCCGTAAGCCACCGGGACGCGGTAGACCTCGGGCGCGAACGGGCCGAAGCCCTGCTTGTACGGCATGTTCTTCGCCGTCATGCCCATGGTGAGGTTGGTACGGCCGTGGTAGCCGTGGTCGAAGACGACGACGGCGGTGCGCTTGGTGTAGGCGCGGGCGATCTTCACCGCGTTCTCGACGGCCTCGGCGCCCGAGTTGAACAGCGCGGACTTCTTCGCGTGGTCGCCCGGCGTGAGCTCGGCGAGCTGCTCGCAGACCTCGACGTACCCCTCGTACGGCGTGACCATGAAACAGGTGTGGGTGAAGTCCGCGAGCTGCGCGGAGGCCCGCCGCACGACCGCCTCGGCGGACGCGCCCACGGAGGTCACGGCGATCCCGGACCCGAAGTCGATCAGCCGGTTGCCGTCCACGTCCTCGATGATCCCGCCGCCCGCACGCGCGGTGAACACCGGCAGGGTGGAGCCCACACCTGCGGCGACGGCCGCCGTACGGCGAGCCTGCAGCTCGACGGAGTTCGGGCCGGGGATGGCAGTGACGACGCGGCGCTCCTGCGGGATTGCGGTCATGAGGGGCTCCTGGGGGTGTTTCGGACGCTCTTCTTATCGCAGGCTAGGGGCGGTGGAGGGGTGCGGGCATGCTCCGATCGGGAGTGGTGGGGGTGTGTCCTTGTCCTTGGCGGACAGATGGCTGACGGTCGGCGGGCGCGAGGTGACACGCGTCCGCACGGCGCCCGGACGGTCACTATCCGGGCGCGTTGCTGAACTCACCGTGTGCGCCCACTAGATTGACCGGGGCAGCGGACGGACCGGCAGGTCAAGGGGGCAGTGGTTCATGGACGACGACGGCACGCGGGGTGTACGGGGACCGAGCGCGGACAGGGTCCCCGGACCGGCCGTTCCGCCACCGCCCACGACCCCGCCGCGGGTGCCCCCGCCCGCGGCCGGCGCGCATCCGGCCGACCGGCCCGGGGGTCAGCCGACCGAGCACCACGGCTCCGGGCCCACGTCGGCCCCGCAGGTGGGGCGCCGGCCGGCCCGGCCCGCATCGGCCCCGCCCGCCGAGCAGCCGGCCCCCGGAGCCCCGGTCGACGCCTGGCTGCGCACGCCCCGCCCGCCGCAGGAACCGGGCGTCTGGCGGTACGGCTACACCCCGCCGCCGCCCGAGGAGCCCGAGGGAGTCTCGGACCGGTCGCTCCTGGTCGGCGCGCTGATCGCGCTGCTCTCCGCGCTGCTGCTGTGGTCGCTGTGGCGCAACGGCTACCTCCCCTACCGCCTCGTCCCGCTGAAGCTCTTCACCCCGGGGGAGTGGTGGAACCCGGGTACGTCCGGTGGCCCCCGCACCATCGAGGGCAGCGACGCCCTCACGGTGTACGAGGCGATCCTCTTCGGCCTGCTGGTCTACGGCTGCGGCCGGATCGGCAACTTCTCGGAGCTCTTCCGCCGCCATGTCGCCGAGCGCGGGCAGCCCTTCCTCGCCCTCGCGGCGGCCGCCGCGGCGAGCCTGACCCAGCTGCTCGTCTGGAAGGAGACGCTCCCGGTCGTACGCCCCGTCCTGGTCCTGGTCGCCTCCGTCGCGGGCGGGGAGATCTACCAGAGCCAGGCCGTCGTCAACGTGATCTACGCGTTGATCGCCGCCGCCGTCCTCTGGCCCTTCGCCCGGCTCGGCCGCTGGCGCGAACTGATCGCCGCCCGCCGGAGGAGCGGCGCCCCGGCACCCGCCGCCGAGGCCGCCCCGGCCACCACGACCTCCGCCGACCAGTGGCCGGAACTGCGCGCCGCCGGCTGGAACGACGCCGCGGACACCCTCACCGCCGAGGTCCGCACCGGCCGCATGAACGACGTGGACGTCGCCCGGCTGCGCCACGCCTGGACGCTCGCCACCAAGCGGCCCGAGCGGCTCGCCCCCCTCGCGGAGGCCGTCCTGCGGACCGGTGGGGCCGCCGCCCTGCACCCCTCCGGCGACCGCGACCTGCCCCGGCGCACCGCCCGCCACGACGTGCTCACCGGCCAGGTCAGGGTCGGCCGGTGCGCCGAGGACCCGCACAACCCCTACATCCGCCGGGGCACGGGCCTCGCCCTGGACCCCGCGCTGCTCGGCACCTCCCTGCTCGCCGTCGGACCGCCCGGCGCCGGGAAGTCCGCCCGGCTGGTCCGGCCGCTCGTGGAGGCGCTCGCACTGCGCGCACTGGCCGGACAGGCCGCGGTCCTCGCCGTCGGCGGGGCGGGCGAGCCGCTCGGCCCGGACGACGCCTTCGACGTCGTCGTCCGCCTCGGCCACCCCGGCTCCGCCCACGACCTCGACCTGTACGGCGGCACCAGCGACCCCGACGAGGCGGCAGCCGTCCTCGCGGAAGGACTCGTCGGCGATGTCGGCAGCCTCGACAGCCGCCGCGCCGCCACCGTCCTCGCCCAGTTGCTCGGCCCGTACCGCGCCGCCCACGGCCACTTCCCCTCCGTGCCCGAACTGCGCGAACTCCTCGACGGCACACCGGCCGCGCTCGCGGGGCTCCGTGCCTCGCTCGAAGCCGCCGGCCACCCCGCGATGCTCCGCGAGCTGGACGCGCGATCCCGGCAGGCGGGCGGCCCCGGCGACCCGGCACCGGTCCTCGCCGACCGGGTGGCCCTGCTCGACCGGCCCACGTTCACCGGGTTCTTCGCCACCGGCCCGGACGCCCGCCCCTTCGAACTGCGCGCGCTCGGCCAGCATCCGCTGCGGGTCCGCGTCGACCTGCCGGAGCGCGGCCACGCCGAGGCGTCCCGGCTGCTCACCCGGCTGCTCCTCGCCCAGTTCACCGCGATCACCGCCGCCCGGACCGACACCACGCTCTTCGTCTGTCTCGTCCTGGACGACGCCACGCACGCCGTCACCGCCGAGACCGTCCGCGGCATCCGCCGGCTGCGCTCGGTCAACGCCGGGGCGGTGCTCGCCCTGCGCACCGTCGACGACGTCCCCGAGGCCCTGCACACCCCGCTGCTCGGTGCGGTCGGCTGCACGGCGGCCTTCTCCGGCATCACCACCTGGGACGGCAAACGCTTCGCCGAGGCCTGGGGCAAGGAATGGGTGGAGACCCGCGAGGTCGCCCAGCACACCGTCTTCGCCGACCAGCCGTTCACCCGCGCCCTGCACGCCCTGCGCAAGCTCGTCACCGGCAAGGCCGTGACCACGGACGCGGTGACCGTACGGCAGGTCGAGCGGGAGCGCTGGTCGGCCTCGGAGCTGGCGTACGCGGTCCCGGCCGGGCACGCGGTCATCCGGTTGGCCAATGTCGAGGGAGAACACGCACCCCCCCTCCTCGTCCACCTCGACGGCTGAGACCGCTACCCGGAAGTAACGCGAAGGTCGACGGAGAGCGGTTACCGGCACCCTGCCGCCCTGGCAGAATCGGAGGTAGCCGTTCATACGGGACGGCGAAATTCGGGGCCACCGTTCCGGCCGGCGAACCGGCCGTCCGTACGGCGGCACCCGCGACCTCGTCCCCGACCTTGAGGGTTCCCGGCCCATGCCCCCCACGCTCGCCTCGCTCGTCCAGCACTCGGCGCTCAAGCTCACCGTGCGGGCGGGCGCGGACCGGCTCGACACCCCCGTGCGCTGGGCCCACGCCAGCGAGCTGGCCGACCCCGTCCCGTACATGGACGGCGGCGAACTCCTCCTCGTGACCGCCACCAACCTGGACGCCGAGAACGCCGACTCCATGCGGCGCTACGTGCGTCGGCTGGCCGGGGCCGGGGTCGCCGGGGTCGGATTCGCGGTCGGGGTGACCTACGAGGACGTCCCGGAAGCGCTCGTCGAAGCCGCCGAGGAGGCGGGCCTCCCGCTCCTCGAAGTGCCCCGCCGCACCCCGTTCCTCGCCATCAGCAAGGCCGTCTCCGCTGCCATCGCCGCCGACCAGTACCGCGCGGTCACCGCCGGCTTCGAGGCCCAGCGCGAGCTGACCAAGGCCGCGCTCGCCGGGGACGGGCCCGCCGATCTCCTCGCCCGGCTCGCCGTCCACATCGACGGCTGGGCCGCCCTGTACGACACCTCCGGCGCGGTCCTCGCCGCCGCCCCCGACTGGGCTGCCCGTCGCGCCGCCCGCCTCACCCCCGACGTCGAACGCCTCCGGGACAGACCCGCCCCCGCCAGCGTCGTCGTCGGCGACAACGAGGACCGGGTGGAGCTCCAGTCCCTGGGCACCGGCCGCCGGGCCCGCGGCGCGCTGGCCGTCGGTACGGGAGCGGCGCTCGGGACCGCCGAGCGGTACGCCGTGCACTCCGCCGTCGCCCTGCTCACCCTGACCACCGCCCGCTCCCGCTCGCTCCAGGGAGCCGAACAGCGCCTGGGCGCCGCCGTCCTGCGCATGCTGCTCGCCGGACAGCCCGACCACGCGCGGGCCGTCGCCGGGGACCTCTACGGCGAGCTGCTCGACGCCCCGTTCCGGCTGCTCATCGCCGAGGCCTCCGCACCCGCCGGGACCGAGCTGCTCACCGAGACGATGGAGGCCGCCGCCGCCCGTACCGGCGAGGCTCTGCTCCTGGTCCCCGAGGCCGAGCGCGTCGTCGTGCTCGCCGCGGACGGCGGCTCCGCCGTCGCCGCCTGCGCCTCCTACGCCGAGGCCCAGGACGACCGCGCCCCGCGCGAGGGCGGCGGCGAGGACAGCGACGTCGTGGTGGGGCTCTCCGCCCCCTCCGGCCCGATCGCCGTATCCGCCGCGTACAAGCAGGCCGAACAGGCCCTGTCCGTCGCCCGCCGCCGGGGCAGGGCGCTGGTCGAGCACGAGGAGCTGGCCGCCGGTTCCGTCCTCCCGCTGCTCGCCGACGACGCGGTACGGGCCTTCGCCGACGGCATGCTCCGCGCCCTGTACGAGCACGACGCCAAGGGCCGCGGCGACCTCGTGGCCTCCCTGCGCGCCTGGCTCTCCCGCCACGGCCAGTGGGACGCCGCCGCCGCCGACCTGGGCGTGCACCGGCACACCCTGCGCTATCGAATGCGGCGGGTGGAAGAGATCCTGGGCCGTTCCCTCGATGACCCGGACGTCCGCATGGAGCTGTGGCTCGCCCTGAAGGCGACGGCGGCGAGCGTGCGCGCCGAGGACTGAGCGCCCGGCCCCGGGGCGGTATTGCAACGGTCGGTTCAAAACCTTAGAGTGCTGCCATGGCCCGACCGAGACAGTTCGACGAGGGACGGGCCCTGGACGCCGCGATGCGCGCATTCTGGGAGTACGGCTACGAGGCCACCTCCACCCAGGACCTGTGCGCCGCCACGGGGCTGGGGCGCAGCAGCATCTACAACACCTTCAGCAGCAAGCGTGAGCTGTTCGCGCGCTCGCTGGCGCGCTACCTGGACGCCATGGCGGAGGCCCAGGCCGCCGTGCTGGAGGACGAGTCCCGCTCGCCCGCCGGGCGGGTCCGGGCCCTGCTCGACAAGATCGTGGCCGATGAGTTCGACCACCGCCCGGACGGCCGCAGCCTCGGCTGCCTGGGGGTCAACAGCACGGTGGAGCTCGCGGCCCGCGACCCCGAGGCCGCCCGGCTCCTGGACCGCGACGCCGCCCGGAGGCTGCGGACCCTGTCCGCAGTCATCGCCGCCGGGCAGCGCGACGGCTCCATCGTCTCCGCGCGGGGCTCCGACTCCCTCGCCCGGTACCTCAACGCCGTCATCGGCGGTATGCGGATCACCGCCCAGGGCGGCGCCGACCGGGCCGCCGTCCAGGCCGTCGCCGACACCGCGCTGGACGCCTTGATCCACTGAATCCGCCCGACCCGCCTCGCCCTGTGGTGCCGCTCCGTCCCCGGGGCGTCGCCGACCCATGCCCAAGTTTTGAACCGATCAATACAAAACAAGACAACATCTTGAGGGGGAACCAACCGTGCCGCGTGTTGTCCACGTACTGGCCTTCGGCATCTTCGCCATGGTCACCAGCGAATTCGTCGTCGCCGGGCTGATGCCGCAGATGGCCGAGGGCCTGAACGTCACCGTCCCGCAGATCGGCTACCTGATCACCGTCTTCGCCCTCTCCATGGCGCTCGGCGGCCCGTTGCTCTCCGTCGCCCTGCTGCGGCTCCCGCCCAAGACGGCGCTCATGGTCCTCTTCCCTTTCTTCCTGGCCGGGAACGTGCTCGCCGCCACCGCGTCCGGCTACCCGGCCATGGTGGTCGCCCGGATCATCACCGGAGTCGCCTCGCAGGCCTTCTTCGGCGTCGCGATCTCACTCGGCTCCCAGCTCACCCGCCCCGAAATACGCGGCCGGGCCGTGGCGGTGATCCTCAACGGCCTGATGCTGGGCACTCTGCTCGGGTTGCCGCTGGCCACCCTGACCGGCGAACGGTACGGCTGGCGGGCCGCGTTCTGGGCCATCTCCGCGCTGACGGTCGCCGCCGCCCTGTGCACCGCGATCGGCGTGCGCCGGACGGAACGGCCGGAGGGCAGTGGCACCTTCCGCTCCGAGCTGACGGCGTTCCGCGCGCCCCGGCTCTGGGTCACCCTGCTGACCAGCACGATGGTCATCGGCGCGACCTTCTCCGCCTTCAGCTATCTCAACCCGATCCTCACCCGGGTCACCGGATTCTCCTCGGGCGCCGTCCCGCTGCTGCTCCTGGCGTACGGCGCCGCCACCGTCATCGGCAACACCGTCGTGGGCCGGCTCGCCGACCGCCACACCCTTCCCGTCCTATTCGTCGGCCTCTCCCTGAACGTGGCGTTCCTCGCCGGGTTCGCCCTGCTGGCCCGGTTCGAGGTGTGGGCGGTGCTCTGCATGCTGGGCATCGGCCTCGTCGGAGTCACCATGAACCCGGCCCTGGTCACCCGGGTCCAGCGGACCGGCAACGCCCGGCCGCTCGTCAACACCGTGCACACCTCCTTCATCACCCTCGGCGTGGTTCTCGGCTCCGCGCTGGGCGGCCTGGGCCTCGACCGGTTCGGCCCCCGTGCCCCCCTCTGGCTGGGCGCGGCCCTCGCGGTGACCGGCCTGCTCACCCTCGTACCGGACCTGCTCCGGCGGAGGAAGAGCCACGGGGCGTCGTCACCGGAGCGAGCCGGTGGCACCGCCCCCGCCAATTCGGAGCACCCGGCATCGGCTCCGCTCCACGCCGGACAAACGCCATGAGCGTCTCCCCGCCCTACCGTGGGACCACGGAGGGGAGCCTTCCGGGCGCCCGCGATCTCCGTCACAACCTCCTCACGACCTCCGAAGGGCCGGAACCTCCATGACTTCGCCCCACGCCTTCTGGGTGGCCGGCCGCCAGGCCACCGGTGCCGACAGCTTCGACGTCACCAACCCCTACGACGGACGCCTCGTCGGCACCGTCAGCGTGCCGACCGACGCCCAGGTCGAGGAGGCCGTCGCCGCCGCCCACGCCGTACGCGACGAGTTCGCCGCCACCCCGGCGCACGTACGGGCCGCGGCCCTCGACCACGTCGTACGGCGGCTGACGGAGCGCACCGAGGAGATCGCCCAGCTGATCTCGGCGGAGAACGGCAAGCCGATCAAGTGGGCGCGCGGCGAGGTCGGCCGGGCCGTGTCCGTGTTCCGGTTCGCCGCCGAGGAGGCCCGCCGCTTCAACGGCGGCGAGGCCCAGCGGCTCGACACCGACCTGGGCGGCACCGGCCGCCTCGGGCTGACCCGGCGCTTCCCGCGCGGGGCCGTCCTCGGCATCGCGCCCTTCAACTTCCCGCTCAACCTCAGCGCCCACAAGGTCGCCCCGGCCATCGCCGTCGGCGCCCCGATCATCCTGAAGCCCGCCCCCGCCACCCCCATCTCCTCCCTCGTTCTGGGCGAGCTGCTGGCCGAGACCGACCTCCCGGCCGGCTCCTGGTCCGTCCTGACGGTCCCGAACGACAAGATGCCCGCCCTGGTCCAGGACGAGCGCCTCCCGGTCATCTCCTTCACCGGCTCGGGCCCGGTCGGCTACGCGATCATGGAGTCGGTGCCCCGCAAGCACTGCACCCTGGAGCTCGGCGGCAACGGCGCGGCGGTCGTCCTCGGCGACTACGCCTCCGAGGCGGACCTGGACTGGGCGGCCGGTCGGATCGCCACCTTCTCCAACTACCAGGGCGGCCAGTCCTGCATCTCGGTGCAGCGCGTCATCGCCGACGCCTCCGTCTACGACCGGCTCGTACCGAAGATCGTCGCCGCCGTCGAGGCCCTGGCCACCGGCGACCCGGCCGACGCCGCCACCGATGTCGGCCCCCTCGTCAGCGAGGACGCCGCCAAGCGCGTGGAGTCCTGGGTCGACGAGGCCGTCCAGGGCGGCGCGGAGCTGCTCACCGGCGGCAAGCGCGACGGGGCCACCTACGCCCCGACCGTTCTCGCCGGCCTCCCCGACGACGTCACGCTCTCCTGCGAAGAGGTCTTCGGCCCGGTCATGTCGCTCCAGAAGGTCGACGGCGAGGCGGAGGCGTTCGCCGCCGTCAACTCCTCCAAGTACGGCCTCCAGGCAGGCGTGTTCACCCACGACCTGCAGACCGCCTTCCGCGCCCACCGCGCCCTGGAGGTCGGCGGCGTGATCATCGGCGACGTTCCCTCGTACCGCGCCGACCAGATGCCGTACGGCGGCGCCAAGCAGTCCGGCGTCGGCCGCGAGGGCGTGCGCTACGCCATGGACGACTACACCTACGAGCGCGTCCTGGTCCTCACGGGCCTCGCCCTGTAACACCCCGGACGACCCCCGCCCGCCTTCCGCCCGGACAGCGAGCGCGGGCGGGGGCGCGAAACGGACGGCCCGAACCCACTGTGCGGGGGTTCGGGCCGTCCGCGTGTCGTGCGCGGGGTCCGGTGCGGGTGCCGAACCACGGGTACACGGGTTACATACGGACCAGTAAGCAGCGACTAGCGATCCGTGTGTCCAGGTTCAGGTCCACCCGTCCTGCGACGCGCGGCGAGGTGAGGTCCCTCATGTCCGCACCACACAACACCCCCCAGGTCCCCAAGGCCCCCAAAGTCACCGAACGTGAAGCGCGACGGGTCGCCGAGGCCGCCCGGGAGCAGGACTGGCGCAAGCCCAGCTTCGCCAAGGAGCTGTTCCTGGGGCGCTTCCGGCTCGACCTGATCCATCCGCACCCCCTGCCACCGCCCGACGACATACGGCGCGGCGAGGAGTTCCTGGCGCGGCTGCGCACGTTCTGCGAGACGCACATCGACAGCGCCCGGATCGAACGCGAGGCGAAGATCCCCGACGAGGTGATCAACGGGCTCAAGGAGCTCGGCGCCCTCGGAATGAAGATCGAGACCAAGTACGGCGGGCTCGGACTCACCCAGGTGTACTACAACAAGGCGCTCGCGCTCGTGGGCTCCGTCAGCCCCGCGATCGGCGCGCTGCTCTCCGCGCATCAGTCGATCGGCGTACCGCAGCCCCTGAAGATCTTCGGCACCCAGGAGCAGAAGGACGTCTACCTGCCCCGGCTGGCCACCACCGACGTCTCCGCCTTCCTGCTGACCGAACCGGACGTCGGCTCCGACCCGGCCCGCCTCGCCACCACCGCCGTGCCCGACGGGCCGGACTACGTCCTGGACGGGGTGAAGCTCTGGACCACCAACGGCGTCGTCGCCGACCTCCTGGTCGTCATGGCCCGGGTCCCCGCCTCCGAGGGCCACCGCGGCGGCATCACCGCGTTCGTCGTCGAGGCCGACGCCCCCGGCGTCACCGTGGAGCACCGCAACGCCTTCATGGGCCTGCGCGGCATCGAGAACGGCGTCACCCGCTTCCACGGCGTCCGGGTCCCCGGCGCCTGCCGGATCGGGCCCGAGGGGGCCGGGCTGAAGATCGCCCTGACCACCCTCAACACCGGTCGCCTCTCGCTGCCCGCGATGTGCGTGGGCGTGGGCAAGTGGTCCCTGAAGATCGCCCGCGAATGGTCCGCCGTACGGGAGCAGTGGGGCCGGCCCGTCGCCAAGCACGAGGCGGTCGGCGCCAAGATCTCCTTCATCGCGGCCACCACCTTCGCCCTGGAGGCCATCGTCGACCTCTCCTCGCAGATGGCCGACGAGGACCGCAACGACATCCGCATCGAGGCCGCACTCGCCAAGCTGTACGGCTCCGAGATGGGCTGGCTCATCGCCGACGAACTGGTCCAGATCCGCGGCGGCCGCGGCTTCGAGACCGCCGAGTCGCTGGCCGCCCGCGGGGAGCGGGCCGTCCCGGCCGAGCAGATGCTCCGGGACATGCGGATCAACCGGATCTTCGAGGGCTCCACCGAGATCATGCACCTGCTGATCGCCCGCGAGGCCGTGGACGCCCACCTGAAGGTCGCGGGCGACATCATCGACCCCGACAAGCCGCTCTCCGCCAAAGCGAAGGCGGGCGCGAACGCCGCCGGGTTCTACGCCCGCTGGCTGCCCAAGCTCGTCGCCGGTCCGGGGCAACTGCCGCGCACGTACGCCGAGTTCCACCCCAGCGGGCATCGCGACCTCTCCGGGCACCTCCGGTACGTCGAGCGGGCGTCGCGCAAGCTCGCGCGGTCCACCTTCTACGCCATGTCCCGCTGGCAGGGCCGGATGGAGACCAAACAGGGCTTCCTCGGCCGGATCGTCGACATCGGGGCGGAGCTCTTCGCGATGAGCGCCGCCTGCGTCCGCGCCGAGCACCTGCGCGGGGCGGAGGAGCACGGCCGCGAGGCCTACCAGCTCGCGGACGCCTTCTGCGAGCAGGCCCGCATCCGGGTCGAGGAGCTGTTCACCCGGCTGTGGTCCAACACCGACGACCTCGACCGGCGCGTGGTCGACGGCGTCCTGTCGGGGACGTACACCTGGCTGGAGGAGGGCGTCATCGACCCCAGCGGCGAGGGCCCCTGGATCGCCGACGCCGCCCCGGGCCCCTCCGCCCAGGAGAACCGGCACCGACCGGTGCGCTAGGGCCTCTCGTTCGGATCATGCCGGGCTCGCGGGGGCCGGCACGCACTCTCGCCGCACCGGCCCCCGAGCCAAGTACGTCCAGTACGAGGGCCTGAGGCCGGCACGCCGAGAGCACGCACCTGACGTCGCGCGGCCGCCCTGCGGGCGACGACGGGAATGGTCACACAGGCCCTGGGCACGAGACCGTACGGGGTGCGTCCCCACGTCCACGCACCGGACGCACCCCGCCCGGCCCGCCCGCCGCAGGGCAGGATGAGCGCCGTGACCGTCATCGACATCCCCGGCTCCAAGTCCGTCACCGCCCGCGCCCTCTTCCTGGCCGCCGCGGCCGACGGCACCACCACCCTGCTGCGGCCGCTGCGCTCGGACGACACCGAGGGCTTCGCCGAAGGCCTGAAGAACCTCGGGTACGCGGTCACGCAGGAGGCCGACCGCTGGCACATCGAGGGCCGCCCGACCGGGCCCGCCGTCACCGACGCCGACGTCTTCTGCCGCGACGGCGCGACCACCGCCCGCTTCCTGCCCACCCTCGTCGCGGCCGCCGCCTCCGGCACGTACCGCTTCGACGCCTCCGCCCAGATGCGCCGCCGTCCCCTCGCCCCGCTCACCCGGGCCCTCACCGCCCTCGGCGTCGACCTGCGCCACGGGGGAGCGGAAGGGCACCACCCCCTGACCGTGCGCGCCGCCGGTATCGATGGCGGCGAACTCACCCTGGACGCGGGGGAGTCGTCCCAGTACCTCACCGCGCTCCTGATGCTCGGACCGCTCACCGCGAACGGGCTGCGCATCGAGGTCACCGAGCTGGTCTCCGCGCCGTACGTCGAGATCACCCTCGCGATGATGCGCGACTTCGGCGTGGAGGTGGAGCGGGAGGGAAACACCTTCACCGTCCCTCCCGGCGGCTACCGGGCCACCGCCTACGCCGTCGAGCCCGACGCCTCCACCGCGAGCTACTTCTTCGCCGCCGCCGCCCTCACCGGCCGTGCGGTCACCGTCCCCGGCCTCGGCATCGGTGCGCTCCAGGGTGACCTGCGCTTCGTCGACGTCCTGCGCGACATGGGCGCCGAGGTGGAGGTGGGCCCCGACGCGACCACCGTCCGCTCCGAAGGCCGCCTGCGCGGGATCACCGTCAACATGCGCGACATCTCCGACACCATGCCGACCCTCGCCGCCATCGCGCCGTACGCGGACGGGCCCGTCACCATCGAGGACGTCGCCAACACCCGGGTCAAGGAGTGCGACCGGCTGGAGGCGTGCGCCGATAACCTGCGCGCCATGGGCATCACCGTCCACACCGGGCACGACCGGATCGAGATCCACCCCGGCACGCCGAAGCCCACCGGGATCGCCACCCACGGCGACCACCGCATCATGATGTCCTTCGCCGTCGCCGGGCTGCGCACCCCCGGCCTGACGTACGACGACCCCGGCTGCGTACGCAAGACGTTCCCCCGGTTCCACGAGGTGTTCGCGGACTTCACGCACGACCTCGAAGGGCGCTGAACGGGGTCCCGGGTGCGCCCCACCGGGACGCGCTGTCCCCGCACACAGCCGGAGCGGCAACAATGGGGGCATGAGCGACAGCCCCGCCCCCCTCGCCGATCCGCATCTCGTCTTCGACGCCGCGGACGGCCGCCGGGATCTCGTGATCCTCGGCTCCACCGGGTCCATCGGCACCCAGGCCATCGACCTGGTCCTGCGCAACCCCGACCGCTTCCGGGTCACGGCGCTCTCGGCCGCCGGCGGCCGGGTCGCCCTGCTGGCCGAGCAGGCCCACCGGCTGCGGGTGAGCACGGTCGCCGTCGCCGACCCGGGTGCGGTCCCCGCCCTGCGCGAGGCGCTGCGGGAGAGTTACGGGGCCGGGGAACCGCTCCCCGAGATCCTCGCCGGACCCGACGCGGCCACCACCCTCGCCGCGAGCGACTGCCACACCGTGCTCAACGGCATCACCGGCTCCATCGGGCTCGCCCCGACCCTCGCGGCGCTCAAGGCGGGCCGCACGCTCGCCCTCGCCAACAAGGAGTCGCTGATCGTCGGCGGCCCGCTGGTGAAGGCGCTCGCCGCCCCCGGCCAGATCATCCCGGTCGACTCCGAGCACGCCGCGCTCTTCCAGGCGCTGGCCGCCGGAACCCGCGCCGACGTCCGCAAGCTCGTCGTCACCGCCTCCGGCGGGCCCTTCCGTGGCCGTACGCGCGAGGAACTGGCCGACGTCACCCGCGAGCAGGCCCTCGCCCACCCGACCTGGGCGATGGGCCCGGTGATCACGATCAACTCCGCGACCCTGGTCAACAAGGGGCTGGAGGTCATCGAGGCGCACCTCCTCTACGACGTCCCCTTCGACCGGATCGAGGTCGTGGTCCACCCGCAGTCCTATGTGCACTCCATGGTCGAGTTCAGCGACGGCTCCACCCTCGCCCAGGCCACCCCGCCGGACATGGGCGGCCCCATCGCCATCGGCCTCGGCTGGCCCGAGCGGGTCCCGGACGCGGCCCCCGCCTTCGACTGGTCGAAGGCCTCCACGTGGGAGTTCTTCCCGCTGGACACCGAGGCCTTCCCGTCCGTCGGTCTCGCCCGGCACGTCGGCGGGCTCGGCGGGACCGCGCCGGCCGTGTTCAACGCGGCGAACGAGGAATGCGTCGACGCTTTCCTCGCCGGACAACTGCCCTTCAACGGAATCATGGATACGGTCACGGCTGTGGTGCACGAACACGGCACCCCCGCCCCGGGAACCTCGCTCAGTGTCGCGGACGTCCTCGAAGCGGAAACGTGGGCCCGCGCACGGGCCCGGGAACTCTCGGCGAAAGCGACAGCGGAGGCGCGCGCATGAGTCTGACCTCGGTCCTGCTGACGGTCCTGGGGATCGCCGTCTTCGTGGTGGGCCTGCTCTTCTCCATCGCCTGGCACGAGCTGGGCCACCTCTCCACGGCCAAGATGTTCGGCATCCGGGTCCCGCAGTACATGGTCGGCTTCGGTCCGACGATCTGGTCGAAGAAGAAGGGCGACACGGAGTACGGCATCAAGGCCATCCCGGCCGGCGGCTACATCCGCATGATCGGGATGTTCCCGCCGGGCCCCGACGGCCGGCTCGAAGCCCGCTCCACCTCCCCCTGGCGCGGCATGATCGAGGACGCCCGCTCCGCCGCCTTCGAGGAGCTGGAGCCGGGCGACGAGAAGCGGCTCTTCTACACGCGCAAGCCGTGGAAGCGCGTCATCGTCATGTTCGCCGGCCCCTTCATGAACCTGATCCTCGCGGTCGCCATCTTCATGGGCGTCGCGATGACCTTCGGCTTCCAGACCCAGACCACCGAGGTCGGCGGCGTCCAGCAGTGCGTGATCGCGCAGAGCGAGAAGCGCCAGGACTGCAAGCCCGGCGACGACGCCTCGCCCGCCAAGGCCGCCGGGCTCCGGGAGGGCGACAAGATCGTCGCCTTCGCCGGGACGAAGGTCGACGACTGGGCGACGCTCTCGGACCGCATCCGCGAGACGATCGGCCCCGCCACCATCGTCGTCGAACGCGACGGCAGGGAAGTCACGCTCAACGCGGTGCTGCGCGAGAACGAGGTCGCCAAGAAGGACGGCAACGGCGAGGTCATCCCGGAGAAGTTCGTCAAGGCCGGCTATCTCGGCTTCGCCGCGCAGACCGAGATCGTGCCGCTCGGCTTCGGCGACTCCGTCGTCCGCATGGGCGACATGATCGAGAACGGCGTCGACTCGATCATCGCCCTGCCCGGCAAGATCCCGGCCCTGTGGGACGCCGCCTTCAGCGACGGCGAACGGGCCGACGACTCGCCGGTCGGCGTGGTCGGCGCCGCCCGGATCGGCGGCGAGGTGATGAACCTCGACATCCCGGCGCAGAACCAGGTCGCGATGATGCTGTTCCTGCTCGCGGGCTTCAACCTCTCGCTGTTCCTGTTCAACATGCTGCCGCTGCTCCCGCTGGACGGCGGGCACATCGCGGGCGCGCTGTGGGAGTCGCTGCGGCGCAATGTGGCCAAGGTCTTCCGCCGCCCCGATCCGGGCCCGTTCGACGTGGCCCGGCTGATGCCGGTCGCCTATGTGGTCGCCGGACTCTTCATCTGCTTCACGCTGCTGGTCCTGGTGGCCGACATCGTGAACCCCGTCAAGATCACCTGATCGTCCCTTCCGTCCCACAGGTTGCGGCCGGGCACACGCGTTGTGTCCGGCCGCTCACCAACGGGTGGACATGTCGACACGGTGCGTCCGTCCCGGCTCCGGTGCCGTAACCTCGAAGCCTGGAGCCCGCCGATCTCGGGACCTTGATCCACACCTTGGGGATGCACAGCGCATGACTGCGATTTCTCTCGGAATGCCGGCCGTTCCGACCAAGCTCGCCGACCGAAGGGTCAGCCGACAGATCCAGGTCGGCACGGTCGCGGTCGGCGGCGACGCACCCGTTTCCGTGCAGTCGATGACGACGACCCGTACGTCGGACATCGGCGCGACGCTCCAGCAGATCGCCGAGCTGACGGCGTCCGGCTGCCAGATCGTCCGGGTCGCGTGCCCGACGCAGGACGACGCCGACGCGCTCGCCACGATCGCCCGGAAGTCGCAGATCCCGGTGATCGCCGACATCCACTTCCAGCCGAAGTACGTCTTCGCCGCGATTGACGCGGGCTGCGCGGCGGTCCGGGTGAACCCGGGCAACATCAAGCAGTTCGACGACAAGGTCAAGGAGATCGCGAAGGCGGCCTCCGAGACCCGCACCCCCATCCGGATCGGCGTCAACGCCGGCTCCCTGGACGCGCGGCTCCTGAAGAAGTACGGCAAGGCCACCCCCGAGGCCCTCGTCGAGTCGGCCCTGTGGGAGGCGTCCCTCTTCGAGGAGCACGGCTTCGGCGACATCAAGATCTCGGTCAAGCACAACGACCCGGTCGTCATGGTCAACGCCTACCGTCAGCTCGCCGCCCAGAGCGACTACCCGCTGCACCTCGGCGTCACCGAGGCCGGACCGGCGTTCCAGGGCACCATCAAGTCGGCCGTCGCGTTCGGCGCCCTGCTCTCCGAGGGCATCGGCGACACCATCCGCGTCTCCCTCTCGGCTCCGCCCGCCGAGGAGGTCAAGGTCGGCCTGCAGATCCTGGAGGCGCTGAACCTCAAGCAGCGCCGCCTGGAGATCGTCTCCTGCCCGTCCTGCGGCCGCGCCCAGGTCGACGTCTACAAGCTCGCCGACCAGGTCAGCGCCGGCCTGGAGGGCATGGAGGTCCCGCTCCGCGTCGCGGTCATGGGCTGCGTCGTCAACGGCCCCGGCGAGGCCCGCGAGGCCGACCTCGGCGTCGCCTCCGGCAACGGCAAGGGCCAGATCTTCGTGAAGGGCGAGGTCATCAAGACCGTCCCCGAGTCGAAGATCGTCGAGACCCTCATCGAAGAGGCCATGAAGATCGCCGAACAGATGGAGAAGGACGGCGTCATGTCCGGCGAGCCCGAGGTCTCCATCAGCTGACCTGTGCCTCTCCGGCCAGCCGCCGCCCCGCCGGACCCCGTGTCCGGCGGGGCGGCGGCGTCCGCCGAAGCCGTCTCCCGGACTCGGGCGGCGTTCGAGGGCCTCGTCGGTTACAGTGCGGAAATCAGCAGACCGTATGGTGAGGCCCCCTCGTGTTGACGCAGACCACCACCCGGGTCCTCGAACCCAGCGACCTCGGCGCCGCACTCGCCATTCTGGAGAGCGAGCCCGTCGCCAACGCCTTCGTGACGTCCCGCGTGCAGGTCGCCGGGCTCGACCCCTGGCGCCTCGGTGGCGAGATGTGGGGCTGGTACGCCGACGGCAGGCTCCGCTCCCTGTGCTACTCCGGCGCCAACCTCGTCCCCATCTGCGCCGGCCCCGAAGCCGTCCGCGCCTTCGCCGACCGGGCTCGCCGGGCCGGCCGCCGCTGCTCCTCCATCGTCGGCCCCGCCGAACCCACCACCCAGCTGTGGCGGCTCCTCGAACCGACCTGGGGACCCGCCCGCGAGGTCCGCGGCAACCAGCCACTCATGGTCACCGAGAGCCTCTCCGCCGACGTCACGCCCGACCCGCTCGTCCGCCGCATCCGCAAGGACGAGACCGAGGTCCTGATGCCGGCCTGCGTGGCGATGTTCACCGAGGAGGTCGGCATCTCCCCGCTCGCCGGCGACGGCGGACTCCTCTACCAGGCCCGCGTCGCCGAACTCATCGGCACCGGGCGCTCCTTCGCCCGCATCGACGACGGCAAGGTCGTCTTCAAGGCGGAGATCGGCGCGGCCACCTCCCAGGCCTGCCAGATCCAGGGCGTCTGGGTCGCCCCCGAACACCGCGGCAAGGGCCTCTCCGAGACGGGCATGGCCGCCGTCCTGCGCTTCGCCCTGGCCGACGTCGCCCCCGTCGTCAGCCTGTACGTGAACGACTACAACACCCCCGCCCGCAAGGCCTACCGCCGCGTCGGCTTCCGCGAGGTCGGCGCGTTCATGAGCGTCCTGTTCTGAGCGGGCTGTTCCGAGCCGCCGCGCGTACCGCGGCATCCGGCCCGGCCAGTAGGGTTCCGGCATGGCAGCCCCCGGAGAAGGCCCCGCACGACCCGACGTCGAGATCGGCCCCGTCGACCTGGCCGCCCGCGTCGACGAAGCCCTGCACGTCCAGGCGGCCGCCTTCGGACTGAGCCAGGACGAGATCGACGTTCGCCGCCACATCGTCCTCAGGCACCTGGAACACCCCCGCGCCCGGGCGCTCGGCGCCACCGCCCCCGACGGACGGCTCGTCGGCTTCGTCTACGGACTGCCCAACGACCGTGCCCAGTGGTGGTCCACCGTGGTCGAGCCCTATCTGCGGGCCACCGGGTCCGACGGCTGGCTCGACGACTCCTTCGTCATCACCGAGCTCCACGTCCACCCCGACCACCAGCAGCACGGCATCGGCCGCACCCTGATCACCAGCATCACCGACGCCGTCGGCCACCCCCGGTCGATCCTCTCGGCGATCGACAAGGACAGCCCGGCCCGCGCCCTGTACCGCTCGCTCGGCTACCGCGACCTCGCCCGCCAGGTCGTCTTCCCGAGCGCCCCGCAGCCGTACGCGGTCATGGGCGCGCCCCTGCCGCTGCTGCGCGCGAGGCCCGGGGCCTGAATGGATTTCCGCCAGCCCGCACCGCCCGGCTAACCTCGGGCTCACCACCCTTGCGAGCAGGAGTTCATCATGGCCCAGGTCCAGCGCATGTCCCGATTGATGATCAAGACACTGCGCGACGACCCGGCGGACGCCGAGACGCTCAGCCACAAGCTGCTGGTCCGCGCCGGGTACGTCCGCCGCAACGCGGCCGGCATCTGGTCCTGGCTGCCGCTCGGCAAGAAGGTCCTGGACAACATCTCGAACGTGGTCCGCGAGGAGATGGACGCCATCGGCGCCCAGGAGGTCCTGCTGCCCGCCCTGCTGCCCAAGGAGCCCTACGAGGCGTCCGGCCGCTGGGAGGAGTACGGCGACCTGCTCTTCCGCCTCAAGGACCGCAAGGGCGGCGACTACCTCCTCGGCCCCACCCACGAGGAGATCTTCACCCAGACCGTCAAGGACCAGTGCACGTCCTACAAGGACCTGCCGGTGATGCTCTACCAGATCCAGACGAAGTACCGCGACGAGGCCCGCCCCCGCTCCGGCGTGCTCCGCGGCCGCGAGTTCCAGATGAAGGACTCGTACAGCTTCGACACCACCGACGAGGGCCTCGCGCACTCCTACGCGCTGCACCGGGCCGCGTACATCAAGATCTTCGAGCGCCTCGGCCTGGACCACCGCATCGTCTCCGCCGTCTCCGGCGCGATGGGCGGCTCCGCCTCCGAGGAGTTCCTCGCCCCCGCCGCCGCCGGTGAGGACACCTTCGCGGACTGCCCGAACTGCGACTACGCGGCCAACACCGAGGCCGTGACCTTCGCGCTCGCCCCGGTCGACGGCTCGGCGCACGGCGCGGTCGAGGAGCTGGACACCCCCGACACCCCGACCATCGAGACGCTCGCCGCGCACCTCGGCGTCCCCGCCTCCGCCACCCTGAAGAACCTGCTGGTCAAGGTGGACGGCGAGATCGTCGCCGTCGGCGTCCCCGGCGACCGCGAGGTCGACCTCGGCAAGCTCGGCGAGCACCTCGCGCCCGCCGTCGTCGAGCTGGTCACCGCCGAGGACTTCGTCGGCCGCGACGACCTCGTACGCGGCTACGTCGGCCCCCAGGGCCTGGAGAAGGTCCGCTACCTCGCCGACCCCCGCGTCGCGCCCGGCACCGCCTGGATCACCGGCGCCAACAAGGACGGCAAGCACGCTGCGAGCGTCGTCGCGGGCCGCGACTTCGAGGTCGACCAGTACCTCGACGTCGTCGTCGTCGAGGAGGGCGACCCCTGCCCGAAGTGCGGCACCGGCCTCACCCTGGACCGCGCCATCGAGATCGGCCACATCTTCCAGCTCGGCCGCAAGTACGCCGACACCTTCCAGCTCGACGTGCTCGGCCAGCAGGGCAAGCCCGTCCGCGTCACGATGGGCTCGTACGGCATCGGCGTCTCCCGCGCGGTGGCCGCCCTCACCGAGCAGACCGCCGACGACAAGGGCCTGTGCTGGCCCCGCGAGATCGCCCCGGCCGACGTCCACGTCGTCGCCGCCGGCAAGGCCCTCCAGACCGAGCTGGCCCTGGAGGTCTCCGAGAAGCTCAACGCGGCGGGCCTGCGCGTCCTGGTCGACGACCGCCCCGGCGTCTCGCCCGGCGTGAAGTTCACCGACTCCGAGCTGATCGGCGTGCCCAAGATCCTGGTCGCGGGCCGCCGCTCCGCCGACGGCGTCCTGGAGCTGAAGGACCGCCGCACCGGCGAGCGCGAGGAGCTGACCGTCGACGAGGCGATCGCCCGTCTGACGGCCGACCTGGCCTGATCCCGCACACCGCACATGAGGAGGGCCCCCGCGCACCGTGCGCGGGGGCCCTCCTCGTACGTACGACGAACCGCTACAGCCAGCCCGCGAACTCCAGGTTGACCTCGCCCATCTGCCGCCGCCCCTCGGCCAGCGCGCGGGTGCCGGACTCCACCGCGCGGAACAGCGTCCAGCCGTGCAGCCGCGCCTGCTCCACCTCCAGCGACTCCGCAAGCTTCTTGACCCGCCGCCGCGCCGTCACCGGGCCGCCGGGGGAGGCGATCAGATCCTCCACCCGGTCCCGCACCAGCCGCGCCAGGTCATAGGCGCGCTCGCCGACCAGCGGCTCCGGCCCCACCGTCAGCCACGGAGCCCGCTCCCCGGCCAACACCTTGCTCTGCCGGAAGTTGCCGTGCAGCAGCAGGAGTTCGGGCGCTCCCTCGACCAGCTCGGCCCGGGCCGCGAGCGCCGCGTCCACCAGCGGCGCCAGCTCCGGATCGGCCTCGGCGGCCGCCCGCATCCCGGCGCTCTGCGCCTCGGTCCGCTCCGCCACGGTCTCGAAGCCGTGCCCGGCGGGCGGTTCCACCCACAGCCGGCGCAGCGTGCCCGCCGCCTCCAGCAGGGCCTTCGCCTCCGGCAGCGAGCGCAGCGACACCTCGTGGTGCAGCCGCTCCAGCAGCAGCGCCCCGGACCCGTCGAGCTCCGGGGCGTCCAGCTCAGGTCCGGCCGGCTCCGGGGCGTCCAGCGGCTTCACCGCGCCCCAGCCGTTCCAGTGCTCCAGCGCCGCCCGCTCCAGCTCCGGCCCGGCCACCGGGGGGGCGATCTTCAGCGCGGCCGGGGTCCCGTCGGCCCGCCGCACCAGGACCACCAGGGAGCTGCGCCCACCGGGGGCGGCCACCCGCTCCACGGTGAGGCCGTCCCCGGCGGTGAGCGCCCGCTCGGTCAGCGCGGGGAGCCCGGCCAGCCAGCCGGCCGCCGCGGCGTCCCCGTACATCTCACCGAGCGCGCGCACCAGGCGCTGCGGCGGTTCGAAACCCATACGTCGTGTGTTCCCTTTCCGGATCCTTCGGGTCAGCGCGGCCCGTCCGCGCCCGCGGCCTCCACCGGGCCCGTCGCGGCCGGATCCGCACCGGCGGCCCGCTCGGCGAGCCCCGGAAAGGCTACGTTGCCGCCCCGCCACCGGGCCGACCGCACCGCGGCCTCCCGCAGCGCCCCCGCGGCGTCCTTGCGGCGCGGACCCTCGGTGGCCCGTACGAGATCGGCGTACGCGCCCGCGATCCGGTCCTCCAGGACCGTGGCGAGCCGGACGGCCGAAGGGCCGTCCGGCACGGCGAACGGCAAGGAGTACGCGGCGGCCGAGGCCACCGGCCGCCCGCCGAGGTCCCGGGCGGTGCGCGTCAGCGCGTCCCGGCGCGCCCGGTGACCGTCGTGCGCCGCCCGGGCCTCCGCGCCCCGCTTCCCGTCGAGACGGGCGCCCAGCACCCCGTACCCGTACACCGCGGCGTGCTCGGCGGCCAGGGCGGCCTGGACGGCGGTCAGCTCGCGGGAGCCGGCGTCGGCCTCGTCCTCGGCCGGCCGGACGGAACGGGTGCTCATACGGCTGTCTCCTCGGCCAGTTCGGTCAGCAGATACGCGTGCGCCGCCGCGGCCGCCGCCACCGAGGCCAGCAGCCGGGCCAGCTCCGGTCCGGCCGCCAGGAGGGCCTCGGCGTGCGCGTCGGCCCGGCGGCGCTCGGCGACGGCCAGCTCCCGCACCGCGGCCTTCGGGTCGGCCGACACCGGACCGGGCGCCGCGGGCGGGGCGCCCTTCTTCGGCTCGCCCTTCGCGCGCGGCGGCGCCAACGCCTTCCCGTGCTCCGCCACGGCCGCCCGCAGGGGCACGAGGCCCGCCGCCGTGGCCGGGTGCGCCTCGGCCACCAGGTCGTACTGGGCGAGCAGCAGGGCGCCGTCGCGCACCGCCTTCTCGCGCAGGGTCTTCTCGGTCTTCGCGGTGGCCGCCCGCGCGCCGGAGTGCGCGGGCTCTGAGCCCCCGGGCGCCTCGTCGTCGCCCCCGCAGCCGGTCAGCACCGCACCCAGGGCGAGGGCTCCCGTCGCGGTGAGCGCCCCCCTGCGCGTCGTCCCCGTGCGCCGCACGTTTCTCCTTCGGGCCTGGACCGGTCCTGACAGGATCTGTCCTGATGTGATCACCGCAGGCGAGCGTACCCGCGGCCGAGCGGCAGGCGGACGGCAACACCCCTGGCGACCGGATACCCTTTGACCTGACGCACGACGATCCCCACAACAGCACACGCGGCCGAGGAGTCACCCGGATGAGCACCACCCAGAGCGAGAGGCTGCGCGGGCTGCTGGAACCGCTCGTCAGCGCGCAGCAGCTGGACCTCGAGGAGATCGAGGTGTCCCGGGCCGGCCGCCGAGGAGTGCTGCGGGTCATCGTGGACTCCGAAGAGGGCGTGGAGCTGGACGCCTGTGCGGAGCTGAGCCGCGCGATCTCCGAGAAGCTGGACGAGACCGACGCGATGGGCGAGGGCGAGTACGTCCTCGAAGTCAGCTCCCCCGGCGCGGACCGTCCGCTGACCGAGCACCGCCACTACGTACGCGCCACCGGCCGGCTGGCCAGGTTCCACCTGACCGGCGACGGCTCCGGCGAGCTGGTCGCCCGCATCCTCGCCGTCGACGAGGACGGGCTCGACCTCGAAGTGCCCGGCGTCAAGGGCCGCAAGCCCACCGCCCGCCGCCTCGCCTTCGACGAGATCGCCAAGGCGCGCGTGGAGATCGAATTCAACCGCAAGGACAAGAAGGAAGAGGAGGCGTAGCCGTGGACATCGATGTGAAGCTTCTGAAGGGCTTGGCGCAGGACAAGGAGATCCCCTTCGACGTGCTCGTCGGGGCGATCGAGTCGGCCCTCCTCATCGCGTACCACCGCACCGACGGCAGCCACCGCCGGGCGCGCGTGAAGCTCGACGAGAACGGCCACGTCACCGTGTGGGCCAAGGAGGACCCGGCCGACCTCGAAGAGGGCCAGGAGCCCAAGGAGTTCGACGACACCCCGTCCGGGTTCGGCCGGATCGCCGCGACCACCGCCAAGCAGGTCATCCTGCAGCGGCTGCGCGACGCCGAGGACGACCGCACCTTCGGGGAGTACGCGGGCCACGAGGGCGATGTCGTCACGGGCGTCGTCCAGCAGGGCAAGGACCCCAAGAACGTCCTGGTCGACATCGGCAAGATGGAAGCCATGCTGCCGGTCCAGGAGCAGGTCCCGGGCGAGGAGTACACCCACGGCCTGCGCCTTCGTACGTATGTCGTACGGGTCGCCAAGGGCGTCCGCGGCCCGTCGGTGACGCTCTCGCGCACCCACCCCAACCTGGTGAAGAAGCTCTTCGCGCTGGAGGTCCCGGAGATCGCGGACGGCTCGGTGGTCATCGAGGCCATCGCCCGCGAGGCCGGTCACCGCACCAAGATCGCCGTGCGCTCCACCCGCGCCGGCCTGAACCCCAAGGGCGCCTGCATCGGCCCGATGGGCAGCCGTGTGCGCAATGTCATGGCCGAACTGCACGGCGAGAAGATCGACATCGTGGACTGGTCCGACGACCCGGCCGAGATGGTCGCCAACGCGCTCTCGCCCGCCCGGGTGAGCAAGGTCGAGGTCGTCGACCTCGGCGCCCGCTCCGCCCGCGTCACCGTGCCGGACTACCAGCTGTCGCTGGCGATCGGCAAGGAGGGCCAGAACGCCCGCCTCGCCGCCCGCCTCACCGGTTGGCGCATCGACATCCGTCCGGACACCGAGACGGACGAGGAGCGGGAGAACGCCGACCGCGAGCGGGCCGAGCGGGCCCGGGAGCGCTCGGAAAGGCGTTGACCCGGAGCCGCTCCAGGGAATAGATCTTGGCCGTACGCCGCTGAGATCACGACAACATCCGTTCGATTTTTGCCCCAAAGGGGTGAGGTCGGTACGGGGAGGTAGACTTAGACGTGTCTGGCCGGACGCAAGCCCGCGCTTGCCCCGAGCGAACCTGTGTGGGATGCCGGGAGCGAGTGGCCAAGAGCGAGCTGCTGCGCATCGTGGTGGACGAGGGCGCCTGCGCCCCTGATCCACGCGGTACGCTGCCCGGCCGGGGTGCTTATGTGCACCCCACCTCTGTCTGTCTCGACCTGGCGGTTCGCCGCCGGGCGTTCCCCCGGGCCTTCAAGGCCAAGGGGCCGTTCGACACCGCGGCACTCACGCGGTTCGTCGAGCGGGCGACACCGTAAGAAAGTGAACGGCACGGGACCCCGTGCGGTCAGGTACCTCGCGAGTTGGAAGTAGGTCGAGATTGCGATGAGCACTCGATGAGTACGCGATGAGTACGCCCATGAAGTAGCGACGGTCCGGCGGTAACCCGGACCTAAAAGGAGCGATGTGGCTAAGGTCCGGGTATACGAACTCGCCAAGGAGTTCGGCGTCGAGAGCAAGGTCGTCATGGCCAAGCTCCAAGAACTCGGTGAATTCGTCCGTTCGGCGTCCTCGACGATCGAGGCGCCGGTTGTACGTAAGTTGACCGACGCACTGCAGGGGCCCGGCGGCAACGCCGGCAAGTCCGCTGCCAAGCCTGGCGCGCCCCGCAAGGCGACGCCCGCGAAGCCCGCAGCGCCCTCCCCGGCCGCTGCGGCACGTCCCGCTGCCCCGAAGCCCGGCGTACCGGCCCCCAAGCCGGCCGCTGCCGAGGCTCCTGAGACCAGCACCCCCGCGGCGCCCTCCGCGCCGTCGGCGGGCCCCCGTCCGGGCCCGAAGCCCGCGCCGAAGGCGGCCCCGGTGACCCCGGTCCCGGCCGCCGAGTTCTCGGCTCCGGCGCCGGCCCAGCCGGCTGCCCCCCAGCAGCCCCAGACCCCGCGTCCCTCGGGCGCCACTCCGGGTCCCCGTCCCGCACCCGCCCGTCCGGCTCCGGCCGGCGGTCAGCGCGACGGCGGCCGTGACGGTGGCCAGCGCGACGGCGGCCGTGGCGGCGAGCGTGGCGGCGACCGCCCCGCACGTCCCGCGGGCCAGGGCGCACCGCGCCCCGGCGGTGCCCGTCCGGCCGGTCCCCGTCCGGGCAACAACCCCTTCACCTCCGGCGGTTCCACCGGCATGGCGCGCCCCGGCGCGCCCCGTCCGGGTGGTGCCCCGCGCCCCGGTGGCGGCTCGGAGCGCCCCGGCGCCCCGCGTCCCCAGGGCAGTGGACCCGGCGGCGCCCCGCGCCCCCAGGGTGGTCAGGGTCAGGGCGGTGCCCGTCCCTCTCCGGGCGGCATGCCGCGCCCGCAGGCTCCGCGTCCCGGCGGCGGTCCCGCCGGTAACCGCCCCAACCCGGGCATGATGCCGCAGCGTCCCGCGGCGGGCCCGCGTCCCGGTGGCGGCCCCGGCGGTGGCCGTGGTCCCGGCGGTGGCGGTCGTCCCGGCGGTGCCGGTGGCGGCGGTCGTCCCGGTGGCGGCGGCTTCGCAGGCCGTCCCGGCGGCGGCGGTGGCGGCGGCTTCGCCGGTCGTCCGGCCGGTCCCGGTGGCGGCGGCGGTGCCGGTCGTCCCGGTGGCGGCGGCGGCTTCGGCGGTCGTCCCGGCTTCGGCGGCCGTCCCGGCGGCCCCGGTGCCCGCGGTGGCACACAGGGTGCGTTCGGCCGTCCCGGCGGTCCGGCGCGTCGTGGCCGTAAGTCGAAGCGGCAGAGGCGCCAGGAGTACGAGGCCATGCAGGCCCCGTCGGTCGGCGGCGTCATGCTGCCTCGCGGCAACGGACAGCCCGTCCGGCTGTCGCGCGGCGCCTCGCTCACCGACTTCGCGGAGAAGATCAACGCCAACCCGGCGTCGCTCGTCGCCGTGATGATGAACCTCGGCGAGATGGTCACCGCCACGCAGTCCGTTTCCGACGAGACGCTCCGGCTTCTCGCCGAGGAGATGAACTACGTCCTGGAGATCGTCAGTCCCGAGGAGGAGGACCGCGAGCTGCTCGAGTCCTTCGACATCGAGTTCGGCGAGGACGAGGGCGGCGAAGAGGCTCTGGTCTCGCGTCCGCCGGTCGTGACCGTCATGGGTCACGTCGACCACGGTAAGACCCGACTGCTGGACGCGATCCGCAAGACGAACGTCGTCGCGGGCGAGGCCGGCGGCATCACGCAGCACATCGGTGCGTACCAGGTCTCCTCCGAGGTCAACGGCGAGGACCGCAAGATCACCTTCATCGACACCCCGGGTCACGAGGCGTTCACCGCCATGCGTGCCCGTGGTGCGAAGTCGACCGACATCGCGATCCTCGTGGTGGCGGCCAACGACGGTGTGATGCCCCAGACGATCGAGGCGCTGAACCACGCCAAGGCGGCCGAGGTGCCGATCGTGGTCGCGGTCAACAAGATCGACGTCGAGGGCGCCGACCCGACCAAGGTGCGCGGTCAGCTCACCGAGTTCGGTCTGGTGGCCGAGGAGTACGGCGGCGACACCATGTTCGTCGACATCTCCGCCAAGCAGGGCCTCAACATCGAGGCTCTCCTGGAGGCCGTCGTCCTCACCGCCGACGCCTCGCTCGACCTGCGGGCCAACCCGGAGCAGGACGCGCAGGGTATTGCGATCGAGTCCCACCTCGACCGCGGTCGCGGTGCCGTCTCGACCGTCCTGGTCCAGCGCGGAACGCTGCGCATCGGTGACACGGTGGTCGTGGGCGACGCCTACGGCCGAGTGCGCGCCATGCTCGACGACAACGGTCAGAACGTCCAGGAAGCGGGTCCCTCGACCCCCGTCCTGGTGCTCGGTCTCACCAACGTCCCGGGCGCCGGCGACAACCTCCTGGTGGTCGACGAGGACCGTACGGCCCGTCAGATCGCCGAGAAGCGTGCCGCCCGTGAGCGCAACGCCAACTTCGCCCGCAAGGGCGTCCGGTTCTCCCTGGAGAACCTGGACGAGGCGCTCAAGGCCGGTCTGGTCCAGGAACTCAACCTCATCATCAAGGGCGACGCGTCCGGTTCGGTGGAGGCTCTCGAGTCCTCGCTGCTCCAGCTCGACGTCGGCGAAGAGGTCGACATCCGGATCCTGCACCGCGGTGTGGGTGCGGTCACCGAGTCGGACATCAACCTGGCGACGGGTTCCGATGCCATCGTGATCGGCTTCAACGTGCGCGCCGCTGGGCGTGCCGAGCAGATGGCCGAGCGCGAAGGCGTGGACGTCCGGTACTACTCGGTCATCTACCAGGCGATCGAAGAGATCGAAGCGGCCCTCAAGGGTCTGCTCAAGCCGGAGTACGAAGAGGTCGAGCTCGGCACGGCGGAGATCCGCGAGATCTTCCGCTCGTCCAAGCTGGGCAACATCGCCGGTGTGCTGGTCCGCTCCGGCGAGGTCAAGCGCAACACCAAGGCGCGCCTGCTGCGCGATGGCAAGGTCATCGCGGAGAGCCTCAACATCTCCGGTCTGCGCCGCTTCAAGGACGACGTCACCGAGATCCGCGAAGGCTTCGAGGGTGGTATCAACCTCGGAAACTTCAACGACATCAAGATCGACGACGTCATCGCGACGTACGAGATGCGCGAGAAGCCGCGAGGCTGATCCACCTCGGGTCCGCGAGGATCCGCAGGGAATTCGGAAGGGTTGTGGGAGTCCGCTCCCACAACTCCTCCACCACGGTCGGGGCCGGTCGACGGGTCGTATTTCCGTCGATCGGCTCCGGCCGTTCCGGTACGGTTCTGATGTCCCCGGCAAGCTCTGGCGGGGCACGAACCCGAACCGGCGGGACATCCGGACACACATGTATGTGGGGACCCTGTCCTTCGATCTGCTCCTCGGCGACGTACGGTCGTTGAAGGAGAAGCGTTCCGTCGTCCGCCCGATCGTCGCCGAGCTCCAGCGCAAGTACGCGGTGAGCGTGGCCGAGACCGGCGGACAGAATCTCCACCGCAGGGCCGAGATCGGCCTTGCCGTGGTCTCCGGTGACACCGGACACCTCACGGACGTGCTGGACCGCTGCGAGCGGCTGGTCGCGGGACGCCCCGAGGTGGAGCTGCTGTCGGTGAGACGGCGGCTGCACAGTGACGAAGACTGACAGTCGAGCGAAACCAGAAGGAAGAGTGACGGACCGGTGACCGACAACGCGCGGGCCCGCAAGCTGGCCGATCGCATCCAGGTCGTGGTCGCGGAGACCCTGGACCGGCGAATCAAGGATCCGCGGCTGGGATTCGTGACGATCACGGATGCCCGGGTCACGGGCGACCTGCGGGAGGCCACGGTCTTCTACACGGTCTACGGCGACGACGAGGAGCGCGCGGCCTCCGCCGCGGCGCTGGAGAGCGCCAAGGGCGTCCTGCGCTCCGAGGTCGGCCGGCAGACCGGGGTCCGGTTCACGCCGACCCTGGCCTTCGTGCCGGACGCCCTCCCGGACAACGCCCGCACCATCGAGGACCTCCTCGACAAGGCGCGGGCCAAGGACGCGGAGGTGCGCCAGGTCTCCACCGGAGCGACGTACGCCGGTGAGGCCGACCCGTACCGCAAGCCCGAGGACGAGGACGACGAGGCGGACACCTCCGGCTCGACCGACAAGAACGAGGGCCCCGCCTCCGCATGACCGAGCAGACCACCACGCCGGACGGCCTTGTCATCGTCGACAAGCCGTCCGGCTTCACTTCGCACGACGTCGTCGCCAAGATGCGCGGCATCGCCCGTACACGACGCGTCGGCCACGCCGGCACGCTGGACCCCATGGCGACCGGGGTCCTGGTGCTCGGCGTCCAGCGGGCCACCAAGCTGCTGGGCCACCTCGCCCTGACCGAGAAGGAGTATCTCGGCACGATCCGGCTGGGCCAGGACACCGTCACCGACGACGCCGAGGGCGAGATCACCTCGTCCACCGACGCCTCCGGTGTGACCCGTGAGGGCATCGACGCGGGCGTGGCCGCCCTGACCGGCGCGATCATGCAGGTGCCGTCCAAGGTCAGCGCCATCAAGATCGACGGCAAGCGGTCCTACGCGCGGGTGCGCGGCGGCGAGGAGTTCGAGATCCCGGCCCGCCCGGTGACCGTCTCCTCCTTCCGCGTCTACGACGTCCGCGAGGCCGTCGCCGAGGACGGCACCCCCGTCCTCGACCTGGTCGTGTCCGTCGTCTGCTCCTCGGGGACGTACATCCGGGCCATCGCCCGCGACCTCGGCGCCGGACTCGGCGTCGGCGGGCACCTCACCGCACTGCGCCGCACCCGGGTCGGCCCGTACGGACTGGACGCGGCCCGCACGCTCGACCAGCACCAGGAGGAGCTGACCGTGATGCCGGTCGCCGAGGCGGCCGCCTCCGCGTTCCCCCGCTGGGACGTGGACGAGAAGCGCGCCAAGCTGCTCCTCAACGGCGTCCGGCTGGACATGCCGGCCCACCCGCCGGGGCCGGTCGCGGTCTTCGGGCCCGACGGCGCGTTCCTCGTGCTCGTCGAGGAGGAGAAGGGCAAGGCCAAGAGCCTCGCCGTCTTCGTCTGATCCTCGGCCGACGCGCCACCTCCCTGTCGTGGAGCGGGCACCACCCCCCACCCGGTGCCCGCTCCACGTTCCCCTCCCCGGCACCATCCCTGCTCCGCCGGGGACACGGGTATTCACCCCATTGGACGGGCGCTCGGAGTGAATGCCGGGGGCGCGGGGGGCGCTTTCCCCGTCCTCGCGCTCCGGGAGATCACCGGCGGCCTACCGTCGGACCATGGGCAGTGGGGACCGGTCGAAGCTGGTAAGAATCTGCGATCAGGCCGGCCGGCCGCGAGGGACGGGATTCGTCGCGGACGAGCGCGGCATGGTCGTCACCGCCCATCAGGCCGTCGTCTCCCCGGGCCCGCTCCTCCTCCACGGCACCGACGGCCTCACCTGCACCGTCGCCCCCGACGACATCACCGCGCTGCCCGCCCTCGGCCTCGCCCTGCTGCGCACCGGCGGCCCGGACGCCCTCGACGCCGAGCCGCTGCCCATCGCCGGACGCGACCGCGCCGAGCCCGGCGGTTACGTGGACATCGCCGCCCACGGACGGCGCGAGGCCCGCGTGCTGGGCACCACCCCCGCCACCTACACCGCACCCGACGGCGTCGGCCACCCGGTCCCCGCCGCCCTGGAGCTGGCCCTCGGCACCGACGGGCGCGACGCCCTGCGCTCCGGCGGTGCGGCCGTCGGCGGACCGGTCACCGACCCGGCCACCGGCACGGTCCTCGGCATCCTCTGCACCACGCTCACGGCCCCGCACGAGGCCGCCGGCCTCGCGCTCCCGATCCCCCGGGGCGCGGACGACACCCTGGACGCCCTGCTCCGCCGCAACGCCGCCGTCGCCCCCGCCTACGGCCCCCACCTCAACCTCGCCGGGTCCCTCCAGCTCACCGCCACCTCCGTCGGCTCGGCCGACGGCCCGAAGGCCCGCACCGCCCCGGTGGAGCGCGAGGACGTCCACGCCGAGCTGGCCGCCTTCGCCGCCGGTACGGGCCTGGTCCTCGGTCTCGTCGGCGCACCCGGCACCGGCCGCACCACCGAGCTGGCCGCCCTCGCCGCCCGCCGCGCCGACGGTGGCGCACCCGCCCCCACCCTCTGGCTGCGCGGCGCGGACCTGCTGGCCGAGGACACCTCGATCGAGGACGCCGCGAGCCGTACGCTCATCCGCTCCGCCCGGATCGTCACCGCGGCGGGCGCCCACGGCGACATGAGCACGGCCACCCCGGAGCGCGTCGCCCGGCTCGCCGCCGACGCCGGGCACCCGCTCCTCGTGGTCCTCGACGGCCCCGAGGAGATGCCGCCGCTGCTGGCCCACCGGCTGGCCGACTGGACGCGCTCCACCCTCGCCTGGCTGCGCGAGAACGCCGTCCGGCTCGTCGTCGCCTGCCGACCCGAGCACTGGGAGACCGCGGGCGCCCTCTACCCGCCGGGCGCCCTGCACCGCCCGCACCGCCCCGCCCGCCGGCTGCCGCCCGCCCTGCGCCTGGGCGACCTCACCCCGGAGCAGTCCGAGCGGGCCAAGGAGGCGTACGGCATCCCGCCCGCCGCCCTCGCCCCCGGCCACGACCGGCACCCGCTGACCCTGCGGCTCCTCGCCGAGGTCCGCGCCGCCCTGCCACCGGGTGTGCCGGGTCGCCCCGACACCGAGGACGTCTTCGGCGCCCACCTCGACCTGCTGTGCGTGCGCGCCGCCGTCCGGATCGCGGCCGCCGCCGACGAACAGCCACGCGGCGCGGCCGTGCGCCGGCTGGCCGCCCGGGTGGCGGGCCAGGTCCACGAGGCGGCCCGCCGCTGCCTGGGCCCGGGCCAGGGCGAGCTGGACCGGGCGGCGTTCGAGGAGATCTTCCCCTGGCGCACCGGCTGGGCCTCCGCCGTGCTCACCGAGGGCCTCCTCGTCCCCGCCGGGGCGGGCTACCGCTTCGCCCACGAGGAGCTCGGCGACTGGGTGCAGGGCGCCCACCTCGACCTCGACGCGGCCCTGCGCTCCCTCGTGCACCGCTGGCACCGGGGGAGCGGCGCCCCGGACCGGACCCCGCGCCCCCACGACTCCGGTGAACCCCGCAGCCTGCCCGTGCCCCGGCACCGCATCGGACCGGTGATCCAGGCGATGGTGCTGCTCGGCCGCCGCCAGGGCACCGCCGCCCTCGCGCACCGGATGGCCGACCTGATCGAGGCGCTCGACCGGCTCTGGACCGACGATGGACCGCGCGACGAGGACGCCGCCTGGTGGGCGGCGCACCTGCTGAACGGCAGCCTCCTGCGGGTGACCGACGCCCGCCCGTACCTCGGCGTCCTGCGGGTCCTGGCCGGGCGCATCACGCGCCGCTCCGCCGCCCCCGAAGGGCCCGGGGACCTCGGGGCGTACGGCGAGTTCGGACCCTGGTTCTGGCGGCGGCTCCGGCTGCCCGAGGAGGACCGGATCGACCTGCTCCGCCGCCTCGTGCCCGCCGACGGGCTGCCCCGCACCGACGGCGACGAACGGTATCTGGACGCGGTCGCCCGCCGCCTCGCCCTCGACGCACCGGCCGTGCAGCCGCTGCTGTGCCGCTGGTTCACCGACGAACGCCCGCTGCTCGTGGGCCCCGACGCGCCGGACGTGCCCCTCCGCCCCACCGTCGCCGCCGCCGCGCAGGCCCTGCTGTACACCCGCCGAGACCTCGCCCTCGACGACCTGACGGACGCGCTCATCGCCACCCCGCACCAGCGCGCCGGGGAGCTGCTCGCGGCCCTCGCGGAGGACGAGCCCACCGCGCTCTGCCGGGCCGTCGAGCGCTGGGCCCGCGACGAGGACCGCCCCGCCCGCCGCTCCGCCGCCGCCCGCTACGCCGGACTCCTCCAGCAGCGGGTCACCGCCGAGGGCGACCGGGCGCTGCTGCGCTCCGCCGCCGAGATCCTGCTGGAGCGCCCCGAGGACGCCGAACTGCACTCCGCCGCCCACACCCTCCTCGTCCGCGATCCGAAGGGCAGAAGCCGCCACCTCCCGGGAGCCCTGCGCGCGTTCGCCGCCGGCGACCCCCGGCTCCCCGTCGAGCTGCTCGCCGAGGTCTTCCCGGCCCACCAGGAGCCTGTCCTCGCCGCCCTCCGCGTGCGTCTGGCCCGCCCCGGCGGCGGCGGGGGAGCGGTGCTGCGGGCCCTGGCCGGACTCGACACGCCCGCGCTCGCGCTGCACGTCGCCGGACTCGTACGGGAGTACATCGACGCCCACCCCGAGGACGGCACGCACGCCGCCGAGTACGTCGATCTCCGCCTTGAGCACGGCCCGGCCGCCCGCGCCCTGCTGCTGCCCCTGGTCACCGGGCTGCTGCGGGACCGCCCCGCTCCGCCGCCGGTGCGCGCCGCGCTCGCCGGGGTCCTCGCCGGTCCCGGGAGCGCGGACTCCCGGCCGCTGCGGGCCGAGCTGCTGGAGGTCCTGCTGGAGTTCGAGCAGGTCACCGGCCGGAACCCGGACGTGCTGGAGGCCCTGCTGCGGGCCGCCGCCGAGGGCTCGGAGCGCCGCCCGGAGATCCGTACCCGCGCACTCGTCCACCGCACCGGGATGCTGCTGGTCCGCACCCCCGAGGGAGCCGCCCGCTTCGACCGGGGCCTGGTCGAGCTGGCCCGCGCCGTTCCCGGCTTCGCCGCCCTCGTCACCCGCTGGCTGGCCGACGCCCCCGAGGAGTGGGCGGCGGTCGTGGGCCCGAGCGCCCGGCGCACGGTCGAGGCGTTGGAGGCATCACGTCCGCCGATGCCGATGCCGATGCAGGCGGCGGGACGTGAGCATGGCAGTCTTAGACCTGCGTAATCGACATACACACGTACACAGGTTCGGGCGAGGAGCGGTCACAGTGCAGCGCTGGCGTGGCTTGGAGGACATCCCCCAGGACTGGGGACGCAGCGTCGTCACCATCGGCTCCTACGACGGCGTGCACCGCGGACACCAGCTGATCATCGGCCGGGCCGTCGAGCGCGCCCGTGAGCTGGGCATCCCGTCGGTCGTCGTCACCTTCGACCCGCACCCCAGCGAGGTCGTCCGCCCCGGCAGCCACCCGCCGCTGCTCGCCCCGCACCACCGCCGCGCCGAGCTGATGGCGGAGCTGGGCGTGGACGCCCTGCTGATCCTGCCGTTCACCGCGGAGTTCTCCAAGCTGTCGCCCGCCGACTTCATCGCGAAGGTCCTCGTCGACCGCCTCCACGCGAAGGCCGTCATCGAGGGCCCCAACTTCCGCTTCGGCCACCGGGCCGCGGGGAACGTCGCGCTCCTGACGGAGTTGGGCGCCACCTACGACTACACCGTCGAGGTCATCGACCTGTACGTCACCGGGGAGGCGGGCGGCGGACAGCCGTTCTCCTCCACGCTCACCCGCCGGCTGATCGCCGAGGGCGACGTCGCCGGGGCCGCCGAGATCCTGGGCCGTCCGCACCGGGTCGAGGGCATCGTGGTGCGGGGCGCGCAGCGCGGCCGTGAGCTGGGCTTCCCGACGGCCAACGTCGAGACCCTGCCGCACACCGCGATCCCCGCCGACGGCGTCTACGCCGGCTGGCTGGAGGTGAACGGCGAGTCGATGCCCGCCGCGATCTCGGTCGGCACGAACCCGCAGTTCGGCGGCACCGAGCGCACGGTGGAGGCGTACGCCATCGACCGGGTCGACCTGGACCTGTACGGGCTGCACGTTGCCGTCGACTTCCTCGCGTACGTACGCGGCATGTTGAAGTTCGACTCGATCGACGAGCTGCTGGTGGCGATGGCCGCAGACGTCAAGCGCTCCAGCGAGCTGACCGCCGCCTACGCCCGCACGCGCTGACGCCGCCTCTCCTCGTGCGATCCGCCCGGGGACGGCGGATGCTGACAGGGTGCGCGACATCCTGCCCGACCTCCGCTCCCGGTGCGCCGACGGCGTTCCCTTCGCCCTGGCGACCGTCGTCGCCGTGCACGGCAGCGCGCCCCGCGACCCGGGCGCGGTCCTGGCCGTCGACGAAGCGGGCACGGTGGTCGGCAGCGTCTCCGGAGGCTGCGTGGAGGGCGATCTGTACGAGGTCGCCCGCGAGGTGCTGGCCGGTGCGGGGCCGCGCGTGGTGTCGTACGGGATCAGCGACGACGAGGCGTTCGGCGTCGGGCTGACGTGCGGCGGCACGATCGAGGTGCTCGTGCGCGCGTACGCGACCGGCGCCGAGCGTTCCGAACTCGCCGCCGTGCTGGACCTGATCGCCGCGGACCGGCCGGTGGCCGAGGCCACGGTCCTGTCCGGCGCGGCGGAGACCGGGGCCCGCCTGGTGATCCGCCCCTCCGACGCCGGGCCCACCATCGGCACGCTCGGCGACGAGGGGCTCGACGCGGCCGTCACCGACGACGCCCGCGGTCTGCTGGCCCAGGGCCACACCGCGATCCAGTGGTACGGGGCGCACGGCCAGCGCCGGATGCAGGAGGTGGCCGTCTTCGTCCGGACGTACGCCCCGCCGCCCCGCATGCTCGTCTTCGGCGCGATCGACCACGCGGCGGCCACCGCCCGCATCGGCTCGTTCCTCGGCTACCGGGTCACCGTCTGCGACGCCCGCCCCGCCTTCGCCACCCGCGAGCGCTTCCCCACGGCGGACGCGGTGGTGTGCGCCTGGCCGCACGACTACCTGGAGTCCACCGAGACCGACGCCCGCACGGTGATCTGCGTGCTCACCCACGATCCCAAGTTCGACGTCCCCCTGCTCCTCGCGGCCCTGCGCGCGCCCGCCGCGTACATCGGGGTGATGGGCAGCCGCCGCACCCACGACGACCGACTGGCCCGACTGCGCGCGGCCGGGGCGGGCGAGGCGGCACTCGCCCGCCTCGCCTCACCCGTGGGCCTCGACCTCGGAGCCCGCACGCCGGAGGAGACGGCGGTGTCCATCGCGGCCGAGATCATCCAGCACCGCTGGGGTGGGACGGGACGGCCGCTCGGTGAGCTGACGGGAGCGATCCACCACCACGGCGGGCCGGCCGCGGCGAGGTGATCAGGGCACCGTCTTCGCACCGTCTTGAGGCGCGCGGTCCTCGGCCGCCTCCCGCGGTACGACGTCCTCGCGGGACCGGTCCATGGCCCGCCACTCCGGACGCAGTCCGGCCAGGGTCGTGGTGAGGAAGTACGCGGCCCCGCAGACGAGCAGCACCGGCGTCAGACCGGCGGCCGTCACCGCCGCCCCGGCGAGCAGCCCGCCGAGCGGGATGCCGGACCAGGCCAGCGAGTCGCCGAGGGCGTTGACCCGGCCCAGCATCCGGCGCGGCACCCTTTCGATGAAGACGGCGCCCAGCACGGGGTTGATGAACCCGGCCCCGAAGCCGCTGACGGCGAAGACGGCGAGCACCACGCCCAGGGGGGCGTCCACCGCGAGGACCAGGAACCTCGGGGCCCCGGCCAGCAGGAACCCGAGGAGGAACACCGCTCTGCGGGGCAGTCGGTGTGCGGCCATCGCGGCGATGAGGCTCCCGCCGGCCGCGGCGGCCCCCATCACCGTACTGACCAGGCCGATCGCCGCCGGGCCGTTCCCGGACTCCCCGGCCCAGACGGGGATCATCAGGGTGCTCAGCGCCGCGTCCAGCAGGTTGGTGATCCCGACCACGACGATGACGGCGAGCAGCAACGGATCGCCGCGCAGGAAGGTGAAGCCCTCGCCGAACCGCCGCCAGTAGCCCGCCTCCTCCGCGCCGTCCGTGTCGTCCGTCGCGGACGGGGCCGCGGCCGGTCGTCCCGTCCCGCGCGGCAGCGCGACGGCGACGATCACCGAACCGAGGACGAAGCAGCCCGCGTTGACGGCCAGACCGGTCATGGGGCCGAGCAGCGCCACCAGGGCGCCGCCCGCGGCCGGGCCGACGGTGGAGGCGAGCCGCTCGATCACGCCGGACAGGCCCATGGCCCGCTCCAGGGGTGTTCCGGCGCGCTCGGCGGCCTCCGGGACCATGACCTCTTTTGCCAGGTCGCCCGGACCGCGAGCGGCCCCGATCACCGCGACCAGGCCCAGCAGGAGGGGGAAGGAGAGCAGGTCCAGGGTGTGCAGCAGGGGGATCGCCGCGGCGGCGGCCGCGCTCGCCAGGTCCATGGTCCAGGAGACGGCCCGTGGGCCCGTGCGGTCCACCAGCGGGCCGGACAACGCCTTGAACAGGACGTACGGCGCCATCTCGCAGAAGGCGACCAGCCCGGTTCGGGTGGCGCTGCCCGTGGTGACGAGGACGAACCAGGGCAGGGCGATCAGAGAGATCCGTGTGCCGGTCACGGACGCGGCGATGGCCGCCAGCACCCCGGCCAGCGGCCGTAAGGACCGTTCGGCGGGTATGACGCCGGTGCCGCCCGGGGACCCGGCGCTCACGGTGCCTCCGCTCCCGGGGCGGGGGCGTCCAGCTCGGGCAGGAAGTGGGTGATGACGCCGACCCGCTCCGCGCCCGCCGGAGCGGTCGCCGCGTTCTCCGGGGTGTCCCGCCGGTAGCGGCCGATGACGCCCCACAACTCCTGGGAGAGCGCGGTCGTTTCCTCGGGCGTGAGCCGCAGAACCCAGTCGCTCAGGTCGAACCTCTCCCGCCAGACGCGGGGCATCGTCTGCAGCCCGTTCAGCGCCTGCTGGGTGCGCAGGGCGTAGATGGAGGCGACGGACTGCTGGTAGGCGAGGGCGGCCTCGGGTTCCCGCTCGGCCAGTTCCGGGTCGTTGAACCAGGTCGTCCGGTGCACCGAACGCCACCAGCGTTCGCGGGCGTTGCCGCGTTCCGTGTCCTCCTCGACGAAGCCGGCCGCGCCGAGTTGCCGCAGGTGGTAGCTGGCCGTCCCGGAGTTCACCCCCAGCCGCTCCGCGAGACGGGTGGCCGTGGACGGGCCGTACTTCCGCAGCAGCCCGACCAGTTGCACACGGACCGGATGGGCCAGGGCGCGCAGCCCCTTGGCGTCCAGGACGACCGATTCCCCATCCGGTGACGGGTCGTCGGAAGGGAGCGGCGTGTTGTCTGTCATGCGGCAGACTCTAGACCGCAAAGAGTTCTTCGCAAAGGTTCTTTCGCGAAGAAGTCTTTGCGGTTCGTTCCCGGGGGCCGTACCGACGCATGCCGACCGATGAGTTCCGTGGTGCGCGATGGTCATCATGTGCGGGACCACCGGAACGCGTGCGTTCGTACCGAAGGAGACGCCATGGCCAGACTCGTCTACTCCATGATCACCTCGCTCGACGGCTACGCCGAGGCGACGGAGGGCGGCCTCGGCACCGGAGCCGAGGACCCGGAGGTGCACACCTTCGTCAACGACCTCTTCCGGCCGGTCGGCACCTACCTCTACGGGCGGCGGATGTACGAGACGATGGTCTACTGGGAGACCGCGCACACCGAGCCCGACCAGCCGCCGCACATCCTGCAGTACGCCCGCGACTGGCAGGCCGCGGAGAAGGTCGTGTACTCCACCACGCTCGACTCGGTGTCCAGCGCGAAGACCCGGATCGAGCGGTCCTTCGACCCGGAGGCGGTGCGCCGGCTCAAGGCCGAGGCGGAGGCCGACCTCACCGTCGACGGACCGAACCTCGCGGCCCAGGCGATCGCGGCCGGCCTGGTGGACGAGTACCACCTCTTCATCACCACGAGCGTGGTCGGCGGCGGCAAGCGGTTCTTCCCCGACGGCGTGCGGCTCGATCTCGAACTGGTCGAGGAGCGTGCTTTCGGCAGTGGGCTGATCTACGCGCGCTACCGCGTCCCCGGCCATGATCAGGAGCCGTCGGTCACTCCATAGGGTGTGCGGCATGACGCTGCAACTCGTCCAGGTGAACCTCAAGGCCCGCGACGACGTCGTGCTCGGCGCCTTCTGGGCGGAGGCGCTCGGCTGGGGACTGGACAGCGAGAGGCCCGGGGTCACCAACCTGGAACCGGTGGGGTTCACCTGGCCGGATCCGTCCGCCGTCTGCGTCGACCTCGTCCGCGTTCCGGACCCGGAGTCGGTGAGGTACCGCGTGCACATCGAGCTCGCCACCGCCTCCGAAGCCCATCGGGCCGAGCTGGTCGCACGGTTGGAGAAGCTCGGGGCGACCCTCGTCGGCACGGGCCGGGACGGGGCGACGGTGATGGCCGACCCGGAAGGCAACGTCTTCGGCGTCCTGGAGCCCCGCGCGCTGCACCGGGACACCGGCCCGATCGCCACCGTGGTCGTCGACTGCGCCGACGCGCGGGCCATGGTCCGGTTCTGGGGCGAGGCGATCGGCTGGACCGTCCACGAGCTGACCGACGAACGCGCACTGCTGCGCGCCGCCCAGGGTGTCGGGCCGTACCTGGAGTTCCGCCGTACGCCGGATGACGAGGTCGTGTGGACCCGCCTCCACCTCGATGTGAGGCCCGGCCCGATCGTGGATCAGGCGAAGGAGGTCGCCCGGCTCGAAGGTCTCGGCGCGACCCGGGCCGACGTGGGGCAGGGCGACGCCTCCTGGGTCGTTCTGGCCGACCCGGAGGGCAACGAGTTCTGCGTCCTCGCCCGGCGCTGACGCGGAGCTCCGCCCTCCCCGGAGCGGCGGCGACGCTGCGCGACGCTTCTCAGGCGTCCCCGCCGCACGCCGCCGCCCAGTGGCAGGCCACCTGGGCGTCCCCGCCGCCCCCGTTCAGCACCGGCAGATCCACCGTGCGGCACGCCTGAGCCACCCCCGCCCGTTCCGCCTCGCCCGAGGCCAGGACCTGGCAGCGGACGTGGAAGCGGCAGCCGGCGGGCACCTTCGAGGGGTCCGGCGGCTCCCCGGCCAGCACCACCGGTTCGCCCTCCGCCTCCGGGAGCACGGACAACAGAGCCTGGGTGTAGGGGTGCTGAGGGGCCGTGAGCAGTTGCTCGACCGGGCCCGTCTCGACGATCCGGCCCAGATACATCACCGCCACCCGGTCCGCGATGTTCCACGCGAGCCCCAGGTCATGGGTCACCACCAGCGCCGAGAGCCCCAGCTCGTCCCGCAGGCGCAGCAGGAGGGCCAGGATCTCGCCCCGTACCGACGCGTCCAGCGAGGCCACCGGCTCGTCGGCCACGATCAGCTCCGGCTCCAGCACCAGCGCCCCGGCGATCACGACGCGCTGGCGCTGACCGCCCGACAGCTCGTGCGGGAAGCGCAGGAAGAACCGCTCCGGCGGCCGCAGGCCGGCCCGGGAGAGGGCGTCCGAGACGGCCGCCCGCTCGTCCCCCGCGTACCCGTGGATGCGCAGCCCCTCCGCCACCGCGTCGTACACCGTGTGCCGTGGGTTGAGGGAGCCGCTCGGGTCCTGGAGGACCAGCTGCACGCGTTTTCGGTACGCCTTCAGCGCCCGGCCCGTGTAGTCGAGCGGGGCGCCGCCGAAGGTGACCCGGCCCGAGGTGGGCGGGACCAGGCCGAGCAGGGACCGGGCGAGCGTCGTCTTGCCGCAGCCGGACTCGCCGACCAGGGCGACGATCTCGCCGGGCCGGATGTCGAGGTCGACGCCGTCTACGGCGCGGGCGGTGGCGGCCCCGCGCCGGCCCGGGAACGCGACCTTCAGCTCCTCGGCGCTGAGGAGGGGCGCGGTGCTGACGAGGGGCGTGGTGCTCAAGAGGTGCTCCTTGTTTCTCCGGGGCGTGCACCGTCCGCGCGCGTGCCGTCCGCGTCGGGCCGTGCGCCGTCCGTGGGTGCGCCGTCCGCGTCCACCAGGACGCAGGCCGCCCGGCGTTCGGCGCCGGCGTCCCGCAGCTCCTGGTCCTGGGTGCCGCAGGAGTCGAGCGCCACCGGGCAGCGCGGGTGGAACGTGCAGCCGCCCGGCAGTGCCGCCGGGTCCGGCGGGTCGCCCGGCAGCCCGCGCGGGGCGTGCCGCGAGGACAGGTCCCCGATCCTCGGGAACGCGGCGGAGAGCGCCCGGCCGTACGGATGGCGGGCGTCCGTGTACACCTGCCGCACCGGGCCCTCCTCGACGACCCGGCCCGCGTACATCACCGAGAGCCGGTCGCAGGTGTCGGCGAGCACCGCGAGGTCGTGGCTGATCATGATCAGGCCGACGTTCTGGTCGGACACCAGTTGCTCGATCAGACGCAGGATCTGCGCCTGGATCATCACATCCAGCGCGGTCGTCGGTTCGTCCGCCACGATCAGGCGCGGATCGCAGGCCAGCGCCATCGCGATCATCACGCGCTGGCGCTGCCCGCCGGACAGCTCGTGCGGATACGCCTGCGCGCGGGCGGCGGGCAGGCCCACCTGTTCCAGCAGCTCACCGGCGCGTTTACGGGCAGCCGCCGGGGTGGCCCTGCTGTGCAGCAGGATCGGCTCGGCGATCTGGTCGCCGACCCGGTGCACCGCGTTCAGCGAGTGCATCGCGCCCTGGAAGACGATCGACGCGCCCGCCCAGCGGACCGCACGCAGGCGGCCCCACTTCATGGTCAGGACGTCCTCGCCGTCCAGCAGGATCTCGCCGGTCAGCTTCGCCGTCGCGGGCAGCAGCCGCAGCAGAGCGAGGGCCAGGGTGGACTTGCCGCAGCCGGACTCCCCGGCGATGCCGAGCTTCTGCCCGGCCTCGACCCGCAGATCGACACCCCGTACTGCGGGGACGGCGTCGGCCCCGCCCCCGTAGGTGACGGTCAGGTTCCGCACCTCCAGGAGCGGGGGGTCACCGACCGGCTTCGACAGGCCGGGCGCGCCGGACGGGTCCGGGTTCGGCGTGGTGGTCGTGGTCGTGGCGGTCAACGGGACACCCCCAGCTTGGGGTTGAGCACGGACTCGATGGTGCGGCCGCACAGCGTGAAGGCGAGGGCGACCACGGCGATGGCGAGTCCGGGCGGAGCGAGGTACCACCAGTTGCCGGAGGAGACCGCGCCGGCCTCCCGGGCGTCCTGGAGCAGGCCGCCCCAGGAGACGATCGTGGGATCGCTGAGCCCGAGGAAGGCGAGGGTCGCCTCGGTGAGGATGGCGGTGGAGATCACGAGCGTGGTCTGGGCGAGCACCAGCGGCATGACGTTGGGCAGGACGTGACGCGACATGATGTGGCCGTGGCCGCCGCCGAGCGCCCGGGAGCGTTCGATGTACGGGCGGGACTCGACGGACAGCGTCTGGGCGCGGACCAGGCGGGCGGTCGTCGGCCAGGTCGTCACGCCGATCGCCAGGATCGTCGTCCAGATCGACCGGGACAGCACGGTGGCGAGGGCGATGGCCAGCACCAGGGTAGGCATGACGAGGAACCAGTCCGTCACCCGCATGACGATGGTGGCGTACCAGCCCTTGAAGTGGCCCGCGGTGATCCCGATCAGGGTGCCGATCGCCACGGACAGGAACGCGGCGAGCAGCCCGACCGTCAGCGACACACGCGTGCCCCACAGCATCAGGGCCAGCAGGCTGCGCCCGAACTGGTCGGTCCCGAGGGGGAATTCACCGCTCGGCTCCTCCAGCGGGCCGCCCGGGGCGTTCGTCACGCTCTGCGAGTCGGCCCCGACCAGCAGCGGGGCGGTCAGCGCGAGCAGGGCGATCACCGCGAGCACGGCGAGACCTACGAGGCCGGCCCGGTGCGTGCGGTACTGCCGCCAGAAGCGGGCCACCGCCTGCCGCCGCCGGGCCCGGGTGAGGGCACGCGGGCTCTGTGCGGGGGTGCTCTTCTCCGACGGCCCGGAGAGCTTCCCGGCGTCCGGCTGCCCCGGCTCCTGCGGTTCGGAGGGCTTCTGCATCGACGTCGTCATCGGCCCACCCGGGGATCGAGCAGCGGATAGATCACATCGGCCAGCGTGTTCATCAGGATCACCGCGGCGGCGAACACGAAGAACAGCGCCTGCACCAACGGCAGGTCGGGCACGCTCAGCGCCTGGTAGAAGAGGCCGCCGAGGCCCGGCCAGGAGAACACCGTCTCCACCAGGATCGCCCCCGCCACCGTCGTACCGAGGTTCACGAAGAGCAGCGTCACCGTCGGCAGCATCGCGTTCGGCACGGCGTGCTTCCGGCGTACGAGGTCGTCGCGCAGCCCTTTGGCGCGGGCGGTCGTCAGATAGTCGCTGCCCATCTCGTCCAGCAGCGAGGAGCGCATCACCAGCAGGGTGCGCGCGTACTCCACGGCGACCAGCGTGATGACGGGCAGCACCAGGTGATGGGCGATGTCCAGCACCCGGTCGAAGCCCTCGGTGTTCCCGGACTCCATACCGCCGGTCGGGAAGAGCCCGGGGATCGGACCCATCCCCACCGACAGGGTGATGATGAGGAGCAGACCGAGCCAGAACGAGGGCACCGAGTACAGCGTCAGCGCGAACGCCGTGTTGGCCCGGTCCCCGGCACTGCCGTTGCGCCAGGCGGACCGGGCGCCCAGCCAGATGCCGAGCAGCGTGTAGATCACGAAGGCGGTGCCGGTCAGCAGCAGGGTGGCGGGCAGCGCCTCGGCGATCTTGTCGACGACCGGGGCGCGGAACTGGTACGACGTACCGAAGTCGCCGGTCAGCGCCTTGCCGCAGTACTGGGTGAACTGCTGCCACAGCGGCAGGTCGAGCCCGAACTCACGGCGCATCGCCGCGATCTGCTCGGTCGACACCTGGCGGCCGCCGGTCATCTGCTTGACCGGGTCGCCGGGGATCAGCCGGAAGAGGAAGAAACTGGTGACGAGGACGGCGAAGAGGGAGACGGCCGCCCCGGCGAGCTTGCCCGCCGCGTAGCGCGCGTAGGCGGCCGTACTGCGGGAGCGTGGGGAGCGGGCCGACGGCCCGGCCGGAGCCGGGCCGCCGGACTCGGTGCTCTCCACGCCCGCCGCGCCCTTCAGCAGGGCGGGAGTGCTTTCTGAGCTCATGGACTATTCACGGTCTTCCGCGGTGGAGCGGCGACGCATGGCGAACAGGAGTCCGCCACCGGCGAGGACGACGACGGCGATCCCGACCCCGATGAGCACCCCGGTGGAGGAGCCACCGGAGTCGGAGGAACCGGACGAGGAGGCGCCGGCGGCCGGGACCGCCGACCACCAGCTCCAGTAGCCGTCCTGGCCGTAGATGTTGCCCGCGGCCGACGGCATGGTGGTGATGGACTCGATGTGGTCGGTGCGGTAGGCCTCGACGGCATTCGGGTACGCCATGACGTTCATGTACCCGGTGTCGTACAGCCGCGACTCCAGTTGCCTGACCAGATCCGCCCGCTTGGCGGGGTCGTACTCCGCCAGTTGCTTCTTGTAGAGCTCGTCGTACTGCTTGTCGCAGATGAAGTTGTCGGTCGCGGCCGTCTCCTTCGCCTTCGTCGGCAGCGCGGCGCAGGTGTGGATGGAGAGGACGAAGTCGGGGTCGGGGTTGACGGACCAGCCGTCGAAGGCGAGGTCGTACTCACCGGCGTACCAGGGGTCGGAAACGTTGTCGAGACAGTCGACCTTCAGTCCGATGCCCTGCTCGCCCCACCACTCCTGGAGGTACTTGCCGATCGCCTTGTCGTTGGGGTCGGTGGCGTGGCAGAGGATACGGAAGTCCAGCGGCTTGCCGTCCTTGCCGACGCGCTTGCCCTGACCGTTCTTCTCGTACCCGGCCTCGTCGAGGAGGGTGGCGGCCTTCTTCGGGTCGTAGGCGAGCTTCTGACCGTCCGACGGCTTCCAGAAGTAGTCGCCGAAGCGCGGTGGGATGTAGCCCTCGCCCTCGACGGCGTGGCCCTGGAAGACCTTGTCGATGATGGTCTTGCGGTCGACCGCCATGAACAGCGCGTGCCGCACCTTCTGGTCCAGCAGCGCCGGGTGCCCGTCGCCGAACTTCTGACCGTCCTTGGTGCGGGCTCCCGGGTTGACGGCGAGCGCGAAGAAGCGCCGGCCCGGGGCGTCGTTCACCTTGATGTCCGGGGCGTTCTCCAGCGAGGCGGACTGGGCGGGGGTCAGGCTGGGGCTGCCCGCGACGAAGGAGACCTCACCCTTGCGCAGGGCGGCCACGGCCGCGTCCTGGTCCTTGTAGTAGCGGAAGACCAGCTCGTCGAACTTGGGCGACCCGCGCCAGAAGTCCTTGTTGGCCTTCAGCTTCACATAGCTGTCGACCTTGTAGTCCGTCAGGATGAACGGACCGTTCCCCACGACGGGGAAGTCCTTGTCGTTGTTGAACTTCGAGAAGTCACCGACCTCCTCCCAGACGTGCTTCGGGACGATCGGCACATCGAGCGCGGCCATCGTGGCCTGCGGCTCCTTCAACTTGATGACCAGCTGCTCCTTGCTGGGCGCGGTCACCTCCTCGAAGTTGCCGACGAAGCTGCCGTTGGATGTCGCGGCGCCCTCGTCGGTCATCATCTTGTTGAACGTCCAGGCGGCGTCCTCGGCGGTGGCCTGCTGCCCGTCGGACCACTTCGAGTCCGAGCGGATCGTGTAGGTCCACGTCAGCTTGTCGGCCGAGGGCTCCCACTTCGTGGCCAGGCCCGGGATCGCCTTGTTGTCCTTGGCGTCGTAGTTGGTGAGGTAGTCGTACATCAGCCGGTGGATGCTCGTGCTGACGAGCCGCTGCGCCAGGAACGGGCTGAGGGAGTCGACGCTCTGCGCGACGGCGACCGTGAGCGTCGTCTTCCCGTCGTCGGCACGGGCCTCGGAGGGCGCGGGGGCGAGCAGATTGCCGGGAACCACGGAACCGGCGGTGAGCGCCAGGGCGGCCGCGCCGGAGGCCAGCAGGAGGCGCAGGCGTCGGCGTGGCCGGAAGGAGTGGTGGGGAACTCTTGTGACCATGGACGGGGACCTCGCGTCATCACTCGCTGAAGAAGGCGGGCAGATCTCTGGTTCGCCAGTTGGTGAAGCGAAGGTTTATCAGCGGTGGTCGAGCCTCGTCAACGGTGTGTCAAACCGCGTGTGGGCTGCGGGAATGCGGAAGGGCTCGCACCGCGTGAGCGATGCGAGCCCTCATTGGTCTAAACCACTTCCGCCTTGCTGGTGGCCCTGCGGCCGGTCCTACTGCCGAGGCGCCGGCGGCGGCTGCTGAGGCGTCTGCTGCCAGTCGCCGGGCGGCACCGGCCCCTGCAGATCGGGCTGGCCTGCCGGGTTGGCCTGGCCGCCCTGCTGCTCCGGCTGCCCCTGCTGCGGCACGCCGGCCCCGGGCGTACCCGGCCCGGGCTGCGGGGGAGGCGACTGCTGCCAGCCGTGCTGCGGTCCGCCCGCCGCCGCCTGCGGCGGGTAGGGAGCCCGGGGCGCCCCCGGCTGACCGGTCGTCTGATATCCCCCGTACGGCGGCTGTCCGCCGTAGGGCTGCTGTCCCGCGTACGGCTGCTGCGCCTGGTGCGGCTGCCCGGGGTGCTGCGGCTGCGGGGCCTGCGGCGGGTAGGGCCCGCCGGGGCCGGGCTGCTGCGGCGCGTACGGCTGCTGACCGGGGATCTGCTGGCCGGGGTGACCCGGGGCCTGCTGGCCGGGGCCGCCCTGCTGTCCCGGCATCGGCTGTCCCGGCATCGGCTGTCCCGGCATCGGCTGGCCCGGTACCTGCTGGCCAGGTCCCGGGTAGCCCTGCTGGCCGGGCATCGGCGGGGCGTACTGCGGCGGCGGGTTCTGGCCGCCCCCCGTCCACAGCCCCTGCTGCTGCTGGGCCCGCGCGAAGTCCTCGGCCACCAGCGCCGAGAGGTGGAAGTACGCCTCGCGGGTCTTGGGCCGCATCATGTCGAGGTCGACCTCGGCGCCCGCCGCCAGGTGCTCGTCGAACGGCACGACGACGACGCCGCGGCAGCGCGTCTCGAAATGCTGGACGATGTCGTCCACCTTGATCATCTTGCCGGTCTCGCGGACACCGGAGATGACGGTGAGCGAACGCTGCACCAGGTCGGCGTAGCCGTGCGCCGAGAGCCAGTCCAGCGTCGTGGAGGCGCTGGACGCGCCGTCGACCGAGGGCGTCGAGATGATGATCAACTGGTCGGCGAGGTCGAGGACCCCGCGCATCGCGCTGTAGAGCAGGCCGGTGCCCGAGTCGGTGAGGATGATCGGGTACTGCTTGCCGAGCACCTCGATCGCCCGCCGGTAGTCCTCGTCGTTGAACGTCGTCGAGACGGCGGGGTCCACGTCGTTGGCGATGATCTCCAGACCGGAGGACGCCTGCGAGGTGAACCGCCGGATGTCCATGTACGAGTTGAGGTACGGGATCGCCTGGACCAGGTCGCGGATGGTCGCCCCGGTCTCGCGGCGGACCCGTCGGCCCAGCGTGCCCGCGTCCGGGTTGGCGTCGATGGCGAGGATCTTGTCCTGCCGCTCGGTGGCCAGCGTCGAGCCGAGGGCGGTGGTGGTGGTGGTCTTGCCCACGCCGCCCTTGAGGCTGATGACGGCGATCCGGTAGCAGGACAGCACCGGGGTGCGGATCAGCTCCAGCTTGCGCAGCCGCTCGGCCTCCTCCTTCTTGCCGCCCAGCTTGAACCGGGAGGCGGCGGAGGGGTTACGGCTGCTCTTGGCCTTCTGCTTGCCCCGCACCAGCCGGTCGGAGGAGAGCTCCACGGCCGCGGTGTACCCGAGCGGGGCGCCCGGCACCGACCGCTCGCGCTGGTCGTGCGCGACCGGGGTGGGCCAGGCGGCGCCCGTACGCGGGTCGACGGGCTGCTGATGCGGCTGGCCCTGTGGCTGGCCCTGTGCCGGGGGCTGCTGCCCGTACGCCTCCGGCTGCTGCGGGGCGACGGGCGCGGGGAGGTTCGGGGTGCCCTGGGCAGGGAAGGGCGCGTGCGGCTGCGGCGCGTTGGGCGCCTGCCCGGGGTGCCCCTGCTGCTGGGGCGCCTGCCCGTGCTGACCCTGATGGCCCGGCTGACCGGTCTGCGGGAAGCCGTAGCCGCCCTGCGGCGGGAAGCCGTAACCGCCCGCGCCCTGGGGGGCCTGGGGGTGGGCCTGCGGCGGCAGGGGTGCGCTCGGGCCGGGGCCCGGGTGGCCGGGCTGACCGGGGAAGGGCTGCTGCTGGTGCGGCGCCTGGGGAGCCTGCGGCGGCTGGAGCGCCTGAGGGGCGTGGGGCGCCTGGGCCGCCTGTGGGAAGCCGTAGCCGCCGGGCGCCTCGTTCGCCGGGACGGCACCGGGCCACTGCGCCGCGGGCTGCGGCGCGGAGGGCGCCGGAGCGGCCGGCTGGAAGGCGGGCGGCAGGGGCGGCAGCGCGCCGCCCTGCGCGGGCGGCGACCACGGCAC
>NTHE01000045.1 GCA_002551355.1 Streptomyces sp. man185 | reverse complement strand
GTCGCCGCCGCCGCGCGCCGGGTGGCCGCCGGGTGGGACCGGGCGGGCGCACGGACCGGGGCGGCCCTCGGATTCGACACCGCCCTCCTGGTCGACGCGGTCGACCGGCAGACCGGCATCGAGACGCTCGCCGGGCTCGGCACCCCGCTGCTGACGGTCACCGAGCCCACCGAGACCGCCACCGCCGCCGCCTTCGCGCACACCGCCGTGCTTGCCGGGAAGCCGCAGAACGCCGCCCCGCTCGCGGAGGCCGGCCGGCTCTTCGGGCGGCTCGCGCATCTGCTGGACGCCGTGGAGGACCGGGAAGCTGACGCCGCGTCGGGAGCCTGGAACCCGCTCACCGCCACCGGCACCCCGCTCGTCGAGGCGCGCCGGCTCTGCGACGACGCGCTGCACGGCGTACGGCTCGCGCTGCGCGAGGTGGAGTTCACCGACGGCAAGCTCGTCCACGTCCTGCTCGCCCACGAGCTGCGGCGCTCGGTCGACCGGGCGTTCGGCACCTCCTCCTGCTCGCACCAGGAGGGCACGGGGCTGCTGGCGCCCGACGCGTCCTTCGGGCCGCCGCCGGGGAACCCGTACGGCCCGACGCCCGGCCATCCGTACGGTCCGCCGCCCGGCGGCCCGGCCGCCCCGCCCCCGCCGCCCCGTAACCGGCGCGGACTGATCGCCGGATGCCTGGTGTGGGCGGGGCTCGCCTGCACCTGCCAGATGTGCTGCGGGACCTTCGAGGACCCCTGGAGCAGGGAGCGGCGGGAAGCGCCGTGCCAGAGCTGCGGCGACTGCTGCGAGGCCTGCAGCTGCTGCGGCGACTGCGGCGAGGGCTGCTGCTGTTGCGGGGAGTCCTGCGGCTGCGACTGCTGAGGCCCACCGGCTGACGTCAGGTCACCTCAGCTCGGGCGGCGAGATCTCGGACGTCTCGATCGCGGACGCGGAGGTCCCCCACTTCTCCAGGATGCGGTCGTAGGTGCCGTCCTCCTTGAGCCGGTTGACGGCGGCCTGGAAGGCGGGGGCCAGCGGGGTGCCCTTCTTGAAGGCGAAGCCCACGTCAAGCCGCTTGAACTCGTTGAGGAAGCGCAGTCCCTCCTGCTGGCTCACCGCGTAGCGCAGCCCGTTGATGGTGGACATCACCACATCGCTGCGGTTCTGCTGGAGCGAGATCCAGACCGCCGCCTGGTCGGCGTAGGTCTTCACCTTGTAGGGCTTCTTGCCCGCCTCCGCGCACCGGGGCAGATTCTCCTGGAGCGTCACCTCGAAAGTGGTGCCCGCCCCGGTGGCCACGTCCAGCCCGCACAGCTGGGTGAGGTCGGTGACCTTCTTCAGCTCGCTGTCCTCGCGGACCGCGAAGCCCTGCCCGTCGTTGATGTACGTCACGAAATCGATCGTCTTGCGGCGTACGTCGGTGACGCCGAAGTTCCCCGTGCCCAGGTCGTACTTCCCGCTGCCGAGCGCCGGCAGGATCGCCTCGAAGGATGCCACCTCGCGCTTCAGCTCCAGCCCCAGCACCCGGGCCGCAGCGTCCGCGAAGTCGATGTCCGCACCGGCCACCGTGGAGCCGTCCTTTTCGTAGAAGGCTCCGGGCGGGGCTCCGACGGAGGAGGCGATCCGCAGGGTGCCCGCCTCGCGGACCCCGGCGGGCAGCAGCTTCGCCGCGGCCTCGTCCTTCCGCACCTTGGAGACCACGTCCGTCGTCGGGGTCTTTCCCCTGGCGGCGGCCTTGTCGGATCCGCCGCCCGCCGCGTCGGTCGGCTCGGCGCAGGCGGTGAGCGTCAGAGCGGCCACGGTGATCAGGGCGAACAGGGCGGTAGGTCGGGATCGGGGCATGGCTGTGCTTCTCCGGGTTCGTCAGGGGAGGCCGGCCGCCCCCGGGCCACGGCGGCACGGGGTCACGGCGGCGGCACGGGGGACAGCGGGAAGTCGTTCAGCGGTGCGAGGGGAGGGCGAAGCGGTGTGGTGAAGGTGAAGTCACGCGAGGAACGGGGCTCGAACGCCAGGAAGTCAGGCGTGAGCGGGAGGAACCGGACAGCAGAGGGTCAGCTCAACAGGAAGAGGACCACACGCGACCGAAGTCGATGTGGGAGCGGGTGACCAGCCACTGCTGCGGATGCATGGGCCAAGTGGAACAGGCATCCGAGTGCACGTCAACCAAGCCGAGATGCACGGCTCACAGTGTGGACAGGCTTGACAACGCCCCGTGCGCGCCGCTTATCTCGAAGGCGGACCGGCGCTGAGGGGCCCGGTCCGTGTGTGGTTTTCGGTGTGAAGGTACGCCCCGTGTTCGATCTGAGCATCCACGGAGCTCCCGCATGCCCCCGCAGACCGTCTCGCTGCCCCCTTCCTCCTCTCCCTCTCCTTCCTCCTCCGCGTCGACGCTCGCCAAGGACGCTTCCGACGCCGTGCCGCGCATCGTCCCGGTGCGCCGAACAGGACGCTGGGCGGTGGCAGTTGTCGTTCTCGTGCTCCTCGCGCTGGCGTTGGACTCCGTCGTACGCAACGACGCCTTCCAGTGGGACGTCGTGCTCTCCTACTTCGCCACCGTCCCCGTCCTGCGCGGACTCTGGCTCACGCTCTGGATCACCGCGGTGGTCATGGTGCTCGGCTTCGCGCTGGGCGCACTCCTCGCCGTCCTGCGACTCTCCGGCAACCCCGTTCTCCAGGCGGTCAGTTGGGGCTACGTCTGGCTCTTCCGGTCCACGCCGATCCTGGTCCAGCTGCTGTTCTGGTTCAACATCGGCGCTCTGTACCCGCAGATCCTCGGCGTCTCCACGACTCGCCTCCTCGGCCCCGTCACCATCGCCGTCATCGGACTGACCCTGCACGAGGCCGCGTACGCCGCCGAGGTGGTGCGCGGTGGGATCCTCTCCGTCGAACGCGGACAGGTCGAGGCCGCCCAGTCCCTCGGCCTCGGCCCCTGGCGGCGCTTCCGGCGCATCGTGCTGCCCCAGGCGATGCGCTCCATCGTGCCGCCCGCCGGGAACATGCTGATCGGCACCCTCAAGGGCACCTCCATCGTCAGCATCATCGCCGTGCAGGACCTGCTGTACTCCGTCCAGCTCGTCTACCACCGCACCTACCAGGTCATCCCGCTGCTGCTCGTCGCCACCGTCTGGTACGCGGCCGTCACCACGCTGCTGAGCATCGGCCAGCGCTACGTGGAGCGGTACTACTCCCGTGGCACGGCGGGTGCGCGATGAGCTCCGCACCCAGCATCGTGGTGATCGGCGGCGGCCCCCGCGGCACCGGCGTCATCGAGCGCGTCGCCGCCAACGCCGTCGAGCTGTACGGGGATCAGCCCCTGGACCTCCATCTGGTCGACCCCTACCCGGCGGGCGGCGGCCGGATCTGGCGGCCCGACCAGTCGCCGCTGCTGTGGATGAACTCCATGGCCGAGGACGTCACCATGTTCACCGACGAGACGGTGGAACTGGCCGGCCCCGTCGTGGCGGGCCCGGCCCTCGACGCCTGGGCCGAGGACGTCCGCGCGGGGCGCGTCACCCCGGACGCGGACCCCGCCGTGCTGGCCGAGATACACGGCCTCGCCGGAGGGGACTTCCCCACCCGGCGCCTCCAGAGCGCCTATCTGCGCTGGACCTACGAGCGAGCCCTCGCCGCGCTGCCGCCCGGGATCACCGTGCACGAGCACCGCACCACCGCCCTCGCCGTCACCGGGCCGCGCGGCGCCCGCCAGCGCGTCCGGCTCCAGGACCGCGCCGAACCCCTGCTCGCCGACCTCGTCGTCCTGACCGTCGGCCACCTCGACGCCGAGCACGACCCCGAACAGGAGGAGCTGAGCGCCTTCGCCCGGCGGCACGCGCTGGTCCACCTGCCGCCCGACTTCACCGCCGACAGCGACCTCGACGCCCTGCGCCCCGGCGAGCCGGTCATCGTCCGGGGCTTCGGGCTCGCCTTCATCGACCTGATGGTCCTGCTCACCGAAGGGCGCGGCGGCCGCCACGAGAACGGCGCGTACGTGCCGTCCGGCCGTGAACCCGTGCTGTACGTCGGATCGCGGCGCGGCGTTCCGTACCACGCGAAGATCGGCTACGCCTGGACCGGCGAACGCCCGCCGCTGCCGCAGTACTTGGGGCCCGAGTGGATCGAGGAGCTGCTGAGCGGGCCCGGGCCGCTCGACTTCGGCCGCGATGTCTGGCCGGCGGTCGCGAAGGAGCTGGGCCACGCCCACTACCACCGGCTGTTCACCGCCCACCCCGAGCGCACCGCCCTGGCCCACGAGGTCTTCGCCGAGAAGTACGCCGCCGCCGACCCGGGCAGTCCCGAGCTGGCCGGCCTGATCGCCGAGGCCGTGCCCGACCCCGCCGACCGGCTCGACCTCGACGCCCTCGACCGGCCCCTCGACGGAGTCCGCCACGACTCGCCCGAAGCCCTCCAGGAAGCCCTGCGCGCCTACATCACCGCCGACCTGACCCGACGTCACGACCCGGCGCACAGCGAGGACCTCGCGGTCTTCCTCGGGCTGCTCACCGCCTACGCCCGGCTCATCCGGCTCGGCGACATCGGCGGCTGGTGGCACGGCTTCTTCAGCTACCTCGCCTCCGGCCCGCCGGGCCCCCGCCTCCAGCAGCTCCTGGCCCTCTCCCGGGCCGGCGTCGTCCGCTTCCTCGGCGGCGGCCTCACCGTGGAGCCCGACGAGGAGCAGGGCCTGTTCCGGGCGCGGAGCGCCACCGTCCCCGGCGTCCGCACCGAGGCCCGCGCGCTGGTCGAGGCCAGGCTTCCCGACCCCTCGCTCCGGCACACCGCGAGCCCCCTGCTGCGCGCCCTGCGCGACGACGGGGCCGCTGTCACCGACACCGGCCTGCTCTCCGTGGACCCGGCCGACAGCCGGGTGCTGGACCGTGCGGGCCGCCCGCACCCGCGCCGCTTCGCGCTGGGCCCGTTCACCACCGCCCGCAGCAGCGGAGCCTTCACCCGGCCCCGTACCGGCGGACCCGCCTTCCGGCAGAACGACGCCGCGGCGCGCGCCGCCCTCACCTTCCTGCGCGACCTCTCCTGTCGCGGTCGACTCGCCTCCTGACGAGCCCGCCGGGCCACCCTCCCGTACCACCGGCCCTCCTTCCCGTACCGCCGCCGCCTCCGCGCCCAAGGACTCCTCTCATGTCGCTGACCAGCGATCCACCCATCGACCCACCCCTCAAGCCCTCCGCAGATCCGCCTGCCGATCCGCCCGCCGAGAAGGCGGCCGGACCCGGCGCGGACAACGAAGCGCTGACCGTCGTGCCCGTACGCCACCCCTGGCGGTGGGTCGCCATCGTCGCGACGGCCGTCCTGCTGGCCCAGTTCCTCAACGGGCTGATCACCAACCCCGGCTGGGAATGGGACGTCTTCGCGCAGTTCTTCACCGCGCCGACCATCCTGAAAGCCGTCTGGATCACTCTCCAGCTGACCATCTACGGAACGGCGATCGGCTTCGCCCTCGGCATCGTCCTGGCCTTCATGCGGCTGTCGGCGAGCGTGTTCCTGAGGACGGTCGCGTACGGCTACATCTGGGCGTTTCGCTCGATCCCGCTCATCGTGCAGCTGCTGTTCTGGTTCAACCTCGCCTATCTCTACAAGGAGTTGCAGTTCGGCATCCCGTTCGGGCCCGGCTTCTTCGCCTTCGACACGATGAACCTCGTCGGGGCGACGAGCGCGGCCGTTCTCGGTCTTGCCCTCCACCAGGCCGCGTACGCGGCGGAGATCGTGCGCGGTGGCGTACTGGCCGTCGACGGAGGTCAGTTGGAGGCGGCCGCCGCCCTCGGGATCCCCAAGCTCCGGCAGCTGCGGCGCATCGTGCTCCCGCAGGCGATGCGCTCCATCCTGCCCAACGCCGCCAACGAGATCATCTCGCTGTTCAAGGGCACCTCGATCGTCTCCGTCATGGCGATCGGCGAACTCTTCTACCAGGTGCAGGTGGTCTACGGCCGCAACGGCCGGGTCGTGCCCCTGCTGATGGTCGCCACCGTCTGGTACATCCTGCTCACCACCGCTCTCTCCGTCCTCCAGCACTACGTCGAACGTCACTACGCCAAGGGGGCCGTGCGATGAGCGCACCCAGCGATGCCATGGTCGAAATCCGCTCCGTGCACAAGAGGTTCGGCTCCCTGGAGGTGCTGCGCGGGATCGACCTGTCGGTCCGGCCCGGCGAGGTCACCGTCGTCCTCGGCCCCTCCGGATCCGGCAAGTCCACCCTGCTGCGCACCATCAACCACCTGGAGAAGGTCGACCGGGGCTGGATCAGCGTGGACGGCACCCTCGTCGGCTACCGCAGGGACGGCGACAAGCTCTACGAGCTCCGCGAACGCGAGGTGCTGCGTCAGCGCACCAGGATCGGGTTCGTCTTCCAGAACTTCAACCTCTTCCCGCACCTCACCGTCCTGGAGAACATCATCGAGGCGCCGATCTCCGCGCTGCGCCGCCCCCGCAGGGAGGCCGTGGCGGCAGCCGAGAAGCTCCTCGACCGGGTCGGCCTCTCCGACAAGGCGTCCGCCTACCCCGGACAGCTCTCCGGCGGCCAGCAGCAGCGCGTCGCCATCGCCCGCGCCCTGGCGCTGGAACCCCGCCTGCTGCTCTTCGACGAGCCGACCTCCGCCCTCGACCCCGAACTCGTCGGCGAGGTCCTCGACGTCATCAAGGACCTGGCGCACGGCGGCACCACGATGATCGTCGTCACCCACGAGATCGGCTTCGCCCGCGAGGTCGCCGACACCGTCGTCTTCATGGACGAGGGCCGCGTCGTCGAACAGGGCCCGCCAGCCGAGGTGCTCGACCGTCCCACCCAGGAGCGCACCCGCGCGTTCCTCTCCAAGGTCCTCTGAACCACCCCACCCCCTCTTCCCACGCAAGGAGCACGTACGTGTCCGTCCGCCGCAGCACCACTCTCGCCCTCGCCACGCTCACCGCCACCGGTCTGCTCACCGCCTGCGGCGCCTCCGACCCCGCCACCGACCTGGCGGCCCCGAAGGGCCAGAAGGACAGCGGGGTCAACATCGGACCCGACCAGGACCGGATCAGAGGCAGGGAGACGGCGGCCGCCGCCGACCTCGTCCCCGAGGCGGTCCGCAAGCGCGGCACGCTGCGGATCGGGGCCAGCGCGGACGCCTCGCCACCACTCGGCTTCTACGCCACCGACGACAAGACCCGCATCGGATCCGAGATCGACATCGCCACCCTCGTCGCCGACACCCTCGGCCTGAAGCCGCAGTTCGAGGAGGTCTCCTGGGAGAACCTCTTCGTCGGCCTGGACAGCTCCAAGTTCGACGCCGTCCTCTCCAACGTCACGGTGACCGAGGAGCGCAAGGAGAAGTACGACTTCGCCACCTACCGGCTCGACAACATCGCCTTCGAGGCCAAGAAGGGCTCAGGCTGGAAGGTGAAGGAACCCGCCGACGTCGCCGGGAAGACGATCTCGGTCTCCTCCGGCACCAACCAGGAGAAGATCCTCGTCGAGTGGAGCGAGGAGAACGTCAAGGCCGGGCGCGAGCCGGTGGACATCAAGTACTTCCAGAAGGACACCGACTACTACCTGGCCCTCCAGTCCGGCCGCATCGACGCCCACCTCGGCCCGAGCCCCACCGCCGCCTACCACGTCGCCTCGGCCGGACAGTCCGAGATCATCGGCCAGCTCTCCGGCGCCGGCGGCGACCTCCAGGGCAAGATCGCCGCCACCACCAAGAAGGACAGCGGCCTGGTGAAGGCGTACGCCGCCGCGATCGACCACATCATCGAGGACGGCTCCTACGGCAAGGTCCTGAAGCGCTGGGGACTGACCGGCGAGGCCGTGGAGAAGTCGGAGATCAACCCGCCCGGCCTGCCCAAGACCAAGAGCTGACGCCCAGGCCGTCCGGAGCCCCCGCTGCCGGCCGCGCGTCCCGTCCGGCGCGCGGCCGGCGAGCGGCTCCGCGAGGCCCCGGCCGACCGTCGACCCGAGAGGTCCCCGCTTATGTCCGCCCGTACATCCCTCCACCTGGCCGCCGAGATCGGCGGCCCGCCGCACTACGACGCCGGGCACTACCTCCGGCTGGCGAAGCTCGCCGAGGACGGCGCACTCGACTACGTCACCCTCGGCGACTCCTTCGCCCGCCCCGGGCTCGACGCGCTCGCCGTCCTCGCCCGCGTCGCGCCCGCCACCGACCGCATCGGCCTCGTCCCGACCGTCACCACCACCCACACCGAGCCCTTCCACGTCTCCTCGGCCGTCGCCACCCTGGACTGGGTGAGCCGCGGCCGCGCGGGCTGGAGCGCGGACGTGTCCACCACCGAGGCGGAGGCCCGGCTCTTCGGCAGACGCCCGGCCGCGCCCCCCGCCGAGCTGTGGCAGGAGGCCGGTGAGGTCGCCGACGTGTCCGGCCGGCTGTGGGACAGCTGGGAGGACGACGCCGAGATCCGGGACGCCGCCACCGGCCGCTTCATCGACCGGGACAAGCTGCACTACGTCGACTTCGAGGGCTCCACTTTCACGGTGAAGGGTCCGGCCATCGTGCCGCGCCCGCCGCAGGGCCGCCCGGTCACCGTCATCGACGCCACCACCGCCCCGGCCCGCGAGGCGGCCGCCCGGCACGCCGACGTCGTCCACATCCGGGCCACCACCCCCGAGCAGGCCGCCGCCGTCCGCGACGAGGTGCGCCGCAAGGCCGCCGCCCACGGGCGCGACCCCGGGGCGCTGCGGGTCCTGGTCGCGCTCACCGTCGACCTCGGCGACGTGGAGACCGCGCCGGAACCCGGTCTGGAGACCGGGCCGCAGCTCGCCGGGCGCGGCACCTACTTCCGGGGCGGCCCGGTCGACCTCGCCGACCTCATCGCCCAGTGGCACCGATCCGGCGCGGCCGACGGCTTCCACCTCACGCCCATCACCCCCGAACGTGACCTCGAAAGGATCGTCAACGGCACCGTGGCCCTCCTCCAGCACCGCAGCCTCTTCCGTACCTTCCACCCCGGCGGCACCCTGCGCGAACACCTGGGGCTCGTGCGCCCCGCCAGCCGGTACGCCGCCGCCAGGACCGCCGCGAAGGAGGCCTGACCGTGCCCCGTCCGATGCATCTCGCCGCCCACTTCCCGGGCGTCAACAACACCACCGTGTGGGCCGACCCGCGCTCCCGGAGCCAGATCGACTTCTCCTCCTTCGAGCAGCTGGCGAGGACGGCGGAGCGCGGGAAGTTCGACTTCTTCTTCCTGGCCGAGGGGCTGCGGCTGCGCGAGCACAACGGCCGTGTCCACGACCTCGACGTGGTCGGCCGGCCCGAGTCGCTGACCGTGCTGAACGCGCTGGCCGCCGTCACCGAACGGCTCGGCCTCGCCGCCACCGTCAACGCCACCTTCAACGAGCCGTACGAGCTGGCCCGCAGGATCGCCACCCTCGACCACCTCAGCGCGGGCCGGGCCGCCTGGAACGTGGTGACCTCCTCCGACGCCTTCACCGGGGAGAACTTCCGCCGGGGCGGCTATCTGGACCGGGCCGACCGGTACACCCGGGCCGCCGAGTTCGTCGCCACCGCCCGCGAGCTGTGGGACTCCTGGACGCCCGAGGGGGTCTCGCGGCCGTTCGCCCACGAAGGGCCGCAGTTCACCGTCTCCGGTGAGTTCACCGTCCCGCGCTCGCCGCAGGGCCACCCGGTCGTCATCCAGGCCGGGGACTCCGACGAGGGCCGGGAGTTCGCCGCCTCCGCCGCCGACATCATCTTCACCCGGCACGGCACCCTGGAGGCGGGCCGGGACTTCTACGCCGACGTCAAGGCGCGGCTCGCGGCGTACGGCAGGGAGCCCGACAGCCTCAAGATCATGCCCGGGGTCACCGTGGTGGTCGGCGACAGCGACGCCGAGGCCCAGGAGAAGGCCGCCGAGATCCGCCGGCAGCAGGTCTCCCCGCAGAACGCGATCCTCGCCGCCGAGCAGATCTGGGGCACCGACCTCTCCGCGTACGACCCCGAGGGGCCGCTCCCCGAGATCGACCCGGTCCCCGACTCCGAGATCACCCAGGGCCGGGTCCTGCACGGCGACCTCTTCGCGATCGTCGCCCGCTGGCGCGCGCTCGCCGAGGCCAAGGGGCTCTCGCTGCGGGGGACCGTCATCGAGACGACCACCCGGCAGTCGTTCATCGGCTCGCCCCGGACCGTCGCGGCGGAGCTGACCGCGTTCGTCGACCAGCGGGCCGCCGACGGCTTCATCCTCGTACCCCATCTGACCCCTGGTGGCCTGGACGACATCGTCGACCGGGTCGTCCCGCTCCTCCAGGAGAGCGGGGCGTTCCGCTCCGAATACACCGGCTCCACGCTGCGGTCGCACCTCGGCCTCCCTGAGCCGGTATGGAAAGGTTGACCGCATGAGCACGGACGCACAGAAGCAGGAGCGGGCCGGCGGCGGGCCGGACGCCGCGCGGGACTGGCAGCGGTGGCACGAAGGGCGCGTCGTCGCCGTCGCCGCCCCGTACGGCCCGCTCTCCCTGACCGGAACCCACTGGCTCTCCGACCACCCGGAAGGGCGAATTCCGGCCGTCCCCGGTCACTGGCGCGAGGACGGCGACGAGGTGGTCCTCACGGCCGCCCCCGAGGACGGGGTCGTCGTCGACGGCAAGCCCTTGACCGGCGAGGTCCGGCTCGGCGCGGACCGCGGGCCGATCGACGACTCCCGGGTCGCGCAGGGGGAGCGCCGACTGGTGGTGCTGCGCCGCGAAGGGCTCTGGGCGGTACGGGACTTCGACCCGGGATCCGCGGCCCGGCACGCCTTCTCGACCATCGAGGCCACCCCGTACGACGCCCGGTGGACGCTGCCCGGGACCTTCCGTCCGTACGGCGGCGACCGGACCGTTCGGGTGGCCAACGCGGACGGGGTCGAGCGCGGTCTCGGCCTCGCCGGGGAGATCGCCTTCACGCTGGACGGTGAGCGGCACACGCTCCAGGTGGCGGTCGAGCCCGACGGGTCGCTGTGGGCCGTCTTCGCCGACGCGACCAGCGGGAACAGCAGCTACCGCTTCCGGTTCCTGCGGCCCGGGGCGCCCGCCGCCGACGGCAGCGTGAGCGTCGACCTCAACCGCGCGCTGCTGCCGCCGTGCGCCTTCGCGGATCACTTCATCTGCCCCTTCCCACCGCCGGGCAACACCCTGCCCGTCCCGGTCCCGGCGGGGGAGCGGAACCGGATCGACGCCTGACCCGCGAGAGACCTCTCCGGCCCCGGCAGCCCCACGGCTCCCGGGGCCCGAGACGTAGGTGACCCGCGTGGCCGAAAGGCATTCTTGCGCCTCCTGTCCGGGCCCCTCGATACTCCGGTCAGCGATTGTCAGGGGCACGGCAATTCCGGAATCCGGACAGGCCCCCGACTGCGCCTCACGGGCCCGCCACCCCACAGGAGGGCCCCCGATTCCCCTCGGAGGAACCCGAAGTGAGGATCAAGCGCACCAACCCCCGCTCCAACGCGGCGAGACGCGTCCGTACCACGGCCGTACTCGCGGGGCTCGCCGCCGTCGCGGCGATGGCCATCCCCACCGCGAACGCCGAAACCCCCCGGACGTTCAGCGCCAACCAGCTGACCGCGGCGAGCGACGCCGTGCTCGGCGCCGACATCGCGGGCACCGCCTGGAACATCGACCCGCAGTCCAAGCGCCTCGTCGTGACCGTCGACAGCACGGTCTCGAAGGCGGAGATCAACCAGATCAAGAAGTCGGCGGGCGCCAACGCCGACGCGCTGCGCATCGAGCGCACGCCGGGCAAGTTCACCAAGCTGATCTCCGGCGGCGACGCGATCTACTCCAGCACCGGACGCTGCTCGCTGGGCTTCAACGTCCGCAGCGGCAGCACCTACTACTTCCTCACCGCCGGTCACTGCACCGACGGTGCGACGACCTGGTGGGCCAACTCGGCCCGGACCACGGTGCTGGGCACGACCTCCGGTTCGAGCTTCCCGAACAACGACTACGGCATCGTGCGCTACACCAACTCCTCCATCCCGAAGGACGGCACGGTCGGCGGCCAGGACATCACCAGCGCCGGCAACGCCACCGTCGGCCTGGCCGTCACCCGCCGCGGCTCCACCACTGGCACCCACAGCGGTTCGGTCACCGGACTCAACGCCACCGTCAACTACGGGGGCGGCGATGTCGTCTACGGCATGATCCGGACCAACGTGTGCGCCGAGCCCGGCGACTCCGGCGGCCCGCTCTACTCCGGCACCCGGGCGATCGGTCTCACCTCCGGCGGCAGCGGCAACTGCTCCTCCGGCGGAACGACCTTCTTCCAGCCGGTCACCGAGGCGCTGAGCGCGTACGGCGTCAGCGTGTACTGACCGGCCCAGCCGGCCAGGTGCGGAGCTGTCCGTACATACGTGCCCCCGTCCGGAATTCCGGACGGGGGCTCCCGCTCGCCCGGGGGCTCTTGAGAGGATGTCGCGACGGGTCGTCGTGACGGGGCGGCGGGGGCGGGGGCGCTCCCGGGGTGCGCTCCGCTGGCATCAGGGGGTAGCGCGTCCGTGTATCGCATCGGAGTGACCGGTCACCGCTCCATCCCCGCCGAGGCCGAGGCCCATGTGCTCGCGGGGCTGCGGGCCGCGTTGTGCGGCCTCGACGGCGCGACGCAGGCCCTCTCCAGCCTGGCGGTCGGCGCCGACCAGCTCTTCGCCGACCTCGCCCTCACCTGCGGCGCCGAACTGACCGCCGTGATCCCCAGCGGCGACTACGAGGCCTGCTTCGAGAACGCCGACGACCTCGCCCGCTACCGGAAGCTCAAGGCGCGCGCGGCACAGGAGGTCCGGCTCGACTTCCCGCACTCCACCGACGAGGCGTACTACGCGGCGGGCACCTACATCGCCGACCACTGCGACCGCCTGCTCGCGGTGTGGGACGGACTTCCCGCCCGGGGCCTCGGCGGCACCGGCGACATCGTGACGTACGCCCGCACCCTGGGCCGCCCGGTCACCGTGATCTGGCGCGACGGGGTGCTGCGCGGCTGACGCGGGCCGGCCGGCGAGCAGCTCACACGCGGTGTCTGACCAGCCAGTCGGTGTGCTCGGGCGACACGATCCGCTCGGTCTCGAACACCGCCGCCGGCCAGTGCCGCTCGGTGAGGGTGGTCTCCATGGCGGCCTGCATCGACTCCAGGTCCTGCTCCACCAGCGAGTGCGCCGAGATCAGCGGATGGTGCCGGCGCATCTCGTTCCAGGCGAGACAGGCCGCCGCCGCCGCGGACAGCGCCCCCGTCAGGCCGAACGACCGGCCCACCCCGAAGGTCTGCAGCACGCTCAGCGCCAGTGCCGGGAGCGTCAGCGCGACGATCGCGCCCGACCACATGAGTGCCCCGCGCCGGGACGCCTGCTGACGTCGGCGGTACCAACGGCGCTGCTCGATGAGCCGATCCCGTACATACGTCTCCTTGCGGACCGTGTAGGCCTTGTTCCGTAACGCCCGCATGGACTCCGTGATGAGGCCGCCGGAATCCGGCAGCTCCTCGCGCGGGTCGGCCCAGCCCACTTTCCGCAACTCCTGGAGACCGTCCTCCAGACGATTGGCGAACAGCGCCTCCGGATGCTCGGAGGTGCTGTCGAACGGTGCGCCGTGCACCGCGTAGCGCCAGCAGTTGGATTTGATGAACTCGGCTGCGGAGCGGTTCAGTTGCCAATGCGACTTTGCTTTGCGCCGGGAGGCGAGGAAGGTCGTGAAGAGCACGCCCAGATAGGCCAGCACCGCCGCGCCGTACAGCGCCCGGCCCGCCGGCCCGTCCTCGGCGTGCCAGGGCAGCGCGGCGGGCACCGTGCCGACCACGAGCAGCGCCAGCTGCGCCCGGGTGGTGTTCACGGCCTCGCGCTGGCGGGCCACGGCGACCGCGTCCGTGTGATGGAACAGCTCCGGCAGGTCATCGTTCCTGAAGACCATGGATCTCAGCGGCTCGGGCAGCGCCGTCATGGTCGCCTCCGTCTGCAGTTGTCGTATGACCCGGTCGTCGCGCCTGACCCGCCCGGGGCCACGAGAGTAGGGGGGAGGACCGGGCCCGGCAAGAGCGTCCCGGTCCCTCGGGCGGCCACCACGACAGGGTTCGGCCACTTCGCCGTCGGCGGCCTTCCTCGCCCGGCGGCGCTGTGGCAAGGTTGCCCAACTGGACTGAAATGCAGGTGAGTTGCTGCCCCTTCGATGGGCGCGATCACCTCCGGGAGGGGGAGGGGCCATCGAGGGGGGCCGACGCGGAGGGGCGCAGGACGGCATACCGCTCCCGGACACTCAGCGCAGGGTGGGCCGCAGCCCGCTGCTCTTCGCCGCTCCCCTCGTGCTGCTCGCGGTCCTGACCCTGATCCTGCTGTGGGAGGCCGTGCGGGCCAATGTCTCGCCCGGCGCCCGGGACGACTGGCCCTGGCGGCTGCAGCTGCTGGACATGGAGGCGCTCGGGAGCCTGCTGGCCGTTGCGGTGGGCGCCGTCCTGGCCAGGGCGCAGTACGCCCGTACGGTCCGGCCCTACCTCGGCTACCGGGGCTCCTGGCGCAAGGGGCTGCTCGTAGAGGGAGAACCCGCCTGGCGCGTGGGGATACTGAACTGCGGTCAGCACATCGCCGTGATCGAGAGCTGGGAGTGCCGCGTCGTGCCGCGCGGCGAGCCGGATGAGGCTACGGCGCCCTGGGTCGCCGTACCGGACGCCGTGGCCACCCTGACGGCAGGCGGTCTCACGGTGGGGCGGGACTACCAGCTCATCGCCTTCGGGACGGGCTTTCCGCTGGTCGGCACCGGGAACTACGAGACCGTGCCCGTGGGGATCTTCTCGCGGCGGTGCGTCGAGAGAGTCGAGTCGCTCCACGTCCGGGTCCGGGTCACGGACGCCGTGGGCGACAGCCACGAACGCGTCCTGGACTGCCTGCGGGGCGCCCGCGCGGAGTACAACGTCCCCGGCCCGGAACCGGTGAACGAGTGAACGGCCGGCCCGGCCGAGACGTTCCGACGGATGCGGCCGGGGCCCTGGCGGGCACTTCACGGTGCGCGCGCCCGGCGCGGGTGCGGGCGGCCTCGCCGCGGCCGGAAAGCCTCCCACCTGCACGGGACGTCCATGGGGGAAGCCGGCTCCTCGGCCCGCCGGTCCCGCCGTTCGTCCTCCGCTCACCCGAGCGGCCGAACGGAAGGCGTGATTCGACTTTCGAAACACTGGTGTGAAGGCGCTTCCGTCGGCATGTGCGGGGGCCTGAGCGGTAGTAAAGTGCGCGTGCCGGGCCGTGTGGTGACGCGGAATCCGTGCAGCGTTCCAATGTCCGGAAACAGACCCCTTCAGGATCCCCCTAGGACGGCCGTGAAGACCTACGGAACCACCCCCGCCTTCGCCCCTGCGAAGACCCGCGCGACCCTCGCGGCGACCGACGTCCGCAGCGCCGAGGCCGCCAGGAAGCTCAGTCGTGCAATCGGTGCGACGACGGCCCGGTCCACCCGCATTTCCACTTTCAGCTCTGCTCTCTGAGCAGGCGTCAGGAGTGGCTAGAATGGCGGAATGACAGGACCCCTGGTCCCCTTCCGTGAATTCGTTCTCAAAGTGCACAGCAGGTGTGATCTCGCCTGTGACCACTGTTATGTCTACGAACATGCAGATCAGAGCTGGCTGACCCGCCCGAAGACCATCTCTGACGAGGCAATTTCCTGGACTGCCCGGCGCCTGGCCGAGCATGCGACGACTCATGCGCTTCCCTCCGTCACAGTGATCCTGCACGGCGGGGAACCGCTCCTGGCGGGGCCCGCGCGACTGCGACGGGTCTGCGAGGAGCTCGGCTCGGCTCTGAACGGCATCGCTGAGCTGGACCTCAGGATCCACACCAACGGCGTCCAGCTCAGCCCCCGTTACCTCGACCTCTTCGACGAGTTCCACGTCCGGGTCGGGATCTCGCTCGACGGCGACCGCGCCGCCAACGACCGCCACCGCCGATTCGCCAACGGGCGCAGCAGCCACCCGATGGTGATGCGAGCGGTCGAACTGCTCCGCGAGGAGCGCTACCGCCATCTGGACCTCGGCCTGCTGTGCACGGTCGACATCCACAACGACCCGGTGGCCGTGCACGACGCCCTCGCCGCGCTCGAACCCCCGCTCGTCGACTTCCTGCTGCCGCACGCCACCTGGGACGACCCGCCGCCACGGCCGGACGGATCGCCCACCGCGTACGCCGACTGGCTCCTGACGGTCTTCGACCGCTGGACGGAGCAGGGCCGCCCCATGCCCGTCCGGATGTTCGCCTCGGTGCTCTCCAGCCTGGGCGGCGGCCCCAGCCTCACCGAGTCCCTGGGCCTCGCCCCCACCGACCTCGTCGTCATCGAGACCGACGGGCAGCTGGAACAGGTCGACTCGCTCAAGAGCGCCTACGAGGGCGCCGCCGCCACCGGGTTCGACGTCTTCCGCAACACCTTCGACGAGGTCGCGGCCCACCCCGGCGTCAGGGCGCGGCAGCTCGGCCTGGCCTCGGTCAGCGAGACCTGCCGCCGCTGCCCGGTCGTGCGCTCGTGCGGCGGCGGGCTCTACACCCACCGGTACCGCTCCGACCAGGGCCCCGAAAGCCTTTCGGGCGGTGGCTTCGACAACCCGTCGGTCTACTGCGCCGACCTGGCCGCCCTGATCCGCGGCATCGAGGACCGTACCGCCGCCGCCATCGAGTCGCCCGCCGTCCGGTCGCCGGACGAACTGCTCGCCGCCCACCAGGACCTGACCCGGACCCTGCTCGCGGCCCTCCACGACACCCTCGACGGGCGGGGCGGAGCACTCTGGGACGAGGCATGGCGGCTCGCGGCGACGGTGGAGGCGGACGCCCCCGGAGCCGAGGCGCTCGACGCGGTCCTCGCGCACCCCTACACCCGCACCTGGCTGGTCGACGCCCTGGAGGACGTCGAGGCAGGCCGAGGCCTCACCGAGCCCGCCGCCGAACGGCTCGCCGCGACCGTGGCCGCCGCCGCCGTCCGGGCCCGACTCGATCTGCCCGTGCCCGTGGCGTACCGCGACGGAAGCCTGCATCTGCCCACCCTCGGCACCGTGCTCCTCGGCGGCCCCCGGGAGCAGGGCGCGGCGGTCGTGCGCCCCACGGACGGTGGATTCCTCGTCCGGGGGCCAAAGTCCGCGCCCGGCACGGGGCTGCGCATCGCACCCGATGAGCCCGAAGGCCCGCACTGGCTGCCCGTACACGTCCTGCGCCGGGCGCCGGCCCCCGTACTCCTGCTGGACGACCTCGACCCCCTCCGCGACCACTTCGCCGCCCCCGCGACCGACCGCCTCGAAGCGGAGGAGGCCGACGCCTGGGCGCACCGGGTCGCCGACGCCTGGTCGCTGCTGGCCGACGCCGTTCCCGAGCAGGCGGCCGAGGCGGCCCGCATGCTCACCACGCTGACCCCGCTGTTCACCGGGGAGACCGGGCCGGGTCGGCACGGTCCCGGCGCGCTCGGCGTCGGGCCGGTGGTGGGCGCCGAGGAGCTGGCTTTCGGCCTGCTCAGCGGGTTCCGCCGGGCGAAACTGCGGGCGCTCGGTGAAGTGACAGATCTTTACGCCCTGGACGGTACCTGGGAACATCGAACGCCCTGGGGGAGCGAACACGTGACGCTCTCCCGACTGCTGGCCGAGACATTCGAACGGGCGGGGCTCGGGCTTTACGATCCGCGCTATCTCACCGGTGTTCCGGAAGCTCTCGACATGATCGAAAACGCGGCGGAGGTGACAGTCGACGGCAAACAGCTGATCGCCGCTGTCCGCAAGGAGATCAGCGGAACGCGGAGTGCGGCCGGGAAAGAATCGCGGCAGGCGGTTCCCGTCGTCCGGTAATGAATCGAACGTCCTGGGGTCTGACCAGAAAGTGACGTTCGAATGACCGAACGACAGGGGGCTGGAAAGCGGCCCGCTCCGGAATGATGAGTTCGCTTGCACTCCCTTCCTCCTTCCGGGATGCGAGTGCTCACACAGGACGGGGGTCGTGTGCACGCATCGACGCAACAGCGAGCGGTGGGCCATCGGCCGTATTTCTTTCTGAGTTACGCCCACACGCCCGGGTACGGGGCCGGAACGGACCCCGACATGTGGGTCGAGCGGCTCTTCCAGGACCTCTGCGGCCACGTGATGGCCATGACCGACTTACCCGCCGGCGCGCCCGCGGGATTCATGGACCGGGAGATACGCTCCGGCGAGGGCTGGTCCGAACGGCTCGGCGACGTCCTCGCCACCTGCCGGGTCTTCGTCCCGCTGTTCTCGCCGCGCTACTTCGCCAGCGAGATGTGCGGGAAGGAGTGGTATGCCTTCGAACAGCGGGCCATCCACCACCGGGCCCGCTCCAACCAGCCGGCCGAGGCCATCGTCCCGGCCCTCTGGGTGCCGGTCCCGCCGAGTCAACTCCCCGGATCCGCAGAGCGGTTGCAGTTCAACCATCGAGACTTCGGGGAACGGTACGTCAGCGACGGCCTCTACGGTCTGATCAAGCTCAGACTCTTCGCCGAGGAATACGAACGGGCCGTCTACGAACTGGCCAAACGCATCGTCAGCGTCGCCGACTCGGTCCGCATCGACACCGGCCGGCCTCTCGACTGGCGCCTGGCCCCCAGCGCCTTCGGCTCCCCCAGCAGCGGAGTGGGCGCTCCCCGGCCGATGCAGATCACCATCGCGGCGCCCACCCGCCACGATCTGCCCGAGGGACGCAGCAGCGACCACTACGGCGACCACCCGCAGGACTGGAACCCCTACTACCCGGCTTCCGCCCGGCCCCTGGCCTATGTGGCCGAAGAGCTGGTCCGCTCCCTCAACTACCAGGCCGTCATCACCTCGTTCGACGAGGACCGGCACGACGGCAAGGCCCCGCCCAGCACCCCCGAGATCCTGCTCGTCGACCGCTGGGCCCTGAGGGACGAGGACCACTGCCGCAGGCTCGCCGCCTTCGACGCCGAGAACCGGCCCTGGGTGACCATGGTCGTGCCCTGGAGCCGCGACGACCATCAGAGCAGAGCGGCGGAGACGGAGCTCACCGAGAAGCTCGAAGCGACCATGCCGGTCAAGATGGGCCAGGGCCGGGCCCTCTGCCGGGCCGCCGCGAAGGGAGTGCCCACCATGGAGGCGTTCGGTCAACTCCTGCCCCAGGTGGTCGAGGTGGCCGCCCAGCAGTATCTGAAGCACGCCAAGGCCTACCCTCCCGGATCCGGCGGCGGGTCCGGCGAGCGGACCCGGCTCACCGGCCCCATGGGCGACACGAGCTACATACCCGACCCGCACGACCCTGCGACGGAAGCGGAGGACCTATGAGTGCCGGTCGTGACGGGCGCATCGTCACCTTCTACTCGTACAAGGGCGGTACCGGGCGCACCATGGCGCTCGCCAACACCGCCTGGATCCTCGCGGCCAACGGCAAGCGGGTGCTGGCCGTCGACTGGGACCTGGAGGCCCCCGGACTCCACCGGTTCTTCCACCCCTTCCTCGACCCGGCCACCCTCGGCGCCACCACCGGAGTGATCGACCTGATCACCGAGTACGCCTGGGCCGCGACCAGCCCCGCCCAGCGCGCCGAGGACTGGCACCGCGACTACGCCCGCATCCAGCCGCACGCCGTGTCGCTGACCCCGGAGTCCCTCGGCTGGGAGTTCCCGCAGGGCGGCACGCTCGACTTCGTCTCCGCGGGCCGGCAGAACCGCGAATACTCCGCGACCGTCTCCACCTTCGACTGGGACAACTTCTACGACCGGTTCGGCGGCGGCCACTTCTTCGACGCGCTGCGCGACGACATGAAGGCCAACTACGACTACGTCCTCATCGACAGCCGGACCGGCCTCAGCGACATCGCCGACATCTGCACCGTCCACCTCCCGGACGTCCTCGTCGACTGCTTCACCCTCAGCGACCAGTCCATCGACGGCGCGGCCTCCGTCGCCCGCCAGATCGCCGAGCGCAACACCGGCCGTCCCATAGCCCTCTACCCCGTACCGATGCGCATCGACGAGGGCGAGAAGGAGAAGGCGGACGCCGGACGGGCGCTCGCCCGGCTCAAGTTCGACCGGCTGCCTCGCGATCTGTCCGGCGACGAACTCACCGCCTATTGGGGCGCGGTGGAGATCCCCTACCGCCCGTACTACGCCTACGAGGAGACGCTCGCCACCTTCGGCGACGTGGCGGGGCTCAGCAACTCGCTGCTCTCCGCCTTCGAACGGCTCACCGCGGTCATCACCGACCGGGAGATCACCTCGATGCCCCCGATAGGCGAAGAGGTCCGGCTGCGGATCCGCGACGCCTTCACCCGGCGCAGGCCCGCCCTGCCCGCCGATCTCCACCTCAGCTATGTGGCGGAGAACCGGATGTGGGCCGACTGGCTCGAATCGATTCTCACCCGGGCCGGGTTCCGGGTCGTGCCGCGCGACGTCTCCGCCGAACGCCCCCCGGAGGAGGTCGCCGACGCCACCGCGGACAACGCCGCCCGCACCGTGGTGCTGCTCTCCAGCGCCTACCTGAAGTCCCAGCGCGCGGTCGAGCTGTGGGAACGGTCCGCCGCCGAGTCCGCCGGCAGCGGTCGCCGCCGACTGGTCCCGCTGCGGGTCGGGGACGTACGCCTGAGCACTCCGTACATCGACCGCAACCCGGTCGACCTCTTCCGGCTGGACGAGGTGCACGCCACCACCGCCGTGATGCGGGCCCTGGACCGCCCGGTGCAGGTGGCCGACGGGGTCTCGCCCGGGCCCCGTTTCCCCGGCACCGTGCCCAGGATCTGGAACGCGCCGCCCCGCAACCCCGGGTTCACCGGCCGCTCGCTCGTCCTGGAGCGGATGCGTGACCAGCTCGGCGGCGGCCTGGCGGTCGTCCTGCCGCAGCCGCAGACCCTGTACGGACTCGGCGGCGTCGGCAAGACCCAGGTGGCTCTGGAGTACGTCCACCGCTTCATGGCCGACTACGACCTGGTGTGGTGGATATCGTCCGAGCAGCCCGACGACGTCGTCGCCTCGCTCGCCGAACTCGCGGTCCGGCTCGGCGCCCAGGGCGGCGACGACATGGCGGCCGCCTCCCAGGAGGCCGTCGACCTGCTGCGGCGCGGTGTGCCCTCGGACCGCTGGCTGCTGGTCTTCGACAACGCGGACGACCCCGAGCAGCTCCGCCGCTACTTCCCGCAAGGAGGCTCCGGCCACATTCTGGTGACCTCCCGCAACCAGAGCTGGTCCCAGCACGGGGACGCGCTGCCCGTGGACGTCTTCCTCCGCGAGGAGTCGATCGAGCACCTCCAGCGCCGGGCTCCGGGGCTCGGCGACGAGGACGCCGCGCAGGTGGCGACCGCGGTGGGCGACCTGCCGCTGGCCGTGGAGCAGGCGGCCGCCTGGATCGCGGAGACCGCCACCCCCATCGACACCTATCTCGAACAGCTTGCCCGGCAGGCGCCCCAGGTCCTCGCGCTGAACCAGCCGGCCGGCTATCCGGAACCGGTCGCCGCGACCTGGAACATCTCCATCGTCCGGCTCAAGGAGCGCTCGCCCGCCGCCGTACGGCTGCTCCAGCTCTGCGCCTTCTTCGCCCCGGAGCCGATCTCCGCGAACCTCCTCTACAGCAAGGAGATGATCGACGCGCTGAAGCCGTACGACTCCTCGCTCCAGGAGAAGCTGGTGCTGGGCCGGGTCATCCGGGAGATCGGCCGCTTCGCCCTCGCCAAGGTCGACCAGGTCTCCAACTCCATCCAGGTGCACCGCCTCGTCCAGGCCGTGATCAAGGCGCAGCTCAGCGAGGAGGAGCAGCGCGAAGCCCGGCACGTCGTCCACCGCATCCTCGCCGGCGCCCGGCCCGACGACGACGAGCCGATAGACAACCCGGAGACCTGGCCGCGCTTCGCCGCGATCTGGCCGCACCTCGGCCCCTCCGACGCCCGCAACTGCAAGGAGCCGGAGACCCGCCGGCTTCTGATCGACCGGGTCCGCTACCTCTGGAAGCGCGGCGACGTCAGGACCGCCGGGGCGCTGGGCAACGAGCTGCGGGAGATCTGGCAGGAGAAGCTGGGGGAGCAGGACCTGCAGTATCTCTACCTCTGCTTCCACCTCTCCAACATCTTGCGCACCCGCGGGCGTTACGTGGAGGCGAAGGAGCTGGACGAGTTCACCCTGGAACGGCAGCGGGCGGTGCTGGGACCCGAGCACCCGCACACGTACATGACCACCAGCAGCCTGGCCATCGACCTCGGTCTGCTGGGGGACTACGCCCGGGCGATCGAGATGGCGACCGAGGCCCACGAGGGGTTCGGGCAGATCTTCCACGACTCCCACCCCCGGACCCTGGCCGCCGCCAACAACCTGGCCCTGAACCTGCGCAGCGTCGGCCAGTACGCCCGCGCCCGGGAGATCGACCAGGACGTCTACGACCTCCGCTCCCAGGTGCTCGGACCGGAACACCCCTACAGCCTGTCCTCCGCCATGAACCTCGCCCGAGACCTGCGGGAGGTCGGCCGGTACGAGGACTCGGCGGCGCTGCTGAGCACGACGTACAACAGCTTCAAGGAGACGATGGGCCGCAGCTTCCCCGCCACCCTGAGCGCGGCGAAGAGCCTCGCGGTGTCGTTGCGCCGGGCGGGCCGGCTGGAGGACGCCCGCCGTCTCACGGTGGCGACCCGCGCCCGCTACCGTGCGAAGTACACCACCGCCAACCCCGATTCGCTGGCCTGTGATCTCAACCTCGCTGCGGACCTGTTCGCGGCGGGGCAGAGCGTCGAGGCGAGGGACACGGCGCAGGAGGTCGTCGACCAGTACATGAAGGTGCCGGGGGAGAGGCACCCGTACACCCTGGCGGCGCAGAACAACCTCGGCGTCTATCTGACGGGGGCCGGGGAGTCCCAGGCGGCGGAGCGGGTGCTCAACTTGGTCGTCGCCACCATGCGGGAGACGTTCGGCCCGGAGCACCCCAACACCCTGTTCTGTGTGATGAACCTGGCCAGCGCGAGCGCCGACCGGGGCGAGCTGGACATCGTGCTGGAGACCGAGCAGACGCTGTCCGGGCAGTTTCGCGAAGCGCTCGGGGCGCACCATCCGGAAACCCTGGCCATGACCTCGAACATGGCGGTCACGCTCGATGCCATGGGCAGGGAGGACCAGGCGGCGCAGTTGCGGACGGAGCTCGTCGTCGAGCTGTCGCGCCAGCTCGGCGACGACCATCCGCTGGTCCGGATCGCCCGGACCCAGGAGCGGTTCCGGAGGGAGCTGGAGCCGATGTCGGTGTGATTCCCCGCCGTGCCGGGAGGCTCACCCTCCCGGCACGAGGGCCGGCAGGGGCGCGTCCGGCGGCTCCCGCTCGTCCAGCAGCCAGTCGAGGACGCGGGGGAGCATGGGGAACGCGTCGAAGTGGGCCGCCTTCGGCTCCAGTACGGCGGTGGCGCCCGGGATCTGGCCGGCCAGCCAGCGGGAGTGGCCGACCGGGGCGAAGACGTCCTTCACTCCGTGCCAGAGCAGCACCTTGCCGGTGATCCGGGCCGGATCGAAGCCCCAGGGGCGGCAGAACGCGATGGCGTCGTCGATCCAGCCGTACGCCGAGTGGCGCAGCCCCTCGCTGAAGTTGCGCAGCAGCATGGACCGGATGCCCGCGTCGTTGACCACCAGCCGGTCGGAGTCCGTCAGCTCCCGGCGCAGATCGTCCAGGAGCCGGACCGGGTCGCGCCGGATCTGCGCCGAGCGGACGATGAAGGACGCCGCCAGGCTCTCCGGGTCGTCGGCCGCCGTCGAGTACGCCTGCACATTGGACGCGGCCATCCCGTCGAACCAGTCGAGACCGGCCGCGTCCCGGGGCGCGAGACTGACCAGGGCCGCGGTCCGGGTGATCCGTTCCGGCATCAGCGCCGCGCAGGCCAGGGCGTGCGGGGCCCCGCCCGAGCGGCCCACCACGGCGAAGCGCTCCAGTCCCAGGGCGTCGGCGATCGCGCGGACGTCCTCGACGACGTCCTTGATCCGACGGCCCTCGTGCCGGTCGCTGCCGCCGTAGCCCGGGCGGTCGTAGGCGATCAGCTGCGTATGGCGCTGGTAGAGGACCATGCCGCGGGGAGCGGGGCCGAGCCTGCTGCCCGGGGTGCCGTGAAGGAGGAAGACCGGTCTTCCCCGTGGGTCGCCCATCCGCTCGACCATCAGATGCCGCCCGTCCGCCGCGAGCACCCGATCGCGCACCCGTGCCCTCCCCCGCTCGGTCACCCGGTCACCCGGCCGGCCCCGACACGATGTGCCCCGGCGCCTGCCGCCGTTTCGATGATGACCCATCAGAGGCGTTACGGGCACTGTTCGACGACAGGAACTGTGAAGGTCCTGGGAGCGGGTCGGCGGAGGATTCCCGTCGCCATCCGGACGGAACGCCCCATCATCCGGACCGCAGGGGCGAGAACCGGACAGGCCTAGTCCTTACCCAGGGGCTGCCGACGGTTGCACCGGGTGTTTGCGAAGGGAACCGACATGGCGTGACCGCGGGTAAGTGAACAACCCGAGGGCGAAGCGTCGGTGTCGTGTGCACGTCCGGAAGTCGACCTTGTGTGCCTTTCCCGGCCTCGGAATAGTGGGCGCCCCATCCTCCGTGTACGGGCACCCCACTTGCTTCGTGCACGGCCCCACAGGAGGTCGAAGTTGAAGCATCGACGCATATCCAGGAAGCGCGCGACGCTGGCCGGCTCGGCCGTAGTCGCTCTGGTCGCAGCGGGATTCACGTTCCAGAGTGCGAACGCCAGCGACAATATGCCGGAGTTCACGGCCAAGACCCTCAGCGCGGACGCGGCCGGAAAGCTGGCCACCACCCTGGACCGTGACCTGGGCGCGGACGCGGCCGGCTCGTACTACGACACCACGGCGAAGGCCCTTGTTGTGAACGTCGTTGACCAGGCCGCCGCCGAGCAGGTCCGCCAGGCGGGCGGCAAGGCCAGAATCGTGGAGAACTCCCTCACCGAGCTGAAGTCGGCGCGGCAGACCCTCACCGACAAGGCGACGATCCCGGGGACCTCCTGGGCGGTCGACCCGGTGACCAACAAGGTGCGCGTCACCGCCGACAGCACGGTCGACGGCGCGGCCTGGAAGAAGCTCTCGGCCGTGGTCGACGGGCTGGGCGGCAAGGCGGAACTCGCGAAGAGCAAGGGTGAGTTCAAGCCGCTGATCGCGGGCGGCGACGCGATCTGGGGCTCCGGCTCCCGCTGCTCGCTCGGCTTCAACGTGGTCAAGGACGGCGAACCGTACTTCCTGACCGCCGGGCACTGCACCGAGTCGGTCACCAGCTGGTCGGACAGCCAGGGCGGCGCGGAGATCGGGGCGAACGAGGGCTCCAGCTTCCCGGAGAACGACTACGGTCTGGTCAAGTACACCTCGGACGTCGAGCACCCGAGCGAGGTGAACCTCTACGACGGCTCCACCCAGGCGATCAGCCAGGCCGGTGACGCGACGGTCGGCCAGGCGGTCACCCGCAGCGGTTCCACCACCCAGGTGCACGACGGCGAGGTCACCGGGCTGGACGCCACGGTCAACTACGGCAACGGCGACATCGTCAACGGCCTCATCGAGACGACGGTCTGCGCCGAGCCGGGCGACAGCGGCGGTGCCCTCTTCGCGGGCGACACCGCGCTCGGTCTGACCTCGGGCGGCAGCGGCGACTGCTCCTCGGGCGGCACCACCTTCTTCCAGCCGGTACCGGAGGCGCTGGCCGCCTACGGCGCCGAGATCGGCTGACGCGCCACCGCGCGACGGCAGCAAGGAAGGGCCCCCGGTTCGCCGGGGGCCCTTCCCGTGCTCTTCCCGGCCTCTCCGGTCCTCAGGCGGCCCGGGGCAGATTGCCGGCGTCCGCCTCGGCCGGGGAGACGCCGAAGATGCTCACGGCCTGGTAGTAGGTCCAGGCCGTGCTGTTGCACGAGGTCTTCTTCGCGCCCGAGTAGCCGGCGCACACGCGCTTGAGGTCCTCGTGGAAAGCGGAGTCGACACGGGCCTTGTTGGCGGAGAACGTGCCGGCGGCCTTGTAGTTCCGATAGCCGAAGTCGTGGCGGGCGCAGGAGTTCTGGAAGGGGAAGCCGAAGGGGTTGTCGGGGGAGCTGCTGCAGTAGTCCGTCGACCAGTCGAAGCCGTACGCGGACCAGGCGCCCTGGTTGCCCCGCGCCGCGTTCCAGGCGTTGTGGCTGGAGGCGCTCGTCTGGGTCCAGGAGCTGAGCACCTGGGGCTTGTCGGCGGGGGCGGCCGTGGCGGAAGCGGCGGTGACCAGGGTGAGCGGGAGCGACAGAGCGACCGCGACGAGCGGAACCGTGAATCGACGACGCATGGACGACCTCCGTGGGGGTGGATGGAGTGGTTCCTGAGGTGTGCTCCTCGTCGGGTGGTACGAGGGGCACGGACAGCATGTCGTCATGAACCTGTCATGCCTAGTAGTCGCGCTGACCGGACATCAGGAATTCGGGCGTCCGTCGCCCGGGGCCGCCATCAGGGCGGCCCCGGACGTGCTGCGGCCTGTCAGGCGCCGGTCGACCCGCCGGTCCCCGGAGTGGGGGCCGGAGCCGGGTCGGGCGTCGCCGCACCCTGCTCCGGACGGTGCCGCAGCGACAGCAGCAGGGTCAGCGCCGTGCCGGCGACCGCCCAGGCGGAGAGCACCAGCAGCGGACCGGTGACCGCATTGCCCCGGAAGTAGGCGATCGAGCGTGCCGTCCAGGTGCCCGCGCCCGGGGGCAGCGCCGGGCCGATCGCCCGCCAGAAGTCCGGGAGCATCGGGAGCGGGAAGGCGCCGCCCGCGCTCGGGTTGCCCGCGATGACGATGATGAGGACGGCCAGGCCGATGCCGACGATGCCGGTGAGGGCCTCCAGTGCGAGCGTGATCATGCCGACGGAGAAGACGACGAGGGCGCCGAGGCCGGCCAGGGCCCAGACGCTGCCCGGCAGTGCGCCGAGGATCGGACCGATGATGATCGCGCCGCCGATGCCGCCCGCGATCGCGTACAACGCCATGACCGCCGTCCGGATCGCGGCGCGCTGCCGGTTGGCGGGCTTGGCGCCGGCGCTGATCGCCAGGATCGAGGCGCAGAGATAGCCGCCCACGCACCAGCCGACCACGAGGTAGAAGGACGAGAGCCCGTCGAAGTCCTCGGGCGAGGCCGGGGCCACGTCCACGGTCCGTGCGGCCCGCTGCTGGGATTCCTCGACCTGGGCGATGATCCGTTCCAGGGCGCCGGACAGAACGGTCCCGCCACCGGAGGCGACCAGCAGGGTGTCGGTCCGGCCCTCCGGCGAGACGATCAGGGCGCCGTCGATGTCGCGGTTCATGATCTGCTCGCGAGCCTCGGCCGCGCTGCTCACCGTACGGGGGTCCAGCGGGCCGCCGGGAAGCCCGTCCAGCTGGGTGACGATCTGCTGGGACATCCGCTGCGGGGCGACCACCCCGAAGGCGACGTCCGTCGGCTTCGGCTTGTGCAGTGCTCCGACGTAGGACGCGATGAACAGCAGTTGCAGTCCGAGCACACCGATGACGAGCAGGGCGGCCCGTGCAGTGACGGCGTTCTTCACCTCATCGACGAAAGTCATGCCCCTACGGTCCGGTCGGGGCGGCGTCCGCGCAGGCGGGGCGGGGCCGAACGGCCCACGCGATGCGGCGGAGGCGGGACGGGTGAGGCCGTCGGCGTCCAGGGCGGGGTAACCGCGTCCTGACCGCGCATCACCCCACTACGCGACACAGGGGGAGACCGCGCCAGTTTTTACCGACGCGTAACTTCCCACCGAACCTTACTCGTGCGTAATTTGGCATGAGCACATAAAGCTTGTGGTCCGGGCCACAGGGCGCACCGCCATCGCACCTCCCTTGAGCCGCAAGGAGACCCCACGATGCTGCCCTGGTTCCGTGCTGCGCGCGTTCCCCGCGCGCGCAGTCTGCTCGCCGCCCTGCTCCTCGCCCTCACTGTTCTCGTCGCCCCCACGGCAACCGCGACGGCGGCGAGCCCGGCGGCCGAGGCGGCCACTTCGCGTGGCTGGAACGACTACTCCTGCAAGCCCTCCGCCGCCCATCCCCGGCCCGTCGTGCTGGTTCACGGAACCTTCGCGAACTCGATCGACAACTGGCTGGTCCTCGCTCCTTACCTGGTCAACCGGGGCTACTGCGTCTTCTCCCTCGACTACGGTCAGCTCCCGGGCGTGCCGTTCTTCCACGGCCTCGGACCCATCGACAAGTCCGCCGAACAGCTCGACGTCTTCGTCGACAGGGTGCTCGACGCCACCGGAGCCCCGAAGGCCGACATCGTCGGCCACTCGCAGGGCGGCATGATGCCCAACTACTACCTGAAGTTCCTCGGCGGCGCCGACAAGGTCAACGCGCTCGTCGGCATCGCCCCGGACAACCACGGCACCACACTGCTCGGCCTCACCAAACTGCTGCCGTACTTCCCCGGTGTCGAGAAGTTCATCAGCGACAAGACCCCCGGACTTGCCGACCAGGTCGCGGGATCACCCTTCATCACCAAGCTCACGGCGGGCGGCGACACCGTTCCCGGCGTCCGCTACACCGTCATCGCGACCAAGTACGACCAGGTCGTGACCCCGTACCGCACGCAGTACCTGGACGGTCCGAACGTACGCAACGTGCTGCTCCAGGACCTGTGCCCGCTCGACCTCTCCGAGCACGTGGCGATCGGGACCATCGACCGGATCGCCTTCCACGAAGTGGCCAACGCCCTCGACCCGGCACGCGCCACCCCGACCACCTGCGCCTCGGTCGTCGGCTGACCCACCGCGCGACAACGGGCCGGGGTCCGACGTCCGGCAGTGCGGACGGCGGACCCCGGCCCGTCACATCCTGCCGCGCCCGACGTCCCGGAGGGACGCGGCAGGGGTACGGAGTCGCTGAGGCCGGTCAGCGGCTGTGGCGGCCCGTCGACGACGCGGCGGCCCGACGGCGCTGCGAGGCGAACAGCACGGCCGCACCGGCGGCGAGGACCCCGGCGCCCCCGATGGCCAGGTAGGTGCTGCTGCTGGAGCCACCCGTCTCGGCCAGCACCTCGTCCTTGCTCGCGGTGTTGACCTCGGGGGCGTTGCCCTCGGCCTCTTCCTCCGGGGCGGCCGGAGCGGCGGCGGTGACCTCCGCCCCGGTGCTCGCGTCGTCGTCACCGTGGCCGTTGTGCTCGACCGACGACTTCTCGGAACCCTCGGTGGTTGCGTCCTCGGACGGCGCGGAGGGGGCCGGTGCCGGAGCCTCGGTGCCGGCGTCACCACCGGAACCCTCCTGCCCCTTCCCCTCTTCCTGCTCCGCCGCGCCGCCGCCCGCCGAACCGCCGCCGAACGTCACGTCGGAGCAGGCGTAGAACGCCTCGGGGGAGTCGGAACGCTGCCAGATCGTGTAGACGAGCTGCCGCCCGGAGCGCTCGGGGATCGTTCCGTCGAAGACGTACGAACCGTTCTCCAGCACGGGGTCGGTGACCTCGGCGAAGGGCTTCGCCTCCAGGTCCGACCAGGCCAGCGGCTTCGTGGCGTCATAGCCAGGCTTGGTCATGTACAGCTCGAACGAGCCCTTGTGCGGGGCCGTCGCGCGGAACCGGAAGGTGTGCTTGCCCGCCGACAGCGCGGTGGCCGGCCAGTCGGCGCGCGGGAGGTCGAGGCCCTTGAACTTGTCGTTGGCAGCGCTGCAGAGCTTGCCGTCCGGGATCAGGTCACGGTGCTTGCCCGCCGCGTTGGCGATGTTGACCCCGTTCCAGTCGTACAGCGCCTGGGTCCCACCGGCCGCGACCGCCGCCCGGCACGCCGCCGACTTCGGGCTCTCCGGACCCTCCGCGAAGCACGCCGACACCCGGCTCACCGGGTCGGTCAGCGACCCGTGCGCGACGGCCGGGGCGGCGGTCAGCCCGGCCAGCGCGAGCGGTGCGAATCCGAGGGCGAGGATCCCGGCGGCCTTGCGACGAGCGGTCATGGATGGATCTCCTTCGATACGGCACAGCTGTCGGGGGGTGGCGATCAGCAAGCTAGCCGCTCGGAAGGCCGAAAAGGCCTGCTGGGAGGGGGTGATGGGGATCCTTATGCTCCGTTTAAGGAGTGGTTAGGAGAGAGCTCAGGAAGCGGGCAGGGCCCGCCCCGCGACGCCTCAGCTCTTCCAGCGGTAGCGGCGCTCCGGCCGCCCCGTGCCTCCGTAGCGCAGGGTCACCTCCGCGCGGCCGGTTCCGGCGAACCACTCCAGATAGCGGCGCGCGCTCACCCGGGACAGGGCCCCCGCCTCGGCGCACTCCGACGCGGACAGGCCCCCGGGGTGGTCGCGCAGGGTGCGTTCCACCAGGTCGGCCGTGGGGGCGGCCAGGCCCTTCGGCAGCTCGCGCGAGCCGGGCGGGCGGGTGCCGAAGATCTGGTCGACGTCCTCCTGGCGGGCCTCTCCCAGCTGGTCCAGGCGGGTGCGCAGCGAGGCGACATGGCGGAGCTGTTCCTGGAGGGCGGACCGGTTGAACGGCTTGATCAGGTAGTGCAGGGCCCCCGCCCGCAGCGCCGCCCGGATCACCCCCGCGTCCCGGGCCGCCGTGATGAACAGGGCGTCCGTGCTGGAGCGTGAGGTGTCCTGTTCCTCCGCCGTGCGCAGGGCGCGCAGTACGTCGATCCCGTCCATATCGGGCAGGTAGATGTCGAGCAGCACCAGATCGGGGCGCAGCCGCTCGGCCGCCCGCAAGGCGTCGGCGCCGTTGTGCGCCACCCCGACGACCGTAAAACCGTCCATTGCGGACACGTAGCGGCCGTGCAGTTTCGCGACCATGAAGTCGTCGTCCACCACCAGCACTGTTGTCACGCCGCCACGCTAAGCGGCGACCGCAATGACCACAACGTCCGTTGATACCGGAAGAGAGACAGCTACTTAACGCGCAGGCAACATGTGGGCCACTTCACAGCGAAAGGCGGAACCTGTGCGACTGCGCACTCCCCTCGCCCTGTTCGGGGCCGCGTTGCTGGTGGTGGTGGGGCCACCCCTGCTCTCCACCGGTGACGGCTCCGACACCGGCACCCAGATTCCCGGGCTCCGCTTCATGGTCCCCAACACCCCCGGCGGCGGCTACGACATCACCGCACGCACCATGGCCAAGAACGCCGAGGACGCCGGACTCACCCACAACATCGAGGTGTTCAACCTGCCGGGCGCCGGCGGAACGGTCGGCCTGACCCGGCTCGTCGGCGAACACGGCAACGGCAAGCTCGCGCTCTCCATGGGCCTCGGCGTCGTCGGGGCCGTCCACACCAACAAGTCCCCGAGCACCCTGGCCGACACCACCCCCATCGCCCGGCTCACCGAGGAGCCGGACATCGTCGTCGTCGCCGAGGACGCCCCGTACCGGACCATCGCCGACCTCCTCGCCGCCTGGAAGAAGGACCCGGCCCGCGTCCCGGTCGGCGGCGGGTCCTCGCCCGGCGGCCCGGACCACCTGGCCCCGATGCTCATGGCGCGGGCCGCCGGTATCGCCCCGAAGACGGTCAACTACGTGCCGTTCGACGGCGGCGGCGAACTCCTCGCCTCCATCCTCGGCAACAAGGTCGGCTTCGGGGTCTCGGGCCTCGGTGAGTACCGCGACCAGATCGAGGCGGGCGAGCTGCGGCTGCTCGCCGTGACCGGACCGAAGCGGGTGCCGGGCCTCGACGCCCCCACCCTCCGCGAAGCCGGACTCGACACCGAGTTCACCAACTGGCGCGGCATCGTCGCCCCGCCCGGCATCTCCGAGGCCGAACGCGACAAGCTCACCGGCCTCATCCGCAAGCTCCACGCCTCGAAGGAATGGAAGGAGTCGATGAAGAAGAACGGCTGGGACGACGCCTTCCTCACCGGCGAACCGTTCGGCGACTTCCTCGACGAGCAGGACCAGCGGGTCGCCACCGTTCTCAAGGAGCTGGGGCTGTGAAACCCAACGAACCCATCGGATCGACCGGACCCGCCGGATCGACCGGACCCGCCGGATCGACCGGACCCGCCGGATCGACCGGACCCGCCGGATCCGGCGGGGCGAGCGGGAGCACCCCCCGAGCCTGGCTGCGCGAGCACTCCGAACTCGGCGTCTGCGTGCTGCTGTTCGCGCTAGGCGTGCTCGTGCTCACCGACGCCCTCACCATGAGCGTCGACATCGCCCAGCGCGGCCCCGTCGGCCCCCGCACGGTCCCCCTCGTCATCGGCGGTCTGTTCCTCCTCATCGCCGTCCTGCTCGCCGTCGACGTCCTGCGCGGCGGACGCGGAGAGGCCGAGGGCGGCGAGGACGTCGACCTCGACGAACCGGCCGACTGGCGCACCGTCCTCCTGCTCGCCGGGGTCTTCCTCGGCGCCGCCGTCCTGATCGGCCCCCTCGGCTTCCCGATCACCGGAGCGCTGCTTTTCTGGGGCTCCGCCTACGCGCTCGGCAGCCGGCACCACGGCCGTGACCCGCTCATCGCCGCCGGACTCTCCCTCTTCACCTACTTCGTCTTCGACAACCTGCTCGGTGTCCCCCTTCCCGGCGGCCCGCTGATGGGGGTGCTCTGACCGATGGATTCCCTCAACTCCCTCATCGACGGCTTCGGTACCGCGCTCACCCCGATGAACCTGCTGTGGGCCGCGATCGGCGTCCTGCTCGGCACCGCCATCGGCGTGCTCCCCGGCATCGGACCCGCGATGGCCGTGGCGCTCCTGCTCCCGGTGACGTACGGACTCGACCCGACCGGCGCGTTCATCATGTTCGCCGGGATCTACTACGGCGCGATGTTCGGCGGCTCCACCACCTCGATCCTTCTCAACACCCCCGGTGAGAGCGCCGCCGTGGTCGCCGCGATCGAGGGCAACCCGATGGCGAAGGGCGGGCGCGGAGCCCAGGCGCTCGCCGCCGCCGCCATCGGTCACTTCGCCGGCGGCATGATCGGCACGATCCTGCTGGTCGTCCTCGCCCCGACCGTCGCCTCCCTCGCCATCGGCATCGGGGCCCCGGACTACTTCGCCATCATGGTGCTGGCCTTCATAGCCGTCACCTCCGTCCTCGGCGCCTCCCGCATCCGCGGCATCGCCTCGCTCCTCATCGGTCTCACCATCGGCCTGGTCGGCCTCGACCAGATGACCGGCCAGCAGCGCCTGACCTTCGGTTCGCTTCACCTGGCCGACGGCGTCGACGTCGTCATCGTCGCGGTCGGGCTCTTCGCGATCGGTGAGGCGCTCTGGGTCGCCGCCCACCTGCGCCGCTCCTCCGGGAAGGCGATTCCCGTCGGCCGCCCCTGGCTCGGCCGGGCCGACCTGAAGCGCACCTGGAAGCCCTGGCTGCGCGGGCCCGTCATCGGCTTCCCCTTCGGGGCGATTCCGGCGGGCGGCGCGGAGATCCCCACCTTCCTCAGTTACGTCACCGAGAAGCGGCTCTCCAAGCACCGCGACCAGTTCGGCAAGGGGGCCATCGAAGGCGTCGCCGGGCCCGAGGCCGCCGCCTCCGCCTCCGCCGCCGGGACCCTCGTCTCGATGCTCACCCTGGGACTGCCCACCACCGCCGTCGCCGCGGTGATGCTGGCCGCCTTCCAGCAGTACGGAATCCAGCCAGGACCCCTGCTGTTCGAACGCGAGCCGGAGCTGGTCTGGGGCCTCATCGCCTCGCTGTTCGTCGGCATGGTGCTGCTGCTCGCCCTCAACCTGCCGCTCGCGCCCGTCTGGGCGAAGCTCCTGCGGATCCCGCGCCCCTATCTGTACGCGGGCATCCTCTTCTTCGCCGCCGTCGGCGCGTACGCGGTCGGCGGTGAGTCCCTCGACCTGGTGATCCTCCTGGTCATCGGGTTGATCGGGTTCGGAATGCGGCGTTACGGGCTGCCGGTGCTGCCCGCCGTCATCGGGGTGATCCTCGGCCCGGCCGCCGAACAGCAGCTGCGCCGTGCCCTCCAGATCAGCGACGGGAGCGTGTCCGGGCTCGTCAACACCCCGTTCTCCGTCACCGTCTACGCGATCGTGGGGCTGATCGTGGCCTGGCCGCTGATCGGCCGGCTGATCGTACGGCTGCGCGGTGGCCGGAACGAGGCAGAGGAGAACCGCACTGTCAGTGGCGGCTGAGAGCATCGGCACCATGACCACGATCGACTGGGACGCGGCGGCAGGATCCTTCGACGAGGAGCCCGACCACGGGCTCCTCGACCCCGCGGTGCGCGACGCCTGGGCCGGGCGGCTGGAGAGCTGGCTGCCCGCCACCCGCGGCGACGTGCTGGACCTCGGGTGCGGCACCGGCAGCCTCTCCCTGCTCGCCGCGGGCCAGGGCCACCGCGTCACGGCTGTCGACCGCTCGCCCCGCATGGCCGATCTGGCCCGTGCCAAGCTCGCCGGGGCCGGTGCGGAGGTCCTTGTCGGGGACGCCGCCCGGCCCCCGGTCGGGGAGCGGGCGTTCGACGTGGTCGTGGCACGGCACGTCGTCTGGCTGCTGTCCGACCCGGCGGCGGCCCTGGAGCACTGGTTCGGCCTGCTGAAGCCGGGCGGGCGGATCGTTCTCGTCGAAGGGGTGTGGGGCGGCACCGGCCTGTCCGCCACCGAGCTCACCGCCCTGCTCTCCGCGCACACCGAGCGCATCCACCACGAGGACCTGGCCCCCGACAGCCGGCTGTGGGGCAGACAGGTCGACGACGAGCGCTATGCGCTCATCGCCCGCGCGATGCCGCCGCACCGGCACACCGAGGTCGTCGACGTCCATCTGATCCTGCGGCGCGGCCCGGACGTCCTGCTGGCCCGCCGCTCAGGCACCGGCTATGCGGACGGGCTGCTCCACATGCCCTCCGGCCACGCGGAGGACGGCGAGGACGTCCGCGAGGCGATGATCCGGGAGGCCGCCGAGGAGATCGGCCTCGATCTGGACCCCGACGAGCTGCGGGTGGCCCTCGTGATGCAGCACCGGGGCCCCGGCGGCGGGGCGCGCATGGGCTGGTTCTTCGTCGCGGAGTACGACCCCGGGCGCCCGCCGCGCAATGCGGAGCCGGAGAAGTGCTCCGAGCTGGACTGGTTCCCGCTGGCCGCGCCGCCGGACGACATGGTCGCGTACTGCCGTGCGGGCCTGGACGGTTACCGGGCGGGCGAGCACTTCATGATCCACTGGCACCGGGACGGGGAGCCGATCGCCTACGTTCCCGGCGGCGCCCGCCGGGCCGTCACGCTGCCCGCCGCCGGCGAAACCACCGGCCGGGTGCACCACATCGAGCTGTGGGTGCCGAACCTCGCCGAGGCGGAGCGCGGTTGGGGCTGGCTGCTGGGTCGCCTCGGCCATGTCCCGTACCAGCACTGGGCGCACGGCCGCAGCTGGCGGCGCGGCGACGCGTACATCGTGCTGGAGCAGTCGCCGGACCTGGTCGCGGGCGGCCACGACCGCCGCCGCCCCGGGCTCAACCACCTGGCGTTCCACATCGCTGACCGGGCCGCCCTCGACGCTCTGACGGCCGAGGCCCCGGCGTACGGCTGGCGGCTGCTGTTCCCCGACCGCCATCCGTACGCGGGCGGCGACGGCCACCACGCCGCCTATCTGGAGGACCCGGCGGGGTATGAGGTGGAGCTGGTCGTCGACTCCGGGGCCCGCCGGGCTTCCGATGCGCTGTCCGTGCTGGACTGGCCTGCGTTCACCGAGGTCAAGGGGGAGACATGACAGCCGACGAGACCGGGCCGCCGCCGCCCGCCCCACCACATGCCGCACCGGAACAGGCCCGGCGGGACGCCCGCCGGATCGACGCCTGGTCGATCGCGTGGACGTTCCTGGCCCTGATGGTCTGGGGATGGTTCGCGTTCCTGATGCTCGCCGACTACGACCCCGAGTTCGGGACCAGAACGGCATGCCGGGGCCCGCTGGTCGACCCGTCGCCCGAGAACAACCTCTGCAGCAGCGAGTTGCGGCAGTGGCCCGCGCTGCTGGGCATCCTCGCGCTGGCGGTCACAACGACCGTCATCGCGGCGGTGACCATGGTGTATGCCAAGCTTCTCTCCCGGCTGGCCCGCCCTGACGGGCCAGCCGCGCGGCCGCAGGACTGACAGCCTCTCCACGAACCGCCACGCGGGGGAGCGTTGGCCATCGGCTGCCGCGGACCGGGCCGCCCTGCCGCTCCGGCGCCGTCAGCACGGCGAGGGGCCCGAGACGAACCGGACCGGTCAGCCGAGAAGACCGGCCAGGCCCTCGGTCCGGGCCAGGTCCTCCAACTCGTCCAGGGCCGAGGCCGCCGCCCCGGCCGCCGCCGGATCACGCTCGGCCAGGCCGCTCGCCGCGAACTCGTCCTCGTCCAGCCGCAGGACCGTGGAGCCGTCGGCCGAGACCCACAGGTCCAGGTCCAGGTCCTCGACCGCCAGCACTCCGTCCGCGAGCACGGCGGGCCGGGTGATGTCGCAGTACCAGCCCTTGAGCACCCCTTCACCGGTGCGGACCTCCTTCACCGCGAACCACCGGTCCCGCCAGTAGTGCTCGGTGAAGACATCGCCCGGCTCGAACCGGACGAAGCCGAAGTCCCGCACCCCGGGCGCGGCCCACGGCGCGCGGACGGTGACGCGGACCCCGTCGTCCCGGACCAGCTCCGCCGGATATCTGATCTTGGTGCGGCCCGCCTTGGTCAGCGCGACGACCAGTTCCCGCGGACGGCCCGCCCGGGGCTCAGAGGGAACGGACATGGCGGATCTCTGTCGCGCAGACGGTGTAGCCGAACCACTGGTTGACCGCCAGCATCGGCCCGTTGCCGGTGTCGTTGGAGGTGTAGGCGTCCGTGTAGCCGGCGGCCCGCGCCCGGTGCAGCGAGTCGTTCTTCGCCAGCTTCGCCAGACCCCGCCCCCGGAACTCCCGCAGGGTGCCGGTCATGCTGCTCAGATACGTCCGCACGCCGTCGGTGGTGGCCGCGCTGAACGCCGCCACCTTCCCGTCCACCAGCGCCACCGACGTCAGCCCCTGGTCGAAGGCCGGGTGCCGCCAGACGTTCGTCAGCCAGTTCTCGTAGTCGTCCAGCTCGGAGGTGATGTCACCCGGCTCGTCCGCCGTCACCGCGGCGTCCGCCTCGAACAGGGGCCGGGGATCGTCGGCGAAGTCCGTCCCGATCCGCAGCTCGACACCCGCCGGGAGCTCCTGACGCGGCGGCAGGGGACCGCCCGCCAGGTCCAGCCGCTGGAAGTGGGCCGAGCGCTTGGGCTCGTAGCCCCGCTTACGGGCGAACTCCAGGCTCTCCGGGTTGTCCAGGACCCACGCGTACAGGACCGTTGCCCCGACCTCGGCCAGGTGCTCCTCCGCCGTGCGCAGCAGCAGTGAGCCCGCGCCGCGGTTGGTGCGGCCGGGAAGCGTCTGCGGGGTGAAGTACCCCTGCCCCGGCTCCGGACTCTCGTGGGCGATGCCGGCCTGTGCCGTGGCGATGATCTCGCCGTCCTCCTCGGCGACCAGCAGCCGGTAGTGCTTGTCCGGATGGGCGTGGGCCAAGTCGTGGACGACCTGTTCGGGGGTGGCCACCATCCAGGGGACCGAGGCCCGGCGGACACGGGTCCACGCCTCCGCGTCGGACGGGCGGAAGTCACGCACGATCACAGTCATGCGGTGGACCGTATGCGCAGCCGCCCGCCGAACGCCTCCCCTTTTTCCGCCGGTGGGGGACAATCGGCCCGTGACTGAGAAGATCGTCCTCGACCCGGACTCCGGCATCGCCCCGTACGAGCAACTGCGCACCCAGCTCTCCGAACTGGCCCGCTCCGGCGCGCTGCCCGTCGGCCACCGGCTCCCGACCGTACGCGGCTTCGCCGAGGAGCTGGGCCTCGCCGCCAACACCGTGGCCAAGGCCTACCGGGCCCTGGAGGCGGACGGGGTGATCGAGACCCGGGGGCGCAACGGAACCTTCGTCGCGGCCGCCGGGGGAGCGGCCGAACAGCGGGCCGCGACCGCCGCACAGCAGTACGCCGAGACCGCCGAGCGGCTCGGGCTCACCCGGCAGCAGGCCCTGGCGCTGGCCAAGGACGCGGTGCGGGCCGCCTACGGGGGCTGATGCCTCTACGGGGGCTGACGCCTCACCCGTCAAGGCCAGGGATCAGAGGTACAGCCCCGCATCCGCCCCCGCGTCCTGCTTCGGCACCGACGCGGGGCCGAAGCCCCGGCGCAGCGCGTACAGCTCGGCCAGCGAGTTGCCCTCCCGGCCCACGCCTTCGTCCGTGCCCAGCCAGGCCACCGACTCCGGACGGGTCAGCGGGCCGACCTCGATCCTGGCCAGGCAGCGGCCGGGCCGGACGACCGCCGGGTGCAGCCGCTCCAGGTCCTCGTTGGTGGTGACCCCCACCAGCACGTTGCGGCCCTGGCCCAGCAGGCCGTCCGTCAGGTTCAGCAGCCGGGACAGGGCCTGGCCCGCCGTGTGCTTGGCCTCGCCGCGGATCAGCTCGTCGCAGTCCTCCAGGAGCAGCAGCCGCCATCGGCCCTTCTCCGAGCCGTCGTCCTCGCCGATCGCGATGTCCATCAGATAGCCGACGTCGTTGAAGAGCCGCTCGGGGTCCAGCACGCAGTCGACCTGGCACCAGTCGCGCCAGGAACGGGCCAGGGTGCGCAGCGCGGACGTCTTGCCGGTGCCGGGCGGGCCGTGCAGCAGGAGCAGCCGGCCCGCGACGTCGTCCGGCGTCACCTTCATCAGCCGGTCCATGGCATCGGCCACCGGCGCGGTGTAGTTGGGGCGGACCTCGTCCCAGCTCCCGGCGGCGATCCGGCGGGTGGTGCGGACCGGGCCGCGACGCGGCGAGATGTACCAGAAGCCCATGGTCACGTTGTCGGGCTGGGGCTCCGGCTCGTCCTGCGCCCCGTCCGTGGCCTGGCCGAGGACCTTCTCCGCCAGCTCCGCGCTGGTCGCGGTGACCGTGACGTCCGCGCCCCGGTTCCACCGGGAGGCCAGGAGGGTCCAGCCCTCGCCCTCCGCCAGCGTCGAGCTGCGGTCGTCGTCGCGGGCGGTCCGCAACACCCGGGCGTCCGGCGGCAGCAGTGTCGCCCCGGCCTTGATCCGGTCGAGGGACGAACTGTGGGCGTACGGCTGCTCGCCCGTCGCGAAGCGGCCGAGGAAGAGCGCGTCGACGACGTCGGACGGTGAGTCACTGTCGTCGAGGGTGAGCCGGATCGGCAGAGCGGATTCGGGGGAGTCAGGCATGGCGCTCATGATCCGGCACCGGGGCACCCCGTGCACCCGGGTTTCGCGGGCTCGTGCGGGGCGGGCGAGCCACGACAACCGACGGGGCGACAGCGGGGCTTCGGGGAGCGCCCGTTGAACCGCCGGGGGCGGACGGAAGCACTCCACACTTAATTTTGGCATGGACACTTCCGGTCGGGCGAGGGCGCTGCTACTACGGAGTAGGCAGATACCCCCTGCTCAAGGAGGTTCCATGAAAATGTCCAGACTCGTGGCGTTCTCGTCCTCTCTCCTGCTCGGCGCGGCCCTCGCCCTTACCGGTGCGGGGGTCGCGAACGCCGACTCGTCCGCGGCGGCCGTCGACTATGTCGCCCTCGGCGACTCGTACTCCTCCGGTGTAGGAGCCGGCAGCTACGACGGCTCCAGCTGCAAACGCAGCAGCCGCGCCTACCCCGCCCTCTGGGCCGCCGCCAACTCGCCCTCGTCCTTCGACTTCGCCGCCTGCTCCGGGGCCAGGACCGCAGACGTCACGGGCGGCCAGCTCGGCAAGCTGAACGCCTCGACCGACCTCGTCTCGATCTCCATCGGCGGCAACGACGCGGGCTTCGCCGACGTCATGACGACCTGTGTCCTGCAGTCCGAGGCCACCTGCCTCAACCGGATCGCCACCGCCCGCGCCTACGTCGATTCCACCCTCCCCGGCCGGCTCGACTCGGTGTACACGGCCATCCGCTCCAAGGCCCCCTCCGCGCAGGTCGTCGTCCTCGGCTACCCCCGCTTCTACCAACTCGGCGGCAGCTGCATCGCCGGACTGAGCGAGAAGGAACGCTCCGCCATCAACGGGGCGTCCGACCATCTCAACACGGCCACCGCCAAGCGGGCGGCGGACCACGGCTTCACCTTCGGCGACGTCAGGACGACCTTCACCGGGCACGAGATCTGCTCGGGCAGCGCCTGGCTCCACAGTGTGAACTGGCTCAACATCGGCGAGTCCTACCACCCCACCGCCGCCGGGCAGTCGGGGGGCTATCTCCCGGTCTTCAAGTCCGCTCTCTGACAAGCGCGTTCCACCGTCAGGCGCGTTCCACCGTCCGATGCCCCCGTGCGGGAGTCCTCACCGGTCGAGGCCTCCCGTTTCGGGGCCGAACGGCGGGCGACTCAAGGGGCAAAACTACTGAACTGTCCCAAGTCGCCCTGGAATCGCGCGCATTCGATAACGGTCCGTCAACCTCCGTATATGTGTGCGCAATCGTGTGGCCGGGATACACGGGTGTCGCCGCGGGACGATAGGGTTAACCTGCCCGGACCGGGTGCCCTCGTACGGGTGGGGAGTGACATGGAACAGATAACGGTGCGAAGCAGGCCGCGAGTGCCTGCCATCACATGCGGGAGCGGCGCGACCAGTACGCGCCTCGACCGCCATCTCGCGGTGCTCGGCGGCCCCGTCGTCCCGCAGCGCGAGTCAGCGGAAGCGACGCTGCTGATGCGGGAGCTGACCTCGCGTGACGCCGCGCACACCCGCCGGAGCAGGAGCGCACGCGTGTCGCTCTTCGCGCCGCTGCGGCGACTGCGGCGCTCGCTCTTCGGCAGCCGCCGCTGACGTAACGCATCGCCCGCCAGGACCTGCCCGCCGCTCGGGACGGCTCAGGCGATCACTCCGTCCCGGCGCAGCACCGATGTCTGCTCGTCCGTCATCCCCAGGGCTCGCAGCAGCGCATCGGTGTGCTCACCCAGCGCCGGTACGGCTCCCATCCGTGCCTCCTCGCTCCCCGGCAGGGTGATCGGCGGCAACAACGCCCGCAGCGGCCCCACCGGTGACTCCACTTCCCGCCATCGGTCCCGTGCCGCCAGCTGCGGATGCGCCGCCACATCCGCCACCGTGTTCAGCCGGGCACAGGCGATGCCCGCCGCCTCAAGTCCGGCCAGCGCGTCTCGGCCCGTCAGACCCGCCAGCGCCCGGCCCACCGCCTCGTCGGTCCGCTCCCGGTTCGCGGTGCGCGCCGCGTTCGTCGCGAAGTCCGGGTCCTCGGCCAACTCGGGCCGCCCCAGCACCTGCTCCGCCAGCCGCCGCCACTCCCGGTCGTTCTGCACGGAGAGCAGCACCTGCTCGCCGTCGGCCGTCGCGAAGGCGTCGTACGGGGCGATCACCGAGTGCGCGAGACCGGTACGCGGCGGGGGCGTGGCCCCGTGCATCCCCTGGTGCAGCGGGTGGCCCATCCACTCGGCCAGCGCGTCGAGCATCGAGACCTCCACCGGGCCGCCCCGCCCGGTGGTCGCCCGCCGCAGCAGCGCCGCGAGCACCCCGGAGAACGCGTACATCGCCGCCGCGATGTCCGCCGCCGGAACGCCCGCCTTCACCGGCTGCTCCGCCGTACCCGTCACCGAGACGAGCCCGGCCTCGCACTGCACGAGCATGTCGTAGGCCCGCTTGTGCGCGTACGGCCCGTCAGCCCCGTACCCGGAGATGTCGACGGCCACGAGCCGGGGGTGCGCGGCGCAGAGCGTGGCGGCGTCGAGTCCGAGCCGGGCCGCCGCCCCCTGCGCCAGATTCTGTACGAACACATCCGCCCCGGCGACGAGTTCACGGACCACCGCCAGGCCGCGCGGGTCCTTCAGATCGACGGCGAGGGACTCCTTGCCCCGGTTGCACCAGACGAAGTGCGAGGCGAGACCGCGCGCCGCCGTGTCGTAGCCGCGCGCGAAGTCGCCGCCGTCCGGGCGCTCCACCTTGACGACCCTGGCTCCGAGGTCGGCGAGCTGCCGGGTGGCGAAGGGGGCGGCGACTGCCTGCTCGACGGCCACCACGGTGATGCCGTCGAGGGGGAGTGGCAATGAGTTCATGACCCCGTGCATACCTGCTGACCGGCTCTTTCGCCACTTCCGGCCCATCGCAGGCCCCTGAGGGACCGTCGCTAGAGCAGCGCGAACTGCCCCTCCGGGCCCTCCTCCTGGTGCCCGAGCACCGATGCCGGACGCCGTGCCGAGGGCGGAACGGGCAGCACCCCCGCGGCCCGCAGCTCGGCCGGACCGATCAGCGGCCCCGCCTCCAGTGCGGCCCGCAACTCCTTCCGGGGCCCCGCCGTGCCGTCCAGCAGAGCGAGTACGGTGATCAGTTCGAGCAGCTCCGAGGTCCACTCCCTGGGCCAGCCGCGCGCGCCGACCGCGTCGAGACCGTCCGGATGCTCGCCGTCCGGACCCCGGCCCGCCGCTGCCGCCGCCCGGCGGCCGAACCAGAGCTCCAGCACCCGCACCCCGCCCACCGTGAAGTCCCAGGCCGCCGCGGGCACCGGTGAGATCCGGCCGTCGCCGACGACCAGCGCCCCGTCCCCGGCGTCGTACGACACCTCCGTGGGGCGGGCCGGGAGAGCCGCCCGCACATAGGGCCTGCGCCCGCCCGGAAGCCGGGGCCGCTCCCCGCCCCGGGCCCCGCGCGACTGGAGCCGCAGCAGCTCCCGGCCGAGCGCCACCCCGGACGACCACACCTCGGCGTCGGCCGGCAACGGGACCCGGGGTCCGGTGGCGGAGGACCGGGCGGCGGCGAGGACCCAGGCCAGCACCGCTTCCGGAGTGAACGCCTCCGGGTCGGCCCCGCCGCCGAGCCGCCCGCGCAGCAGCTCCAGCAGCCCCGGCGCGAGGTTGGGTTCGGTGCCCCCGGGCCTGCGGTGGAGCGGCCTGATCCGGCCGGGCCGGCCGGCGGGGGAGTGCCCGTCGGGCAGCAGGGCCGTCACGGACAGGGCGGGCCCGGAGTCCTCGGGGGCTGCGCTGTGCTCGATGGCGAAGAGCTGCTGCCTGTCGGCGACCCGCCACAGCTCCGGACGGGCCGCGTCGATCAGCCGGTGGTCGGGGAGCAGCCACTGTTCGTCGTAGGGGCCGTGCAGGATCCGTACGGGGTCGGGGCAGGGGCCCGGCGTCCGCGCGAAGCGGGCCGTACCGGTCGACTGGCCGGGCAGGGCCGCGACCGAGGTGCGCGGGGTACGGGACCGGGTGGGCGCGAACAGCCGCTCCTGCTCGGCGGCGTCGGCGGCGGCCAGCCGTTCCCAGCGGGCCCGGAGCGCCTCGGGGTCGGGGCCGCTCACCCAGGCGCGGCCGGTCCGCAACGGTCGTACGGACCACGGCATCAGCTCGTCCAGCGGGACGAACGCGTCGAGCGGCGAGGACTCCGTGTCCCCGCCGGATCCGGCCGCCGCCGTCCTGCGCGCTGCCACCGAGCCGTCCCTCCCCTGTCCGCAGTGACCTGGCCGGCGCGGCCTGCCCGCCGTGACCTGTCCGCCGTGATGTGTCAGCCGGACCTGTCCGCCATGGCCCCTTGGCATCGTAACGGCGGGCGGTGTCCCCGTGGGGCGGGGTCAGTGGGCCTCCACCGTCACGGAGAAGGAGAACCGGTCGCCCCGGTAGCGGATCCGGGCCACGTCCACCACGCGCCCCTCCTCGTCGTACGTCACGCCCGTGTAGTGCAGGATCGGGCTGAGCAGCGGGACCTGGAGGAGGTCGGCGGTGACGGGGTCGGCGAGCCGGGCTTCCACCGTGTCGGTGATCCGGGAGATCCGCACCCCGACGACATCGCGCAGGACCTTGGTCATCGGCCAGCGTTCGAGGTCGGCGACGTCGATCCGGGCGGCGATGTCGGGGCGCACCGCGTTCTCCGCCCAGTTGGTGGGCTCGTCGCTCTCGCCGTCGCGACGCAGCCGCCGGTAGCAGATCACCTCCGCGCACTCCGGGAAGAACTCGGCGAGATCGCCGGGCACCGGCGTCGGGCCGTGGCCGAGAACGGTCGTCGCCTCCCCGGACTGCTGGGCCACGATCGCGTCGACCGAACCCAGCAGCCGGACCGGGGAGACCCGCCGGGCGCGCGGCTCGATGAACGTGCCGCGCCGCCGGTGCCGGCTGATCAGCCCCTCCGTCTCCAGCTCCTTGAGCGCCTGGCGCATCGTGAGCACGCTGACCCCGTAGTGCGCGGCGAGCTGTTCCTCGGTCGGCAGCCGGGCGGAGGCGTCCTGCGGGCGGCCCAGTATGGAGGCCCGCAGGGACTGGGAGACCTGGTACCAGAGCGGCAGCTTGCGGTTCAGGACGAGGGAGTCGGGGGCGAAGGCGGGCGGGTGGCGCGGCTGATCCGCGTCGCTGTCCGCCCCGGCCCGCTCATGGCTCTCGGTCATGTCGTCCCCGTCCCGTCCCATCCCGCCCCTCCGGGCTTCTCGGCCCGCCGGCTACGGCCGGAAGTTGCGGCTCAGACCCTGCCACACGTCGTCGTAGCCGCGCTGCAGATGATCGGCGGCCGCCGCCTGCCCGGTCGCCGTGACCGGCCAGCGGGTCTCGAACATGAAGGCCAGACCGTCGTCGATCTTCTGCGGCTTCAGCTCCGCCGCGCTCGCCCGGTCGAAGGTCTCCCGGTCCGGTCCGTGCGCCGACATCATGTTGTGCAGGGAGCCGCCACCCGGGACGAAGCCGTCGGCCTTCGCGTCGTACGCCCCGTCGATCAGGCCCATGTACTCGCTCATCACGTTGCGGTGGAAGTACGGCGGGCGGAAGGTGTCCTCGCCGACCAGCCAGCGCGGGGCGAAGACGACGAAGTCCACTCCGGCCAGTCCCGGGGTGTCGGACGGCGAGGTCAGCACCGTGAAGATCGACGGGTCGGGGTGGTCGTAGCTGATCGTCCCGATCACGTTGAACCGGCGCAGGTCGTAGACGTACGGGGTGTGGTTGCCGTGCCAGGCCACCACGTCGAGCGGCGAGTGGTCGTACGTCGCCGACCAGAGGTTCCCGCAGAACTTGTTGACCACCTCCACCGGGCCCTCGTGGTCCTCGTACGCGGCGACGGGGGCCAGGAAATCCCGGGCGTTCGCCAGGCCGTTGGCGCCGATCGGGCCGAGGTCGGGCAGTGCGAACGGGCGGCCGTAGTTCTCGCAGACGTAACCGCGTGCCGTCTCCTCCAGCAGCTCCACCCGGAAGCGGACCCCGCGCGGGATCAGCGCGACATGGCCGGGTTCGGCGCGCAGCAGGCCCAGTTCGGTGCGCAGCAGCAGTCCGCCGCGCTCGGGGACGATCAGCAGCTCGCCGTCTGAGTCGCTGAACACGCGGTCCGTCATCGAGGAGTTGGCGTGGTAGAGGTGGATCGCCATCCCGGCGCGCTGGGCGGCGTCGCCGTTGCCGCCGAGCGTCCACAGACCGCTCAGGAAGTCCGTGCCGGGCGCGGGGTCGGGCAGCGGGTTCCAGCGGAGCCGGTTCGGGTCCGGCACGGTCTCGGTGAAGGGAGCCGAGCGGAGATGACCGTTGCCGGTCCGGGTGAACGCCGGGTGGGCGGCCGAGGGACGGATCCGGTAGAGCCAGGAACGGCGGTTGTCCGCGCGCGGCTCGGTGAAGGCGGATCCGCTCAGCTGCTCCGCGTACAGCCCGAGGGGCGCGCGCTGGGGGGAGTTGCGGCCGTGCGGGAGCGCCCCCGGCACCGCCTCCGAGCTGTGCTCGTTGCCGAAGCCGGAGGAATAGGTCAGCCCCTCGGCCGTCTTCCTCGCCTGGTCGATCGCGCTCATCCCGCACTCCCGGTGCCCAAGAAAGCCCTCGGATCCGTCGGGCGACGAATCCTATGTGCCACCGTAGGAATAGGAGTGCGGCGCGTCAACGGCATACATCGCGCCATTCGTGGAGAGTGCGGGGAAGGTCGTGGGCCGGCGCGGGTGTGGGCGCCCGGGGTGTCCATGCCGTGCGCGGGGCACGGCATCATGGGGCCCGTGCCTCAGCCCCATGTCACCCCGAACCTCCGCCGCGCCCCCGTGCAGCAGCGCAGCGCCGACCGGCTGGCCCGGATACTCGACTCCTGCGCGGGCCTGCTCGACGAGACCGGCTACGAGCAGCTCACCACCCGGGCCGTCGCCGAGCGCGCCGAGGTGCCCATCGGCTCCGTCTACCGGTTCTTCTCCAACAAGCGCGCGCTCGTGGACGCCCTCGCGCTGCGCAACCTGGACACCTACGCCGACCGCATCGCCGCCCGGCTCGCGGACCTGCCTGCCGCCGACTGGCGCGCCGCCATCGACGCGGTGCTCGACGAGTACCTGGCGATGAAGCGGAGCGTCCCCGGCTTCGCGCTCGTCGACTTCGGGCCGCCGTTTCCCGCCGAGGGCGCGGCGGACGACGCCAACCGGCGGCTGGCGGACCGGCTCGCCGTCCTGCTCGCCGGCCACCTCGGCCGCCGGCCCGACGAGGGGCTGTCCCGGGCGATCCTGGTGAGCGTCGAGGCCGCCGACGCCCTGCTCCAGCTCGCCTTCCGTACGGAGCCCTCGGGGGACGCGGCCATCGTCGCCGAGACCCGGACCCTGGTCAGGTCCTACCTCGCCCAGACGCTCGACTGAGCGACAGCCCCGCCGTCGGGGGGCCCGCCTTCCGCGCCGGCCCTCTTCGCCGGGGCGCCTGCCTTTCCACGCCCATTCCCTTCGCGGGGGCGCTGCGCCTACCGCACCGTTTCCCTTCGCCGGGGGCGCTGCGCCTACCGCACCGTTTCCCTTCGCCGGGGGCGCTGCGCCTACCGCACCGACCCCCTTCGCCCGGAGCCGCTCGGGTTCGCCTCCGTACGACACCTCCCCACCGTGCGTACCGGTCGGTATGCTCGCCCGTGCCGGGGCTTCCACGCCCGCCCGGCCCATGTCCGCGTGCCGTCGCCGCAGCCGCCCCGGGGAGGGCCCATGTCCCACGACTCCCGCACCGCACCGCGTATCTGCCCCCTCTGCGAGGCCACCTGCGGCCTCACCCTCACCATCGAGGGGACCACGGTCACCGGTGCGCGCGGCGACCGCGACGACATCTTCAGCCGGGGGTTCATCTGCCCCAAGGGGGCCTCCTTCGGAGGGCTCGACGCCGACCCCGACCGGCTGCGCGCCCCCCTCGTGCGCGGTGCCGACGGGGAACTGCGCGAGGCTGCCTGGAGTGAGGCGTTCGACCTGATCGCCGCACGGATACCGGACCTGACGAAGGCCCACGGGCCGGGCGCCGTCGGCGTGGTCCTCGGCAATCCCAACGTGCACACGATGGCGGGAGCCCTGTATCCGCCCCTGCTGCTCGCCGCCCTGCGCACCCGCAACATCTTCACCGCGAGCACCCTGGACCAGATGCCCAAGCACGTCTCCAGCGGCCTCCTCTTCGGTGACGCGCACGCCATCCCCGTGCCGGACCTCGACCGCACCGACCATCTCCTCCTGATCGGCGCCAACCCGCTGGAGTCCAACGGCAGCCTCTGCACCGCCCCGGACTTCCCCGGCCGGCTCAAGGCCCTGCGCCGGCGCGGCGGCACCCTCACCGTCATCGACCCGCGCCGCACCCGCACCGCCCGCCTCGCCGACCGGCACGTCGCGATCCGGCCCGGTGCGGACGCCCTGCTGCTGGCCGCGCTCGCGCACACGCTCATCGCCGAGAAGCTGGCCGACCCCGGTCCGCTCGCCGAGCACCTGGAAGGCGTCGACGAACTCGCCGCCGCCCTCGCGGGCTTCACCCCGGACGCGGTCGCAGCCGCCTGCGACGTGGACGCGGACACCATCACCGCCATCGCCCGCGAACTCGCCGCCGCCCCCACCGCCGCCGTCTACGGGCGCATCGGCAGCTGCACCGTCGAGCACGGGACGCTGGCCAGCTGGCTGGTGGACGTCCTCAACATCCTCACCGGCAACCTGGACCGGCCCGGCGGCGCCCTCTTCCCGCTCTCCGCCACCGCCCGCGCCCCGCGCGCCGCCGAACCCGGGACGCGTAACGCCGTTCCCGGCAAGGGTTTCGCCCTCGGCCGCTGGTCGAGCCGGGTCTCCGGGCACCCCGAGGCCAAGGGCGAACTGCCCATCGCCGCCCTCGCCGAGGAGATCGACACCCCGGGTGACGGCCGTATCCGCGCCCTGGTGGTCATCGCGGCCAACCCCGTGCTCTCCGCGCCCGACGGCGACCGGCTCGACGCGGCCCTCGCCGACGGGCTCGATTTCATGGTCAGCGTCGACCCGTACCTCAACGAGACCTCCCGCCACGCCGACGTCGTCCTGCCCCCGCCGCCGCCCTCACAGAGCGCCCACTTCGACTTCGCGTTCAACAGCTTCGCCGTGCACGACCAGGTCCGCTACACCCGCGCCGCCGTGCCCCTGGAGGAGGGACGGATGGACGAGTGCGAGATCCATGCCCGGCTGGTCCTCGCGGTGAGCGGCCTGCACGGCGCGCCGCCCTCCGCCGTGGACGACCTGGCCGTCGACACCGCCCTCACCCGGGCCGGGGCCCCGAAGGAACTGGCCGCCGAACTCACCGGCGAGAACGGCCCCGAACGGCGACTGGACCTGATGCTGCGCCTCGGCCCGTACGGGCTGACGCTGGAGCGGCTCCTCGCCCACCCGCACGGCATCGACCTCGGCCCGCTGAAACCCCGCCTCCCGGAAGTCCTGCGCACCCGCTCCGGCCGCGTCGAACTGCTCCCGGAGCCGATCGCCGCCGATCTGCCGCGGCTGCGCCGGGCGCTGGGCGACCGGCCCGCCCCGCTCGTCCTCGTCGGCCGCCGCCATCTGCGCTCCAACAACAGCTGGATGCACAACGTCGGCTCGCTCACCGGCGGGTCCAACGTCTGCACCCTCCAGATCCACCCCGACGACGCTGCCCGCCTCGGGCTCGTGGACGGTGCCACCGCCCGGATCGAGTCGTCGGGCGGCGGGATCGAGGCCCCCGCAGAGATCACCGACACCGTGCGCAGCGGGGTGGTGAGCCTCCCGCACGGGTGGGGCCACAACCGCCCCGGCACGCGGATGTCGGTCGCCGCCGCCGACCCCGGGGCGAACGTGAACCAGCTGCTCGACGGCACGCTCCTGGATCCGCTGTCCGGCACCGCCGTGCTCAACGCCATTCCGGTCTCCGTGACCCCCGCTCCCTAACACCACTGCGTTGACCTGGGGTTTTGCTCGTATTGCTCACGCGTCAACGTCTTGTTAACTCTTCGAGGGGGCCCCTAACGTCGTCCGGACCGACCGCCGAGACCGGTGGGAGTTCAAGGATGAACGTTAGGTATCCCCATGCTGACAATCCTCGGCTTCGCCATGATCGCGACCTTCCTGGTCCTGATCATGACGAAGAAGATGTCGCCGATCGCGGCGCTGGTACTGATCCCCGCACTGTTCTGTGTCGCCGTCGGGCAGGGCGCCCAGCTCGGCGACTACGTGATCGAAGGCGTCGGCAACCTCGCCCCCACCGCCGCCATGCTGATGTTCGCCATCGTCTACTTCGGCGTGATGATCGACGTCGGTCTGTTCGACCCGATCGTCCGGGGCATTCTGAAGTTCTGCCAGGCCGACCCGATGCGCATCGTCGTCGGTACGGCGGTGCTCGCCGCGATCGTCTCGCTGGACGGCGACGGCTCCACCACCTTCATGATCACGGTCTCGGCGATGTACCCCCTCTACAAACGCCTGAAGATGAGCCTGGTCGTGATGACCGGCGTCGCGGCCACCGCCAACGGCGTCATGAACACCCTGCCCTGGGGCGGCCCCACGGCCCGCGCCGCCACCGCCCTCAAGCTGGACGCCTCCGAGATCTTCGTGCCGATGATCCCGGCGCTGGCCATGGGGCTGCTCGCGGTGTTCGTGCTGGCGTACGTGCTCGGCATCAGGGAGCGCAAGCGCCTGGGGATGCTCACCCTCGACGAGGCGCTCGCCCGGGAGCCGGAGCCGGAGACCGTGTCGGCCGGTGCCGGCGGCACCGGAGGCAAGGACCGGCTCCGCAAGAACACCGCCGCCACCTCCAGCGGTGCCGCCGCCTCCGCGGGCGGTACGGGCGCCGACGCCGGCGCCGACCCGGCGGACGGGGACGACGACGACTTCCAGGGCCTCGACCCGAACCGGTCCACGCTCCGCCCGAAGCTCTACTGGTTCAACGCCGGACTCACCGCCGCCCTGCTGACGGCGATGATCATGGAACTGCTGCCCATCCCGGTGCTCTTCCTCCTCGGCGCGGCCCTCGCGCTCACCGTCAACTTCCCGCACATGCCCGACCAGCGGGCCCGCATCGCCGCTCACGCCGACAACGTCCTCAACGTCTCCGGCATGGTCTTCGCCGCCGCCGTCTTCACCGGCGTCCTCACCGGCACCGGCATGGTCGAGCACATGGCCGACTGGGTCGTCGGCACGGTCCCCGAGGCGATGGGCCCGCACATGGCCATCGTCACCGGCCTGCTCAGCCTGCCGCTCACCTACTTCATGTCCAACGACGGCTTCTACTTCGGCGTCCTGCCCGTCCTCGCCGAGGCGGGCGCGGCCCACGGGGTCTCGCCGGTGGAGATCGCCCGCGCCTCCCTGGCCGGCCAGGCCCTGCACATGTCCTCGCCCCTCGTCCCCGCCGTGTACGTCCTCGTCGGCATGGCCAAGGTCGAGTTCGGCGACCACACCCGCTTCACCGTGAAGTGGGCGGTGCTCACCTCGCTCGTGGTGCTCGGGGCGGGCATCCTCTTCGGCATCATGTGATGACCGACCGCTCGCGACCCGGGCCCGGCAGGGGCTGGCTGCTGCGCCTCGTCATCGCCTTCGCCTTCGCGCAGGGGGCGGTGTCGATGGCGCGGCCCGCCGTCTCCTACCGGGCCCTCGCGCTGGGCGCGGACGAGGCGGCCATCGGCGTCATCGCCGGGGTCTACGCCCTGCTCCCGCTGTTCGTGGCCGTGCCGCTGGGCCGCCGCACCGACCACGGCCGCTGCGCCCCCCTGCTGCCGCTCGGCGTGCTCCTGATCTCCGGCGGCTGCGCGCTCAGCGGCATCGTCTCCTCGCTGCCCGCGATGGCCGCCTGGAGCGGGGTGATGGGCCTCGGCCACCTCTGTTTCGTGATCGGCGCGCAGTCGATCGTCGCCCGGCAGTCCGCGCCCGACGAACAGGACCGCAACTTCGGGCACTTCACCATCGGGGCCTCGCTCGGCCAGCTCATCGGCCCGGTCGCCGCGGGCGCGCTCATCTCCGGTCAGGGAGGCGCCCTGGGCCGTACGAGCGCGCTGGCGCTCCTCGTCTCGGCCGCGGTCTGCGCGGTCGCCCTCACCTCGCTCTGGCGGATCGAGCACCGCCGGACGGCCGGCTCCGGCCCGAAGCCCGGCCACAAGGTCCCGGTCGGTGAGATCCTGGGCGCGCGCGGCGTGCCCGCGGGCATCCTCATCAGCATGGCGGTGCTGTCCGCCACCGACATCCTCACCGCCTACCTGCCGGTCGTCGGCGAGCACCGCTCCATCGCGCCCGCCACCGTCGGGCTGCTGCTGAGCCTGCGGGCCGCCGCCACGATCGCCTGCCGACTGGTGATGACGCCGCTGCTGCGGCTGCTGGGCCGCCGGGCCCTGCTGACCACCAGCTGCCTGCTGGCCGCGCTCCTCTGCGCGGGCGTCGCCCTGCCCGTGTCCATCCCCGTCCTCGCCGTCATGCTGGCCGCGCTCGGTTTCTGCCTCGGCGTCGGCCAGCCGCTGTCCATGACCACCGTGGTCCGGGCCGCCCCGGACGGGGCCCGGTCCACCGCGCTCGCCCTCCGGCTGACCGGCAACCGGCTCGGCCAGGTCGCCGCCCCCGCCGCGGCGGGCCTGATCGCGGGCGCAGCGGGGGTGGCGGCCCCGTTCGTGCTGCTCGGCGTGGGGCTGCTGGGCGCGGCGGGACTCGGGCTGCGCGGTGAGGGGCGTACGGAGCCGCCGCCCGCGGGCGAGTCGGTCAGCGTCCGGTCGAGCCGTCGATCAGCTCCCGGAGGATGTCCGCGTGACCGGCGTGCCGCGCGGTCTCCTCGATCAGATGGGTGAGGGCCAGGCGGACACTGGGGGACGGCTTGTCCGACCGCGGACGGGGCAGCGGCGCACCGAGGTCGGTGCACGTGTCGAGTACGGCGTTCGCCTCGGCGACCGTCTCCCGGTAGCGGGCGACGACCTCGGCCACGCCGTCCACGGGAGCGGCATGGAACGTCGACGGCCAGTCGGTGACCCGGTCCCCGAGGAAAGTGGCCCGCTCGACGAAGATCAGATGGCTGAGCAGGCCCAGCAGGTTCGTGCCCGAGTCCACCTTGGCGGTCCGGGCCTCCGGCTCGGGTGCGCCCTCGACCTTCGCGGCGACCGAATCGCGCAGGTAGTCGAGGAAACCGCGCAACACCTCCGCCTCGCTGTCGCCGGTCCGGGGCGGCGGGGTGTCCCGGCGTCGGGAGCGGGGTGCGGCGGTCATGGTGCCTCCTCGGTAGATGGCGCGGTGCGGGTGCGCCCGCCTCGTCCCAGTCTTGTCCGGCGGGCCGCCTTCAGGGCAAGGGCTCATGCCGTTTCGGCACGTCGGCCCGGAGCGTGGGTGGTCGTCCCGGGAAGGGGGTAAGGGTCCCGGGGCGTACGCGTCCAGCGTGACCGGCGTCTCGGGAGACTCCCTGGCGCCGAAAAACTAACGGCGCTAGTTTGGGCGGGTGCGACGTGTGCTCCGCGCCCGCCGCACGGCGTCTGCGCTCCGCACAGCAGGTCCGGGAGGGAACAGCCATGAAGGCCCATGACCAGATGTACATCGACGGTGCGTGGCGGCCCGCCGTCGGCCGGGACACGATCGCGGTCGTGAACCCCGCCGACGAGCAGGTCATCGCCCACGTACCGGCGGGGACGGCCGAGGACGTCGACGCGGCGGTGCGGGCCGCGCGCGCCGCCTTTCCCGCCTGGGCCGCTACCCCGCCCGCCGAACGCGCCGCCCGGCTCACCGCGTTGGCCGACGCGCTGGCGGCCCGCAAGGACGCGCTGGCCGAGACGATCACGGCCGAACTGGGCTCGCCCCTGCCGCTGTCGCAGATGGTCCACGCGGGTGTGCCCGTGCTGGTGGCCGCCTCGTACGCCGAACTGGCCGCCCGCCACGCCTTCGAGGAGCGGATCGGCAACTCCACCGTGCTGCTGGAGCCGGTCGGCGTGGTCGGCGCGATCACCCCCTGGAACTACCCGCTCCACCAGATCGTCGCCAAGGTCGCCCCCGCGCTCGCCGCGGGCTGCACCGTCGTCCTCAAACCCGCCGAGGACACCCCGCTCACCGCCCAGCTCTTCGCCGAGGCCACCGAGGCCGCCGGTCTGCCGCCCGGGGTCTTCAACCTCGTCACCGGCCTCGGACCGGTCGCGGGCCAGGCGCTCGCCGCCCACGAGGACGTCGACCTGGTCTCGTTCACCGGCTCCACCGCCGTCGGCAAGCAGATCGGCGCCACCGCCGGGGCCGCCGTCAAGCGCGTCGCCCTCGAGCTGGGCGGCAAGTCCGCCAACGTGATCCTGCCCGGCGCTGATCTCGCCAAGGCGGTCAACGTCGGCATCGCCAACGTGATGACCAACTCCGGCCAGACGTGCAGCGCCTGGACGCGGATCCTCGTCGACGCCGAGCGGTACGACGAGGCCGTGGAGCTCGCGGCGAACGCCGTCACCAAGTACGTGCCCGGGGAGCGGGTCGGCCCGCTCGTCAACGCCAAGCAGCAGGCCCGGGTGCGCGGTTACATCACCAAGGGCGTCGAGGAAGGGGCCCGGCTGATCGCGGGCGGCCCGGACGCGCCGCTGGAGACCGGCTTCTACGTCAGTCCGACCGTCTTCGCGGACGTCACCCCGGACATGACGATCGCCCGGGAGGAGATCTTCGGCCCGGTCGTCTCGATCCTCCGTTACGAGGACGTGGACGACGCACTGCGGATCGCCAACGACACCGTGTACGGGCTCGCGGGCGCGGTGTGGGCCGCCGACGACGAGGAGGCGGTGGCCTTCGCCCGCCGGATGGACACCGGGCAGGTCGACATCAACGGCGGCCGGTTCAACCCGCTGGCCCCGTTCGGCGGTTACAAGCAGTCGGGGGTCGGCCGCGAGCTGGGCCCGCACGGTCTGGCGGAGTACCTCCAGACCAAGTCGCTCCAGTTCTGAACCCCCGAAACCCCTCCTCGTACGGGGATCACCCCTTCCCGTACGAGGAACTCCCTTCCCGTACAAGGAGCCTGTTCGTGGTCCGCGCCGCCGTACTGCCCGCCGTCGGAGCTCCGCTGGAGATCACCGACATCGTTCTGCCGGAGCCCGGCCCCGGCCAGGTGCGCATCGCGCTCGCCGCCGCCGGGGTCTGCCACTCCGACCTCTCCCTGTCCAACGGCACCATGCGCGTCCCGGTGCCCGCCGTCCTCGGCCACGAGGGCGCGGGGACGGTCCTGGCGGTCGGCGAGGGCGTCACGCATGTGGCGCCCGGCGACGGCGTGGTCCTCAACTGGGCCCCCTCCTGCGGGGCCTGCTTCCACTGCGGGATCGGCGAGGTGTGGCTCTGCGCCGACGCCCTGAAGGGGGTCTCCAACCTCCACGCCCGTACGGCCGACGGCACCGGACTCCACCCCGGCCTCAACGTCGCGGCCTTCGCGGAGCAGACCGTCGTCGCCGCCAACTGCGTGCTGCCGGCCCCCGAAGGCATCCCGCTCACCGACGCCGCCCTCCTCGGCTGCGCGGTCCTGACCGGCTACGGGGCGATCCACCACAGCGCCCGGGTCCGCGAGGGCGAGAGCGTCGTCGTGTTCGGGGTCGGCGGCGTCGGCCTCGCCGTGCTCCAGGCCGCCCGGATCGCCGGCGCGTCCCGGATCGTCGCGGTCGACGTCTCCCCGGCCAAGGAGGAGCTGGCCCGGCAGGCAGGGGCCACCGACTACGTCATCGCCTCCGCCACCACCCCGCGCGAGATCCGCAAGCTGACCGGCGGCCAGGGCGCGGACGTCGCCGTCGAGTGCGTCGGCCGACCGGCGACCATCCGGGCCGCCTGGGAGTCCACCCGGCGCGGCGGGCGCACCACGGTCGTCGGGATCGGCGGCAAGGACCAGGAAGTCACCTTCAACGCCCTGGAGATCTTCCACTGGGGCCGGTCCCTGACGGGCTGCGTCTACGGCAACAGCGACCCGGCCCGCGACCTGCCCGTCCTCGCCGAGCACATCCGCGCGGGCCGCTTCGACCTGTCGATGATGGTCACCGAGCACATCGCCCTGGACGGCATCCCCGCCGCCTTCGACAACATGATCGCGGGCAAGGGCGGCCGGGCGCTGGTGGTCTTCTAGGGCGCGTCCCCTTCTTCTAGGGGGTGTTCGAGCGGGCGGCCACACTCTCCGGGGCCGGGTTCTCGGGTGCGGGCCCGGTCCGCCGGCGGCCCCGGGAGACCGCCACTCCGGCCAGGCACAGCGCACCGCCCAGGACGCCGAGCAGGGTCGGCACCTCGTCCAGCAGGACCCACGCCATGAGCACGACGATCGCCGGGACGGCGTACGTGGTCGCGCCCATCCGGCCCGCCGTGGTCCGGGCCAGGGCGTAGCCCCAGGTCGTGAAGGCCAGCGCGGTCGGGAAGACGCCCAGGTAGATCATGTTCAGCGTGGCGGACATCGGGGCGTCGGCAGCCTCGGAGACCAGCACCCCGGTGAACGGCAGGCAGGCGACGGCCCCGATCAGGCAGCCGAAGGTGTTGATCTGGAGCGAGGAACCGTGCGCGAGGGCCGGCTTCTGGCTCACCACGCCCAGCGCGTACGCCACCGCGGCCAGCAGGCAGAGCGCGACGCCCAGTACAGATGCGCTGCCGTGCCCGGACATCGCGAGGCCGACGACGACCGCGCCCGAGAACGAGATGCCCATCCCCAGCAGCAGGCGGCGCGGCAGCCCCTCGCCGAGCATGCGGGCGCCCATCAGGGCCATCAGGATCGGCCCGATGTTCACGAGCATCGCCGCCGTGCCGGCGTCGACCTCCTGCTCTCCCCAGTTGAGCGCCACCATGTACAGCCCGAACCACAGCACCCCGGACGTGATGATCCCGCGCCAGGCACCGCGCCCGGGCAGCCCCTCGCGCCGTGCGAGGAGGATCGCCCCGAGCACCAGCGTGCCCGCCAGCAGCCGGCCCAGGGCCAGCGCGCCGGGGGAGTAGGCCTCGCCCGCACTGCGGATGGAGACGAAGGCGGAGGCCCACAGCACGACGGTGGTGCAGGCGGCGGCGGGGGCGCGCCACCGGTGGGCCGGCGGGGAGACCGGAAGCGGTGTCGGGGTCGTCGTCATGGCCACGACCGTAAAGCCGAAACACTTCGCTCCCCACCGAATTGTCGATCCCCGTCAATCGACGGCCCGGTGGGCACGTCTCGCTTGCGGACGAACCCGCGCACCCTCCGGCCCGTCCGGCGCCCAGCCAGCCCGTCCGGTGCCTACCCAGCCCGTCCGGCGTTTGAGGACGGAACCCTGGTGGTGGCTCGGGACAACCCCTCCGTGTCCGGGAAGCAAGGACACCGCCCAACCCGAGCACCGGTTCCGACCTCAAACGCCGGACGGGCTGGAAGTGGCAGGGTTCGTCCCCAGACCCCGGACGGGCTGAGTGGGGCAGGGTTCGTCCACCGACGCCGGACGGGCTGAGTGGGGAGACGTGCGCCAAGGCGGCCCGCGCATGCGGGCGTCAGTCGGCGTGCCAGCCGGACATAGCGGTGACGGCCCTGCCGCTCCTCGGCGAGCAGCCCGCCCGCGACCAGCCGCCCCAGGTGCTCACTGGCGGTGGAGGGGGCGACGGAGGCGTACCGGGCCAGCTCGCCGGCGGTCCAGGCCCGCCCGTCCAGCAGCGCCACACAGAAGGCGGCGCGGTCCCGTCCGCGAGGAGGGCGGCCAGCGCGGCGAGGCGCACGGCGGTGGCGTCGTGCGGTCGTGGTCGCGGGGAACGGTCCATGCGTCCGGCGTGCTTCAGGGACGGTTCGGCGTCGGCCGAACCGTCGCCGCTTCATCGCCCGACCGCGCGTACTGCTCGTACTGCAGCGCCAGACCGTCCAGCAGGGCTCGCAGTCCGGTCTCGAAGGCCCCTTCGTCGACCTGGCGGCGGTGGTCGGCCAGCAGGTGGGCCTGGCCGAGGTGCGGGTAGTCGGCCGGGTCGTAGGCGGTCTCGTCGTCGACGAAACCCCCGGCGAACGAGCCCAGCGCCGAGCCGGTGATGAAGTACCGCATCAGCGCACCGATCCGGGTGGCCTGCGCGGCCGGCCACCCCGCCCCCACCATCGCCCCGAACACCGCGTCGGCCACCCGCAGCCCCGCCGGGCGGCGGCCGGGCCCCCGGGCGAGGACCGGGACGATGTGCGGGTGCGCGGCGAGGGCGGCCCTGTAGGACAACGCCCAGTCGTGCAGAGCCTCGCGCCAGTCGCGCGGGTCCGACTCCTCGAACATAGACAGGTCGACCTGTACGGAGACCGCGTCGGCGACGGCGTCGAGGATCTCCTCCTTGTTGCGGAAGTGGTTGTAGAGCGAGGGCCCGCTGACCCCCAGCACGGCCGCCAGCCGGCGGGTGGAGACGGCGTCGAGCCCCTCGGCGTCCACGAGCGCGCTCGCCGCCGCGACGATGCGGTCTCTGCTGAGGAGGGGCTTGCGCGGTCGGGCCATGCGGCTCATAGTAGGCCCTGCGAACCAGAAACTAGCAGTGCTAATTAAGCGATCGTCGGAAGCGGGGTGGCGCACGATGGACCTGGCGCTCAGCGAGGAGCAGGAAGCCGTCCGGAAGCTGGCCGAGGACTTCGTCGCGCGCGAGGTCGCCCCGCATGTCGTCGCGTGGGACCGGGCCGAGAATGTCGACAGGTCGATCGTGCGGAAGCTCGGCGCTCTCGGCTTCCTCGGGCTGACCGTCCCCGAGGAGTACGGCGGCTCCGGCGGCGACCACCTGTCCTACTGCCTGGTCACCGAGGAGCTGGGACGCGGCGACTCCTCGGTGCGCGGCATCGTCTCCGTATCGCTCGGCCTGGTCGCCAAGACCATCGCGTCCTGGGGGAGCGAGGAGCAGAAGCAGGCGTGGCTGCCCCGGCTGACCGCGGGCGAGGCGATCGGCTGCTTCGGCCTCACCGAGCCCGGCACCGGCTCGGACGCGGGAAACCTCGTCACCAGGGCCGTCCGCGAGGACGGCGACTACGTCATCAACGGCACCAAGATGTTCATCACCAACGGCACCTGGGCCGACGTCGTCCTGCTCTTCGCGCGGACGAACGACACCCCCGGCCACCGGGGCGTCTCCGCCTTCCTCGTCCCCACCGACACCCCCGGCCTCACCCGCCGCACCATCCACGGCAAGCTCGGCCTGCGTGGCCAGGCCACCGCCGAACTGGTGCTGGAGGACGTCCGGGTGCCGGCGGTCGGCCTCCTCGGCCCCGAGGGCAAAGGATTCTCCATCGCCATGTCCGCCCTCTCCAAGGGCCGCATGTCGGTCGCGGCGGGCTGTGTCGGCATCGCCCAGGCCGCCCTGGACGCGGCCGTGCGCTACGCGGGTGAGCGCGAGCAGTTCGGAAAGCCCATCGCCCGGCACCAGCTCGTCCAGGAGCTGCTCAGCGACATCGCCGTGGACGTGGACGCCGCCCGGCTGCTGACCTGGCGGGTCGCCGACCTGATCGACCGGGGCCAGGACTTCGCCACCGCCGCGTCGAAGGCCAAGCTGTACGCCTCCGAGGCCGCCGTCCGCTGCGCCAACAACGCCCTCCAGGTCTTCGGCGGCTACGGCTACATCGACGAGTACCCGGTCGGCAAGCTGCTGCGGGACGCCCGCGTGATGACGCTGTACGAGGGCACCAGCCAGATCCAGAAGCTGATCATCGGCCGGGCGCTGACCGGAGTCTCCGCCTTCTGAGCCGGTACTCGGGGTCGTACGGGTGTCTGAGTACCGGCCTGAGTACGGGCACGGATGTGGCGTGCGCCACGTCGGCGGATGCTGGACCCATGAGTGACACGACATCGGTCAAGCAGCAGAGCACGGCCGCCTTCTATGTCCAGGCCGTCGCCTCCTTCATGGTGGCGATCGGCGCGGTCGCCTTCGGTATCTTCTTCCTCGACGCCGACGCCTGGGTGCGCGGATTCCTCGCCATCGGCGTGCTCTATCTGGTCACCTCCTGCTTCACGCTCGCCAAGGTGATCAGGGACCGTCAGGAGGCCGGCCAGATCGTCAGCCGGGTGGACCAGGCCCGGCTGGAGAAGATCCTCGCCGAGCACGACCCCTTCCAGAAGCTCTGAGCCGGAGGGATCGGGGCAACTCCTAAGCGCTTGCTCAGGTTCGGGGTATGGTGTGCGTCCTGTTGACGGAGAGGGGCCCTGGGCGATGAGTACGGCGGAGGAGACGAGTGGCGAGGACGCGCCGTGGGGCGAGGTCACTCCCGAGGCGGCCAGGCGGCTCCTCGTCGCCGCCGTGGACGCCTTCGCCGAGCGCGGGTACCACGCGACCACCACGCGTGACATCGCCGGCCGGGCCGGGATGAGCCCGGCCGCGCTCTACATCCACTTCAAGACCAAGGAAGAGCTGCTCCACCGGATCAGCAAGATCGGCCACGAGCGGGCGCTGTACGTCCTCGACTCCGAGGCGGACCGGGACGGCACGGCCGCCGAACGGCTCGCCGGGGCGGTCCGCTCCTTCGTCCGCTGGCACGCGGAGCGGCACACCACCGCCCGGGTCGTGCAGTACGAGCTCGACGCGCTGGGCGAGGAGCACCGCACCGAGATCGTCGCGCTGCGGCGCAGGAGCGACGCGGTGGTCCGCCGGATCATCGGCGAAGGGGTACGGGACGGCGAGTTCGACGTCCCCGACGTTCCCGGCACCACGCTCGCGGTGCTGTCCCTCTGTATCGACGTGGCCCGCTGGTTCAACGCCCAGGGCAGCCGTACCCCCGACGAGGTCGGCGAGCTGTACGCCGACCTCGTCCTGCGGATGGTCGGGGCCCGTACGGCCCGGGTCGGAAGTAGTACCGGGCCGGGACCCGTACCGGATCAGAAGTAGTAGCGGGACACCGACTCCGCGACACAGGCCGGCTTCTCGCTGCCCTCGCGCTCGACCGTCACGACCGCCGTGACCTGCACGCCGCCGCCCACCTCCGTCACGTCCCGCAGCGCCGCCGTGGCCCGCAGCCGCGAGCCGACCGGGACGGTCGAGGGGAAACGGACCTTGTTGGTCCCGTAGTTGATGCCCATCTTCATGCCCTCGACCCGCATCACCTGCGGCACCAGCGCGGGCAGCAGCGAGAGCGTCAGATAGCCGTGCGCGATGGTCGTGCCGAACGGTCCGTCCTTCGCCCGCTCCGGGTCCACGTGGATCCACTGATGGTCGCCGGTCGCCTCGGCGAACTGGTCGATCCTCTTCTGCTCGATCTCCAGCCAGTCGCTGTGCCCCAGCTCCTCGCCCACTCCGTCACGCAGCTCCTGCGCGGACGTGAAGATCCTCGGCTCTGCCATGTTCCCGGTCCCTGCCTTCCGGCTCGACGCGCTGTCCGGCGCGATGTCTAAGCGCTTGCTCAGCATCGTTGTGCGGCGCCTTCCTGTCAACGACGTGGCAGTAGGTTTGAGGGGTGCCCCAGATCCCACAGACACTCCACGAACTCTCGGTCGGCCAGCTCTCGGCGCGCAGCGGCGCCGCCGTCTCGGCCCTGCACTTCTACGAGTCCAAGGGCCTGATCAGCAGCAGCCGTACCAGTGGCAACCAACGCCGCTACTCACGTGACGCGCTGCGCCGGGTCGCGTTCGTCCGGGCGGCCCAGCGCGTCGGCATTCCGCTGGCCACGATCCGGGACGCGCTCGCCGAACTGCCCGAGGAGCGCACGCCGAACCGTGAGGACTGGGCCCGCCTCTCCGAGGCGTGGCGCAAGGAACTGGATGAGCGCATCGGGCAGTTGCACCGCTTGCGCGACCATCTGACCGACTGCATCGCGTGCGGCTGTCTGTCGCTGGAGACCTGTGTGCTCTCCAACCCCGACGACATCACCGGCGAGCGGATCACCGGTTCCCGTCTGATGCCCGAACGCAAGCAGAGCTCCTGAGCGCCGTCGTAAGGACCGGCCAGAAGAGCCCGCGCCGACCGGCCGGATCGGTGGCGCGTGAACGTCGCCCCGGCCCCGCCGACCGGTCGAGCGAAACGGGCAGAAACGGTCAGTCCGGCAGGCTGTTCGGGCAGCCACGGGCGGCTCCGGTGCGATCGGGCGTTGGGGCGCTCCGGTTTCCCGCACCGGCACCGGCTTCGAATCGGAAGTGATCCAGCGCCAAACAAACAGGAGTGAAAGGGAGCCCCTTCCGGCCCCGTTGGATATGGCGTGATACCGCGGAGCGGCTGGCTGATATCTGATCGATTTCTTTCTGGCCGTTCTGTCGGCACGCCTGGAGTGTCCCGGATCGGTATCAGTACGCTGGTGTAAATCGACGCTGCGATCCTCTGGAGCCATGCCGGCATGTCAGCGAGCGAATTACATCATCATGAACGGCAGCTTCATCACCTAGCCCGTGAATTCGAGACGCTCCACGTCCGTGTTCGCGATGTCTCCTACACCCCGGGAGCCGATGCCCTCCGCCGCATCGGCCCGCTTCTGCTCGCCGCGCAGGACCTGACCGCCACCGCTCTCGTGCGGCTGAACGCTCTGCACAACAGCACGTTCGCCGCCGTCGCGGGCAGACGCTCCAGCCTGGAGCGGCTCTCCTCGGTCCTGGTCGCGTCCTCCCTGGTGAACAACGCCCTGGCCCGCGCCTTGCAGGCCAACCCGGGCGAAGGCGAGCCCGCCCCCGGCGGCCGGTCGCACGACGGACCGGCGGGCACTCCTCACCAGGCCGAGGCGATCCTGCTCATCGTCGGTCACCTCGACGAGGCGGCCGCCCAGTTGGAGCTGAGCGCGACCGCGTGCCATCAGCTCGCGGCCGGCATCGTCCGGAATCTGACAGGGGTGGAATCCTGCCCGACGAATTAACGGCGTCGAAACCACGGGGGACCGAACCGCTCGACGGTGTCAACAGAGCATGCAGACAGGGAGTGCAGGTTTTGTCGAGTTCAGCCGGCGGCACGAACCCGGTGGGAATGGTCAACCCCGTGGTAATGACGAACCCTGTGAGAACGGTGAATTCTGTGGACCGTCATCCGGAACCATTCGAGCCGAGGGTCCCCGTAGTGGTACACGCCCGGGACCCCATATCCCGGGAGGGTGCGCTGAGCGCTCTGGACCGGGACGCGCGCATCGAGGTCCGCGAGCGGAAGAGTCCGGGCGGCGTGATCCTGCTGGTCGACCACGTACTCAGCCAGGGCACGCTGACCCAGATGCGCAGGGCCGTCGGCAGCGACGGTTCCAAGGCCGTCCTGGTGCTGGACACCTTGCAGGACGACGAGTTCCACGAAGTGGTGAGCTATGGAGTCAGCGCCGTCGTCTGGCGTCACGAGGCCACCAGGAACCGGCTGATCCAGGCCGTGTTGGCCGCCGCACGCGGCGACGGGGACCTCCCGGCCGACCTGCTGGGCCGGCTGATCCGTCAGATGGGTACGGGAGCGTCCCCGGCCGTGGGCGGAGGGCCGGGCTTCCCCACCTACGGGCTGACCCCCCGTGAGGTCGAGGTCATGCGCCTGGTCGCCGAGGGGTTCGGCACCGCGAAGATCGCCGCGGAGCTGTGCTACTCCGAACGCACCATCAAGGACGTCATGTACAAACTGACGACCCGGCTGAACCTCCGCAACCGCGCCCACGCCGTGGCCTACGCCCTGCGCGAGGGCTACATCTGACGCCAGGGCCTCGGCCCCCGGCCCGCCGATGGCGGGGCCGGGGGCCGAGGCGGTGCGTCACCGATCGCGCCGAGGGCTCACCCGGGCTTGCGGGCGATGACGACCCCGTTGGCGGCCGGGGCGTCGAACCGGCGTATCTCGACCTCGGCGAAGCCCGTCTCCAGCAGCCACTCCCGGTACTCCGCCCCGGTGTAGTTCCGGCCGAAGGTCTCCACGAGCATCGACAGGCTCATCAACGTGGCGTCGAGCGGTCCGTCCTTGGTGTCGGCGACCAGCAGTTCGCTGATCAGCAGACGGCCTCCGGGAGCCAACGCGTCGTAGCAGCTCCGCAGGATCCTCCTGCACTGGTCGACGTCCCAGTCGTGCAGGATCATGGAGAGCAGCACCGCGTCCTGACCGGTGGGCAGCGTGTCGGAGAAGAAGTCGCCGCCGGCGAAGGAGATCCGGTCGGCGAAGCCCGCCTGCTCGACCTTCTTCTGCGTCAGGTCGCAGACGAAGGGCAGATCGAAGACGGTGGTGCGCAGCGACGGGTAGGCCCGGCTCAGCTCGATCGCGTAGGCGCCTCCGCCTCCGCCCACGTCCAGCAGGGAGAGGTCGCCCGAGAGGTCGACCGCCTGGGCCAGGGTCCGCGCGGTGGGCCGGGAGATCGCGCTCATGCCCTCCCAGAACGACTCCACGACCACGGGGTTCTCGTCGTCGAACAACGAGTCGCGGCGCTCGCTGTCCCAGGCGGTCGGGCGGTTCGTCCGCAGCGCCTCGTCCAGGCGCAACCAGCCGGGGTAGTCGTGACGGGAGACGATCTCCACCCAGCCGCCCGCGTAGTCCTCGCCGCCGCGCAGCAGGTAGCGGGTGGTCATGGGCGTGTTGCGGTATCCCTCGCCGTCACGCTGCAACAGGCCCAACGCCGCACAGGCGGTGACCAGTTGTTCGACGGGGCGTTCCTCCAGACCCAGCAGGCCGGCGAGTTCGGCCGGTGTCATGCCCGGTCGTGCGGCGAAGCGGCCGAACAGATCGCGCTCATGGGCGGTCACGAGTGTCTGGGACACCCACAGGCCGTAGACCATGTTCATGATCGGCATGACCGATACAGGTTGTTCTTCCGTGGACGTCATCGTCACCTCTCGGATCGGCGCGGAGCGCGGAAAACGGGACCCGCCCGGCGGGGGCGGGGTCGGACAGGGCGGGGGAGGGGGGAAGGGTCAGACGGTGCGCTGGGCGACGTCCTCACTCCACTGGCGCGCCCTCTCGTTGGCGGCACTCCGCGTGGCCTCCGACGGCACGATCGGGCTGCTTGCCGTGCGGCCGAAGAGCACGTCCATCGGCTCCTCGATGTCCCCGGCGTACCCCATGGCGAAGCAGCCCTGCTGGTAGCCGATCATCCTGAGGACGTCCTCGGAGAACGTCCGGGCGACGTCCGGCGGGGCGACGAGGTACTGGTTCTCCTCCTGCCGGACCCAGCCGGAGCAGTAGCTCGTGATCAGGCCCTGTCGCACCTGGTCCGAGCGGTTGGTCCCACCGCCGTGCACCACCTTCCCGTTGAAGACGAAGACCGACCCCTTGCGCATCTCCACGGGGAGGGTGTCCGCCTCCGTGATCTCCGAGGGGTCGATCGTGTCGCTGCCCGGCGCCACCCGGGTGGCGCCGTTCTCCTCGGTGAAGTCGGTGAGCGCCCAGAAGAACTGGCACATCACATGGTGGTCGGCCGCGAAGGGGAAGAAGTCCCAGACGAGTTCGTCCTTGTGGGGCTTCTGCGCCACCGAGCCCGGGTGGGCGCTGATGAGCTGGGTCTGCGACAGCTGGAACTCGGTGGAGGAGGCGAGCACTTCCCCCGCTATCGCCTTGATCAGCGGGTGCACGATCAGATCGCGGACGGTCGCCGAGCGGGCGACGGCGCTTCCCGTGCGCTTGGTCCGCTGGCCGGCGAACGCGTCCGGGCCGAACGGCGTGGCGTCGATATAGGGCGTCATCTCGCCCAGCAGGGCATCCACCGTTTCGTGCGGAAGCACATCCTCGACAACGGCGTAGCCGTTCACACGCATGCTGTGCATGATGTCGTCGATTCGGGCGTCGCTGCTGAAACGATCGTTCGTCCTGGGCTTCATTCCCTGTCCCTCCTTGTCGGGATCGCTCTCCGGGTGCGATGGGGAAAAGAATTACCCGACTCCGACTCCGCGACAACAAGGTGAGAGCGGCCGTCCTTTCGCCGGTCATGTCCGAAAGTGCCGGGACAGCTGGGTGTCCATACTGGTCAGAGAGGTTCAACGGCGAGTTCGGAGCGCCTCGTCCGAGCGCCTTCCGGGCAGCTGAATACGCCCCCGAGTCGTCACGGGACAGCCATTCATCCGTTTCGGTGTGCCCCGAAGTACATTCCGCGCTGTCCCTGCGGGCGTATCGACATCCGACACCCCGGTGGTCGAATCGCCGAGCAACGAAAAAAAGCCGGAACCCGGTGCCACGCATTTCGTCACCGGGCCCGACCGACACGAGGAGACAGCCACCATGACCACGATCGACACCACGACGGCGAGCATCACCTTCGACGGGGAGAACCTCGGCCTCGACGACGTCCGCTCCGTCGCTGAGCAGCACACCCGGGTCACGGTGAGCCCCGAGGTGCTGGACAAGGCGGCGGCCAGCCGGAAGCAGTTCGAGGACATCGTCCGCCAGGGCGCGTCGGTGTACGGGGTGACCACCGGCTACGGCGAGATGATCTACATGCAGGTGGAGCCCTCCAAAGAGGTGGAGCTGCAGACGAACCTGATCCGCAGCCACAGCGCCGGCGTCGGCCCGCTGTTCGCCGAGGACGAGGCCCGGGCGATACTCGCCGCCCGGCTCAACGCCCTCGCACGCGGCTACTCCGCGGTGCGGCCCGAGGTCCTGGAGCGACTGGCCCTCTACCTCAACGAGGGCATCATCCCCGCGATCCCCGAGATCGGCTCGCTCGGCGCCAGTGGCGACCTCGCGACGCTGTCGCACATCGCCATCACCGTGATCGGCGAGGGGTACGTGCTCCGCGACGGCGTCCGGGTCCCGACCGGCGAGGTGCTGCGCGAGCGGGGCATCGAGCCCCTGGAGATGCGCTTCAAGGAAGGCCTCGCGCTGATCAACGGCACCTCCGGGATGACCGGTCTGGGGTCGCTCGTGGTCGGCCGCGCCCTCGACCAGCTCCACCAGGCGGAGATCGTCTCCGCCCTGCTGCTGGAGGCCCTGAAGTGCTCCACCAGCCCGTTCCTCGCCGAGGGCCACGAACTGGCGCGCCCGCACCGGGGACAGATCGACTCGGCGGCCAACCTGCGCACCCTGCTCGCCGACAGCCGGCTGGCCGTGTCCCACGCCGAGATCCGCGGCGAGGTGGAGAGCAAGCGGTCGGGCGACGACGTGACCCGCACCGACGTCTACCTCCAGAAGGCGTACACGCTGCGGGCCATCCCCCAGGTGCTCGGCGCGGTGCGCGACACCCTGCGGCACGCGGCGAGCACGCTGGGCACGGAGCTCAACTCCGCCACCGACAACCCGCTGTTCTTCCCCGGTCAGGAAGTCTTCCACGGCGGCAACTACCACGGTCAGCCGGTCGCGTTCGCCATGGACTTCACCACGATCGCCCTCACCCAGCTCGGCGTGCTCTCCGAGCGCCAGACCAACCGGCTGCTCAACCGGCACCTGAACTACGGCCTCCCGGAGTTCCTCGTCGCCGGGGAGCCCGGCCTCAACAGCGGCTTCGCCGGCGCCCAGTACCCGGCCACCGCGCTGGTCGCGGAGAACCGGACCATCGCCCCGGCCAGCACCCAGAGCGTCCCGTCCAACGGCGACAACCAGGACATCGTCAGCATGGGCCTGATCGCCGCGCGGAACGCCCGGCGGGTGCTCTCCAACAACACCAAGATCCTGGCGGTGGAGTTCCTGGCGGCGGCCCAGGCCGTGGACCTGAACGACTGCTACGGAAAGCTCGGCACCGCCGGCCGGGCCGCGTACGACGCCGTGCGCGCACTGGCCCCGACCCTCGACCGCGACCGGTACATGTCGGACGAGCTGGAGCTGGTGGCCGACGCGGTCGAGCGCGGCGAGTTCCTGCGGGCCGTCACCGCTGCCGGGATCACGCTGCGGTGAACCGGCCGTACCCGGCATCAGCACCCGAGCACGCATCAGCACCTCACGGCGGATTGCGGGAGGCAGGATGAAGACGGCGAGAGCGCTGGCGGTCCTGGACGCTCCGGTCGACGCGGACGTGGACCCGGACGACCTGGTCAGGGCGGCCATGCAGTGGCACTTCTCCCCGAAGACCGGCACGCCGTTCTGGCTGCGGCGGCGGGAGACCCTGGACTTCGACCCGTGTACGGATGTCCGCACCATGGCGGATCTGCAGCTGTTCCCGCAGGTCGTCGACGACCTGCGGTACGCCCCGGTGGAGGATCTGCTGCCCCGGGGCTACGGAGGGACCGCCGAGGTGATCGGGGTCTTCGAGAGCGGCGGCACCACCGGAATCCCCAAACGGGTGCTGTATCTGGCCGACTGGATGGAACGCGAGATGGCGAACGCCATGCGCGCCATGGACGCGCGGGGCTATCCGCACGGGGCGAACTGGCTGTCGCTCGGCCCGAGCGGGCCGCACGACTACGCCGAACTCACCGGCCAGCACGCCCGCCGTCGGGGCGGCTTCCGCTTCGCCGTCGACTTCGACCCCCGCTGGGTACGCCGCTGTCTGCGGGAGGGACGCGCCGAGGAGGCCGACCGGTACCTGGACCATGTGCTCGCCCAGGCGGCCGACGTGCTCCGCAGCCAGCGGACCGGGGCGCTCCAGGCACCCCCGCCGGTTCTGGAACGGCTGGCGCGCGACGAACGGCTGGCCGACCTCGTACGGGACCAGGTGGAGGTCATCACCTGGTGCGGGACGAGCATGGACCGGGACACCCGGGACCTGCTGCGGCGGGAGGTCTTCCCCGGGATCCCGCTGTTCGGGCTCTACGGCAGCACGATGGCGCTGGGAGCCGCCTTCGAGCGGGTGACCACCGAGGACGGCGACTCCGCGTTCGACTCGCCGTCGCCGCATGTCACCTACACGGTGGTCGACCCCGGAAGCGGCAAGCCGGCCGCCGTCGGGGCGACGGGCCAGGTCGTCATGCACCACGTCAGCAAGTCGGCCCTGCTGCCCAACAACCGCGAGCGCGACCTGGCCCGGCGGGTGACCGCGCCGCCGGACGCGGTCGGGCACTCCGTGGCGGACGTCCGCCCGCTCGAAGCCTTCACAGGCGTCCCCGTCATCACGGGGGCGTACTGATGCGGGCCGCACCGGACGGGGACCTCCCCTTCATCGACGCCCTCGTCCCCGCCGGCGCCTATCGCACCGGCCGACGGGAGAGGGTCCTGAGCGTGGCGGGAGAGCCGCTCGCGGAACTCTCGCTCGTACCGGGCCTGTACATCGCACGCACCCTGGACCGGCTGCGCCGCGAGCCGGCCCCTTCGGCGGGCGAGCAGGGCCGGTCTCCGGCCCTGCTCGCC